>NZ_JBXWKI010000002.1:0-196703 GCF_058190535.1 Serratia sp. CoH_134_PS_4
GAAAGCGTGCGTATTGCCTGAAAACACAACCCGCTACGGGGGAGACTTACCCGAAATCTGATTTATTCAACAAAGCCCCGTGGCCGCTAAAATATGCTTCGATGCGTTCAACTTTGGCAGAAGGCGGCGCGATTTTCACCCAGTCTTTTTTGAGTTTTTCTCTGTCCATTTCTGAAACCCCATTCTGAACGATGAAAGATAGCGGACAAAAATCTTTTGAATTTCATTAAGCCGCAGGGTTACTCATGCATGTTCACTTTCTTTTGGCCCACATCACCGATAACGATAATCGAGGCCAGCGGCGAGCAAGCGGCAGGCATACAGCGACACCTTTGACTCCCACTCTTTTTTTGAGAAGTGCGTAGACAAAGGTATCCTCGTCTTTCTTTTCACCCTCTTCCGTTATAAACGCGATAAACGTTGTAAAAGAGACCTCCTGACGCATATGCAGGCGAACACAACGTTTTTGAGCAGCCAGATTTGTCCAGACCAGGTATGCCGATCCGGCTCCTCACTGTTATCGGCTATCCAGAAAGAAGGTTTCCAGCCTGCGCTTTTGTGCGCCGTTCTGGTTGAAATTTTCCAGCGACAGCCAGCCCTCAAGCGCTCTTTCAATATTCGGCCAATCTGTGTCAATGACGGAAAGCCAGTCAGTGTCACGATTGCGCTGCTTACGTGTCATGGCCTGACGAAAACGCCCTTCAAACGTAAACCCGACTCTTTCGGCTGCGTTCCTTGATGCCTGATTGAGTGAGTCGCAACGCCATGCAATCCGCCGGTAGCCCAAGGTAAAGGCATTTTTCATCAGCAGAAAGAGAGCCTCCGTTCCCATGCTGGTTTTTTGCATCAACGGCGACCAGGTAACATGTCCGATCTCAATCGCTCCGTTTACGGGATCAACGTTGCTGTAGCAGACCACACCCACCGGGCGGTTGTTTTTTATATCTGCCACGACCCATGAAACCAGGCTGAAATCGTTAACTTTGCCGGTAATCCATAACATCATTTCTTCCAGACTCGCGGGCTTTTCGGCGCCAAGCCAGGTCCAGTCCCTGTCATCTTCGGTCAGCGAATATGCCTGAAACAGTGCCTCGCCATGACGGGTTTCCAGAGGTAAAAGGTTACAGTGACGGCCACTTAGCTGAGTCCGTGGAGGAAAGGCAAGAGGCTGCCAGTCCGGCAGCGGGAAACCTACAGGTTGACCATACTTATTGATATTCAAAATGAGTTACCCGCGGTGTCTGAAAGCGTATAAGAAGATATTGAAGCAAGGGTCGACGTTGCAATAGCTGACAGAAGCCAAGCCTTCCATGGCTTAGGATACTACGATATTTTCACGGAGGTTTGTACGTCCGCTTCCGTCACCACGCCGATCACCACGATAAATCGGGGGTGCGGGTGCCGTATGCTTTGCGTCAGATAAATTCCGCGCGGTATCGCTGCACGGAATGTGCTTAGGCGCAGAGCTTTACTGGTGACTATTCAACGCCAGAAAAATCTCATCGTATTTCCCGTTTCGTTCAGCGAAGCGGAACAATTTGCTGCGTTCAACGTTGATTTCTTTTGACTGACTGTCGGACTGAAGCAAAACCATGACCTCCTCGATGAAGTCATCCAGAGGCATTGCTATCTGGCTGTCTTTACTGCCGTGTAGATCGGTTTGTACCATCGGCGGAGTAATTTCAATGACGTGAATACGAGATTCACGCAACTGGAAGCGTAAAGATTCAGTCCAAGAATGAAGCCCGGCCTTGGCGGCACAGTATGACGGCACCCGTGTATAGGGCATAAATGCCAAATCAGACGTGACGTTTATGACAGCACTTTCTGACTGTGTCAGTAGATGGGGCAATAGTGTGCTGGTCAGTATCATCGGCCCCGTCATGTTCGTGGCGATTGATGACAGCATCGTTAACGGTTCCGGGTGGGTGAGATCCTCGGCAAACTGCACACCGGCATTATTAATAAGAACATTCAGTTCAGGGAAACGGGTCACCAAATGTTGAGTCACCTCAGCCAGGTTGTCCACCTCACTGATATCCATTACCTGGTATTGCATACCCGGGTTTGCCTCGCACACCCGTTTTAGCGCTGACTCGCGTCGCCCGGCGATAATCACTGAATTATCAGATCGAAAGAGCGCTTCAGCCAGACCTCGCCCTATGCCGCTGCCACCCCCCGTGACCAGAATGGTATTCCCGCTTAATTTCATCATGTTGAATCTCGCTGTATTTTGAGTGAATAGCTGGTGCCCGTGAAACTGTGCGAGTCAGATTATAGAAACAATGACTGGATTATTTATCACTAAAAATCCAAAATATCAGACATATCGTCCAGGAATTAACACCATGAATACACTCGATTACCTGTTGGAACAGTTAAAGCTCAAGAGCTCAATATTCTGCCAGTTGACGCTTAATGGTCATTGGGGGGTAGCCAAAGCGCCGCATCCGCATGGCGCTCCATTTCACCTGCTATTGTCGGGGGACGCCTGGTTGCGTTTGCCTGGGGAACAACAACTTATTCACCTCAGGGAAGGAGACATGGTGATGATCCCCGCAGGGCATCGACATGACCTATTGAGCAAACCAGATGCCAGGACGGTAGAGTTTACGCAATTGCTGGCAAGCCACGGGCATACCCGTGCTGGTTCAAATGCCCGTTTCCATGCAACCCGTATTGCAGTCGGCCAGCCCGGAGAAGGCCAAACAAAACTGGTGACCGGCATATTTAACTTTGGCGAATCCCTGCGTAACCCGCTGGTTACTACGCTGCCGGATTATCTTCATCTCAGCGCGGAGGACAATCCCTGGCTCCCTCCTTCATTGACGCTGTTGAGCGAAGAATTAGATTCAGAGCTCCCCGGTATGAGCACGATTGCCGTTCGTCTGGCCGATATTTTATTTGTGCAGGCAATCCGCCACGCTCTTTCCCAGCGTCACCACTTCAACGCGGGGTGGCTCAATGGCTTGACCGATCCACAGATAGCAAAATCCCTCGCGCTGATGCACCAGAGCCCCGGTGAACCCTGGAGTATCGAGCGGCTCGGCCATGCGATTGGCATGTCTCGCTCACGCTTTGCTGAAAGATTTAAGATGCTGATAGGCCAGACCCCCATGCACTATCTGACAGAATGGCGAATGTATCTGGCTGCAGAGCAGCTACGGCATTCACAGATCCGCCTTAGTCAACTGGCCGGGCAGTATGGATATGAATCTGACGTGGCTTTCAGCAAGGCATTTAAAAAATGGAGCGGCCATACTCCCCGGGCATTTCGGGCATGCGAGAATGAGCAGGCGTCTGCGTCACAGCAAACGGAGTAGGTTTATTGGTTATAAACCCGTGGTACAAACGACGTTTTCAAAAGAACCCAACACTAAAAGTGTCCGTTAACGATCGGCCCTACCGCATCAATCCCAACGTGCTGACCCTGCTAGATCAACAGCCGTACCCGATCATAAATCAGCCGGTCTTCCTGCCGTGCGGAGCGGGCGTGCTGACGCAGGGCGCGCACCAGGTTATCAATCAGGGCATGGGCAGCGGTGCTGAGAATGCTATTGCGCCGGGTAACGATGTTCAACCGCGCCAGATCGCAACCCTCCCGTAGCGCCAGCGGTTGCAGGCGTCCGGCAAATTGCGGTAACCCAAGCAACGGAGCCGGGCTCCAGGTACACATATCCGCCGACTCTACCATTGCCTGCAACATGCCAAGTGAATGCGCATGAATGATGCGGTTAGGATCGAGCTGGGCACCGTGTCGGCTGAACAGATGATGGATGAGATCGCCATAATTGTCTGGGGTATAGTTCAGCACCCAGTCCTGATCCAGCAACTGGTGGATCGAGGTACTTTGGCTTAACGGATGCCCATGCCGCACCATCACCGCCGTTTCATAATCCAGCAGCGGCTCGCAATGAAACTCCTGCGGTGCCATCGATGCCGGCAGCGGCGTGATGGCAAAATCCATCGTGCCCTCTCGCAGTTGAGATTGCGCGTTGGCCATCAGGCTTTCAAACAGCTCCAGTTTCACCTTCGGCATCTTTTTACGAAAGGCCACTACTGCCGTTGGCAACACCGTCAACATCAGCCATGGCGTGATCGCCACTTTAACCTGCTCTTGCGCCAGCCCGCGCAGGCCCGCCATCTCATTGCTGGCCTGTTCCAGTTGGTTCAACACCAAGCGGGCATGCGCCAACAGCGTCTTCCCATAGGGCGTGAAACCCAACCCGGCGGGCGTGCGGATCAGCAAAGGCAGCGCCTGTTGCTGTTCCAACTCGCGTAAGGCCCGTGTCACTGCGGCCTGTGAAAGGCCCAATTGCCGCGCTGCGGCGCGAATGCTGCCACCGTCGGCACTGGCAACCAAAGCCTGTAACTGATGCAGTTTCATTACGCCTCCATGACAACCTGTTGTTGTCAGCATAACTGAACGACGGCTCCCCGCCCAAAAGGTTGTTTGCTAGTCTCGGAATAACCTGGTTTCCGGCGTCCCTTCGCGTCGGGGATTGAACATTCAATCGGGATGCCACAATGGAAAATTTGCTTATTTTACCTGAAATTGCCGCCGTTCAGCATGAAATGGTCGCTATCCGCCACCATATTCATGCGCACCCTGAATTGGGATTCAACGAGTTCGCTACGAGTGATTTGGTCGCAAAATTGCTGACCGAATGGGGCTATCAAGTCACACGCAACATAGGACAAACCGGGGTTGTCGCCACCCTTCAACGTGGCACAGGGAAAACTCTCGGTTTGCGTGCCGATATGGACGCGCTGCCCATTGAGGAAACCAGCGGATTGCCCTATACCAGCACCCACAGCGGCGTGATGCACGCCTGCGGTCATGATGGCCACACAACGATGTTGTTGACGGCAGCGCGCTATCTGGCACAGCATTCTGACTTTACCGGTACTCTGCACCTGATTTTTCAACCGGCAGAAGAAGGCGGTGGCGGAGCCAGAGTGATGATGGAAGATGGCCTGTTTGAGCGCTTCCCTTGCGACGCGGTGTTTGCCATGCATAACGTACCCGGCTTTCCGGCGGGTCTACTCGGTTTTGCCAGTGGTCCTTTCATGTGCTCGGCCGATACGGTCAATATCATCCTGCACGGCCACGGTGGCCATGGTGCAGTCCCACAACACACGGTCGATCCGGTTGTGGTCTGCGCTGCCATTGTGATGAGCCTGCAAACCATCGTGTCCCGAAATATAGACCCACAGGAAACGGCGATTATCACCGTAGGCGCGATCCAGGCAGGGCTTGCCAGCAATGTGATCCCCGCTACCGCCACCATGACGCTGAGCGTGCGCGCCCTGAATGCCGGGGTACGTCAACGCCTAGAAAACCGCATTATCGCGCTGGTTGAAGCGCAAGCTGCCAGCTTTGGTGCCCGTGCGGAGATTGACTATCAGCAGGGTTACCCTGTGCTGGTGAACCACGCAGCGGAAACCGATCTGGCGCGTGAAGTGGCACTGGACTGGGCGGGTGAACAGCAGTTGATCCCCTCGCTGCGGCCATTTACCGCCAGCGAAGACTTCGCCTTTATGCTGGAGCAATGCCCCGGCAGCTACATCTCGATTGGCAACGGTGAAAGTACGCCCGGCAATTCACTGCATAACGCCAGTTACGATTTCAACGACGCGTGCTTGCCGATCGGCGCGACGTACTGGGTCAAGTTGGTTGAACGCTTTTTGGCTTAATGCCCTTTTGAACGCCACAACACTGAGGAAAATGAAATGAAAACAAAAAGTAGCCTGATTTTATTGCTGCCGCTGGCGTTGAGTTTCGCGGCCATTGGTGGGGAGTTCAGCGGCAAAGTCATTAAGCTGGGCGTCGACCCAACCTATCCGCCGTTGGAATACAAGACGCCGCAGGGTGCTCTGACCGGATTCGGTGTCGACATTGCACAGGCAATGTGCGAGCAAATGCAGGCCAAATGCGTTTGGGTCGAAAGCAGTTGGGATGGGATGATCCCCGGATTACAGGCGAAAAAGTTCGATGCCATCGCCTCGTCAATGACCATTACGCCACAGCGCCAGGCACAAATTGCCTTCTCGGATAAAGTGTCCAATGCCCCAGCACGGTTAGTGGCCCGTAAAGGGAGCGATCTGCAACCTACCGCGGCTTCGCTAAAAGGTAAATCCATTGGCGTGCAACAGGGCTCCAGCCAGGAAACTTATGCCAACGCTCTGTGGCGGCCAGCCGGGGTTAACGTGGTGTCCTACCAGAGCCAACAGGAGGCCAATGAAGATTTGGTCAACGGGCGCCTGGATGCGTCGCTGTTAGCCGGCGTCAGCGCCAGTGAGTTTTTCCATACGCCTGCCGGAAAGGATTTTGCCTTTACCGGTGCCGAGCTTAATGACAGCAAGTATTTCGGTATCGGCGACGGCATTGGGTTGCGTAAAGAAGATACCGCGTTGCTCAATGCGTTCAATGCCGCGCTCAAAGCGATCATTGCCAACGGCACCTACAAGAAAGTGAACGATAAATACTTTGATTTTGACGTATACGGTACAGCGCAATAACGACGATTGGCGGGAAACAAAAAATAAAAGGGCCAGGCAAATGCCTGGCCCGATAAAAAGGGTTACTTCACTTCGCCCATAGCCTTCAGCTTTTTGGACAGCTCACGGCGTTCTTTAGACAGATCGGCATTTTTGATGATGTAGTCATCAACGCGATCTTCATAGTCGCTGCGCATGTTGCTAATGATGCCCTGAACATCTTCAATGCTCATACCTGGTTTGATGTACTCACTCAGGTTGTCGAGCAGCAGCACACGCTTTTGGTTATCACGAACTTTCTTTTCGTTGTCGATAATTTCGCGTTGCAGCTTATTTTTACGGCGGAACATACGCACAAACTCCAGAACGTCCTGGAAACTCGGCTTATTTGCATTATCCATCTTCATACCCTTGCTTTAGTAATACACAGATTCATTTGCTTACGGCCACAATGATACCAAGATACAGGTTTGTGGCGGTCAGGCACAACACTCATCGCCCTATCTTACTCACTTTGCTGCCTGGACAAAAACCAGAAGCGCCCGCTTCATGATCTGACCCCCTATTCGCGCCCGGTAGCAGTACAGACCTTGAGCAGGTCGCCCAGTTCTTCCAACTGCTGCGTCAGTTCCATGCTCAGCCAAACATAACCGTAAATAGGTGCCTCGCCGTGTTGACTGACGCTCGCCTCCTGCATCAGGGTTTTCAGTTCGGCGGCGATTTCGCTCAGTTGCCCTGCCATTACGGATTGTTGCGTTTGCGGGCCGTTATGCATCATGTCTGCCAATGATTCAAGCGACCGCAGCGTCAGCAATTGTGCGCTGCGCAGCGTTTTCGCATTCAGCATAATAAAATGGGTTTCACGCGAGGCCCAATACGCGTCGGCCAGCAGTTCCAGAGTACAGACCAGATTGCGGCTCAGCGTTTGTACCGCTTCAAATACCGCCAGAGGGATATGGGTTTCTTTACTGCTGGGAACAATCAGGCCGCGCAATTTAACGACCTGATTCAAGAGATCTTTCAACTGGGGTTCCAGTCGCGGCCGTTCGATCATGTTCGGCGACAGATAAGCGCCGTAGATTTTACTCGCGCTTTGCAAGCAATCCGCCATCTGCATACGCCACAGAATGTAGGCACGCTGTGGATAAATGCTGGTGAACAACAGCGCCAGCAACGAGCCAAAAATAACGTCCCCACTACGCCACAGCGCAGTATGCATGTCACCTGCCCCCGCGCCACACACCACCGCCAGTGTAATCCCCACCAACAGTGCCATATAGGGACGCTTACCGAGCGTCAGATAACCGCAGAAGAACATCACTACTCCGCACCACGCTAACATCAGCGGTAGCGAGTAGAGCTCAAGATACAGGGCAATCAGGCCCGAGGCCGCGCCAAACACCGTACCGGCGATACGCTGCAACGCGCGTTGCAACACATTTCCCCAGAACGAAATCGGCCCCATCACCACCACCAAGGTAATGAGCGGCCAGGTCCCTTCAGGGACGTCTAGCAAGCGAATCAGCAAGAAGGTCAGGATAAACGCCAGCCCAATGCGCACGCCGTGCACAATGCGGTAATGACGATAAGTCAAACGTTCAAACGACGATATTTTTCTGTCGAGGCGCACAATGCATCCCGTTATGAATGGCGAGAAAGTCCATTAGTTTAGCGGAGGAAGAGCAGCGGAGAAAAGGCGGATAAGGCGTCCCTCACCCGCAGTCAATCCTTAAGCGGCATATTTATCCACCAACGCCTGCAAAATGGCGGCGGTTTCTACATCCATCACCCCATCATACTGCCGTTGACGGAAATGCAGCTGGAAGGCACGTACCAGTTGGCGATAACCTTCAGCGTCACCCGCTGCCGAGGTGTCGTAACCATATTTGGCGAACAGTGCCAACACATCAGACTGTGCAGGCAGACCATGACATTGATATGCATGCTGATGTCGCTGTTTCACCGCGTCGTCATACCAGGCGCCCACCCCGGCCTGATACAGCTGATGCCACGGGAACTGCGGGCCTGGATCGCTCTTTCGGCCCGGCGCGATATCGGAATGCGCCACCACGTTAACGGGGGTGATGTCCGGATAGCGCTGCAGGATGTTTTGCGCCAATTGAGTCACCGCCGCAATTTGCTGCGGATTAAACGGTGGGAAAGTAATGTCTTCACCATCGCCACTCGCCAGATTGACGATCTCAATGCCAATCGCCGTATCGTTGAGATTAGAACGATTACCCCATTGGCTTGCACCGGCATGCCAGGCTCGTTCATCTTCATCCACCAAGTTAAAAATGCGTACACCGCTGAAACCGGCCGCCTGATAGGTTTGATCTTCCGGATCCGGCACCAGGTAATGGGCGCTGACCGATTTACCTGTCAGTGACTGCACGGAATCGGCAAAATTCTGCGCCGTGTAATGCAGCACCAAAAAGCGTACCCGGTGGCCAAAGCTGGCTACCGAACGGTAGCTATTGTAATCAATACTGAACATCGTAGATTCCTTGTTAGTTAAACTCGCGTGCCTCTTTCACCGTAGGGAACAAAGATATTCGTCCCGCGTCACGCGGTCGCTGCATGCAGTGACCCTACAATGCCTTCGTGGATCTTGTCCACCCCTTAATTTTTAGCTAATTGCTAAATTTAAAGCAAGATAAATTTAGCAAAAACGATATTTACCTTTTTGCTAAAGAATGCGATCATCCAGGGATGGAAACCAAAGAAATAAGACGCAATAATTTGCGCGAGCTGATGGCCAGCTACGCCCGACAGGGCATCAACCAGAACGATTTTGCCGTGCTGGTTGAATCCTCCTCGCCAACGCTCAGCCAAATTACCGGTGAAAAATCCTCTCGCAACCTTGGCGATAACCTCGCCAGGCGGATTGAGGCCAAGCTGGATCTGCCCAAAGGCTGGTTCGACGTTTTCCATGAAAAACAGCTGGTGCGCCCGTTCGATAACGTGGCGGCAGAATCGGATTTCCAACCTGCCCGCCTGAAACCGGTAGTGTGGGAAGATACCGAACAGGACAAGGAAGAGTTTGTGGAAATTCCCCTGCTGGACATTAATTTTTCTGCCGGCGATGGCTGTTATGAAATTGTTGATCGTGAAGAGTTTTCACTGATTTTTCGTCGCTACTATCTGCACAAGATGGGGGTGGCGGTCAATGCGGCACGTATCATCCGCATTTCCGGCTCCAGCATGGAACCACGCCTGCAAGACGGCGACGTGGTGGGTATCAATACCGATGACACACGCATCCGCGAAGGCAAAACCTACGCGATTCGCCACGGTAATTTGCTGCGGGTAAAAGTGTTGATAGAACAGCCTGACGGCGGTGTCACTATTCGCTCCCTGAACCGGGAAGAATACCAGGACGAACACCTGAGTTATCCGCAGCGTAAAGACCAACTGGTGGTGTTGGGCCGCGTTTTCTGGTCGTCTTCGTCCTGGTAATGGCCGGGACACAATCGGGTGCCGCTTGGCGGCACCCTCCTGTTATTTGAAATCCACGACCATCTGCTGCTGGATAGACAAACCGCGGGTAGACTGCACGCAACGGGCGATGTAGTCGGTAAAGCGCGGCGGTTTAGGCATGCCCAGCTTGAGAATTTTGTCGTTGCTGAAACGCACGTTAAGCATGGCGAAAGATCCATACAAACGCATCGCCTTCAGCATCAGTCTTTCGTTGCACGGCCCGAAGATATCTTTCAGTTGCTTGCGCATTTTCAGCAGGGCTTCGTAACTGACCTGCGCGTAATGGTCGCCAAGCGGCGGTTTTTCCAACGCGGCAGCAATGGCGCGATCAATATCCGCGAAGCTGACGCTGCTCTCTTCACCGGCAGAAATATGATAAACGTCATTATCCAGCGTTTCGCTATTCAGCAACATCACCATCGCATCAGCGCAGTAATCGACCGGGATAACGTCGATATTGTCCTGCAGTGAACACATGAATTTACGCAACATTAGCGCCATGCTGAACACCCAGAAAATACTGCTGGATGGCTGGCACCCTAAACGCGTGTGCCCAACAACGATAGAAGGACGTGCAATCACCAGCGGCAATTGCGGGCAGTGTTGACGCATTAACTGTTCAATCGTGGATTTAGAGCGGGTGTATTCCACCAGATGCTCAGCCGTTTCTTCAAACTCACCACTTTCTGCCACCAGCGAGCCCGGTTCCGGGGCACACGACATTGCGGTACCCACATGCAGAAAACGTTTCAATCCCGGTACCTGCGCCATTCTTTCGGCAAAGGCCAGTGTGCCTTCAACATTAACCTTCCAAATAAGCGGGTTATTGCCGAATGAAGCAACCGCGGCACAATTGATAACGTGCGTTACATTGTTAATACGTGTGTCCGCTAAAAAATTAGCAGGCTCACTTAAATCACCCAACAATATATTTTCTATCGTGATTTTGGAGAATAAATCGGATTCAATATTAAACTTCTCCATATTAATCCGAATACGTTCCAGCCCCTGCTGCGCATTTTCAGCTCGCACTAACAGAAGATAGTTAATTTCCTGATTTTCATTCAGTAATTTTTCGAGCACTGCACCACCGAGAAAGCCAGTAGCGCCGGTCAACAGCAGAGTTTTCATAATATGCACCCACATTGGCATTGAATGATGCTGATTGTATGCGGAGATAATTAAACAAATATTAAATGGAACTCAGTGGCAGCTGTTTATCTTTTCTTAATATTATCTTAAGGAATATTTTGAAACATCAGTGAGGCATTTGGTAACACATTAATAAAAAAGAAACCATAATAAATGCGGCCGTTGACGGGCCATTGATACAGGCTCTGATTTAATTTACTGGTGAGTATTATTACATTTTTTCATCAGGAGTATTTATGAGCTATAACCAAAAAGTTTGGTTGGGCATCCTGGTCCTGTGCAGTGTCTTCTGGCTGGCGGTGATCGGCGGTATTTTCTCGGTCCATGAAGCCTACGAGCGCACAAGCCTGCAAAGTCAGCAGGATTTCACAACGCGATACTCTCAGCATTATCATGGCACTGCAACAGCGAACCATAGCCTCCAGGCGCGAACGCCAACATCCTGATATGCCCCCCTGAATGGGTAGGGACAAGCACGCCTAACGATCTTATGATGCCCCTTGGTTCATAGGGAGAATAATATGGGTCGAAAGCTGGATCGCTTGCCTCAAGCAGAACGTGAGAAAATTGAAGCCGACTTGCTCGCGCTCAGCGTCATTTATAACGAACGTTATGGCATTGCCACCAATGCTGCCCATGCCGAAAAACAGGTGCCTGATTATTTACGTTCCTACTTTCATCTGCGCCTAAGCTACTACCGCAGTGCGTAATACCGCGCATTCCAGTGATTAACGCTAACGACTCGTACGTCTCGCCGTTACAATAGGAAGATATTCCCAACGCCACGTGAGAGATGCGATTTTGAGCAGCAAGGCACCGGCCACATTCTATATTCACGACTACGAGACCTTCGGTAAAAGCCCATCCATGGACCGCCCGGCGCAGTTTGCCGGTGTGCGTACCGATATGGATTTCAATATCATCGAAGAGCCACTGGTCATCTATTGCACCCCGGCCGACGACTACTTGCCCGATCCTGAAGCGGTGATGATCACCGGTATCACGCCGCAATTGGCACTGGCTAAAGGTGTCAACGAAGCCGAGTTCGCACGCCAGATCCATCAGGCATTCAGTGTGCCTGGCACCTGCATTCTGGGTTACAACAATATCCGCTTCGATGATGAAGTGAGCCGTAATATCTTCTACCGCAGCTTTTACGATCCCTACGCTTACAGCTGGCAAAACGGCAATTCCCGCTGGGATCTGCTCGACGTGATGCGTGCCTGCTATGCGCTGCGCCCGGACGGTATCGTCTGGCCGGAAAACGAAGATGGGTTCCCGAGTTTCCGTTTGGAACACCTGACTCGCGCCAACGGCGTCGAACACGAACACGCTCATGACGCCATGTCGGATGTTTACGCGACCATCGCCATGGCCAAGTTGGTCAAACAAGCGCAACCCCGGCTGTTTGACTTCCTGCTGCAACACCGCAACAAGCATAAGCTCAATGCCCTGATCGATATCGCAGAAATGACGCCGTTGGTGCACGTTTCCGGTATGTTCGGCGCTGCACGTGGCAATACCAGCTGGGTATCGCCGCTGGCCTGGCACCCTGATAACAAAAATGCGGTCATCATGTGTGATTTAGCCGGTGATATGACGCCACTGCTCACGCTGAGCGCCGACGAATTGCGCGAACGGCTGTATACCCGCAGAGACGAACTGGCTCCTGACCAATCACCGGTGCCAATCAAGCTGGTCCATATCAACAAATGCCCGGTACTGGCACCCGCCAAGACCCTATTGCCGGAAAACGCGGAACGCTTGGGGATCGATCGCCAAGCCTGCCTGCAAAATCTGCAGCTGCTGCGCCAGCACCCGCAGGTGCGCGAAAAAGTGGTGGCGTTATTCGCTGAAGCCGAACCTTTTAAAGGCTCTGATGACGTCGACGCCCGGCTGTACGACGGTTTCTTCAGCGATGCTGATAAAGCAGCAATGAAGATTATCCAGCAAACCAAACCGCAAAACTTGCCGGCGCTGGATCTGACCTTCAACGATGACCGCATGAAGGAACTGCTGTTCCGTTTCCGGGCCCGCAACTACCCCAACACGCTGGATGACAGCGAGCAACGCCGCTGGTTACAGCATCGTCAGGAAGTTCTGAGCGCTGAACGAGTACAGAGTTACGTACTGCAACTCGAGTCGTTGTATAACTTGTACGAAGGCGATAAAGAAAAGACCGCGCTGCTGAAAGCGCTGTTTGAGTACGGTAAAGAATTGGTAGGCTAACAGAAAAACGTAGGGCGCTAAAAGCGCCCTACGACTTAATGGCAGAGGCGCTGTATGCCGCGCCCAATGACATCATCAAAGCATTAAATCGCGGGCCGAACCTGTTCGGCCCCGACCTGTTAAGGCTTATGCAACGTCTTCGCTAGCCTGTGGAACCGGCAGACGGAAGCTGCGGGTGACGAAGGCCAGATAAATCAGACCAATCGCGGCCCAAACCAGGCCCAGCGTCATCGAACTGGCTTCCAGGTTGATCCACAGTGCGCCAACAGTTAACGCCCCCAATACCGGCAGAATCAGATAGTTGAAGGTATCTTTAACGGTACGGTTCATCTTGTCGCGAATATAGAACTGCGAGATTACCGACAGGTTCACAAAGGTGAACGCCACCAGCGCACCGAAGTTAATCAATGCCGTCGCCGTAACCAGATCGAACGACACCGCAGACAAGGCAATCACGCCGACCAGCAGTACGTTCAATGCCGGGGTACGCCATTTCGGGTGTACATAACCAAAGAAACGCTCTGGGAATACACCGTCACGGCCCATCACGTACATCAGACGCGAAACACCGGCGTGCGACGCCATACCTGAAGCCAGTACGGTCACGCAAGAGAACACCAGGATCACCGACTGGAAGAACTTACCGGCGACGTACAGCATGATTTCCGGTTGGGACGCATCAGGATCTTTAAAGCGCGAGATGTCCGGGAAGTACAACTGCACGAAGTAGGACACCACGATAAAGATGATGCCGCCGATCAGCGCCGTCAGGAAGATCGCTTTCGGGATTACGTTCTCTGCATCTTTGGTTTCTTCGGACAGCGAGCTGATGCCGTCAAAACCGAGGAACGAGAAGCACAAAATAGTCGCACCGGTAATCATCGGCACTACATGCGCATTCTCAGACCAGAATGGGCGGCTGCTAACCAGCGTACCAGCCCCTTCGCCATGCGAAAGGCCGTTAACCACCAGGAACAGGAACACGATCATGATAGCCACCTGTACCACCACGATAATGGAGTTCAGGTTTGCCACCAGCTTAATGCCGCGCAGGTTAAAGAGCGTCATCAGCGCGACCAGCGCCGCCACGAAGATCCACGAAGGCACGCCCGGGAAGATAGCTTCCAGGTAAATTTTGGCCAACAGGATGTTGATCATCGGCATGAACAGGTAGTCCAGCAGCGATGACCAGCCCACCATAAAGCCAACGTGCGGGCTAATGGCCTTCTGGGCGTAGGTATAGGCAGAACCGGCGGACGGGAATTTTCGTACCAGTTTGCCGTAGCTCAATGCGGTAAACAGCACCGCCAGCAGAGCAAAGGCGTACGCAGTGGCGACGTGACCATCGGTCAGGCCGGATACGATGCCAAAGGTATCGAAGATGGTCATTGGCTGCAGGTAAGCCAGCCCCATCATCACTACCGGGACTAAAGTCAGGGTTTTACGCAGCTGTGCGCGTGGCGCCGGAATGGTGCTGGAGATGTTATCGGACATTGCGCAGCCCCCCCTTACCTTCTGCCTTGCGGAGCGTAGACACGCCAAGACTTAAGGTTGCGGGGAAACTTCGCAACGTGCGACTGAATTCAAAAAGAAGGGGATTGGAAGCTGGATAACGAGTCAAGGCTGCCTTGGCTGCTCCATAATCGCTGCGACCACAGCGGAAACCGGCGGGCACCGGTGCTAAAGTGAAAAATTGCCCCATCTTTCTTATCCTCATGAGTCACGACCATAAAGTTTTGTTTGATCGCGCACGAAACTATTTATCTATCCGGATCGGTGTCCGGCCTCGCTTGGTGTATGAAACGCACAGTTTGTAAAACACAAATGCAAAAAAAATAACCGACGCGTTAAAACGTCGGCTATCTGCATTAGAGATATTTTGCACCAGAAACCCTCCTGATGACAAGATCAGGAAGGCATCTTAAGTAAATTCTTTTCTCGATTGTTCGGAAAACCGCCCTTACGGTTGAATTAATCCGCAATCCTCACCGTCGCTTACTCCGTTATTGCCGCTTAGTTTACGCCCCCTCAGGCATTTTTCAACATCCAGTCGATCTCTGTTTCCGTCACTAAGCGCTCAAACTGCATCAATTCATCCATCTTGCAGGCATGATAAACATGCGCAAAACGTTCTCCCAGGTACTGCGTCAGCGCTTGCTGATGCTCAAATTCGTATAGCGCATCGCTTTGACGGATGGGGAACGGTAACCCTTCTTGCTCGAGCCCATTACCGGTCACGGGTTCAGGCAACGGCAGCGCATTGTCCAACCCATACAAAATCCCGGAGAGGATCGCCGCAACCACCAGATAGGGATTGGCATCCGCGCCTGCGACACGGTATTCCACCCGATGGTTCTCGGGCTCACCGCAGGGAATACGCAGCGCAACGGTGCGATTGTTGTGCCCCCAGGAGGCTTGTGTGGGGACATACATGCCCGGCTGGAAACGACGGAAAGCATTAACATTGGGGGCTAACAGTGCCATTGAAGCTGGCATTAAGGTGATCATACCCGCCAGCGCACGGTGCAGTAACGCAGAGTCTTCGCCGTCTGCTTGGGCGAACAGGTTGTTACCGTTACCGTCGAGCATGCTGATATGCACATGCATGCCGCTACCGGCGTATTCTTCATAAGGTTTGGCCATAAAGGTCGCGTGCAGATGGTGATTTTCCGCCACCATCCGTACCAGGCGTTTTAGCCCGAGCGCATGATCACAAGCCAGCAGCACGTTATCGGTATGCTTTAGGTTGACCTCGAACTGGCCAGGCGACGCCTCTGCCACCGCGCCGTCCGCCGGTAGCCCCTGCATCTGAGCCAGGCTATCGATGTCGTTCAGCACTTCAGCAAAATGATTCAGGTTATCCAGCGAGTATACCTGGCTTTGCACGTTGCGCTCCTGGGTACCAGGTGCGCAAGGAGGTTGTAGGTAGCCTTCAGAATCTCGCTGTCGATCAATGAGATAGAACTCCAACTCTACCGCTACCACCGGGAACATGCCTCGCTGGCGCAACGCCTGCCACACTCGGTTCAGAACATTGCGGGGTTCAACGTCAAAGGGAGTACCATCTTCATCCAGCATGGTCAGCAATACCTGACCGATATTATCCGGGTCCGCCGCTGACGGCGTCAACGAACCAAGCACCGGCATGCAGACACGGTCCGGCTCCCCCAACTCCTGGCCCAGGCCAGCCTCTTCCACCACATTGCCCAAAATATCCATAGCGAATACCGAGGCGGGGAAGTAACTGCCTTTTTCCAATTTTTTCAGTCCGGAGACGGGAATGCGTTTACCGCGGAAGGAACCATTCAGATCAGTGAGTAGGATATCGATATACTGCGTTGAGGGGTGGCGTTCCAAATAGTGAGCAACTTCACGTTGGAACGCGCTACTTCGCCTCTCTTCATTGTGCTGTGCAAAATTTTCAACTGCTGCGATATTGGTTTGCATACATCACCCGCCATTATGCTCTGAGGACGCTGTGGCGCCCGCCTGCCGATAGGTTCAACACATGGTCTGATTTCTCTGTAGACTGCGCCAGAACCGGCGCTCAAAATAACATCCATAATATGAAACATAGCTTTAACACAAATGGTTTGCAAATGTTACAATGCTGTTTGATTATTCGCCACCGACTGCTAAATTGATAAAATATTGACCGAAAAGGCGTTAACTGCCTTTTTATGTGCAGAATTTCGTCCGCCGAAACAGGGGGGATCATGGGCAATATATTTTCCAATTCCGTCGCAACTACCGATATCATGCTATGCCGATATCACTCAGACAGGCACCTGACTCCGATATTCATTTCTGCCTGTCGTTCCTACCAGAAGGAAGTACCGCTATGAGCGAAGTCAGCTTGGCGCCAGGTAAGCGCCTGTCACAGATCCGTCTGCAATTGGGTTTGTCGCAGCGCCGAGTCGCCGAACTGTCCGGGTTAACCCACAGCGCAATCAGCACCATCGAACAGGACAAAGTCAGCCCGGCTATCAGCACACTGCAAAAACTGCTGAAGGTCTATGGTTTGTCGTTGTCCGCGTTCTTTGCTGAACCTGAAGCCGCTAATGAACCCAAAGTGGTGATCGACGCCGAAGATTTGATCGAGATAGGTAGCCAAGGCGTGTCAATGAAGCTGGTGCACAACGGCAACCCAACGCGCAATTTGGCGATGATGCTGGAAACCTATCAGCCGGGCACCACCACCGGTGAGAAGATAAAGCATCAGGGTGAGGAGATCGGCACGCTGCTGGAAGGTGAAATCATGCTCACCATTAATGGCCAAACCCACTGCCTGACCGCTGGGCAGAGTTATGCCATCAACACCGGTATTCCCCACAGTTTCAGCAATACCTCTGCACGCGTCTGTCGTATCGTCAGCGCACATACGCCGACGACGTTCTGATAAAAGCCGGGTAAGGGCGTTGCGTTGCCCGTGATCTCGTTTGTATCGCGTCCCGTTCAGTGATGTCTCTTGCGCTGAACGGGCCCCCCTCTCGACGAAAAATCATTTTCGTCTCAGTTATGCCATTTAGTTTGTTGCGAGAAGCGAAATCTGTGTTACAAAAGACTATCTTTAGCCATCTAAACACCTAAACGTCTTTAATCACTATGCCAACCACTACGCCCTCACGCCTCGAGATGCGCAATATCTCGATCGCCTTTGCCGGATTCAACGCGCTGCAAAACGTCGACTTTACCTTACTGGGCGGTTCTACCCATGCGTTGGTCGGGGCTAATGGTGCGGGGAAATCCACACTGATGGCGATCCTGTCCGGTGCACATGATCATTACCGCGGAGAGATCTTTATCGACGGCCAAAAAGTGGATATTCATTCGCCACTGCAGGCACGCCAATATGGGATCCACGTGGTGCAGCAAGAAGTGGATGTGGCACTGATCCCCACGCTGTCAGTGGCGGAAAACATCATGCTCGATTGGCTTAATGAACCGGGCCATCTGCTCAATTGGCCACAGCTGTACCGGCAGGCAGCGCAGTTACTGGCCCAGTTGGATGTGAACATCAACCTGCGCCAGCGTTTGGCCGACTGTACGCTGGCGGAAAAACAGCAAGTGCTGCTGGCACGCGCACTGTCACACCGCTGCCGTTTCCTGGTGCTGGATGAACCCACCGCCCCGCTCGATCGCGCCGAGAGCGAACGCCTGTTCCGCGTTGTGCGCCGCCTCCAGTCGGAGGGCATCGGCATCGTCTTTATTTCACACCGCATTCACGAACTGAGTGAAATCTGCGATCGCTTAACGGTGCTGCGTGATGGCCGCCATGTCAGTGACGATGCCATGCAAGGCCTGAGTGGCGAGCAGATTGTTGAGAAAATGCTCGGTCACCGGTTGGACGATATCTTCCCGCCACGTCGCCCACCGCACGGATCTCGCCCGTTATTGCAGGTAGAAAACCTGCACGATCGCCATAAACTGCGCGACATCACGCTGCAACTGCATCAAGGGGAAATCCTCGGTATCGCTGGGTTAGCCGGCGCAGGTAAAACGGAGCTGTGCAAAGCACTGTTTGGGGCCTCCCCATCCCGCCTTGAGCGCGGAGAACTGCTGGGCAAACCCTGGGCTCCGCGCGCTCCGCACCTCAGCGTTGAACAAGGGCTGGCACTGGTGCCGGAAGAGCGGCGTAAAGAAGGCATTTTTATCGATGAGGCTATCCCGATGAACCTGAGCGTCAGCGCCGACGACAGCTTCTCACGCTGGAGTCTGTTCAGTCGCCGTCAGGAACTGCGCTGGGCGCGGGATATCATGCAACGCCTGAACATTCGTGCTTCTGGCCCTCAACAACGGCTGGCAAGGCTGTCCGGCGGCAACCAACAAAAAGTGGCCATTGGCAAATGGCTACGCGGTGATGCCAGCGTGCTGATATTTGATGAGCCGACCAAGGGCGTGGATATCAAGGCCAAACAAGAGCTTTTCACCCTGATCGACAGCCTGGCACGCGAGGGGAAAGGCATTATCTATGCCTCCGGCGAATTCTCGGAGCTGGTCGGCCTATGCGATCGCATCTGCGTGCTATGGGATGGGCGAGTCGTGGCGGAACTGAATGCCGCCGATATTGATGAAGAAACCTTATTACTGTATTCCACCGGAGGAACCCCAGCGTGAGTAAAGAATTATCCCTGCAGAATGCGCAACCCTGGCGCCATCAGCTGTTTGAGTTTCTCTACAAATGGGGGATGTTACTCACCGTTGTTGCGTTGATCGCCCTGTTTGGGCTGGCATCGGACAACTTCCTCGATCCGAACAACATCATCAACATTCTGCGCTCGATCGCCATCGTTACGGTGATCGCTATCGGCGTGTCCATCTCGCTTTCGGTGGGTGGCTTCGACCTTTCCGTCGGCTCCACCGCTTCACTCGCGAATGCCCTGGTGGTTTCACTGTTCGTCTGGTACGGCTTCGGCACGACCAGTGCGATTGTGCTGACACTACTGATTTGTACGCTGGTTGGCCTGTTCAACGCCTTCCTGATCGTCGTATTGAAAATTCCCGACATGCTGGCGACGCTAGCCAGCCTGTTCGTGATCCAGGGCGTGGCCATGACCTACAGCTACGGCGGGTCAATCACCCAAAACATGCTGCTGCCGAACGGTGATATGGCTGAAGGCCTGATCCCGGACATTTTCTCCTCCCTGGGCCAGGTACCGGTGATCGTGTTGATCATGCTGGCGGTGACCATCGTGGTACAGCTTTTCCTGTCGCTGACCAAGCATGGCCGTCGCATGTACGCCATCGGTGGTAACCCGGAGGCCGCGCGTCTTTCTGGCATTCGCACCGTGCGTTACAGGGTTGCTGCCTACGTCATTTCAGCCCTGCTGGCCTCACTTGGCGGCATATTATTGGCGTCACGTATCGGATCTTCACAGGTGAACGCCGGCGGCGGTTATCTGATGGATGCGGTCGCCGCTGCCTATATTGGTTTCTCGCTGGCAGGCTCCGGCAAACCCAACGCGCTCGGCACATTGGTAGGGGCAGTGATCCTCGGCGTGTTGCAAAACGGCCTGGTGATGCTTTCCGTGCCCTACTATGCCATGGACATTATCAAAGGTCTGGTATTGGCCCTGGCGTTAGCGATTACCTATATCCAGAAACGCTGATGGCTCCACCGGCGCATACCTTGCTGCGCCGGTTTTCCCTTTAATTCATACGGTTAATGTTTCCCTCCTCCCGCAAACATACAAATGATACGAATTATCATTTGCGTTTACATTCTGTATAAAATCCTTACAATGGCCTGACGAAATACTGACGGAACGACGATCCTCGCAACGACGGGGCACGTTTCTACTTATTATTCAAACCGTTAAAACGACACTTTGTCGCTTTACATCAGACCAGGAAAGGTTTGCCTCATGGAAAAGCCACGTTATAACCAGCTCACTGCACTGATTATTGCCACAATCACCAGCGCCAGCGCTTTCGCTGCGCAACAAGACGCTCAGGACACCATGGTGGTGACCGCTTCCGGTTTCCAACAGAAAATCCAGGACTCCCCCGCGTCTATTTCTGTGATCCCACGTCAACAAATTGAAGACAAAGCCTACCGTGATATTACCGACGCGTTGAAAGACGTGCCGGGCGTGGTGGTGGTCGGCGGCGCCAGCAGCAGCGATATCAGTATCCGCGGCATGGCCCCCAAGTACACCCTGATCCTGGTCGACGGCAAACGTGTTGACACCCGTGGCACCCGTCCCAACAGCGATAACGCTGGCATCGAACAGGGCTGGCTACCGCCAATGGAAGCCATTGAACGCATTGAAGTGGTACGCGGACCTATGTCTTCACTGTATGGCTCTGATGCGATGGGTGGCGTGATCAACGTGATCACCCGCAAAACCTCCAATACTCAGGGCTGGAAAGGTTCACTGCACGGCGATTCCACCTTCCAGGAAAACAGCAATTCCGGCGATTTGTTCCAGACCAATGCCTACGCCTCCGGCCCGCTGATTGACGGTCTGCTGGGGCTGCGGGTCAATGGTCTGCTGTCACGCCGCGCCGAGGATAAAATCGTCAATGGCTTCAATGAACAGCGCATGCGCAGCGGTACCGCGGTATTCAGCCTGACGCCAAACGAACAGAACGATTTTGATTTTGAAATTGGCCGCTCTTTGCAAGATCGTAACAGTACGCCTGGTAAATCCATGGCGACCGAAAACTGCCGCAATAAAAAATGTACGCCTAACCGCGCCAGTGACAGCCTTTACACCCGAACCAACTACGCTGTAACCCACAACGGCTATTATGACTTCGGCAATACCACCAGCTACATTCAACGCGAAGAAACCAATAACCCAGGCCGTAATATGAAGATGTATAACACCATCTTCAACACCCAAAACCAGTTCGAACTGGGCGCTCACATGTTGAACATCGGCGGTCAGTACCGTTACGAAAAATTGAGTGACGGTGGCAACCAGATGGAAGCGGCAGATAAGTTGAACAAACTGACGCGCTGGAGCTGGGCGCTGTTTGCCGAAGACGAATGGGCGATGACCAACGACTTCAGCCTGACCAGCGGTATCCGTATGGATCAGGACCAGAACTACGGCAATCACTGGACGCCACGCATGTACGGCGTCTGGCACCTGACTGAACAGTTTACCTTGAAAGGCGGCGTTTCCGCCGGCTATCGCTCACCGGATTTGCGTCAATCCTCCGCCGGTTGGGGGCAAATCACCGGCGGTGGCCGCACATCAATCATTATCGGTAACCCGGATCTGAAGCCAGAAAAGAGCCTGAGCGAAGAAATCGGTATCATGTGGGATAACCTGCAGGGCCTGAACGCCAGCGTCACCCTGTTTAACACCGACTTCAAAGATAAAATCACCGAAGTCCGTCGCTGCGACAGCGGTGATGGCGACGCACAGTGTATGATCGGCAACACGCCGTATTACTTTATCAGCGACCGTACTAACGTCGATAAAGCCAATATGCGCGGTGTGGAAACCACTTTCGGGTGGGAAATCACCAAAGACTGGCAGTTGACCACCAACTATACCTACACAACCTCTGAACAGAAGAGTGGGGATTTCCAGGGCAAACCGCTAAACCAGATGCCGAAGCATATGATTAACAGCGTATTGGACTGGCAGGCCACTCACGACGTCAGCCTGTGGTCCCGCGTTAACTTCCGCAGCAAGACTTCAGACTATATGAGCCGTTCGTCGATGGCTAAAAGCACACCGTCTTACACCTTTGTTGACGCCGGCCTCAGCTACCAGGCGAATAAAAACCTGATGGTCACCGGTGGGGTATACAACATCCTCGACAAGACTGTCGATTATGATAACTACGGCACCACGCTCGATGGCCGCCGTTACACCGTCGGCATGACCTACAACTTCTAATGCCACACAGGGCGCGCACTCACACTGCGCGCCCTTTTTGTCACCTCTACCCAAGGAAGCCACAATGACTTTACGTCGTTCCCCTCTGGTTATCGCCTTGCTGGCCTGCATGGCGTTGGCAGGCTGTACCAACAAAACCCGCACCGCAGCCCCCGATGCCCCGGCGACGGTCAGTTTTCAACACCTTAACGGTACCACCGACGTGAAAAAGCACCCTCAGCGCGTGGTCGTTCTGGACTATGCGTCGCTGGAAACACTGCAGCTGCTGGGTGTCGAACCACTGGCACTGCCGGGCAACCGCACCATGCTGCCGGACAGCCTAAAGCAGTACCAAGATGCCAAATACCTCAACGCCGGTACGCTGTTTGAACCAGACATGGCTACGCTACGTGCGGCCAAACCGGACCTGATCCTGATTGCCGGTCGCTCTTCCAAGGCGTATGCCGAACTCAGTGGCATCGCGCCGACGTTAAATATGGCGGTTGATCCACAAGATCAACTGGGTAGCCTGAAGCAACGCACACTGCAATTGGGTGAACTGTTCGATAAACAGCAGCAAGCGCAAGCCGCCGTCGACAAACTGGACGCCGAAATAGCAGCAATCAAGCCGCAGGTAGCCAAAGCCGGGCGTGGTCTGGTGGTACTGTTCTCCGGCGGGAAAATCAGCGCTTATGCGCCTAAAAGCCGCTTCAGCTTCACCTATGATGCCCTTGGGTTCAAATCAGCATTACAAAGCGAAAATCCCGATGTGCGTGGCAACAAACTGACACCCGAGCAGGTCGCTAAGTTGAATCCAGACTGGTTATTTATCATCGACCGTGACGCGGCAACCGGCCGTCCGAACGCCGTTGCGCCACAGAAGATACTCACCGGCACGGCACTGAAAAACACCCTTGCGGTCAAGAAAGGCCAGGTGGTGTATTTACCGGCGGCTGAGGTGTATCTGTCAGGTGGCATTATCACGAGCCAACATATCGTCGAACGCGTCGCTGACGCGCTGAATAAGAAGTAAATAAACAGGCGCGGTGATACCCTAATACGGGTCAGTTAAGCCTGACTGGCATTTTTTATTCGGTCTCTGTAGGTTCAGTGTAAGTAGAATTGCCATAAATATCTTATCTTTCTCTGTAGCCACAATGAATGGCAATTGGAGGGGCCGAAGGCGCGGCCCCTCCACCCGCGCCTTCGCTTAACACCGTCAGCCCTTCGGGTCCCCTCGCTGCACCTGCGTTGTCGGGCGGGTCGGCTACGACAAACGTCCCTGTTAGTCTCGCCTCAACCGGCCTTCCCTGGCCGGTTGCCCCTGACAACGCCGTCTTGCTCGGCAGCCGGTGATGCGCACCAAGGTCAACCCCCGCATTGACAACCACTGGGCAACCTATGCCCTCAGAGTGACGTTGCGCGATGAAAGACAGTGAACATGATGAGATGAGCACGGGGTTGAGCGCCCTGAAGACGTCGAACGCAAGAACAACGCATAGGCGAAACCGCCATGGACGGCGGTTTCAGGCGAGACAGGCAGGGACGCCTGTCGTAGCCGGCCGTGATGCGGTGTGATGAAGTGAGAGCCGTTGGCGCAGCCAACCGTCTGAGTGGGCAAGAGCGCGGGTTGCAAGGGGCCGCGCTTACGGCCCCTTGCTCGGTCGAGGCGCATGAGCCTCATGGTGCTTCGCGCGTTTATCGACCGAAAAGAACGGTGAACTCGCTAAAGAACATCTTAACCGATCGGTATTCCGGCGATGCCGGGCCTTTTGGGCTTATATCGCGGGCTGGCTCACCAATCCGTCGATCAACACCTGGGGTGTCCCCTGCGAACAACGCTCAATGCGCCCGCGAACACCATAGACACGCGCCAAACTCTGTGGCGTGATCACCTCTTCTGGCGCACCGTCAGCAATCAATTCGCCGTCTTGTAACATCAATACATGATCACCATGGCGCAAGGCTATGTTGATGTCATGCACCACCACCACCGTGATGATATTGCGTTTACGGGTTTCTTTACGTACCAAATCCATCACGTGGAACTGGTAGTTAAGATCGAGTGCGCTCAGCGGCTCATCCAGCAGCAACAAGGACGGCTGACGGATCAACGACTGTGCCAATCCAACCAACTGCTTCTGACCGCCCGAAAGCTGATCGAGATAACTCAATGCCAAATGGGCAATGCCAAGCTGCTCAAGCAGCGCCATGACTTCCGCCTCACTGCCGGCGTTGCTGCGGCCACCCGAGGCACGTTGCGCCACGATGATTGACTCCAGCACGTGTAAATGCACCCCAGCGGGCAGTGATTGCGGCAAATACACGACCTTTTCTGCCCGGCGGGCAAAAGGGATCTGCATCAGATCGATGTCGTCCAGCCACAGTTGCCCCTGTGCTGGGTTCAACCCGGCCAGTGAACGCAGCAGCGTCGATTTTCCGCTGCCGTTTGGCCCCAGCAGCACGGTAATTTGGCCACGAGGCAGCATGGGAACCGCCAGATCGGTGATCACCTGACGCTTCGGGTAACCAGCGGAGAAGTGCTCAATACGCAATCCCTGATTCATACATTACCCCGGTGACGCAGAATAATACTCAGGAAGAACGGCACGCCCACCAGCGAGGTGACGATACCGACCGGAATGATAATGCCCGGGATCAGATTTTTAGACGCCACAGAGGCCATCGACAGCACCAGCGCGCCAATCAGCGCACTGGCCGGCAGATAGAAACGGTGATCTTCACCGAAAATCATGCGCGCGATATGCGGTGCCACCAGGCCGATAAAGCCAATCGGGCCAACAAAGGCAACCGCTAATGCAGAAAGAATACTGATACGCAACAACGTGGTCAGGCGCAGCCGGCGCACGTCGATACCGAAACTTACCGCCCGATCCTCACCCAAACGCAGTGCGGTCAACTTCCACGAGCTCATCATCGATAACGGCAACAACACGGCAAATACACCAAGCAGAATACCCAACTTGTCCCATGAAGCACGCGCCAGGCTGCCCATGGTCCAGAACACCAGCCCCTGCAACGTATCTTCGCTGGCAATAAATTGCATCATGGAAACCAGTGCATTAAAGGTGAACACCAACGCAATGCCAAACAGCACCACGCCAGACGTCGCAACCCGTGTCCAGCGCGTAATGCCATCGAGCATCAGTGCCGCAAACAGGGCAAAAATAAACGCGTTGGCGGAGATAAACCATTGGTCCGGTATGCCCGGTACGCCAATGCCCAACACGATAGCCAGAGCCGCACCGAACGCCGCAGCGGACGAAACGCCAAGGGTAAACGGGCTGGCAAGCGGATTGTTCAAGATGGTTTGCATTTCTGCGCCAGCCAAGCCAAGCGCAAACCCGACCACCACGGCCATCAATGCATAAGGCAAACGGATATCCCAGACGATCACCCGCGTACCGGCATCTGCCGCCGCAGGGTCAATCAGCGTTTGCCACAAGGAGGACAGTGAAAGCCCCGAAGGCCCCATGGTAAAGTCCAGCAGCAGCGAACCCAAAATCGCCAGTGCCAACACCCCCATCATCAATAAACGGTGACGGAGAATATGGTGATAACGCCCCATCACATTGACGCTGGGTTGCCCCTTGGTCCCAGGGATAGGATCGGTGGATACGCTCATTATTTCGGATACCTGTTACGACAATGACCATCGCGGCTGCAAACGGCCGCTTGAACCTGATAAGCAGCCGATAACAATAAAGCAAACGATAATACTTATCAATCATATCAATAGCTATTAGCTGTCATATAAAGATGTAACACTTTATTTTATAACGCTATTCACCCAATCACCCCGATAACCTCGTGAAAGCACGCAGGGTTAACAATTCCGAAAGTGAGGCCCCACCCCGCCTGGCTGTGACAAATCGCAACGAAACCACATAGAATCCGAAGCCTGACCGCCAAACGGCGTGCCAATCGCGCCAAGCTCGCTCTTTAAGGCTTATTGGCGAGGTCCTGATTAATGAGGCTGCAATGAGAAGTCGACTCCCCACGTTAACGCCTAAAAGGCCCGCTCTACTGCACTGGCTGGTACAAAGCCCACAGCATACGGATGATGCCCAATTTCAACGCCAAATGCGGCTTACGTTGCTGCCTTCTCCCGCAACACCCTGGCTCAATGCCGCCGGTGTGGTGGTGCTGCTGCTGGGGTACATCTGGTTGACCCATAGTGCACTCGGTGCCGCGCTCTTGGCCTCACTCTTACTGCTGACCGGCGGCCGTTGGTGGCTGACGCGCGTCAATCCGCCACGCTGGCCCAATGCCATGCTTGTAACAGTGCTGTTGTGGTGCGCATTGGTAGGCGCAACCGCGCTGTTGGTCATGTTGTCAGGCCGCATGGTGCTTATCCTGTTCGCCGGCCTGTTGATTACCGGGCTGGCTTTCTGGCTGATGCAGCGCCATGCCGCCGCACCACGCTTTGCCTTGCTGGAAATCATGCTGCTGACGCTGCCCTATCTCGCGGTCGCGCCGCTATCGCGCGTACAGAATCTGTTTTTACTGGCAGACATCATCCCGCTTTGGCTCCTGTTAGCCCATGGTCTGATCGCGTTTTACCATCGCCAGGTCGCTCAACATGTCACCCTGACAGCCGAAAAACACAAAGCGGCCCACCAGGATCGTTTAACCGGCTTCCTCAACCGCGCAGGCGGTGAAGCCGTCATGCAGGAGGTTTGTCGACCTTCAGCAACGATGCACCCGCTTTCCCACCTGTTTATTATCGAATTTACCCCGCTGGCCGCACTCTATCAGAGCCACGGCGTTCTCATCGGCGACGACGTATTACGCACCATTGGCGAGCGCTTGAAAATGCTGGTTCGTCCCAGCGATTTTGTTTGTCGCTATACCGGAGGCCAATTCCTGATCCTGGTACACGGCCTACCTTACGGTTCTGAAGGGGAGTTTCTGGCGCGTATTGTCCCGCCACTGCAGGCGCCCTACGATTTTGGGGCTTTTGGTGAGGTGTCGCTGCAACTGAACACCGGCGTGCTGGCGTTAACGCAGGATTATCAGAAGGTTGAGAATCTGATGGCCGCAGCGCAACACGCGCTGACAATCAATGGGAAGGAATAACGCGGCGGTATCCCGCCACGTGATATGCGCGTTGTCTTTCAAGCTGCAGCCGAACTTTTCGACCGCAGCCTGAAATCCCGGGGCATAACCCGAGGTTACTTCACGTCCATTTTCGGGAATTCCATTTCGCTGTACTTCACGACACGGGTGCCGCGCGTCAGCTTATAACCGAACCAGATAATCAGGAACAGTGGAATACCGATATAGGTGGCTGTCACACCGTACCAGTCAATTCGGTCTTGCAGGAATGCCTGGTAGTTCTGCCCCAGCGTAATGATCAAACACAGGACGAAGGCAAAAATCGGCCCCAGCGGGAAGAAACCGGAACGGTATGGCAGGTCGTTCAGATCACGCCCCTGAATCATGTAGCCACGACGGAAACGGTAATGACTGATGGCAATCCCCAACCAGGCGATAAAGCCGGTCATGCCCGAGGTATTCAGCAGCCACAGATAAACTGACTGATTACCGAACATTGAGCTCAAGAAACACAGGCCCGCGACCACGGTAGTGGCGTACAACGCGTTGCGCGGCACCCCACCCTTCGACAGTTTGGCAAAAATACGCGGCGCTTTACCTTCCGATGCCAAGGTAAACAGCATACGGGTGGATGCGTACATCCCAGAGTTACCGGCGGACAGTACCGCAGTCAGAATAACCGCATTCATCACCGCCGCAGCCGACAGCAAACCGGCGTGCTGGAAGACCAGCGTAAATGGACTGACGCTGATGTCTTTTACATCGTTACGCAGCAGGCTCGGATCGGTATAAGGAATGATCAGGCTGATAATCAGAATGGCAAAGATATAGAACAACAGGATACGCCAGAACACCTGACGCACCGCGCGCGGGATGTTTTTACCTGGGTTTTCCGATTCACCGGCAGCGATACCGATAAGCTCGGTCCCCTGGAACGAGAAGCCGACGATCATCGCCACGCCAATCATTGCCGAGAAACCGCCGGCAAACGGCGCGTCACCAATGGTCCAGTTCTGCCAGCCTGCGTGTTCGCCGCCTTTAAGGATGCCGAAAATCATCAGCACGCCAATACCAATGAAGATAATGACGGTGGTCACTTTGATCAGCGAGAACCAGTATTCTGCTTCACCGAAGCCTTTGACTGAAATGTAGTTCAACAAGAACATCAGGCCGAGGAACAGTGCGCTCCAGATCCAGCCTGGGGTATCTGGGAACCAGTAGGTCATCACCAACTGCGAGGCCACCAGGTCAACGGCGATGGTCACGGCCCAGTTGTACCAGTAGTTCCAGCCCAGTGCGAAACCAAAGCCTTCTTCAACGTATTTCGCGCCGTAGGTGGAGAAAGAACCCGATACCGGCATAAAGGCCGCAAGTTCACCCAGGCTGGTCATCAAGAAGTAGACCATCAACCCAATCAGCGCATAAGACAGCAGTGCACCACCAGGGCCAGCCTGAGAAACCGTCGCACCAGAGGCGACAAACAGACCCGTGCCGATAGAACCACCAATAGCAATCATGGTTAAGTGCCGCGCCTTCAGCTCGCGGCGCAATCCGGGTGCTTGTTGCCCCGATGTTTTTATATCCTGCTGAGCCATTCTTACCCTATCTGCTGGTCAAAAAAAATGAGGGCGGATTGTAACAAATACCCGCCAGCGAACTAGTAACATTGCACTGATATAAGATAGCTTCATAATTCAGGGCTAATTATTAGCAACTGTCGGGATGGCCTTACTTACTGTCATTAATGTGACAGGGAGCAGCTTTTTATGCTTTGTTTCACCTTATGGAGACGTTATCAAGGCTGAAACGCGCAATAACTCAGAAAACGCTGTAGAGCACTGGAGATATGCTTTTGGCGATGGTGAATCAAATACAACGTGCGCATCAGCGGAGGCAACGGCACCTGTAGCTCCACCAGCACACCGCTTGCCAACTGCTCGCAAATCACCCGGCGCGACAGGCAACTGATCCCCATACCGTGGCGAACCGCATGCTTTATCGCTTCCGAGTTGCCCAGCTCCATCACTAACTGAAAGTGGGGTAAATGCGCCAGCAGCAGGTGATGCAGTACTTCACGCGTACCCGAACCGCCCTCGCGCAGGATCCAGGGGGCTTCAGCCAGCATCGTCAAGGTCAGTGGTTGCCCCGCCAACGGGCTATCCGGCGCAGCGAACACCACCAGCTCGTCTTCCAGCCACGGCTGAGTGACCAATTCCGGCATATGACAAGGCCCCTCGATCAGCCCCAGATCAACCCGGAAGTCAGCGACTGCACCGATCACGTCCTGGCTGTTGCCAACGTTGAGCTCCAGCGGAGTCGAAGGGAAATCATGCCGATAATGGGCGATCATCTCTGGCAGCATATAGTTGCCGATGGTGCTGCTGGCACCGATACGCAGCGCACCGGCATCATGACGGAACAACTGTTCAATTTCTCCCGCTTGTTCCAGTAGCGCCAGCGCCTTCGGGTACAGCAGTCGGCCATGTTCATTAATGACCAGACGCTTGCCGACACGATCGAACAACTGTACGCCCAACTGCCCTTCCAGATCGGCCAGCGCTGCACTGACCGCCGACTGTGATAACGCCAGAACTACGGAAGCCTGCGTGGTCGAACCGCTTTTAAGCACTTCGGTAAAGACTTCTAATTGACGTAAGGTAATATGCATAGCGTCTCGGTATTCATCAAAGGTGACATCGAATAAAGTCACTGAAATTAATGCAAAATCTGCGCTACTGACCGGCAATAGCGCTCAGGGTGAATACGAGTAATATTACCACGTTTGCAGAAATCAGTATGAAAGCCGCCGATACCGATTAACCACTTATATAGATAAGTTATAAACATATAATCAATTTCTCTTTTATGGGGCAAGAACGTAGTCTGTGCTCAAGAATTTGATTAAAAGGGCTGACTTATGGCGACCAATACCACACATACTTTTCCATCGCGGCAATTTCCTCTGTTCGGTTTACCTCACTTAGTGCCAGGACTCCTGTTGACGGGTGCCATCACCGCGTTGGCGGTCTGGGTCGGTGATATTCCGTGGGTGGCCGGATTGGGACTGGGTGCGCTGACACTGGCGATTTTACTTGGCATTGTGGTGGGCAATACGGTGTATCCCTGGTTACAACCGAGCTGCCATGGCGGCGTTCAGTTGGCCAAACAACGTTTGCTGCGGCTCGGCATTATCCTTTACGGTTTTCGTCTTACCTTCCAGCAGATAGCCGACGTCGGTACCACCGGCATCATCATCGATGCGCTGACCCTGAGCACCACATTTCTGCTCGCCTGCTGGTTGGGTAAAAAGGTCTTCGGCATTGACAGCCAAACCGCCATGTTGATCGGGGCCGGCAGCAGTATCTGCGGTGCAGCCGCCGTCATGGCCACAGAGCCGGTACTGAAGGCAGACTCAAACAAAGTGGCGGTGGCCGTGAGCACCGTGGTGGTGTTCGGCACACTGGCAATCTTCATCTACCCATGGATGTACAACCTGAATGAGCATTTCCAGTGGTTCTCCTTTAACCAGGAAACTTTCGGTATCTTCACCGGTTCGACCATCCACGAAGTGGCGCAGGTCGTTGCCGCTGGGCATGCTATCGGACCGGATGCTGAAAATGCCGCAGTGATCTCAAAAATGATCCGCGTGATGATGCTGGCCCCCTTCCTGGTCCTGCTCTCTGGGTATATCAGCCGTAGTCGCAGTACGGGCAGCACCGGGCACAAAGCGGAAAAATCTGCCATCACCATTCCTTGGTTCGCGGTACTGTTTATCGCCGTCGCCGGGCTGAACTCGTTCAACCTGATCCCAGCGACGCTGGTTAAACACCTGATTACCGTCGACACCTGGATGCTGGCGATGGCGATGGCGGCACTGGGCCTGACCACCCACATCAGTGCGGTGCGCCAGGCTGGGGTCAAACCGATCCTGCTGGCTACCCTGCTGTTCGTCTGGCTGATGGTCGGCGGCGGCGCAATAAACCTGCTGGTGCAACATTTCCTCTGATTCTCTTCTCAATGGCCCGCCATTGCGGGCCATCGCTTTTCCCGCCATTCAATCCTACCGCTATCAATGCCATAATGACGCCGATTACACAGGAGAATGAAAATGAAGTTTGTCGGTGCACATGTCAGCGCGTCAGGCGGCGTGGATCAGGCGGTTATCCGCGCGCACGAATTAGAGGCGACCGCATTCGCCCTGTTCACGAAAAACCAACGTCAATGGAAAGCCGCTCCACTGCCTGCAGACGTGATCGATAAGTTTAAAAGTGCCTGCGCGCAATACGGTTACGGTCCAGGACAAATCCTGCCGCACGACAGTTATCTGATTAACCTCGGCCACCCGGTAACCGAAGCCTTGGAAAAATCCCGCGAGGCCTTCCTTGATGAAATGCAGCGCTGTGAGCAACTGGGGCTGACGCTGTTGAACTTCCACCCAGGTAGCCACCTGCTACAGATTGATGAAGACAAATGTCTGGCGCGTATCGCCGAATCCATCAACCTGGTGTTGGATAAAACAACCGGCGTGACGGCGGTAATCGAAAATACCGCCGGTCAGGGCAGTAATCTGGGTTTCAAGTTTGAACATTTAGCGGCGATCATCGACGGCGTGGAAGACAAAAGCCGCGTCGGTGTCTGTATTGATACCTGCCATGCCTTTGCTGCTGGGTACGATCTGCGTACCGAAGAGACCTGCGAACAGACGTTTAAAGCGCTCGGCGACATCGTCGGGTACCAGTATCTGCGCGGCATGCACCTGAATGACGCCAAGAGCGAGTTCGGCAGCCGTGTTGACCGCCACCACAGTCTGGGTGAAGGCAACATCGGTAAAACGGTGTTCAGCTATATCATGCGTGACCCACGTTTCGACAATATCCCGTTGATTCTGGAAACGGTGAACCCGGATATCTGGGCGGAAGAGATCGCCTGGCTGAAAGCGCAGCAGTGATGCCACATAAAAAAACCGGAGCCTGGGCTCCGGTTTTTTATTGCCTGCATCAACGTTAAGCGACCGTCGCCGCCGGAACGTCAGCCCGTTTCAACACCGCGTACGATACCCCCGCCAACAGCGTACCGGCGATAATCGCCACCAGATACAACAGTACCGGTGTGATAGCACCTGGGATCAGCAGGACAAACAGCCCGCCGTGCGGTGCCATCAACTTGGCGCCGAACGCCATGGACAAGGCCCCGGTCAGTGCGCCACCGGCGATGCAGCATGGCAACACACGCATTGGATCACGGGCCGCAAACGGAATTGCGCCTTCGGAGATAAAGCACAGGCCCAGTACCAGCGCCGCTTTACCGCCTTCCTGCTCAGACTTCTCGAACTTGCGACGCGCCAACAGTGTCGCCAGGCCCATCGCCAGCGGGGGGACCATGCCCGCCGCCATAATGGCTGCCATTGGGGCATACACTGAGGAGCTCAGCAGTGCCACGCCGAACGCGTAGGCCGCTTTGTTGACCGGACCGCCCATGTCGGTACACATCATCGCGCCGAGGATCGCGCCCAGCAGCACCGCGTTAGCGGTACCCAATGACTGTAACCAGTGAGTCAGACCTTCCATGATTTTCGCGACCGGCGTACCGACGACGAAAATCATGATCAAACCGACGATCAGGCTGGCAACCAACGGAATGATCAATATCGGTTTCAGCGCCTCCATACTCTGCGGTAGACGCAGTTTGGTGCTGATAAATTTGGCAACATAGCCCGCCATGAAACCGGCAATAATACCGCCGAGGAAACCGGCACCCGTGCTTACTGCCAGCATACCGCCAATAAGACCCGGCGTCAGACCCGGACGGTCAGCAATAGAGAAAGCAATGAAACCGGCCAGTACCGGCACCATCAACGCAAAGGCTGAACCGCCGCCAATCTGCATCAACGCTGCGGCCAACGTACCTTTGACTTCAAACGCCTTGATACCGAACACAAACGACAGCGCAATACACAGACCACCGGCTACCACCATTGGCAGCATGTAGGACACGCCCGTCAACAGGTGGCGATATGGCCCGGCACTCTCTTTCTTCTTGCCCGCAGCGGCTGGTGCCCCGCTTTTCTGCGGTTGGAAAATCTCCGCGTCGGCGACGGCCTTATCCAGCTCTTGCGCCGTTTTCTTCAGTGCCAGACCGGTAGACGTGCGGTACATCGGCTTACCGGCAAACTTGTCCAGATCCACCTCGATGTCTGCCGCAACAATGACCAGATCGGCCGCAGCGACTTCTTCTGGCGTAATGGCATTACCGGCACCCACGGATCCGCGGGTTTCTACCTTTACCCACCAACCGCGTTTTTTAGCTTCACTCTCAATGGCTTCAGCAGCCATAAAGGTGTGGGCGACCCCCGTTGGACACGCGGTAATTGCCACGATACGTTTTGGCCCCGCCCCTTTTACAGGCTCAAGCGGCGCGGCGACAGGTGCCTGGTAGGCTTTCGCGTCGGCGATGGCCTGCGCCAGAAAGGCGTCCGGCTCACGGACAGCGTGTTCAACATCACCCACATAAACCCGTTTGCCGTTCAGTGCGGCATCAGCAGGTGCAGTTTGCCCTGCCACCACCACCAGCTCAGCCTCGGCCAGCGATTCAACCCGTGTCAGACCGGCTTTCGCCGCCGCAGCACCGAGCATACGTTTCGCCAGGTGACCACGTGCCTGTCCCAGCGAACTGTCTATCATCAGCAGTGTTTTCATTCTGCCTCCAGCTATTGATTAAAAGGTTTCAGATCGACACGCGCCATCATTGCGGCCAACTGTGGACGATCGGTCACGCCGACGTTGCTCTGGCTGACTGCCAGCGCAGCCACAGCGGTGGCCAAGCGCAAAGTATGCTCACTGGACTCACGCATCAGCAGGCCATAAATCAGGCCGCCAACCATAGAATCACCTGCCCCCACGGTGCTGACGACTTCGCAAGCGGGTGGCTTGGCAATCCAGGCGCCGGAAGCGTTAACCCACAGCGCACCTTCGGCACCGAGAGAAATCACTACGTGGGCAATGCCTTGATCGCGCAATGCATGTGCGGCCTCAACCACATCGGCCAATTGCGGCAAGGGCCGACCGGCCCAGATTTCCAGTTCACGACGGTTTGGCTTCACCAACCAGGGTGCCGCTTTCAATCCAGCCACCAGTGCTTCACGGCTGCTATCGAAGATAATGCACGGGCACTGTGCACGCAGGCGGACCATCCAGTCGGTAAAGGCATCGGGATCAACCCCGGCCGGTAAGCTGCCACTCACCGCCACCATGTCAAACTGGCCCAGCCAGCTCAGGGAGTCGGTCACGAAACGTTCCCAATCCTGCCCCGTCACTTCAAAACCAGAGAAGTTGAAATCCGTCACTTCACCGTCTTTTTCCGTCAGTTTGACGTTAATGCGAGTGCGCCCCGGAACCACCTGGAAACGATTGGCAATGCCCAAATCGCTGAACAGTAATTGGAAACCGTCCTGGTTATCTTTCCCCAGGAAACCGCCCACAGTGACATCAATACCCAGGTCCTTCAGCACCTTGGCAACATTGATCCCCTTCCCGGCGGCGTGAAGACCTGCGGTTTTGACCAGGTTAACTTCACCGCGCTCAATCTCTGGGCAGAAACCCACCAGATCGTAAGCCGGATTTAGGGTAATTGTTGCTACTCTTCTGCTCATGCTGCGCCCTCGCCCAGTCCTTCGTTAATCGCTTCTCCGATCGCCTTCAGCGCCGCTTCAGCATCTTCACCTTTGGCGGTAAAGCGCAGGTGATGTCCTTTCTTGACGCCCAACGCCACAACCTTCATCAGGCTGCGACCATTGGCCGGTTTGCCACTGCCATCGAGATTAGTGACGGTAATTTCACTGCTGAACTGCTTGATCACGTTGACCAGCGCTGTACCCGGGCGTGCATGTAAACCGTGTTCGTTACGGATCACGTACTCAGCGCTCAGCGTAGTGCTTTCTTCTTCTACCTCACTGGTCAACAAGGCCAGCACGGTGACGGCATCAGCGTTCAGCAAGCGTTCAGCTTTGTTTGCCAACAGCAAATCGCTCAAATAATTCAACACGGCCAGCGGCTGCTGATCGGCCACGGACAGCGTCAGCAACAGCGCCACCTTCTCGCCGTCTTCGTCAAAGGCTTGCGCCGGACGGCTGAGGGTCGCTGCACTGGCCAAATTGCCTTCGGTGCTGTCGCTTAACCAAATGCCCTGCCCCAGATTCAGCGGCTTGCGGGTGATGACGTCGCTAACAAACTGCGCGTTAACCGCGCCGATCTTCTGCAGGCGGCCTGCATTCAACGCCTGCAGCGTCATCAGGCTGTCGGCGGCCACATCGAGCGCAATCAGAGACGCGTCAAACTTGAACTCCGCCGTCAGCTTTTCACCCATCAACAAACTGCGCAGCTCTTCCGTTGACGTGGTTTTCGCCAGTTGTTCGGCTACGCTGTCATCGCTAAGGACATGGGTCAGTTGGCGCAGGAGCGCCAGGTGCTCATCAGAACGGGCAGCAATGCCGATCACCACAAATGCGGTTTGGCCCTCTCCCCATTCGATGCCCTGCGGAAACTGGAATACCTGTACACCGGTGTTCAACACCAGATCGCGGGTATCGGTGGTACCGTGCGGGATGGCAATGCCATTACCCAGGTAAGTGGAGGTTTGCAGCTCGCGCTGCAACATGCCGTCCACATAGGCGGCGCTGACGCAGCCTGCCTCAGTCAGTGCTGAAGCCACTTGCTGGATGGCTTCCTGCTTGCTACCGGCGGTTGCGCCCAGGTGAATATCTTGCTGTGACAACTGGAACATGATGCTCCTCTCCTGCTGAATTGAATCGTTTCAGCTTCATTGGGAAAAAGGAGCGTTATCGGCACCGAATCATCGTGACAATAACGCTGAAACGTTTCAAGGAGTGTGTAATCAGCCTTGGATGAAAGCAAGTTTTCTCCATTTTGATGTCATAGATTTTTGACCTTACGCACACTTTTCCCGAAGGGTTACCTGTCGCGGCGCTAAAATGACATACTGTGCTGAAATTTTGCTGACGGAGCTATACATGTCTGTAGTTGCAGGAGTCGGTGTGATCATCGTAAACGCGCAAGGGGAAATACTACTGGGAAAACGCTGCGGTCAGCACGCACCTTTCTGGTCTATTCCCGGTGGGCACCTGGATGAGGGTGAAACCTTTGAACAGTGCGCACAGCGTGAAATCGCCGAAGAAACCGGGTTGATGATCGCCCCACCTCGTTTTATCGGTATCAGCAATAATCTGCAAACCTGGCGCGCCGAAGGAAAACATACGGTATCCGTGTGCTTGCAGACACAGCATCCCGGCGGCACACCCGAACGCAAAGAACCGGATAAATGTGCCGAATGGCGCTGGTGTTCTCCGAATGCCTTACCGGAGCCGCATTTTGAAGCCAGCCGCAATGCCATTCACCTGTGGCTGACGGGCCATGCTTATCTGCCAACAGAATAGCCGTTTTCATTCAGAGTTTTTCCTCTCTGTCCGTGATCTTTCTCATGGCATGATAAAACCACATAAAAAATGCGTTATATAAATTAGAATATAACGCTGTAAAATCCCTCGAATGGCCGTTTTTCCTCTAAAAATAACCCTATAGTATTAGATGTCTTTGCTAATAATACCTATACTTCCCCAAGCATGTCGGCGTTCGGCCGACACTTTTTTGGCAAGGTTTTCCTTGGTATTTCATAATTATAAGCGGGTTCAATATGACCAATAAACTCACTGGCTTGATAAAAAAGCACCGTTGGGGATGGCTGTGGATTTTGCTCCTCGGAATTATCCTCGGGGCAGCATTATTAGCGGGCACCGCGACGGTATTCCACAAAACCAGCGACACGGCCTTCTGCGTTTCCTGTCACACCATGCAACAGCCGCTGGCTGAATATCAGGGCAGCGTCCACTTCCAGAATACCAAAGGCATCCGTGCCGAATGTGCCGACTGCCACGTTCCGCATGAGCCGCTCGATTATCTGTGGACCAAAATCCGCGCGGTAAAAGATATTTATGGCGAGATGGTGGGTACCATTAATACACCAGAAAAATATGAGGCGCATAAGCTGGCCATGGCTCAGTCGGTATGGAAAACGCTGAAAGAAAACGACTCCGCCACTTGCCGCTCGTGCCACAGCTTTGATGCTATGGACATCACTGCTCAGCGACCTGAAGCACGCATTCAGCATCCAGTGGCCATCAAGCAGGGCGAAACCTGTATCGATTGTCACAAAGGTGTGGCACATATCCTGCCGGATATGAGTGGCGCAACTCAGGCCGGTGCCGCCGAACTGGCAAAAGCGGCCGCTGAAACCTCACCCACCGCGACCACGCTGTACACCATTGCCACTGAGCCCTTCTTCCTGAAGCCTGACGACAGCCACAACGCCGGTAACTTGATGCCATCCACCGAGGTTCAGGTGGTGAAACAGGAAGGTGACAAAGTGCTGGCCAACGTCACCGGCTGGCAGCAAGACGGTGTCAGCGAAGTGTTCTACGCGGCACAGGGCAAGCGTATTCTCAGCGTGCTGCTGGGTGAAGACGCACGCAAACTGCTGAAAACCGGGAGCACCATGACCGACAGTGAAACGGGCCTGGTGTGGCATCAAGTTTCTCTCCAGGTATGGTTGCCGCGTAAACAACTGATCGACGATCAGCAAAAAATCTGGCGCTACACGGCGGATATGATGTCTGCCAACTGTACCGGTTGCCACGGCCTGACCGCACTCGATCGCTTCAACGCCAACCAGTGGATCGGCGTAATTAAAGGTATGGCTCCACGCACCTCGCTGACGCAGGAACAACTGCGCGTTCTGACACAATACGTGCAGAAACATGCCAGTGACATGCAACCCGCCGCACCAGCTAAGCTTTAAGGGAGAAGCGAAATGAGCAAATATCAACAACAAGCGTTAAAAATGAGCCGCCGCCGCTTCCTGACCGGTGCCACTGCGCTGGCCGCAGCACCTTTGCTGGCAGGCTTGTGGCCCAAATCCGCATTGGCGCAGGCTATTAGCCAGGCGCTACCACAGTTTGTGGTACTGCGTCAGGCACAAAAAGGCATTCTGACGGGCGCACACTGGGGCGCTTTTGAAGCCATAGTACAGGACGGCAAAATGGTCGGCGTGCAGCCGGTTAAAGACGATCCTTATCCGAACGAACTGATCACCATGGCACCTTATCAAGTCCATGCTGAAAACCGCATCAAATACCCGATGGTGCGTAAAAGCTGGCTGGAAGGGGGCCCCGGTAGCCATACCGAGTTGCGCGGTCGCGACGAATGGGTGCGCGTCAGTTGGGACAAAGCCATTGAACTGGTGTGCGGAGAGATTACCCGTCTACAGAAAGACCACGGCCCACAATCAATCTATGCCGGGTCTTATGGCTGGAAGAGCGTCGGCATGCTGCATAACAGCCGCACACTGCTGCAACGCCTGATGAACCTGACCGGCGGTTTCCTCGGTTATGCCGGCGACTACTCCACCGGTGCAGCCCAGGTGATCATGTCACACGTGGTGGGCTCTATGGAGGTTTACGAACAGCAGACCGCCTGGCCTAACGTGATCGAAAACAGCCAACTGGTGGTTCTATGGGGCTGTAACCCGATGATCACGTTGAAAAACAGTTGGAACGTGCCGGACCACTACGGGCAGACGGGCTTTGAGGCACTGAAGAAGAAAGGCACCCGAGTGATCAGTATCGATCCGGTGCACAACGACAGCGCCAAATTCGTCGATGCGCAGTGGATCGCCCCGCGCCCTTATACGGACGGCGCTATGCTGATCGGCATCGCTCACACGCTGTTGACCGAAAACCTGCATAACCCTGACTTCCTGAAAACCTATACTGCCGGCTTCGACAAGTTCCAGGCCTATCTGCTGGGCGAAACCGATGGCACGCCAAAAACCGCCGAATGGGCTGCCGATGTGTGCGGTGTCGATGCCGATGTGTTACGCCAACTGGCCCGCGAAATGGCAAAAAATCGCACCATGATCATGGGCGGTTGGGGTATTCAACGCCAGCATCATGGCGAACAACAACACTGGCTCTTGGTCACCGTCGCGGCGATGCTCGGCCAAATAGGCTTGCCGGGCGGTGGTTTTGGCTTCAGTTATCATTACTCTTCCGGCGGGAGCCCGACGGCGAAAGGCGGCATCATTTCCGGTATTTCTGCCGGTAACGCGCCGAAGAACTCGCCGGCCCCGATCCCGGTGGCACGCATCGCCGAATGCCTGAGTAATCCAGGCAAAACCATTAACTTCAACGGCGCGCAGGTCACCTACCCTGAGGTGAAAATGGTGTATGTGGCCGGGGGGAATACCTTCCACCAGCATCAGGACACCAATAATCTGGTCAAGGCGTGGCAACGGCCGGACACCATCGTGGTGAACGAACCCTATTGGACCGCCACGGCCAAACACGCCGATATCGTACTGCCAGCCACCACCAGCTATGAACGCAACGATCTGGAAATGGGGGGGGATTACTCGCAGCTGTATGTATTCCCAATGCATCAGTGTGTACAACCACAGCATGAGTCGCGCAGCGACTTTGATATCTTCGCAGCCATGGCGGCCAAACTGGGAGTGCAAGATGCCTTTACCGAAGGCAAAGATGAAACCCAGTGGTTAAAAGGCATGTACGATGACATGAAAACGCAGGCGCGCGCCGCCCGGGTGGCCCTGCCACCGTTCGACATGTTCTGGGCATCCAATAACTATGTGCGCTTCCCGGTGCCTGAAGCCAACACGCAATGGGTGCGTTTCGCCGACTATCGCGAAAACCCGTTGCTCAATCCATTGGGTACGCCGTCCGGTAAAATCGAGATTTACTCCGACGCCATTGCCAAAATGAAATACCAGGATTGCCCCGGCATCCCAACCTGGATGCCACCGCATGAGTGGTATCGCGGACCGGAAGCGGTTAAATATCCGCTGTCTCTGAACACCGCACACCCGATCAACCGCCTGCACTCACAGCTCGACAATACGCCGCTGCGTAAAAAGTATGCGGTCGCAGATCGTGAAGCGATTGTGATCCATCCACAGGATGCCCAATCACGCGGTATCGCTAACGGTGACTTGGTACGTGCCTTTAACGATCGTGGCCAGATCCTGGTTGGTGCCGTGGTCAGTGAGGACGTACGCCCTGGCGTGGTGCGTATCAGCGAAGGGGCCTGGTTCGATCCGGCGGATCCGTCACAACCGGGGTCGCTGTGTAAGAACGGCAACGTCAACTGCCTGACCTTTGACATTGGCTCCTCCAGCCTGGCCCAGGGTAACTGCGGGCAGATGGCTCAGTTGCAGATAGAGAAGTACCAGGGTGAGGTGCTGAAAAACACCGCGCACGACGTGCCAATCGGCGCATAACGCGGTATATCCGAATACCCGGGCGATGGTGACATCGCCCTTTTTCTCGCCTTATGCGGGTAAGAATTTTTTACCATTAAGCAGAATGAAACCGGTTTCTGATTAATTTAAACGGGCGTATTATGCGCGCGACTCCCTCAATTATGGCTATTTGCTGACCTCTATGCCTGGTTCAACTGCGGTAACACGACGCTCCCCCGACCTCACTTCACTGGCATTTTTAGTGGTGGCCTTCCTCACTGGGATTGCCGGTGCGCTGCAGACCCCGACGCTGAGTCTATTTCTGGCGACAGAAGTGAAAGTGCGCCCTTCCATGGTCGGGTTATTCTTTACCGGCAGCGCCGTCATCGGCATTCTGGTCAGTCAATTTCTTGCCCGACGCTCGGATCAAAAAGGCGATCGCAAAACACTGATTTTTCTGTGCTGCATGTTGGGTGCACTGGGCTGTGTGCTGTTTGCCTGGAGTCGTAATTACTCTCTTTTGCTGGCCGTCGGCGTGATGCTGACCAGCTTCGGTTCCACCGCAAACCCCCAGATGTTTGCCCTGGCACGCGAGCATGCCGACCGTACCGGTCGCGAAGCCGTGATGTTCAGCTCGATCCTGCGTGCACAGGTTTCCCTGGCCTGGGTCATCGGTCCCCCTATCGCCTTCGCATTGGCATTGGGATTCGGTTTTAAGGTGATGTATCTGGCTGCCGCGGCTGCATTTATTCTGTGTGGCGCGCTGGTGTGGACAATGCTGCCATCGATGCGCAAAACGCCGGTGCCCGCCAGCACCACGCTGGAAGCTCCGCGCCAGAACCGTCGTGATACGCTGCTGTTGTTTATGGCCTGCACCTTTATGTGGACCGCCAACAGCATGTATCTGATCAATATGCCGCTGTATATGGTGCATGAACTGCAACTGCCGGAAAGATTGGCGGGGATATTAATGGGCACCGCAGCCGGGCTGGAGATACCCACCATGCTGGTCGCCGGTATGGTGGCGAAACGCTTCGGCAAGCGCTTCCTGATGCGTTGTGCTGTGGCGGCAGGCCTGCTGTTTTACCTTGGCCTGTTGTTTATCACCGGTACCTGGCAGCTGATCGCCCTGCAACTGCTTAATGCTGCCTTTATCGGCGTGCTGGCAGGGATTGGCATGCTCTATTTTCAGGATCTGATGCCCGGACAGGCCGGTGCGGCCACCACCTTATTTACCAACACGACCCGAGTGGGCTGGATCTTTGCCGGTTCAATTGCCGGTGTAGTGGCAGAAATCTGGAGTTACCACGCGGTATTTTACTCCGCGCTGGCGATGGTGATCGGTGCAGTACTGTGTTTGTGGAAGCTCAAAGACGCATAACGCGGATTCAAGGTGCCGTATCCGCTTCCAGCTTAGCCAAATAGATGAGCGCCTGATCGCGGTGGTCATGACACATTTCACGGCTTGCCTGCAGGCTGCCACAGACTTTTGGCCGCAATGGCGAGTGAAACAAACCACAACGTAGCTGCTCACTCAGATGAATGCAGCGGGTATTCGCGGGCTTGCCGTTGGGCATGCCGGGGATCGGGCTGGATATTGAAGGCGCAATACAACAGGCGCCACAGTCGGCACGGCAGTCCATCAGCGAGTCTCCCGGTGGGCTGGCGGAATTGAAGCGCGACAATATCAGTAGCGCGCATTGCCCGCCAGCATAATCCGGGTTTGCCCATCAATCTTTACATCCCCCTCTTTTAGCCGTTAATTGACCGTCCTCATCCAGGCCCCAAATACGCCCTAAACAGCCCCATTAAGGCAGATTAATGCATGAAACAAGCACATTCACGGCTTTACATGCGTCAGCCACACATGTACCATTAAGCTAGTACAAAAGAACTCACGGCCAACTCAGCCATTCAGGAGCAATCAATAATGTCCGCGGACACCATCCAGAAGCTTTCCCGCCCTTCAGTCCTTGGCGGCGCGATGATCATTGCAGGCACCGCCGTCGGCGCCGGCATGTTCTCCATCCCTATTGTGACTTCTGGCGTGTGGTTTAGCGGCTCTGTCGCGCTGCTGATTTATACCTGGGCCTGTATGCTGATTTCCGGCCTGATGATCCTTGAGGCCGCCCTGCATTACCCAAGCGGCGCCAGCTTCAATACCATTGTTAAAGACCTGCTGGGCAAAAGCTGGAACGCTATTAACGGCCTTTCCATTGCCTTTGTCCTGTATATCCTGACCTACGCCTATATTTCTGCCGGCGGTTCAATCATCGCTCACACGCTGGAAGGTATCATTGGCGTCGGGCAAACCACGGCAGGACTGGTGTTTGCCATCATAGTGGCCTTTATTGTTTGGCTTTCCACGCGTGCGGTAGATCGCCTGAGCACCATTTTGATCGGCGGTATGGTGATCACCTTTGTGATGTCGGTCGGCGATATGTTCACTCATGTACAACCGGCGGTGCTGTTCAACCGTGGAGATGACCAGGCCAGCTATTTGCCATATGCCCTGGCGGCGCTGCCTTATCTGCTGACCTCGTTCGGCTATCACGGCAATGTGCCGGGATTGGTGAAGTATTATCATAAAGACAGCGGTGCCGTGGTGCGCAGCTTGGTGTACGGCACGCTGTTGGCACTGGCGATCTATATCCTGTGGCAGTATGTGATTCAGGGCAATATCGCTCGTGACGCCTTCCGACAGGTGATTGCCGAAGGCGGCAACATCGGCAGCCTGCTCAAACAAATGGGCAACGTGTCCAGCAGCCAGACCGTCGGCCAGCTACTGAGTGCCTTCTCTTATATGGCGCTGGCCAGTTCGTTCCTCGGGGTGTCACTGGGCCTGTTTGACTATCTGGCGGACTTTTTCAAATTCAGCGACGACACCGCTGGACGCACTAAAACCGCGCTCGTCACCTTTGCGCCGCCGACCATTGCCGCGCTGTTGTTCCCGAATGGCTTCCTGTACGCCATCGGTTTCGCCGGGCTGGCTGCCACCGTTTGGGCGGTCATCGTGCCAGCAATGATGGCGCGCGCCAGCCGCCGCCGCTTTGCTGATGCGCAATATCGCGCACCCGGCGGTCATGGCATGATCCTGTTCATCATTTTGTTCGGGCTGATCAACGCTGTCGCGCACATATTGGCATTGCTGGGTCTGCTGCCGGTATTCAAGTAACTCCACAGGGGATGGCGCCCGCCATCCCCCTTTCTCTCACTGTTTTTGCTCGATCTACTTGCCTGAAATCAACAGCGCGAGTAACGTGTCGCAACTTCCCAAAAACTCTTCATTGCAGGTTATTTTATATGGCAAAGGCTAACGAAATTAAGCGCGGCATGGCGATCAATTACAACGGCAAACTGCTGCTGGTGAGAGACATTGATGTCCAAAGCCCAAGTGCACGAGGTGCCAGCACTTTATACAAAATGCGCTTCTCGGATGTCCGTACCGGGTTGAAGGTTGAAGAACGTTTCAAGGGCGACGATATCCTGGATACCATTAGCCTGTCCCGCCGTAAGGTGAACTTCTCTTATATCGATGGCGAAGAGTACGTCTTCATGGATGACGAGGATTACACCCCGTATATCTTCAAGAAAGACCAGATCGAAGACGAGCTGCTGTTTATTCCTGAAGCCGGTCTGCCAGGCATGCAGGTACTGACGTTGGACGGTCAAGTGTTAGCGTTGGAATTGCCACAAACCGTGGATATGGAAATTGTGGAGACAGCTCCAGGCATCAAAGGCGCATCCGCCAGTGCCCGAAACAAACCGGCCACCATGGCGACCGGTCTGACCATTCAGGTGCCAGAGTACCTCAGCGCCGGTGACAAAATCCGCATTCATATTGCTGAGCGTCGCTACATGAGCCGGGCTGAATAAGCTATTGCTTGCCACTTTCCGTCCGGGCAGTGCTCGGGCGAAAATTGGCCGCGCCGATAACGCTTATTCCGGGTTTCGGCGCAGCGTTTCCCCGTTACGGCAACTCAGGGAAGAAGCGGCGTTTGAGCGCCAGTTCGACACCGCGCAGTTCCGCCAGCCCCTTCAAACGGCCAATCGCCGAGTAACCCGGGTTGGTTTTTTTCTTTAAATCATCCAGCATCTGATGCCCATGATCGGGACGCATCGGGATTGGCCGCCGATCGCCGGCCTTATGACGCCGCTGTTCTTCGCTCAGAATCGCCTCAATCACCGCCACCATGTCGACATCGCCTTGCAGATGCGCGCCTTCATGGAAGCTTTTCGGGTTTTCCTCACGACAAGTGGCGCGCAGGTGAGTGAAGTGGATACGATCGCCGAAAGTCTTAATCATCCGCACCAAATCATTGTCCGCACGCACACCATAGGAACCAGTACACATAGTAAAGCCGTTATAAAGGCTGTCGACGGTCTGCTTGAACCACTGCATATCGTCAATGGTCGAGACAATGCGCGGTAGACCAAGGATTGGCCGCGGCGGATCGTCTGGATGCACCGCCAGCCGGACCCCGACCTCTTCCGCCACCGGAACGATTGCACGCAGAAACACCGCCATATTTTCGCGCAGTTGCGCTTTGTCGATCCCATCGTACTCCGCCAGCCGAGCGCGGAACTGATCGAGCGTATAGCCCTCTTCTGCCCCCGGCAGCCCGGCGATGATATTGCCAGTTAATGTGGCAATCTCCGCAGCGCTCATGGCGGCAAAGCGCTCGGCGGCCTGCGCCTGCTCTTCCGCCGTATAATCCTGCTCTGCGCCTGAGCGTTGCAGGATGTGCAGTTCAAAAGCCGCGAAGGCGATTTGATCGAAACGCAGCGCTTTCGAGCCGTCAGGCAACACATATTCCAGATCTGTGCGTGTCCAGTCGAGGATCGGCATAAAGTTGTAGCAAACGGTATCGATGCCGCAGGCCGCTAGGTTACGCAGCGATTGCTGATAATGGGCGATATGTTGCGGGTAATTGCCGCTGTGGGTTTTGATCTCTTCATGCACCGGAATGCTTTCCACCACAGACCACACCAACCCCTTTTCCGCCAGCAGTGCCTGACGTGCCTTGATCTCCTCGATCGGCCACACCTCGCCATTCGGAATATGGTGCAATGCAGTGACGACGCCAGTAGCGCCAGCCTGACGGACATCATCAAGAGAGACAGGATCGTTCGGCCCATACCAACGCCATGTTTGTTCCATTATTTATCCTTATAAAAAATCGCCCAATCTTGCAGAAGGGATAAAGATCGCACAGTGTCGACAATCTTGTTATACCAAATTGAAATAGATATCGGTTATCTTTCACCTTACTCTTTCACATCTGTCTGTCAAAAGCGAAACGACGATTGGTTGATCCACTTCACGAATCTGGCTTATTCTCGACTGAGACATGTTATTGATACGCTGGCAGCCTTACACTGCGTCAGATAACCCGCGTGCGGAAGGGTGAAAAAAACGCCCCTTAGCGCAAAAAAAACTGGTCTGATAACTTTTAAGAAGTTACCTGCCAGCATCTTTTACTCAGCTTTGGAGTTTTGCATGAAGACGATCGCCAACTCACCGCTTCCCGATGCCGTCCAGCAACCGCACTACGCACGCAGCGCATTACAAAGCCGCATGGTGCATATTGGGTTTGGTGCCTTTCACCGCGCCCATCAGGCACTGCTGACCGATCGGGTATTGAATCGTCAGGGGGGCGATTGGGGGATCTGCGAGATCAGTCTGTTTGGCGGCGATACATTATTCCAGACGCTGCGTCAGCAAGATCATCTGTATAGCGTGCTGGAGAAAGGTGCGGCTGGCGATCAGGCTATCGTCATCGGCGCTGTGCATGAAAGCGTTCACCGCAAGCTAGAAGGCATAGGCGCCGTCCTGGAAAAACTGGCGGAGCCTCAGGTGGCGATTGTCTCGATGACGATTACCGAGAAAGGCTACTGCATTGAACCAGGCACTGGGCAGTTGGATCTTCAGCATCAAGCGATCCTCGCCGATCTCGCCCATCCCGAGCAGCCCACAACGGTTCCTGGCATTTTGGTAGAGGCGCTACGCCTGCGTCGTGAACGTGGTCTGCCCGCCTTTACCCTGCTTTCTTGCGACAATATTCCAGAAAACGGCCATGTACTACGCAATGCAATAGTCGGATTAGCACAAGTGCGCGACGGCGCTCTGGCCGACTGGATTACCCAACACGCCAGCTTCCCCAGCACCATGGTCGACCGCATTGTTCCAGCCGCTACGCCAGAGACGCTGAATGAAGTGGCTGATGCACTCGGCGGGGTACGCGATGAATGTGCCATCGCCTGTGAACCTTTTATTCAATGGGTGGTGGAAGACAATTTTGTCGCGGGACGCCCCGCGTGGGAACTGGCTGGCGCACAGTTGGTGAACGACGTATTGCCGTTCGAACAAATGAAGCTGCGCATGCTCAATGGCAGCCACTCCTTTTTGGCCTATCTCGGTTATCTGGGAGGCTATCAATATATAAACGACTGCATGGGCGATGAGGCTTATCGCCATGCCGCACATCACCTGATGCTGGCAGAACAGGCGCCAACCCTCAGCGTCAGCGGTATCGATCTGGCAGCCTACGCGACACAGTTAATTGAACGTTACAGCAACCCCGCCTTGCAGCATCGTACCTGGCAAATCGCCATGGACGGTACGCAAAAACTGCCGCAACGTATGTTGGACTCTGTGCGCTGGCATCTGCAGCATGGCAGCAGCTACGCAGGTCTGGCGTTAGGCGTGGCAGCCTGGATGCGCTATGTCGGTGGTGTCGATGATGCCGGCCAACCGATAGATATCCGCGATCCGCTGTCGGCAACGCTCCAGCAGGTCGTCGCCGCAACGCCGGACGATGAACAACGCGTGATCGCCTTGTTGGGGCTAAAAAGTATTTTTGGTGAACAATTGCCAGGTAATGAGGATTTTGTCGCGGCGGTGACTCGCGCTTATCTGTCACTGCGCGATCGTGGCGCACGGGAAACGGTAAAAAACTGGGTGTCGACGCAGCTGGCGTAATATCGCTGGCCGGCAATGGTGCAATGGTGCAATGGTGCAATGGTGCAATAAAGGTTGGGAATCGTTTTTTTAACGTACAGAGAAAATGGCCATGCCGGACGGTTCATCCGGCATGGCCGAACGACTTAACGATAAACTACCGTCATTACTGCAAGTTTTTTCTGTTGATCCACCCACCGCATTTCGGTTGTGCCTAAATTCAGTGGAAGCTCTTTGCGTGTATCATCAAATTTTGACAGGGCCTGTTGACCTTGATAGTACTGCCCATTGCGGTAACATTGCGTATTGGCCGTTGAATCGGTGACATTCACCGCGCAGGGGCTTTCCACAATAGAACCTACAAAACGAATAACCCCGCCAGTGGTTCCTGCATGACTTGCTGCCGTCCATGAAAACAATATTCCTACGATCAAAAATAACCGAAAGACATTCATGGCAACCTCATTTTTTTGTTAAGCCAATTTAAACATAGAGGATCTTCTTAAGAATAATCGCAAGGTCAGGGTAATTATTTGGCGGGTAATCGGGCAATTAACAAAGAAAAAACAAGCTACTAACAATCAGTATCCATGGCTAATACATGGTTTTTGCTAAGAATTTTCCGACAAATTATCGTCGATTTGGCCAGTTAAATATCGCATTCTAACCTGCTAAATTTGTGACCTGAAGCAAGCTGGGCAGCCTCTTGTACTCAAGCCAAACAGGTGGCTTATTTATTGATCAGTCGAAATTATTAACATCAGGAATAATACATGACCAAAACTAACCTGATCACCGGTTTCCTCGGCAGTGGTAAAACCACCACCATACGTCATTTATTGGCAAACAAACCGGAACACGAACGCTGGGCCGTGCTGGTAAATGAATTCGGTGAAATCGGTATCGACGGCGCATTGCTGGCAGACAGCGGCGCAGTGTTGAAGGAGATCCCGGGGGGCTGCATGTGTTGCGTTAACGGGCTGCCAATGCAGGTTGGACTCAACATGCTCCTGCAACAAAGCAAACCTGATCGGTTACTGATCGAACCGACCGGCCTCGGTCATCCAAAACAGATTCTGTCATTGCTGACACAAGACAGTTATGCCGGCTGGATTGAACTGCAAGCCACCCTCTGTCTGTTGGACGCACGTCAGCTCAGTGAACCGCGCTACCGCGAAAATGAAAACTTCCGCGATCAACTGGCAGCCGCAGACATTATTCTGGCGAGCAAAAGCGATACTTATCACCCCGAGGATCTGCTGGCCTTGCAACAATGGGCGGCGCAGGATCCCCGGCAACGCCCGCTTTATCCGATCGCACAGGGACAGGCAGATGTTGCCTTGCTCGACCAGCCTCGCACAAATCGCACAGAATTACCGGATGCACAACATCATCATAGCCATGCCAAAACGCAAGGCCTGGCCGCACAGCGGTTGCCGGAAACGTCACGCTGGCGCAGAGCACTCAATCAGGGGCAGGGATTTACCAGCTGCGGCTGGATCTTTGATGCCGACACCGTATTCGATACCGTTGGCATTATGGAGTGGATACGCCTGGCCCCCGTTGAACGCGCCAAAGGTGTGGTACGCATTGCTGAAGGCACATTATTGATCAACCGTCAGGGACAAGATCTCAGTATCGAAACACGCCCAGTGGCACCACTGGACAGCCGAATTGAACTCATTCACAACGAGAACGCCGACTGGAACACATTACAAGCCAAGCTGTTTACTATTCGTTTAAGTTGAGATCTTTACCGTTAGCACCCTTTTTATTTATAGACTTACAACAGGTTATGCCATGACTCGCCGCAATTTACCCTTCATCATCTTTTTCAATTTACTGGGCATTGCGCTGTTTCTGTCCTGGTTCCTGCCGGCTAACCACGGTGTTTGGTTTACTGTGGACTCTTCCATTTTCTTCTTTTTCAATCGTCATTTAGCCACTGACTCCAACTTTTTGCATTTGGTGGCCATTACCAATAACCGTGCATTTGACGTAATGTCACTGCTCGCAATGGGGTTGCTGTATCTGTTTTTTTACCTGCAGCAAAATGCCGCAGGCCGTCGCCGTTTATTGATCACCGGCGTTGTTATGCTGTTGACTGCCGTGGTGTTGAACCAGCTTGGGCATTTGCTGCCGGTCAAGCACCCTAGCCCGTCGCTGAGCTTTGAGAATATCAACCGCGTCAGTGAACTGACCGGCATTCCTACCAAAGACGCTTCCAGTGACAGTTTCCCTGGCGATCACGGTATGATGCTGATGATTTTTTCATGCTTCATGCTGCGCTACTTTAATTGCCGGGCATTTATCGTCGCGCTGTTGATCACCCTGGTATTTTCATTACCACGCGTGATGATTGGCGCCCACTGGTTTACGGATATCGCCGTTGGTTCACTGTCTGTCGTGTTGGTTGGTGCCAGCTGGTGTCTGATGACTCCGTTCAGTGATGTATTGATTCAGCGCCTGAACGATATGCTGCCTGGCAAGCACCGCCCATCGCAGCCATAACAAATCGTGATACCCCGCAGGAGGCCGACCGGCCTCCTGATGATTCCCTCACCGTTTTCTGCTTATTTGCACATCATCGCGTTAACGCTTTCGCCGCCTGAATTGACGCAAAACCAGCACAACGAACGATTAGCGTTTTTTATATGAAGATTTACATTATGTTACATCACAAATTCATATAAAAAAGGGCGGAAAAAGGCTCGCAATCCCCAATTCGTTACGGTAATCTCGGATGCGTTTGTGCCTGGTTTAACTCAACTCAGCGTCAAATCGATTAAAAATGTGCGTTCCAGCACGTTTTGAACGGTAAGCGATTGTCGAGTAAACAGCAGCAGACTAGTCTCGTTCCGTTTGGCATTTTTCAGGTAGCGACTTTCGTCGTTAAGGACTTCAAGGGAAAACAACAACAATGGTCAAATCTCAACCGTTTCTGAGATATTTTTTGCGGGTAGTACCTGCAATTGCCGCAGCGGTAATGCTCTCCGCGTGTAGCACGACTCACACTTCGAACTTGAATAACGCACAAACTGAGATGCGTGCAGTTAATGACAAAGATGGTCTTTTACTGCAAGCCTCTCAGGATGAATTCGAAGCAATGGTCCGTAACGTTGACGTTAAGTCAAAAATTATGGACCAGTATGCAGACTGGAAAGGCGTTCGCTACCGTTTAGGTGGTGAAACCAAGCGCGGCATCGATTGCTCAGCGTTTGTACAACGCACCTTCCGTGAACAGTTTGGTATGGATTTACCGCGTTCAACCTATGAACAGGAAGACGTTGGCAAGAAGATCTTGCGTACCAAACTGCGTCCTGGCGATCTGGTGCTGTTCCGCGCCGGCTCTACCGGACGCCATGTCGGCATCTATTTAGGTAACGATCAATTCGTTCATGCCTCGACCAGTAACGGCGTGATGATTTCAAAACTCAGCGATAACTACTGGGATAAACGTTATCGTGAAGGCCGCCGAGTGCTTACCCGCAGTTGACGGTACCAACCTGATTGTCCTGAATACCAAACGAGCGATAGAACGCTGCCCTCGGGCAGCGTTTTTTTTGCCCCGCATACCCTCCAGACATCATTGTGCTATCAGCGATCGATTCGATTGGCTTTCTGCTGCCCTCCCCTTATTTATTTCGCGATATTATTTTCGGGAAACTGCACCTCAGATGAAAAACTCACCTATTATCGTCAAATGGAGATAACGCCAATAATGCGTTAGTGGGCCATATCGGCCGATTGTCATTCGCGAGATGTGCGATGAATAATGACTGCAAGACCAGCATTGGGATATATTACGCAGTCACTTTATAACAAAAACAGTTTGATACGCCGCGCTCAGGGGGCAGGTTTATGGGCTTGAAAAGGGCATTTGCACGCCATGTCTCGCACAGAAGACGTAGCCTGGCTAAAAGCGGCATTGTAGCCCTGGTGTTTTTTATCCTGTTTATGGCTATTACGCTTTCTTTGATTAGCCACCAGCGTACGCAATATCAACGTGTGGTGGAACAACGCACCCAAGAATTCACTCTCAAAATCTTTAATGAGTTAACGGAAATCATGCAGCAATTGTTGCCGTTAACCGAACAATCCTGTGCAACCAGCCAACCGGATATTACCTACCAAGCGGCTTTCCATTCCGGCGTACGTACTTTTATGCTGGTAAAAAACGGCATTGCCTACTGTTCTTCCGCTACCGGCAACATGACGCTGGCGCTGAAAAGCATCTATCCGGAAATAAACCAACAACAGCCGTTGGACCTCAAACTACAGCAGGGTACGCCATTAGTGCCGGGAAAACCCGCCGTCGCGGTGTGGTTACGCCAACCGGGCAAGGAAGATACCGGTATACTGGCTACGCTGGATATTGGGCTAATGCCCCAACAAATGTTCAGCCCCACCGCCGATCGGGCGGCAGGCATTGCCATTATTCTCGGCGATCGCGCCCTCACCAGTTTTAGCCCAAACCTGATGCCGGTTAACCAACTGCCCAACGAGCAGGCCGACCGTATATCCATCGCCGGCACGCCGATGACCATTCTGTTTTATAACCAAAAGCTGACGCCCAACGATATCCGGCTAACCCTTCTGGGTAGCCTGATCCTGTCGGTGATGATCGGCGTGCTGTGCTACTACATGCTGTTGTTGCGCCAAAGCCCGGAACGCGCCCTGATGCGTGGCATCAAGTACAACGAGTTCTTTATCGAGTATCAACCGGTCTTTCATACCAAAACCGGCGCCATTGGTGGCCTGGAAGCGTTGATCCGCTGGCAACACCCCATCGAAGGGCGTATACCGCCAGATTTATTTATCCCCTATGCCGAAAGCGAAGGGCTGATAGTGCCACTGACACGCCACCTGTTCCGCCTGATTGCCGAAGACGCCCCTAAACTGGCAACGGCTTTGCCGCAGGGGGCAAAACTCGGGTTGAACATCTCCCCTTCACATCTCAGTGCGCCCTCTTTCCATCACGATGTGTATGAACTGCTGGCCCAATTACCGTGCAACTATTTTACGCTGGTCTTTGAAATTACCGAACGCGGTATGGTGGAAGAAGACAGTGCGTTGACAGAGTTCGACTGGCTGCACCAGCAGGGGATTGAAATCGCTATTGATGATTTTGGGACCGGCCACAGTGCACTGATTTATCTGGAGCGATTTAGCATGGATTACCTGAAAATCGACCGCGGCTTCGTTAACTCGATCGGTCGGGATACCGTCACGGCACCCGTTCTGGACGCGGTCATTTCACTGGCCAAAAAATTGAAGATGCAAACCGTGGCGGAAGGGGTTGAAACAGCCGAACAAGTGCACTTCCTGCAGGAGCACGACGTTAACTTTATGCAGGGGTATTATTACAGCAAACCCTTGAGCATCGATAACTTCATGGCGTATTGCAATGCCCATCCCGTATTTGACTATCAGGCACTCAAGCCGTGAGTTCTCTCATGTATTTACCCTGCTGCGTGGCAAAAAATGGCCTGCCGGCCGCAGGTTTAACTGACTTTACAGCAGGAGCTTACCGTTAAGATGTCCATACGCGTTTTTGCTGCCCTGGTGCTCTCGGCACTGAGCCTTGGCCTGCAGGCTGAACCCCTCAATGAAAGCTATGCTTTCGCCCAGCTCGGTGAGCCGAAATACGCCACTGACTTCAGCCATTATGACTACGTCAACCCGGCGGCACCGAAGGGAGGCGATGTGCGGCTGGCAGCCATCGGGACCTACGATAATTTTAACCGCTATGCCCCACGCGGCGTTCCCGGCGAACGGACCGACGCGCTGTATGACACGCTGTTCACCACCTCAGACGATGAAATCGGCAGTTACTATCCGCTGATTGCCGAATCTGCTCGCTTCCCTGCGGATATGCGCTGGGTAGAGCTGGATATTAATGCCCGCGCCCGTTTCCACGACGGCAGCCCCATTACCGCCGCCGACGTGGCTTTCACGTTTAATAAGTTTATGACCGAAGGCGTACCGCAATTTCGCGTGCTGTATAAAGGCATTACGGTGAAGGCGATCTCACGTCTGACAGTGCGTATAGAATTCCCTCAGCCGGATAAAGACAAACTGCTCGGGCTGTTCAGCCTCCCCATTTTGCCGCAAAGTTTTTGGAAAGATCATAAGCTGAATGAACCGCTGAACACGCCACCACTCAGCAGCGGCCCCTATAAGATCGCCAGCTATCGGCTTGGCCAATACATTACCTACCAACGCGTGCGCGATTACTGGGCCGCCAATCTGCCGGTCAACCGCGGCCGCTTTAACTTCGACAGCATTCGTTACGACTACTACCTCGACGACAAAGTCGCGCTGGAAGCCTTCAAGGCCGGTGCCTATGACTTCCGTATTGAAGGTTCGCCAAAAAGCTGGGCCACGCAGTATCAGGGCGGCAATTTCGCCCGTAACTACATCATCAAACAAGATGAAACCAACCAGGCGGCGCAAAACACGCGCTGGCTGGCCTTCAATATGAGACGCCCGCTGTTCGCCGATCCTCGGGTACGGGAAGCACTCACGTTGGCTTTCGACTTTGATTGGATGAATAAGGCGCTGTATTACAACGCCTATCAACGGACTAACAGCTATTTCCAAAACACACCATACGCGGCCAGTGGTTACCCAGACGCGGCTGAACTGGCGCTGTTGGCCCCGCTGAAGGGCAAAGTACCGGCTGAAGTGTTCACCAGTATTTACCAGCCGCCGACCTCTGACGGCAGCGGCAACGATCGCCAAAACCTGCTTAAGGCCACTCAGTTGTTAAAGCTGGCCGGTTGGGAAGTGAAAAACCAACAATTGGTGAACAGCAAAACCGGCAAACCGTTCACCTTTGAGTTGATGCTGCTGAGCGGTAGCAACTTCCAGTACGTATTACCGCTTCAGCACAACCTGAAACGGTTGGGCATTGATATGCAGATCCGTGAGATCGACATATCTCAATTTACCAAACGCATGCGCGACGGCGATTTCGATATGATGCCAACGGTCTATATGGCAATGCCGTTCCCCAGTACCAGCCTCCTGACACTTTGGGACTCCAAATATATTGATTCCAGTTGGAACACTTCGGGTGTCACCGATCCGGCGGTCGACAGCCTGGTCAGGCAGATCGCCGCACATCAGGGCGATGAAAAAGCCCTGCTGCCACTTGGCCGGGCGCTGGATCGGGTACTGACCTGGAATAGATATATGTTGCCGATGTGGTATTCCAATCACGACCGTTATGCTTATTGGGACAAGTTCTCTACGCCGCCAATTCGCCCTGCCTACGTGATCGGTTTCGACAACTGGTGGTTTGACGTTAACAAGGCGGCCCGTTTACCGGCCCAACAGCAATAAGGAGTCTGCGATGGCAGCTTATCTGATTCGCAGACTGTTGCTGATTATCCCCACGCTGTGGGCGATCATCACCATTAACTTTTTCATCGTGCAAATCGCCCCTGGCGGGCCGGTCGATCAGGCCATTGCTGCCATTGAAATGGGCCAAAGCAGCGGTTTCGGCGGCGGTGGCGCCGGTGAAAAACTGGGCCATGCACGCATCGGTGTCGGCAGCGCGACGGATAGCCAGTACCGCGGCTCGCGCGGCCTGGATCCGGAGGTTATCGCCGAGATCACCAAACGTTATGGCTTCGACAAACCCTTGCACGAGCGCTATTTCACCATGCTGTGGAACTACATGCGCTTTGACTTTGGTGACAGCCTGTTTCGCGGTGCGTCAGTAATGCAGCTGATTGGCCATAGCCTGCCTGTCTCTATTACGCTGGGGTTGTGGAGCACGCTGATTATCTATTTGGTGTCGATACCGCTGGGTATCCGCAAAGCCGTCAATAACGGCAGCGCCTTTGATACCTGGAGTAGCACCCTGATTATCATCGGTTATGCTATTCCTGCTTTCCTGTTCGCCATTCTGATGATCGTGCTGTTCGCCGGCGGCAGCTACCTCGATTGGTTCCCACTTCGCGGTCTGGTTTCCAGCAACTTCGATACCCTGCCGTGGTACGGCAAAATAACCGACTACCTGTGGCATATCACACTGCCGGTGCTGGCGACGGTGATTGGCGGTTTCGCCACGCTCACGATGCTCACCAAGAATTCGTTTCTCGATGAAATCCGCAAACAGTACGTGGTGACTGCACGCGCCAAAGGGCTCGACGAGAAGAAAATCCTTTACCGACACGTGTTCCGAAACGCGATGCTGCTGGTTATCGCAGGCTTCCCGGCGACCTTTGTCAGCATGTTCTTCACCGGTTCATTGTTGATCGAGGTGATGTTCTCGCTCAATGGGCTGGGGTTACTGGGTTACGACGCCACCCTGCAACGGGATTATCCCGTCATGTTCGGCACGTTGTATATCTTCACCCTGATTGGCCTGCTCTTGAATATCCTCAGCGACATCACCTATACCCTGGTCGATCCGCGCATTGATTTCGAGGCACGCCAATGAACCGTCTAAGCCCGATAAATCAGGCCCGCTGGGCGCGTTTTCGCAGTAATCGTCGTGGCTATTGGTCACTGTGGATTTTTTTGGTGCTGTTTACTCTCAGCTTAGGTGCCAACCTGCTTGCCAACGACAGACCCTTGCTCGTCCGTTACGAAGGCCATGTGTATTTGCCGTTCATCTTTGACTACAGCGAGACCACCTTCGGCGGAGAACTGCATACCACTACCGATTACCAGGATCCGTTCGTAAAGCAACAGATAGACCACCACGGATGGGCCGTTTGGCCGCCAATTCGCTTCAGTTACGACACCATCAACTTCGCTACTGACGTGCCCTTCCCCTCGGCCCCTTCACGCCATAACCTGTTGGGCACCGACAGTAACGGCAGTGACGTGCTGGCCCGCGTACTGTATGGCTTTCGTATATCAATGCTGTTTGGGCTCGCGCTAACGCTATTCTCCAGCGTGATTGGTGTCTGTGTGGGCGCGATGCAAGGCTATTACGGCGGCCGCGTTGATCTGTGGGGCCAACGCTTTATTGAGGTGTGGTCAGGCATGCCGACGCTGTTTTTGATCATCCTGCTGTCGAGCATCGTACAGCCCAATTTCTGGTGGTTGCTCGGTATTACCATTTTATTTGGCTGGATGAGCCTGGTGGGTGTGGTACGCGCCGAATTCCTGCGCACCCGCAACTACGATTATATCCGCGCCGCGCGTGCCATGGGGGTAAAAGACAGGGTCATTATGTATCGCCATATGTTGCCCAATGCGATGGTGGCCATGTTGACCTTTTTACCCTTTATCCTGTGCGGCTCAATCACCACCCTGACCTCTCTCGATTTTCTTGGTTTCGGTCTGCCAATCGGCTCACCTTCATTGGGTGAGCTGTTGCTGCAAGGAAAGAACAATCTTCAGGCACCCTGGCTCGGCATCACCGCATTCCTGGTGCTGGCAGTACTGCTGTCTCTTCTCATTTTTATCGGCGAAGCGGTTCGCGACGCCTTTGACCCCAGCAAGGCGCATTGATATGGCTAGCTCTCCTTTGCTTTCAATTCAGGATCTCAGCGTCGCTTTCCGCCAGGGAGGTCAACTGAATCCGGTGGTCAATGGCATTTCATTGCAGATAGAAAAAGCAGAAACGCTGGCACTGGTGGGTGAATCCGGCTCGGGCAAAAGCGTCACGGCTTTATCGATACTGCGCCTGCTGCCGTCGCCTCCCGTGATCTATACCGGCGGTGATATCCAGTTTAATGGCCATTCGTTACTGCATGCGCCAGAGGCCGAACTCCGCAAGGTCCGCGGTAACCAGATTTCGATGATTTTCCAGGAGCCGATGGTGTCGCTCAATCCATTGCACACGATTGAGAAACAGCTGACGGAAGTGCTGGCGCTGCATCGCGGTATGCGACGCGACGTTGCGCGTGGTGAGGTTATCCAGTGTCTGGATCGCGTTGGTATCCGCAACGCTAAAGGCCGATTAAAAGACTACCCGCATCAACTTTCCGGCGGCGAACGTCAGCGGGTGATGATTGCCATGGCGGTGTTAACCCAGCCCAAACTGCTGATTGCCGATGAGCCCACTACCGCGCTCGATGTGACCATTCAGGCACAGATCCTGTCGTTATTGAAAGAGCTAAAGCAAGAGATGGGCATGGGGCTGCTGTTTATCACCCACAACCTGAATATTGTGCGCCGCCTGGCGGACAATGTGGCCGTGATGCGCCATGGCCATTGCGTCGAACAAAACAGCCGCTCCAATCTGTTCAGCAGGCCACAACACGCGTATACCCAGCAGTTGTTGGCGGCAGAAGATGTCGGTGTGCCATTACCGCTACCGGCTGATGCCGCGCCACTGCTGAAGGTGGAAAATCTGCAAGTCAGTTTCCCGATCAAACGCGGGCTGTTACGCCGTACGATTGATCACAATTACGCGCTGAAAGGGCTGAGCTTTGAATTAAGGGCGGGGGAAAGCATCGGCCTGGTGGGCGAATCTGGCTCAGGGAAAAGCACCACCGGGCTGGCGTTACTGCGCCTGCTGAACGCTGGCGGTGCGGTGTGGTTTAACGGTCAGCCGTTACACCAGTTCAACATGAAACAAATGCTGCCGTACCGTAGCCAAATGCAGATTGTGTTTCAGGATCCTTACTCTGCACTCAATCCACGGCTGAATGTGCTGCAAATCATAGCCGAAGGGTTAGAGGTTCATCAGACGTTAAACGCCGAGCAACGAGAGCAACGGGTGATAGCTGTATTGCAGGAGATCGGGCTGGATCCTGCCCTGCGCCACCGTTACCCGACCGAGTTTTCCGGTGGGCAGCGTCAACGCATCGCCATCGCACGCGCGCTGATTTTACAGCCACAGTTACTGATCCTGGATGAGCCGACCTCGTCGTTGGACAAATCGGTACAGGCACAAATCCTGACGCTGTTGAAATCGCTGCAGCAACGCCACCGGCTGGCCTATCTGTTTATCAGTCATGATTTACAGGTGGTGCGTTCACTGTGCCATCAAGTGATTGTGCTGCGGCAGGGAGAGGTGGTCGAACAAGGTGACTGCCAGACGATCTTTACTTCGCCCGCCGCCGCTTACACGCAGCAACTGTTACAGTTGGCGGACTAGCGACGGGATCAGAATGGGTATTGGGCGCTCATAGGTTCAGCAATCGCAGCGCCTACATTTTTTAAGCGGCACATGGTTGCGCTTTCGTCACAGCGTTGCACGAACAGGCAAGGTTGCCCTTCCCACTCCACAACGGCGCAATCCACCTGAATCTCTTGCAAAGACAGATTAAGCTGTTGCATAACCTGCCACGCATCAGCCCCTTCATGGCTGAGTAATTTCAGGCCAATCAGATTGTTATCTTCGTCTATTCCGCTGAGCGGAATGGGTTCAACCTTGATGCCGGTAAAACCTGATAGCCAACGATAACTTTGCGGCAAGCGATGCACTACCGAAAGTTGGATACTTTCCACATGAAATCCCTAGTTTGAAAAGATGAAACACTTTTTTCCTGACAGGCTTACTAAGTTATAGCCGCTGACTACCGACTCTGCCGCGTACAAATGTTATTTAAATGTAAATTTGTCACGACTAATTAACTTAGGCCTGCGCGTGCTGATGTCATGGTGTTTTCATGCGCCGTGCGGTGTCGTTTCACGGCATTTTGCGACTCAGCTCGCATTTTTGCGTTATATGTAACCCTTTCCCGTCCCGATCACAACTCTTTTTTCTTGCAATACGGCTACTTTTTGCTCTTTATAATTTTACATTGCAGAAACATTTAACCTCGAACATCAGAAGGTCACAATGAGATAACTCATTGATTATCATTATCGTTAAATCAAATTAAGCGTAATTTCCAGACAAAACATACCGCGTTACACCCTGCGGTTCTCCGGCATAGAACGAGCATTATTTTTAACAAAAAAAACACAGCCCTCTCAGCGCACATTTAATTAGCACGCTGATGCTTAGCAGCCAGTTTTTTTGCCATTGGATATTTGAGAAGGGAGAGGACGGAAAGTTTACCCCACTCAAGCCCACATTTGTTGAGACCTTGAGTGGGGGTATAATCACATTACAGGGTAGCAGGCGAGGCTTTATGCCGTGGTCGGCTGGCATACAAATAGAACAGCACGGCAACGATACTGCACAACGCCATGGAGGAAACCATTGGCCATGCGCTCTTGCCCGGTGCCATAGCCAACACTGCCCCCACTAGCGCACCGATACTGAAACGCAGCGTCCCGGCCAGTGAAGAGGCTGTGCCCGCCATATGCGGAAAATCATCCAGGATCACCGCCATGGCGTTTGATGAGATCATCGCGATACAGCCCAGATACACCGCAACGCCAATGACCAGCGCCCAGAACCCCAAGCCCACGGCACTCACCGCCAACAACCATAACCCCATCGCCAACTGAACAAACAGCCCCAGGCGGAACATCTTGACCGCCCCCAGTCGCCTGACATTGCGGCTGTTGACCAACGTTGTCAGGAACAAAAACACAATGTTCAACGCAAAATAGTAGCCAAAGTGTTGTGGTGAAACGTTATTCAGTTCGATATACACAAACGGCCCGGCGCTGAGAAACGAGAACATACCGGCAAATGAGAAGGCGCTGGCAAGCATATAGCTCAACACTCGCTTGTGGCGGAACAATGAACCGAAGTTGCCTAACGTGGTACGCAGATGGAATTTCTGCCGCCGCTCTTTGGGCAGCGTCTCCTTGATGAAGAACGCAACCAACAGCGAGCCGATCAGGGCTGCCGCGCCCATCGTCCAGAAAATCGCATGCCAGCTGAACCACAACAGCAACGCACCGCCGATCATCGGGGCAAGCAGTGGGGCTATGGTCATCACCAGAATGACAAACGACATCATGCGCGAGAACTCATCCTTGGTGAACATATCGCGCATCAGGGCATTAATCACCACGCTGGCCGCCGCAGCCGACAGCCCGTGCAGGAAGCGCAGGTTGATCAGTTGATCGATCGACTGCGCCATCGCACAGGCTCCGCCGGCAATGGCGAAGATCAGCGTTCCCCACAGGATCACCGGTTTGCGGCCAATGCTGTCCGACATCGGTCCGTAGAACAGTTGCCCCAAAGCAAAACCGAGCATATAGGCGCTGAGCGTCATCTGCACGCTACCCGACTCTACGCCGAACTGTTTAGCAATCACCGGCATGCTGGGCAGGTACATGTCGATAGCCAACGGCATCAACATGGACAGCAGGCCCAGAATAAAAATCAAACCGAGGTGAGATGACCGGTTCTGTAGCACGTTCGACGACTCCTTCATCAGCCGTAGTGTAATAATGAATTAATCCTGCAGATGCGGTGCACCCACGCTGGCAATTTCTTCTTCGGTCAATGGACGGTATTCGCCCTCAGCCAAATCGTCATCCATCACGATGGCACCGATACGTTCACGATGCAGCTCGAGAACGCGGTTACCGACCGCCGCAAACATACGTTTAACCTGGTGATAACGCCCTTCGCTGATGGTCAAACGCACCAGTTTGTCTTCAATTTTTTCCAGTTGCGCAGGCCGTGTCAGATCTTTTTCGTTATGCAGCTGCACACCTTCAGCAAATTGCTGCGCAGTATCGTCCGCCAGTGGATGTTCCAGCGTCACCAAATAGGTTTTTTCACAATGATGCTTTGGCGAGGTAATACGGTGTGACCATTGACCGTCATCGGTCATCAGCACCAAACCGGTGGTATCAATGTCCAGGCGGCCAGCAGCATGAAGCTTGTAGGCAACCGGCTCATCGAGAAAATACAGCACCGTCGGGTGATCGGGATCGTCTGTAGAACAGACGTAACCCTGTGGTTTGTTCAGCATAAAGTAACGTGGGCCGTTCTGACGCTGCAGTGGATTACCGTCAAACGCCACTTCCTGCTCCGGCGTCAGCTTAAGTGCGCCGCTCTTCACCACTTCACCGTCCACGGTGACGCGTTTTGCCCGAAGTTCACGCGCTACCAGCGCGCGGCTAACACCTAACTGTTGAGATAAAAACTTGTCCAGTCGCATTGAATCTGCTTTGCCTGTCGTTGTTATGATCGCATTGATCGTATTGCTAAAATATGACACCCGCAGTTGCACCAAATGCAACAGGGCAGGATCGAAGGGGGGGAAACAGCGATTACTGTCACACGAGTATAGCGGCGGAAACGGCCCCCTGACAGAGGTAATTTCCACATGTCTCGCACCGCGAGCGCTCAGAAGGCATAATATAGAAATTATTTGGCCGTCAGGGGAGTAAAATGTCACTGTTTTTTTGGGTTCAGATGTTACAAAACCTGTTCCTGACAGCCCCAATCAATTCAAGGCGTTAATTTATGACCTTTACTTTACGCCCCTATCAGCTGGAGGCCGTCGAAGCCACCATCAAACATTTCCGCCAGCATCCGCAACCGGCGCTGATCGTGCTGCCAACCGGCGCGGGCAAAAGCCTGGTGATTGCCGAACTGGCGAAACGCGCTCGCGGCCGCGTCTTGGTGCTGGCCCACGTAAAGGAACTCGTGGCACAAAACCACGCTAAATACTGCGCCTATGGGCTGGATGCAGATATCTTTGCTGCCGGCCTACAGCAAAAGGACAGTGCCGGTAAGGTGGTGTTCGGCAGCGTCCAGTCTGTGGCGCGTAACTTGCCGCTGTTCGACGGCGCCTTTTCCCTGCTGATTATCGACGAATGTCACCGCATCAGCGACGATGACGACAGCCAATACCAACAGATTATCCAACATCTGCAAAAAACCAATCCGCAGTTACGCCTGCTGGGCCTGACTGCAACCCCTTACCGGCTGGGCAAAGGCTGGATTTATCAGTACCACTATCATGGCATTACTCGCGGCGATGCCAGCAGCCTGTTTCGCGACTGCATTTATGAGTTGCCGCTGCGTTATATGATCAAGAATGGCTATTTGGTCCCGCCGGAACGGCTGGATATGCCCATCGTACAGTATGATTTCAGCCGCCTGGAGGCCAGAAGCAACGGATTGTTCAGTGAAGTTGACCTGAACCGTGAGCTAAAACAGCAAAATCGCATCACGCCACACATCATCAGCCAGATCGTTGAATACGCTGAAACCCGCAAGGGAGTGATGATTTTTGCCTCCACCGTTGAACACGCACGTGAAATTCACGGCTTGCTGCCAGCGGGCGAAGCCGCACTGGTCAGCGCCGAAACCCCTGCCGCTGAGCGTGATGCACTGATTGAGGCGTTCAAACAGCAACAGTTGCGCTATTTGGTCAATGTGGCGGTGTTAACCACCGGTTTTGATGCACCGCACGTCGATCTGATCGCCATCTTGCGCCCGACGGAATCCGTCAGCCTGTATCAACAAATTGTCGGGCGTGGGCTGCGGTTATCACCCGGTAAAGAGGATTGTCTGATCCTCGATTATGCCGGTAATCCACACGATCTGTTCACGCCGGAAGTGGGCGTCAGTAAGCCACACAGTGATAGCCAACCGGTACAGGTGTTCTGTCCCGGCTGCGGTTTCGCCAACCTGTTTTGGGGCAAATGCACCGAGAATGGCGATATCATCGAACACTACGGGCGCCGCTGCCAAGGCTGGCTGGAGGACGATGAAGGCCATCGCGAGCAATGCGATTACCGTTTCCGCTTCAAAATTTGCCCACATTGTGGCGCTGAAAACGACATTGCGGCCCGCCGCTGCCACCAGTGCCAAGAGGTGTTAGTCGATCCCGATGATATGCTGAAGGCAGCGCTGAAATTAAAAGATGCTCTGGTGCTACGCTGTGGCGGCATGGAATTGCAAAGCGGTCGCGATGAAAAAGGCGAATGGTTGAAGGCCACCTATTACGACGAAGAGGGCACCAGCACCGGTGAACGTTTCCGGTTACAGACACCGGCGCAGCGTAAAGCCTTCGAGATGCTGTTCTTACGCCCCCACCAGCGCGCACCGGGGGTGCCGTTCAGTTGGCAAACGGCTGCCGACGTGCTGGCTCAACAAACATTGCTACGCCATCCGGATTTCGTTGTGGCACGCAAGCGCGGGCAATTCTGGCAGGTGCGGGAAAAAGTGTTCGATTATCAAGGCCGCTTCCGCCGTGCCAATGAACTGTATTGATGTTGGTTGCAGGCACATTGGGTAGGTTTCCATTGCCCTGTGGCCGGCTTTCCGTTAAAATGCCGCCCGCTTTGCCTGGGTTCGCCCGGCGCTAAAGCAGGTTATACCTTACGCATTACAGGCTAGCGTCTGGACGGCAACGGGTAAATCGAACTTGCTACTGGGTCGCCTGTAGCAGGGTAAATTTTCTTTTAAGAGAAAAAACAATGTTCACTATCAATGTAGAAGTACGTAAAGACCAGGGTAAGGGTGCGAGCCGCCGCCTGCGTGCAGCAAATAAATTCCCAGCTATCGTTTACGGTGGCGAAGAAGCTCCAGTTTCCATCGAGCTGGACCATGATTCTGTTAAGAACATGGAAGCCAAAGCAGAATTCTACAGCGAAGCTGTAACTCTGGTTATCGACGGTAAAGAAACCAAAGTTAAAGTTCAGGCTGTACAGCGTCACCCGTTCAAGCCGAAGCTGACCCACATCGACTTCGTTCGCGCGTAATCGCAACGTATTCGAGCTTTTCGGGACGCCGAAGTAAAAAACGCCGCAATTGCGGCGTTTTTTATTGTCTGCGATCCGGCGACATCATTTGTTGCCGCTGTTCAACCGACGCTGTAACTGATCGCGCAGGTTCGGCGGCGTGCCTTTGATCGTCAATGTGTCAGTGGCCGCATCCCAGAAAACGCGCTCACCCAACAACATGGCGTCAAAGTTCATGCTGATACCGCCGCCGCTGCCGGCAAATTTAGTCAACTGGCGCAGCGTACCGCGATCGGCAGGGAAGCTGTCTTCCAACTGATAACCCTGCTCGCTGGAGAACTGCATAAAGTCTTTTTCGCCTACCGGCGCGATCTCTTTCGACAGTTCTTGCAGTTCAATCTCTTCACCCGCCTGCAACTGTTCATTGCAATAGCTGTAAACCTGCTGACGCACCGACTGACGCTCGTTTTTATCCAACTGCGCGTCGGCGCAATAGTCATCAACGGCCTGCAGTAAACCCCGGTTTTGGGCCTTGGTATCCAACCCTTCAGACGCCGCCAGGAAGTCCATGAAGAAATCGGAGACCTTACGGCCTACGCGCCCTTTCAGGAACGTCAGATAGCGGGTCGATTCTGGATTGGTTTCCCACTCGGTCAGATCGATACGCGCCACGATATCGGCATGATTGATATCCAGATAATGGGTGGTGTTGATATCCAGCTCTTCATTTACACGCGAACTGTTACGGCTGTTCAGCACCGCGATCAGCAAGTACTCCACTGCCAGGTAACGGTACTGGCCGAACAGCACTACGCCACCTTCAGCAAACGGATACTTGGCCAGTTCATCGCGCAGACGGCCCGTCGCCGCACGGCTGAAAGCCAGAAAGTCCTTATCTTCCTTCCGGCAGGTGCGCAGCGCATCCGCCAGCTCACTGCCTTCATTGAACAGGCCATAGGCCTTGCTCTTGGCACTGTAGACACGGTGCAGCTCTTCCATCATCTCTTCCACCGCCGCATTGGTGGGAAGCAGAGAGTCGCGCAGCACTACGTCCAGCGTTTGTTCGTCGCGTTTGACCAACTGGTGCAGAGCGATCTGGTCGATATCCAGACTCATGGTAAATCCTCCTGTTCTTTAGCCGCGTATTCAAACACTGAAGTCCCCGCCCTGCAACTTTTAAGACCGGTAAAAAGGTGAAATTGAAAGGGCAATTTCCCAGGGTATTGGCGCTGCCGCAAGACGGAAAAGGTGGGAGTCCTGATGAACGCAGGCCAGTTCGTTGTTGTTGGGCTAAACCTGATAGGTGCAGATTTGAACGCTGCGTGCAGGGGGAGATCCCTCAGATGATACGAGGAATCCAAAATAGCCGGCACTGCTGATGCACCAAGTATGAAGGGGATCGATAAAAGAGCGGAAAATCACTGCCCTATACGGTAAGATATGGGACTTTGTCAGGCTACGAAGCGCAATTTTATGCCACAATCATCCCGTTACAGTGACGAACACGTTGAACAGCTGCTCTCTGAGCTGGTTAATGTTCTGGAAAAACACCATACTCCCACCGATCTCTCTCTGATGGTGCTGGGCAACATGGTAACTAATCTGATCAACACCAGTGTTGCTCCCGCGCAGCGGAAAACATTGGCAAGATCGTTTGCAGAAGCTCTGCAAGCTTCTATTCGTGAAGATAAAGCGCATTAATAAATAATTATGGTGACAAACCGTCAGCGTTATCGTGAAAAAGTCTCCCAGATGATTAGCTGGGGGCACTGGTTCGCCTTATTCAATATTCTGCTTGCCCTCGGGCTAGGCAGCCGCTACCTGTTTGTCACCGACTGGCCCTCTTCCCTGCTGGGTCGGGTTTATGCCCTGGTCAGCTTACTGGGGCATTTCAGCTTTATCGTTTTCGCTGGCTACCTGTTGGTGATATTCCCGCTCACCTTTGTGGTGATGTCGCAGCGGTTGCTGCGGTTTATTTCCGCCGCGCTGGCCACGACCGGGCTCACGTTACTGCTGGTAGACAGCGAAGTGTTTACGCACTTCCACCTTCACCTTAATCCTGTCGTATGGGAACTGGTGATCAACCCCGATCAGAGTGAGCTCGCGCGTGACTGGCAGCTGATGTTTATCTGCGTGCCCGTTATCTTCCTGGTGGAGATGTTGTTTGGTACCTGGAGCTGGCAAAAACTGCGCAGCCTGAACCGTCAACGTTTCGGCAAGCCACTGGCCGTGCTGTTCATCAGTGCCTTTTTTGCATCGCACCTGATTTATATTTGGGCTGACGCCAATTTTTATCGCCCGATCACCATGCAGCGTGCCAATCTGCCGCTGTCATACCCAATGACCGCGCGAAAATTCCTTGAGAAACACGGGCTGCTCGATTCGCAAGAATATGAACGCCGCCTGGTACAGCAAGGGAATCCAGAGGCCGTTGCGGTTGAATACCCGCTTAGCGACCTTAGCTATAGCGACAAAGGCAGTGGTTATAACCTGCTGATGATCGTGGTGGATGGCGTACGGGAGCAGGACATGAAGCAGGATATGCCTGCCCTTACCCGTTTCGCACAGGAAAATGTCCGTTTCAGCGATCACTACAGCTCAGGTAATCATGCGGACACCGGTCTGTTTGGCCTGTTCTACGGCATTTCACCAACCTATCTGGACAGCATCCTTGCGTCACGCAAACCCTCAGCGCTGGTCAGTGCGCTCAGCGCCCAAGGGTATCAGTTTGGTTTGTTCTCATCTGATGGCTTCAATGCCAGCCTTTACCGACAGGCGCTGCTGACAGACTTCTCACTGCCTACACCGATCAAGCAAAACGATGCGGTCACTACGCAGCAGTGGCAAAACTGGCTGACCGACCAGAGCGGCAATGGCCCGTGGTTCTCTTATATCAATTTCCGCGGCGCCGAACCTGCGGCCGATGAGAAAACCCCTGCCCCCGCCGGTTTTATTCAGCGTTACCGCGCAGGCGCGCAAGATGTGGACGCACAAATTGCACAGGTCATCAGCACGCTGAAAGAGCGCGGCATGCTGGATAAAACCGTTGTGGTGATTACGGCAGAACACGGCGTTGAGTTCAATGATACCGGCAAAGGCAATTGGGGGGCTGGCAGCAGTTTCAACCAGCAACAGTTACAAGTGCCGTTGATCATCCACTGGCCAGGCACCCCGGCGCAGACCATTAATAAACTGACCGGTCATAACGACGTCATGCGCACCCTGATGCAACGCCTGCTGCACGTGAAAACCGCCCCTAATGACTATTCTCAAGGGGAAGACCTGTTTACCGCGCAGCGCAGGAACAACTGGATTGCCACGGGTGATAACAATCTGTTAGTTATCACCACGCCAACGCAAACCCTGGTGTTGGACAACAATGGCACCTACCGCGCATACGACAAGAATGACAACGAGATAAAAGACGAGAAACCGCAACTTGCCCTGCTGCTGCAGGTGCTGACCGACGTGAAACGTTTCATCGCCAACTAACTGCTTAAAATACAAGCAGTCAGGCGTATGTACTCTTGCTTTGGCGTTTGGAACAGGTAGTATAATTTTCCATAGTATCGGCATGTAGCGCAGCTTGGTAGCGCACCGTCATGGGGTGTCGGGGGTCGGAGGTTCGAATCCTCTCATGCCGACCAAAATCCTTAGAAAAACCAACCCCTTGTGGTTGGTTTTTTTATGCCTGCCATTTTACGATGGTAAAACACTGGCAATATGCGGGTAAAACCCACCAACCACACCACCTAAAAATCCAAGCTTTGAAAAAACTCCACACTCAAATACACTGTAATAATAAACAGTGTTATTTGAGGTTTCGAAATGTTTGTAGAACTCGTTTTTGATAAACGTAATGTGGCAGAACTGCCTGGCGCTGATGAACTGATCCTGGCTGAGTTGACGAAGCGGGTACATCGGATTTTCCCCGATGCCGATGTGAGAGTGAAGCCGATGCAGGCGAATGGGCTTAACTCCGACGCAAACAAAAGCGACAGAGAAAAGCTCAATCGTATGTTGGAAGAGATGTTCGAAGAAGCCGATGAATGGTTGGTCGCTGATATCTAATGGCTCGTTTAAGCCTAGCCAGTAAACAAGATTTCATTCTTACCGAAAAAGACAATACCCAGAGCCTGATCGCAACTGCGCCATCAGGTTGGGATTCGAGAAGATGAAGAGTGCATGTATTGGTTGTATGCCAAAACGTCCATCAATGGTTCTCATCCCCCAATTCCTTTTAAAACTAAAAATGACGCTATAGAAGCTGCTATTTCCTTCAACGTCTATAACGTCGTTAAGAGCCGGAAAACATTCCGGCTCTTAACATTACAGAGCAACAGATTCGGACCGAAGATCATCAACCTGCGGCTCTTGTACACCAGTGATAAGCTCTTCAACCACCTCTCGCACCGGCCTCTCAAGGCGCAGATCAATCCAGCGGCCATCAGGAATGTCCATTGGCTCGCCAGCCACAATAGCTGCAGTATCAACATCAAAACGGCGCCTGCTGACCTTCACATAAATTGTACCATCTTTACCGGTGCTGGTTTCCACAAAGCATAGACGGTTACCGTTAACGTCCTGGGGTACTTCGATATTCCAGCCTTCCTCAGCAAAGCCAAGCGAACCAGTGACCTTATAAACCCCGACAGAAATACGCTCAGCGGTTACACCTTCTGCCTCCCCGTTCACTGCCACACAACCGGAAAGAGTAAAACCGTTTAGGTAATCATCTGGCATTTTTTCAGGCTCCCCGGAAAGCCTGGCGATGGGTGATGCAGCTTTCAAGAAGCCATTACCATCCACCGTTACGTTATAATCAGTAAAGACCCGGCTTTCTTTAACTGTAGTGAGTCCACTGGGGCCTGTTTTCTGCCATGTTGTATCTTTTACAACATCAATGCCAAACATTGCCGTCGGCGAACTACTTGCAAGAATCGTTATAGATGGCATGCTGTAAGCAGGCCCAACCATCCATAGCTCCCAACGTGCTATATCTGGATTGTATACCGCGCCAAATTTCACATCTGAGCCACCGGGGCCAATACCAGCAACCATCAGACCACGGGGATCAATTACCGATGCTGTAGCATTACGCGCTGAAAATTGGACCAGCTTGATATCCAGCCCGGGATTGCCGTATGTTCTGCCAGCAGCTATAAGCAAATGTACACCGGATATTCCCGTTGTTGTCGCTGCGAGAGTGGCTAATTTTAAATACCCCTGAGCGCTACCGATCGCATTCACAACTGCAGGGATTACGACAGCACGCGAACTTTCTTTAACAGCCCCTGCCAATGTAGCTGCTGCTTTATTCTCGCTTTGCTTTGCCGCCGTTGCTGACCCAGCTGATTTGTTGGCAGACTCTGCAGCCTCCAGACGCATGCGATCAACAGTTTGTACAATCTCCGGTGTTATGTCGCTTTCACCAGGGCGGTGCAGGAAGTCATTGAGCGTGCCGGGAAGGGAATCGGTATAAACTTCTATTGTGCCCACTCGTTCCGGTTGAGAACCGTAAACAGATACAATGACTTCGTATGCGCCTGGCTCTACGTTTAACGAATACAGGCCGCTGTCATTCGTCACCGATTGAGACTTTGCCAGATTAAGCACCGTTGACGAGGTTTTAATTGATCGCATCGTAATAGTTACGCCTGTCCGGGCGTCGCCATAAGGTCCTTTTAATACACCGCTAATAACCGTCATATACTAACTCCAATTAGAAAACCCGTTAGAACGTACTGTGTAGAAAATGCATGTGTTTATTTCACTCAACATCAGACTCGTTAAATGGCTGGGGAATTGAATTATCGGGAACATATTCATCGAATTGGCTATTTGGGACATTCAATCTAACCATTAAAAACTTTCCTTCAGGAATGTCGATAGGGTCGCCATTTTTGTAGCCATCAACATTATTCTGTAATTCAGGAATTGAACACTCATTAGTTCGATGATAAGTCTTAAAGATAATTGAACCATCTTTCTCAACGTTGTAATCAACCCACAGCAAGGCATTACCGTTCTCATCTTTAGGCACTTCGAATTTCCAGCCATTATCGATATAGAAACCTAAACAGCCGTCCACATGATAGAGACCAACACTAAGACGCTTACAGTTAACTCCCTCTGCTTCCTTATTGCTTTCACAAGTACCATCACCAAAAATGTTAGTCACTGGCGATGCCTTTTTTATGAACCCGTTGCCATCGACAATGGTATTCATGCTGTGCCAGATAACTTTATGTTGGTTCCAGCCGGTGGCGGTATGGCCGGTAGAAACGGATAAATGAGCCTCTGTAGAGGCCATATTAAATACTGCATACACGTCCTGTGTTCTCACCCAAAGCGATGGCCCCCATGCTGGGGTTTGCCAACCAGGACTAGTAATATTTGTGTTATTCCTGAACGCAATAAGCCCACGCTCCCCCATAGTTCCCGGTAACTGGTTAATATCCGATGTGTTGAGGGATTGATATCCAGACCATCCGCCGCCAATTCCCCAAGCGCCATTGAGCATTACCTGGTTGAGGTTAGCACCTATATTAGCGGTTGCCGCGGACCCAAGCCCGAGATTAGAGCGTGCAGTTGCTGCATCCTTAGCCCCCGTCCCTCCCTGCTGGACGCTAAGCGCTGTAGTTAACCCGGACAGTGATGTGATATCGCTATTGCCCCCCTTATTGGCTTTATTGGTAACACTATTTATAAGCTTTTTAGCAGAAGGCCCCGTTGACTGGCTATTGTCTGGTAGCGTAATCGTTACATCACCGTCAGCGGTGAAGAACTGCTGCCAGTTCTGCTTGTCGTAGTTCATCCCACGCATGGCTTTAGTTGCCTCGGACACCAACTGCGCAGTAATGGAGTTTTGCATCTCGCGCGGTACTGCATACCACGCAGCGCCAGCCTGCGTCGGGCCATCGTAGGCTTTAATCAGCGTCAACTGTGTGACGCTGTCAATCATCTTCACCGGCAGCGTATAGGTTACCCCTCCAACTACGCTCACGATAAAGTCACCGGCCTTCAGCTCAGTGATAAATGCCGTTCCCGCCCCCTTCACTACAGCGGAGTTATTCGTTAAGATTAGAGTGCCTGCTGGCATGGTGTTCTCCTAATTTAAATTGATAAACCCTCGAACTAGAAACGAAGATTATTCCAAGCGGAATGCTGTATATTGCGGAGTGGCAAAAACATTCACCAAGAAAGATGTTTTTTGATTTGCCGCCTGATTTAATTCCCCAGCAGCCAAATGCCAAAAAACAGATTCTCCTCTTGCAGCGGAGATATCGACATACACGATTGAGACAGAGGGCTGACCAGCTCCTGAGCTTATTATTGTTTCAGGAAGATAACTGCCGTCCGTTCTATTTTGACGCACACCACCATAGCCATGCGCGCCATTACTCCCTCTTCTTGTTATCTGAATCTGTCCAAAAACACGAACCGGAATAACATTATTGCCGCCAAAGCGTAAAAAACGACTGACATTGGTATGCCCCCCTGTCCAAGCGAGCATCGAACCATCCATAATCGCGCCTTCGATATTGGCAGCGGATAGTTTCCCCTCAATAGAACAGTTTTCAAGGATCCGGCAGTTACCAATGACCCCATTTTTAAACTCACCGGTGTCCGCATATATCGTCCCACGAGCGACAATATTATTGAATTCGGCCCTACCATCTTTATTTATCGCCCAACCACGCTGGCCGTCTATCCAATTTGATGACTGGATATGCTGCGCAATCTTGGCACTATCAATGGTGCCATTACGAATAAAGGCATCACTGATAAACACCTGTCCATCAACTACAGCAAATGGCGAATATTGATTACTGTTGTTACCACTCATCAACACAAACTGGTTGGCGTTAAACCCGACGCGAGTGATTACCGGTTTTCCAGCTTCCGCCAATACCGCTATCGACATTCCAGCATTATAAAAAGTCCCGTTCACCCGCACGCCCGCTTTCAGCGTATGGATGGCCGTTGCACCGTTGGCGTCTACCGTAGCGGTCAGTTTGTCTTCCAGCACTGCGGTGACGTCGTTAATTTGCGCCTGGACCTGGGTAGACATTTCGGCCAACGCTCGATCAACTGCGGCAATGGTAGTCTTCACAATAAGAATATCGGCACGCACCGTGCCGTATTGTTCCCACTGATGCTCTACCGTAGCGTTGTTGGCCAGAGCATTCTGCAGTATGGCTTCAATATTTGTGTCAATGTCCCCCGTCAGCCGGTCACCGTCTTTGTCCGTCAGGAATCCATCCCCGATACTCTCGAGATAGTCGCCGGCGTTCGCGTTAGACTGCCCTCTGATCCAGCCAGTCCAGTCCCCGATATTCCCGGTCCTGTCCTGCAAGCGTGCACGAAACCAGAACTCTTGCCCAGCCTTCAACCCGGTCATTGTGTGGGTATGCAGCGGGTACGGAATATCAGCCAGCAACATGGCGTTATTGCCTGCAGCATTGTCCGCGTAGTGAATTTCTGTTTTTAGCGTGTCATCGGCGCCTCCAGGGAATCCCCAATCCAGCCGGATGCCCCACAGCAAAGGCGATGCTTTAAACCCAACCGGTACCGGCGGTTTCCCTTCTTTGCCTTTCAGCACAGTTTCTGGCGCGTTCGTCCAGAGGCTGGAAATTTCCGCTGCGTTAATAGCACGTACACGGGCCTGATAGCGTCCGGCATAAATACCTGGTACCTCGACCCCCTGCGTTGACGTTCTGGCTGCCGGTATCCAGTTGCCATTATCCCGACGCCACTCTGCCTCATAAGCAATAGCGCCTTCTGCCGGATCCCAGATCACGCGTAATGTAGTAACGGCAATATTTTGGCTAATCGTCGAAAAACTGCCGATCGCAACGTTCTTCGGTGGTGGCTGTACGCCAGGAGGAATAACCGTGATCGGGCGATCCTCGATACGCGCACCAGTATCGATACGCGCATATTTGTTCGGATCGTGCTCAATGGCCGTAATATCAAACGACACGCCGTCTTCATTTTCAGTCACGCCGGTCACTCGGAACAATTGAATGGCCAGGTCGGATGCATCCACCGCCCACACGCATTCCGCTACCGGCAATTCGCTGTATGCGGTAGTTACTGTAACGATATGGCCATTTACTGCCTGTATGGTGCGTGCCTGCGACTTACCCGATGGCAAGTTAACAATAAGGCGCTCACCCAGTGCAGCCGACGATTCGCGGTCAAGAGTGATATTGCGACCAGAGACGGCACTGATACGACCACCAAGTGGGCGACCGGCCAGCGTTTCATCCGCAACACCAATGATGTAACCAGGGAGGGGGATATTACCGTCCATACCTACGGTGAAATTAATCGCCCGGTCCTTGTCATTCGTCAACAGCAGCCATTTACCCCGACGAATTGCCTCGGTCTCCCGGGTACAACCGATCGCTGTAATATCAGCCTGTTTAATTCCATATCGGCGGATCAGTGAGTTTTCGAAAACTGGCGCTACGGCATCCTGGTAGCCGTTCGCAGGGTCGGCCCAACTCACCATAACCGTGCTGTAGTGCGCTTTCTCACTTGAGCTTGCGTCGTTAAACTCACCATCTTTAACGTTGGCCCGGGTGTAGATATAATCCAGGTCGCGTGGCATATCAGCCAGCGCGTTCATGCTGTTCTTCGCCCAGTAGGTCATGCCCCGGAAAATGTTGGCAAAGTCACGCAACACCGTCCAGGCGTCCTCTTGAGATTGAATGTAAGCATCACAAAGGAACCGCGGCTCCACTCCATCACCGCCCCGACCATCAGGCACCATTTGATCGCAATACTGAGCAATGGCGTACAGGTCAAATTTCGTCATCACCAGATTTTCGGCTTTGACACGTTCACCAATGCTATAGCGGTCATTGACCAGTAAATCGTAAAACACCCATGCAGGGTTATTCGTCCAGGCCCATTTAAATGAACCATCCCATGTACCGGTATAAGAACGGGTGATCGGGTCATAAGTCGTCGGTACGCGTACAACGCCCATTTTCGGTTCGCAGGACACCGGCGGAATGTTCTGGAATTGCTTAGCGTCGAACTGAATGAACAACAATACTGTTTCTGGGTATCGCAGTTTTACATCAATCAACTCAGTAACAGATTCGATCACCATTTTATCGGCTATCCGATTACTGGTGCTGTTCGGCGTTAGGCGGCGCACACGCACTTGCCAACCCGTTGTGGATTTCGGCAAGTCAATGCGATGGCTGCGCTCATATTTCGTTGTAGTCTTACCATCGATAGCGGTATTAAGTATCTCCTGATAAGCACCGCCATCCGTCGCCACGTCGATCGCGTATTCAATTCGGTGGCCGACGACATCACCGTTATCTAATTGCTGCTGCAGCTGTTGCCAAGAGAAGCGAAGACGGAACGCCGATAACTGGGTATTCGTCAACGAGCGAACCCACGGAGTTTGACTGGTTAACTCTGTGCCGACAGTGATCTCATTTTCTACATCAGGCATACCCGGAATGTATTCCTGATCGGGTGTACCTGAACGAAATTCCCATTTAACTCCGGGAAAGTTTTGAGTACCGTCAGCGGCAACAATCGGCGTACCATCGAGAAAAATGTTTGTGCCATCCAGGCCGCCTTCCCACTCCCCTTCACCTAGCGCCAAAAGGATTTTGGCATAGGATGTAGATTGCAGAGAGTCGGGAGACTCTGTTGGGATGGTGATGTTGCTGCTCCCCCCTTTGTTACCGGTGATAGCTGTCATATTTACTCCAGGCATAAAAAAACCCGCCGGAGCGGGTCATTTTTCATTTTAAAAATTATTGCTGGTCTTCGGCATAAATACCGGCTGAAATAATTGCCCCACCAACCCGGCGCTTACCGTACCCAATCGAGACCGGATTACCCTGTGCAATAGTATTAACCGGGCCACCAAATGCATAGCTGGGTTTGTTATCTGGATCTTGTCGGGATGCTAACCCACCCTGCATGGGCGATAACATCTGAACGACGCCCCCCAGCATCATCGCGGCACCAGACATCATCATGCTACTTGTCAGCGGTGTAGCTGTGCCTCCTGATAGATATGTTATTACAGTACCAGCAACAACTAATACTGCACCTAGAATGGTTTGAAATACCCCAGTTTTTTTACTTCCGATAATTAACGGTGCAATTCTGATATCTTCACGGCCAGTAAACGTTATCTCATCCAGCCCAATATTCTTTTTCCCATTGAATACAGCAAATGTCAGCCCTTTGTTTTTTGCAGTTTGCAAAAAACGCTCAAAACCAGGAATAGTTATCGATAGAGCCTTAATTGCCTCACGCGGTGTATCGATAACCAATCGATGTACACGGCCGAAGGTTGAGCCAAGTACACCATATAAGCGCACTGTCCTATATTGATTCATAATTTATACTTCTCTAATTATTTTTGAGTTATGCCTCAATGTAATAATCGTCCGTGCCAGCCAGTAGCCGCCATAGGGAACGCGCTGGCTCATATGGCCATACATGTGATGGAGCATGACGCCCTCACCCAGATAAACCCCAGCGTGGTTTGGCTCATCAGCGCGAACTTGCATAATAATTACATCGCCGACTTGCATTTCGCCAGATACAGGCAAAAAACCTGCATCTGAATGAAGTTTCATATAAAGGTTTTCACCACGATCCCACCAACCATCCTCACGCAGGTAGTTCGGCAAGGTTATTTCTCGCTCGAGCTGATACCAATCCCGCACAATAGCGTAGCAGTCCCAGAAACCATGCACGAATGGACGCCCCAGCAGCGGCTTGATACCTTGCGTCGGCATTACCTGCCGGATATCACCCTCCGGCCAACTGGCGATGATCCACGGCAACTGTGACAGGTCGCATTGGGCAAGATCGAGTTGGCTGGGTTGTGTCGTTGCATCGGGGTGGCTATGAACGATACTGACAATATCACCGCTATCCTCCACCTCGGCGTAATCCTCCGGTGCCAGGCTAAATTGCTCCGTCGGTTCCGCTGCCAAATTACGGCACGGCACATAGCGCTGCCGACGGCCGTTTTGCACCACCAGCCCGCAACACTCGTTTGGATACTCCGCCTCCGCGTGCGCCATAATGGCGCTGACAATGTGCTTTCGCATGATTACCTCTTCAACAAGGCGGATCCAGGAAACCCGCCGAACGGAAGTGGATTGCCTTTCCCCCAACGTGGTTCGCAGCCGGTAGAAAGTAAACCTGAGCAGTCATCTTTCGATGGGTCGTCGGTTGGGTTGCCGTCTGCATCAAAATACGCAGTGCCAGTATAACCACAGGATGCGCCGCGATACTGCCCACGCATGCACCACGTACAGAGCCCGTGGATTTGCCGCGTGGGGATCATGAGCCCTTCCAGATCTGCCGGTGACGATAACGCAAACTCAATGACCGTGTTATTCCCGCTCAGTTTGCGATCGATATACCAAACTTCGATATCTTCCTGAGACGAATCGGCCTCCGGGTTGCCTTCAGGAAAATTACGGGCGTCAAGATAATGCGCATAGGTGTCGCGTATCGTCACCTTGGCTTTAGCCATGTTCTGGTAGTACAAACAGAGTGAGGCGATCGTGCCGTCGATATTGCTAACGGACAGGGAGGGGCTTGGTGCCGACCCATCGCTGGTCACCTCCAGCCCTTCAATCTTCACCGGCCAGGGTTTATATTCCCGGCCCTGCCACCAGATTGATTTTGCCAGCAGCATACCGGGATCATCGCCAGCGGCTTCAAGCTCACCCTCAGAGTGGGGGATGGTGTAACTGTGGAAGTACAACTCCGGCCCGTTAAACTGGGTCCCATCCACAACGAACAGGCGCACTTTACTCCCAGGTTCAAGACGCTGGTGATCAGTATTAATCGACATGATTTTTCCTATGGGTGGTAGGCGCGGGTAAAGGTAACGGAAAGAGAAAAGTAAGCGCCACTGGCCTGTACGGTGTATTTGCCTGCCTGATAGAGACCCAGCTCAAACATCGGGTTTTTCCACTTAAAGGAGCGGTAACCTTTGTGCTCCCGCAGAAATTTGACGATGGGCTTTATCTCATCCCATACACCGACAAACATCAATGGCCAGCTTTCCTTCTCGCTGTTGATACCCTCACCGGAGCTCTGGGCGTACCCGTCCCCAAACTGGGTCGTTCTCACTACCGGCTCGATATCGCCAGAGGTACCAACCCGTGCAGGAAAGTTGAACGTTTCTAGTTTCATCGGTTCCCCTTGATTGCTCGATTCAATGTCCCGCCCTGGCTCATGCTTTTGTTCAGTAACATGCGAAAGCGCTGATCGACATAATTGGCAATGTCGTTTCCTGCGGATTCAAAGCCACCCGTGGCCTGTACCTGGCTAGCACCCTCTGAATTAATTGTGATGTCGACGTTAATTAGCGATGAATTCCCCATCACGCCATTCGCCTGAACACCCAGAGAACCATCCGAGCCACGCTTAAGCGGCATGATCGCTTCTGGACCAGCCTCACCCATCAAGCCGGCGCCCTTGGCGAAAGCAAACAGAGTCGGGTTGTTCACCACTTGCCCACTGTAAGCACTCAGCGAAGGCGATTTATAGACACCCCCTTTAGCATTGGGAACATAACCCGACCAATCCGTCGGCATCCCCATCGCACCAGAACCTGCTGCACTGGCACCAGCACTAGCACCACCAAGCAAGCCACCGCCGATGCTCATAAAGGTAGAGAGAATGGTTCTCGTCAACAACGCTTGCATCGCCATATCGATAAGTTGCTGAACCACAGACTGGGTAATGGAAGAAAACAGCCCAAGCATATTCTGTTTAAAACTCTGCGTGCCGGTCAGCAAATCAAACATCATGCTGGAGGTCCGTTCTCGCGCCATATCCACCAACCCCAATGCCATTTTGTGCACGCGGCTCTGGCCCCCGTACAGGCTCAGTGCCTGCTGATACTGAGCGTCTGCTGATTCCTGCGTTGCCGCCTGCATCAACAGCTCGTAACGCTGTTTATCCAGGAAACCCTGCTGATAATAAGCTTGGTATTGAGCTTGCTGTTGCACTAGCTGGTTGTTCAATCGCGCTGCAGGATCCACATCACCGGCAATGCTCAAGCGTGGCGCGGCAAGAGTATCGGTCTCTGCCTTCAACCGCTGTCGCGCTGTTTCTTGCTGCTGCATCTGGCTGGCAGTCTGGTATTCATTCTCGGTTAGCAGCCGCCCGTCATACAGCGCTTTTAGCTCTTTGCTGACCTCTTGCTCCTTGCGTACCACTGCCTTCCCAGGTGCGTATTGCTCAGCCAGCTGTTCGCGCTGCCGCTGATAGTTCTCGGCATTCAGCGCCATCTCACGCTGTACGTCAGCCTGACTAACACCGGCGGCTTTGGCCGTTGACGCTAACCTGGATTGAGCGCTTTGCTCATCCAAGGCGATCTTGTCGAGGCTGCTAAGATGTGCCTGCTCGATCTGCTGACGCAGTTGCTGGTACTGATCCAGAGACTGCTGTCTTTCACGTCCACGATTACCTGACTCTACAATCCCCAATGGATAAATAGGGAAAGCAACGGGGGGTTTATCGTTAGCAGTCTGATCTGGCTTTGTTATTCCCTTGACATCAGAGGCAAGCTGGCTGACACGCTGACCAAGCGCTGTGTGTGCAGAAAAACGAGCGCTGTTAACATTGTCCAGGTTAATACGAGTTTTCTTGATGGCTTCATCCATCGACTCCATGTCAGCAACCGTTCGAGTCAGTTCATTCTTCCGGTCCTCTGGATTCCCAAACAAGAAGCGGCCGCCCCCCCATGCTTTATTAGCCTGTTGTATCCGTGTTTTGAGATATGTTTCATTAGCTTGCAGTTTCTTTTTTTCATCCAAAAGATTCTTAAGCTGATCGCTATAATCCAATTGTTTTACGGCTAACTGTTTATCAGACATCTCAGCCAGGGTTGGGATGACTTCAATTGCCGCATCTTTCAACGCCAAAGCCGATTGCCGAGCCAATTGGTTCTGCTCATGAAAATACAGCATCGCTAATCCCGCCTGGATGGCGACACCGATCGGGCCGCCAAGCGCTCCCAGGGCTACGTTGGCAATATGGGATGCGGAACTGACCCCCTCCGTCGCCTGCGCGGCGCTACGCGCAGCCGCTGCCTGATCGCGCCAAGCCGCCGCGCTGTCATTCAGACCAGAGGCCAGCTTCAACACCTCCTCCGTTCGGCTGCCTCCCCCTTCTCCAGAGCTGTTGCTCGCCTGGCGAGCCGCGTCATCCAATTGTTTCATCTGCGCTGTCGCCGCGCTCGTGACGGAAGAAAGTTCGGTGAGCACCTGCCCATACTGCCGGGCGGTAGCAACGAGATCCCTCAGCGACAAGTCAACACCTGTCAGACCTGCCAATTTGCCCGCCAGGCCACCAAGAGTACCGCCGATGCGTTGATAGGCCTCATCGGTCTTTTTCGCGTCCTGTTGAGCCTGACGATTAAACTTGGTGGATTGATCGCCGGCGGTACGGTAAGCCGCCGTCAGTTTGTTCTTAAAGTTGGCGTCATTCAGGTACAACCCGACCGCCAACGATGCTACATCAGCCATTTCCCAGCACTCGCATAACGTCAGCACACTGCATATCAATACTGCTTTGCACCGGCTGAACGGATTGATGAATAGGGGCATTTTCCAAAGTATCAGCAGTGATGCCCTGCAGTTTGAAATATGCCCGCCAGTGATTCAGGATTTGCGCCGGCAACGCGGCGATCTTGCGTGGGTCCGACTCACCCCAGCGATCGGCCAGTTGAAACATCAACATCAGCCAGGGCGAGTCAGTCAGTTTTTTTCCGCATCCTCCAGGCTACCGACCGCATGACGTTTGACGGTGCCAATGGCATCGACCAACGTTGGGTTGTCATGTGCCGCCAGCAGCTCATCCACGCTGGGCAACGCGCTTGCCGGGATGCGCTTACCGTCCGGCGTCATAAAACAAGACAGTAGGAGTTGAACGTTGAGCTTTGCCGCTTGGCTCATATCGCCACTGTCGATGGCGGCTTTCATGCCATCTTCATTTTCCTGAAGCTCAGCGGCTTTCAGACGGCGGATGAAAGTCTTGACTCCAAAAATTGGCGTTTCAATCACGTGGTCGTCGGATTTCAACAGCGCCGCTTTTAGGGCCTTCAGATCATATTTCTCAGTCACGGTTATTCCTTTTTCACAATGCGTGATTTATATAAATGATCGCCGCAGGTCATTGTTGCCTGCGGCGGAAAACACTCTGCAAGCACCCAGAGGCGGTTCGCCCCGGGCGCTTATTCAACGCGATTTGTTGATTTGTCAGACCTTCGCTGTTACCGCTCCCCAGGTGTTGCTATTCTGTTTGCCCTGTACGGTGATTTGAATAACTTCACTCGCTGGGGCGGTGATCTCATTCATTTTCCAACCAGATAAAGACAAGATAGAGGTGGAAGTGCGGCCATTCGGCAACTCAACATAAAACTGCACGGTTTCACGCTTATCTGCAGCATTCAGGAACGCGGCAAAATCGGTATTGGCAGGATCGTCGATAAAGCCAAGGGATTTCTCCGCCCCCTCAGGCAGGTCGGAAATAAACTGTTTCGTGGTATCAAGCAACGTGGTGCAGTCAACAAAACTGCCCGTTTGCCCCATTTCACCTATCGCTTTACAGTTCGTCAGTGCTTTCATCGTCGCCGGCGTGGCGCCTACGGTGCCCCACTTAACGATAGTTCCAGTAGGCAGCATGGCGTACTCTGGCGAAGTTTTATCAGCCATAATTTCTCTCTCTTTTTTGATGAAGGATGGTGGTAGCGGTTGCTACCGGTTTTCGATGCCATAGCGGATGTTGGCCGCCAGGATGCGTAACACTTGGGTTTTGTTGTGATCCAATGCTGGCCGGATAAATGGCACGGCAGCTTGAGTTACCGTGCCGTACTCCTGCGCCAATGCTTTTTGGTAATGCTTCTTACTGGGGCCGACACGCAGCGTCAGCGTCCCCCAACCGGCAACACCAGAAACGATGGCAATGCTGTCACGCAAATGCGCTTCGTTTTCCATCGCGCTATCGCCGATATACTGCGGCATATCCCTGAGCACGGGAGCCAAGGCAGAGCGCCCGGCGTCATGCAGAACTCTTGAGGCAACATCACGCTTCACGGCCTCTAGCCTGCGAGCCAACTCAGCCATGCCGAAAACGTTGACGCCAATCATGCTGCGTTCTCCGAATGGCAAATGATGTAATCGCGCACCATGCGGTATTGAATACGGTTATCAGCCAGCGTTGTGGCGCCTTGCAAGATCGTGCTGCGCGTCACGGCCTGTACCGGCCAATGCCCAATATGACCGTGCTGAATCCCCTCCCAGGCGGTAAGAATGGTCTTGTCCAGCGTGATTAGCCGGGCGTAGTCATCTATAACGTACAACACGATTTGAAAGCGACTCTGCACCAGTGAGGTATCGACTAAACCGGTATTCAGCTTCAAGTCGCTGATTTTCTGATAGGTCACGCCCTCTTGTCCGGGATCCGACAGCACCAGCGGATATACCGACATATGAGTTAATTCCTCCAGTGCAGTTTTAATTTCAAATTCAATCATTGTGAGCATCAGCCTCCGTTGTCATCTGCAATCGAGTAGCTTGAGGTACAGAAGATCTGCACATCGAGGTTCATGTGTATTCATTGTTTTTACGATAAGAAACGCTGCGGCAGGGGTATGCGACGAGCAACAGAACGTCTGGGGAATAACAAGCGGCCATTTAGGATAAAAACAATGCGCACTCTGCGGCACGCCTTGCCACCAACCCATCGAGCCTTATACCACCGGCATTTACCCAACGACCAAATTCGTTAGCTGCACCTTGCTTATCACCGGCGTTCACCCTGCGAAGTAAAGTCGAGGATGCCAGCGAACGTAAGCCAAGGTTATAAGCAAAGCTCACCAGAGCATCAAATTGCCCCTGGGTGATAGGTACATTCACCAATTGACCGACGCCTTGTTCAAACTGAGCGATGCCACACCTCAGTAAACGTTCTGCCATCGTCTGGCTAATTTGCATGCCAGCGCCGACTTTCTTGCCCTCCACAGGATGTGTCCAGCCATAGCCGATGGTCCAGACGCCCACCGAGTCCTGATATGCCTTCAGACGCAACCCTTCCGCATGCTTAATCAGTGCCATTCCGTTTTCACTCAGCTTCATTGGCTTCCCCCTGAGGCTTTGTTGAGAAATCGGCGTTCCAACGATTTGATCAGCGATGCACCCGACCAACCGGCCATGCCGCAAACACCGCCCATAACTTCCGTTGGCCAGTCGTAATGCAGCGCAATCATCACCATGGTCAAACCGGCGAAAATAGAAACAAATAGCTGTAGAAACAGCGTTCGCCAACTGAACGCCTCTCCGCTCAATATTTTGAATGAGTAACTGGCAATGGCGCCCAACAAGGTCATGCCAACGGCAATCAGCATAGATAGGATGTTGGGCTCACTTTTCCAGGGCATTTTCATAACCTCCCTCCCCCTTCCGGGGCATTGCCCGAACATCGGGTAATTGAAATAAAAAAGACCACCCAAAGGTGGTCTCATTTTTTGTGACACAATATTCACATTATATAGGCATAGTGAAGTTTTCAGATATTGTGGAAAGTGGCCAATAGCTCGCGGCCTCAAACCGTACTTTTCAGTCAGCAGACTAAAAAAACAAAACCCCGCCAAAGCGAGGTTTTAGATTGGGTCAGTGCGTAACCAACTAACTACTTTTATCAGATTACAGCCATTTTTGCGTACGCGTTAGTTTTTTTAAACTATTTTTATCCTTTAAAAAACCAATGACTGGGTTACACTTCCACCACCACGTAAGCAACTGCCATTTATATCAGACTATCAGCATTTTTGCGTACGCGTTAATTTTTTATCAAAAAAAAATAACCAATTGATATTGCTGTTATTTTATAATATTCACATACATAAAATCATATTAAAGAACTTATTAAGGTGAAAAACGTTGGTTATTGAAAGCAAAAAAACCCGCAGAAGCGAGGTTTTTTTATTGAGTGATTGCGTAATGTCTTATCACAAAAATCAGGTAAAATTATTTTTAGCACGCACTATATTTTTATTATTGAAATTACACCAGCCACTACAGAGTGAAAATCGGCTTTAAAATATTAACTTTTACACTCTCTTTAAAATAACACCAACACAGTATATGAATAAAAACCTGGCCGGAGGATTTCAGTAATCCATACTCAACTTCACATCCAGCATCGCCAAACATCCCCCCACGAAACCTTCCGCAGTTTGCATCTCTTTTCGTACCGTGCCATCTGAACATTTTCTTTTTCTCGCTATCTTGCGAAGCGATACCCCATAAACATGATGCGCAATCAGCAAGTCGAACTCTTCAGGTTTATATTTCTTCAAGCGAATGACACAACCGTCGATAACCAATCCATCATCATCGCAACAGGATAGTTCACCAGATGACCTATGCGGCAGTAGGCCCTTAAAACCAGCGGCAATTGGAGAATAGTCAATCCCGCTGCTATCACGCGCCCATACTCCCCACCGTTCCAAAACTTTGTTCATATCTCTCATACTGACCTCTCCGGGGCTGCCAAACCGCCAATGACTCCGTGTCACCAAATGTTGAGAAACCCTCACCCAACCAAATACTGTATAAATAAACAGTATCAAGTATACCCAAAGGTATTTTTTTATCAATACCAGAAAGTCATTTACCTAACGGTAAATTTGGGTACGATGGCCTTATGAAAAATGAGCAAAAAAATCAACTGCAGGAAACACGGCGGGTACGCCTTTCCTCCCTGATCAACAGCCTTGGCGTTGGAGGGCAGAGGCGCATGGCGGAAGCCCTTGGCATCGCTGCTGATTACGTTTCCAGAATGCTTTATCCCGCAGGTAAAAAAGGCAAGAAAGGTATTAGCGGAGATATGGCCAGACGAATTGAGCAATTTTTCTCTATCCAGATCGGTTGGCTTGATGGCTTGGAACACCTTGAAAAACGCCGTAGCCCCGACGCCCTTCAGCAAAACCAAGGCGCCCATATTAGAACTCTGCCTCTATTAGAGTGGGCATTGCCTTTATTGCACGACAAAAACCCAAACAACAACAACGTAAAATACCCTGCCGTTGTTAATTGCAGTTCCAGTGCTTACTGGCTGACGGTGCGGGACAACACGATGAGTGGTTCGGTAGGTGTAAACTACCCAAAGGGCTCATTAATACTTGTAGAACCAACAACATATGGTGTGACTGAGTTAGTCTCCGGTGACAAAGTCATTGCCAAAAAACAAGACTCTGACGAGCTTGTCTTTAGAATTTATGTCGAAGACGCGGAACACAAATGGCTTAAGGGGATTATGCCTGGACTCACTCCGTTGAATGGTAATGAGTACGATATCCTTGGGGTAGTGTTGGGTGCCTGGCACCCTTAACAACATCGCTCTTCAGCTCCCCTACGGACTAAAATAACCAACTTACTTCTTATGAAGAACCAGAAAACAAAAAACCCCAGTAATCTTTAAGATTACTGGGGTTCGTAGACGTGTTAAACGTCTGTACTGCGTATATGGTGCCGGCTACCGGAGTCGAACTGGTGACCTACTGATTACAAGTCAGTTGCTCTACCTACTGAGCTAAGCCGGCTAAATTTGGCGGAAGGACAGAGATTCGAACTCTGGGAGCTGTTACACTCGACGGTTTTCAAGACCGTTGCCTTAAACCACTCGGCCATCCTTCCAATGGGCGCAGATATTAGCGCTACCGTTATGAAATGTCTATCGTTTCATTCAAAAAAATGCAGGAAAAAGTGCGTTTGGTTAAACTTCGCACCATCAGTGGTTAAAAAATGAAAAACCCCGCATAAACGGGGCTCAATTACTCAGCAACACTCAGATTATTTAGGCTGGGAGTCATAGTCTGAACAGGTCTGATACCCTTTGTTCATTACATGGCCCGTGTCGTTGTAGCTGACAAAATAGGTCTGCACCTTGCCGTCACGCGGTGCCACAGCATAAGTATCGCAAGTGCCCTGCGCATGAACCAGGGTAGCCGTGGTTGACGGTGGGCCCGCAATGGCCCGAACTTGCTGCTTGGTCATCCCTACTTTTACGTCGCTGACCACCGGCTCATCAACATAACTGGCGGCACGGTCATACGCAGTACAGCCAGCCAGGATGGAAAATGCCGCCGCTGTGCAAACGGCTAAAACCAGCTTCTTCGTCATAGCTTGTCCTCTTAGAGTGCGTTTATTGTCCCCTAACTCTAGAAGAAGAAAGGCTTTTCGACAAATTTCGCTTTATCTCTCGGTGCGCTTTTCCCATTCGTTAGTGGATAACGCAGCAGGCGACTCCCTAAAACCGCTCGTCAGCTAACGGCGATCGGCCGCCCTCATCGTCCTGGCGTCACGGCCCCCTCAACTGCAGGATTTACATTTCCTTCTGCTGTTTTTGCAACTGCGCCTCAAAGGCTTTTTGTGATTCTCTCACATAGCGTTGCAACCCCTGATTGTCGATGAAAGCGTCTAAATCACCGGCCCGCAGACGTGCCATTTTATTTTCCAGATCGAAACGCGTTCCCTTATTGGCGATAAAAATATCCGCCTGCTGTTTGGCAAGCCGGGCAAAGCTACCGCGGATATCCTGCACCAGGTCGGGGTAATTTTTATTGTCGATCAAATAGTAATCCGGCGTTGCCAGGCTGTCGGCATACACCAGCCGGTAGTTTTTCTCCCCCTGCCGCAGCGTGGCCAACCACGATGTCGCCCCTGGCAGATGGCCTGGCGTCATCAAGGCTGTTAACGTCAAACCGCCCAATGTAATGCTGTCGCCGTCACCGACGATGATATCGGCCTTCACGGGGGGGAAGCTCAACGCATCGCCGAGAGCAAAATCGTGTTTTCCTCCCAGCGCCAGCTGCCTGGCATTTGCGGCACTGGCAACCACTTTCGCCCCGCTCCATGCCTTCAACCGCGCGATGCCCCCCGCCTGATCAAGGCGCGCATGGCTGTTGAGGATATAGCGTAGATCCTTAATGTCGAAGCCCAGCGCCTCAATGTGCGCCCTTATCGTAGGCGCACTGGCATCTAATGCAGCGTCGATCAAAATCAGCCCTTCAGGGGTACTCAACAATACGGACGAAAGATTGCGGGTACCGACATAATAAACATGCGGGAACATTTGAAATGGCGCCACCGGCTGCGCCCACTCTTCAAACAAGGTATACGGCGGTGCGCTGGAAAGCGGCTGTGCAGGATTGAGTTGTGCCTGCACGTTGAAACACAACGTGATAGTCATGACGGCCAAATAACCCAAGTTCTTTTTCATATTCCAATTCTATGGAGGTAAACGGGGCTGAAGTATACTCAGAGCAATATTGAGGCGTATTCAATTTATAAGGCCATTAATGAATATCCTACAAATGGACATGAACCTGCTGAAAGTGCTCTATCTTTTGACCATCACGGGCTCCAGCCAGAAAACGGCAGATAAACTGGGTATCAGCACCTCAGCGGTCAGCCACGCGTTAGCCCGCCTGCGCGAAGTGCTGGATGAACCGTTATTCCGCAGAGAAGGGCACACTCAAGTACCGACCCTGTTTGCTCTGTCGCTGAAAGAAAAGCTGACGCCGCTCTTCTCTTCACTGGACAATGAACTGTTCGGCCATGTGCAGAACACGCCACGACACTTCACGTTGGTCGCCCCGCCCGCGCTGTACCCGATTTTACTGCCGCTTTTAGCGCAGAAAAGTACGCTCGCCAATGCAGCTATCCGCTGCCAGAATTTTGAGCGCCGTTCATGGCGCAACGAACTGCTGGAAGGCAGTATCGATATGGTCATCGCGGTCGGCGATCATCAACAACGCACCAGCGCACTACGGTATGAACTTATTGGCAGTACGCGTCTGGTGGCGGTATTCGGGCCGCCTTTGCATCAGGCGTTACAGCACAAGAGTGGGTTGAGATTCAGCGAATTAGCGGACTATGCGCACTATTACTGCCACCCGTGGCCACAAGAGGAAAATGAGCTGGACCGCCAGCTAAAACGGCAGGGGCTGCAGCGTAGAATTCAACTCAGCTGCGCCGATTATGCTCAATTACCCCCAGTGCTGCGGACGGCCCCTTTAATGGCTGTCGTTCCACAACCTTGGTTCAGTGCCCAACCGGATAAACAGGGACTGCGAACCCTCCCCATTCAGGACAATCTGGCAGTGGGCCATCTGTTCTCGCATTATCGCCAAGGTGAAATAGAGTGGAAAAAAAGGCTTATATCCACTCTTCATGCAGAACTACGGCCCTACTATCAGTAACAAGGATCAGAAGCCAAACTCGCTCAGGGCCGCAATATCATCTGGGCGACGGCCAAGCGGCCAGTGGAATTTGCGGTCCTGCTCGCGGATAGGCATATCGTTGATGCAGGCATGTCGGTTAATCATCAAGCCTTCTGGATTAAACTCCCAGTTCTCGTTGCCAAAACTGCGGTACCAGTTACCGGAGTCATCACGCCATTCATAAGCAAAACGGACCGCAATACGCGCCTCATCAAATGCCCAAAGCTCTTTAATTAACCGATACTCCAACTCTTTCGCCCATTTCCGTTGTAAGAATGCACACACGGCGTCCCGGCCATCAACGAACTCAGCCCGGTTGCGCCAGTGGGTGTCGACAGAATAGACCTGCGAAACCCGTTCAGGATCGCGGCTGTTCCAGGCATCCTCAGCCAAACGGACTTTCTCAATTGCCGACTCACGGGTAAACGGGGGTAACGGGGGTTTAATGCTCATCACTCACCTCTTGGGTTTTAATAATGTAGACAAGTCTGTCTACACAAATAAGCTAGCGCATGTAGACAGACTTGTCTACAATCGCTGTGACCAATATTTCTGGAGATGTTTGATGTCTGTTGTCAGCAACACTCTACCGCCGCGCCAGCGTATTCTGCTGACAGCCCATGATTTGTTTTACCGTGAAGGGATACGTGCGACAGGTATCGATCGCATTATTAGCGAGTCAGGCGTGGCCAAGGTCACGTTTTATCGTCACTTCCCTAGCAAGAATGAGCTGATTGAAGCGTTCCTGGCTTATCGCCATGCGCAATGGTTAACTTGGTTCAGCGCATCGCTAGAGAAACATGTCGCGCAACGTGGGGATGTTCTCCTCGCTTTAGTGCCCTGTTTTGAAGAGTGGTTTAACGATCCACAGTATCGCGGCTGTGCGTTTATCAATACGGCGGTCGAACTGGCAGATATGCTGCCTGAAAGCCTGAACATCGCGCACCGGCACAAGAAACAGATGTCTGAAGAGATTGCCCGCCATCTCCCCGCTGGCCCAGAACGGGAACAACGGGCAGAGATGCTGGCGATGTTGATTGACGGCGCGATCGTTAAAGTACAGATTGAGCAGCAGGCACAACATGCACTGCAGCTGCTGGAAGAAATGTTGAAGACGCTAGCCGCAGCCTGGAACACTCAGTAGTTGGCCCAGATCCCCGGCGTAACCAGCTCCAACAGATGATTGTCGGGATCACGGAAATAGATACTCTCTCCACCGTGTTCCCAACTCATGCGCCCTTCTATCTCTATGCCATGCGCCGTTAGGTGTTGCTCCCAATGCGGCAACTGCTCTTTCGTCACCGCAAGTCCAATATGCAGCGGTCCATTGCCATCATGTGGGGGAATATACCCTTCAGGATAATGTGCCCCCTTTACCGAATCTCCTTCAATAAACAACAGCAACACGCTTTGCTGGCCCACGTTGTAGGCGCGGAAGCGCGCGTTGGCGACCATAACCGGCAACGCTAATATTTGCTGATAGAAAGCGGCGGCGCGCTCGATATCTTTGACATACAACACCGTTTCAATCACCCGCTCAATATTGAGTTTCATACTAACCTCCTGATTTATCTAGATGAAGGAAGTGTAGGTAAACGGCAGAACGTCAAAATGGCAATCCGTGCCACAGTTATGTCAATTCGTGCCAAATCACAGGCAAAAAAAACGCGGCCCGAAGGCCGCGTGGTCACATTCACACTCTGTTGCTTAGAACTGGTAAACCAGGCCCACGGCAACCACGTTGTCGGTGTTGATACCGGCAGCTTTGGTGAAGTCATTCTCGTCCAGCAGGTTGATTTTGTAGTCAACATAGGTGGACATGTTTTTGTTGAAGAAGTAGCTGGTACCCAAGTCAACAAATTTGACCAGATCTTCGTCGCCATAATCCTTGCCGTTAGCTGCCAGACCCAGGTTTTTACCCTTGGTTTGGTTATAACCAACAAATGGACGCAGGCCGAAATCAAACTGGTAGTGTGCATAGGCTTCGAAGCTTTGTGCCTTGTTGGCATAGCCATAGGCATCGCTGCTTGAAGAACCGAAGCGGGCAGCGTTGTAGGATTGAGTGAACATCACGGCCAGGTAGGTGTCGTTCGCGTCATATTTCAGACCACCTGAATAACCTTCAGCGCGATCGCCACGGCCCATGATGCCGCTATAACCGTCACCGCCGTTCTGCTGGGTTGTACGTTTAGAGTTGAAGAAAGCACCTGCGGCGCTAATGCCATAGCCCAGATCGTAGTTCACCGACATGCCGTAGCCGTCGCCGTTTTGACCCAGCACATCACGGCCATTGTTAGACTCTTCACCGCTGCCGTTTTTACCTTGGTACTGCAGGGCAAAGTTCAGGCCGTCCACCAGACCGAAGAAGTCGGTGTTACGGTAAGTTGCCAAACCGCTGGAACGCTGGAACATGAACTGGTCAGCGCCGTACGTAGACCCATCAAACTCAGGCTGCAAGTCGGTATAAGCGGCTACGTCATACAGCACGCCGGTATTACGACCGTAATCGAATGAACCGTAGTCACCAAACTTCAGACCGGCAAAACCGTAACGGGTAAAGTTTTTGTTATCCTGGCTTTCCGCGTGGTTAAGGTTTGCCTGATATTCCCACTGGCCATAGCCGGTCAGTTGATCGCTGATTTGTGTTTCGCCGCGCAGGCCGAAACGCATATAAGACATATCACCATCGGAGCCACTGTTATCGGAGAAATAGTGAAGACCATCGATTTTACCGTACAAATCCAGTTTATTACCGTCTTTGTTGTAGATTTCCGCCGCGCCTGCTGTGCCTGCAACCAGCAGAGCGGGTACTATCAGAGAGAGTACTCGAAGTTTCATTGTTATTATCCTCGTTAATTATGTCGAGCTATGGCCACTGCTCTTTTGAGCATTATTAGCACGACTGTGCATTACCATTCTGGTAACAAGGGTAATATTAATCCAGAAAGAAAATGATACCAAGTATCCGATAGTGTTTCATTGTGATTAATAAAGGTTTCCAAATGTAAACATGAGCGAACTTTCACAAAACATTACAGACAAACAAAATAAGGCACACAATGCCAAAAAATACACTTATAGATATAAAATCATGCAGTTATACAAAACTTTAAGAAAAAACAGACTGGCATACAAAAGTCACACCCAATAAGCACATTGTGCCAAAAGCGCCTCGGAACACTGCCGTTATAATAATCCCGCTATCATCATTATTTTCATTATTACCTTCATTATCTGTAAGATAATTTCTGAACACTTCGACCGGCTTCTGGCCGGTTTTTTATTTCCTCACATTTTCGCCACATTCTGCCGTTAAGCGCACTTTTCGCTAAAAAATAATCACCTACAGATATCATCCCGCCAATTAACTTCCGCACTAATCGCTAATCTTTTCTTCTATTATCGTCTACATATTAAGCGCATTAATTTGGAAAGCGTTGTATTGATTAAATAGCTATCCATTGGGGTATAGAACAGTTTAAGACGGCAACATTGGCCGCACAGTGTCTATTTTGATAGTCTGCAATAAATACCCAAAAGAAAATGACCTATGCTATTGCAACCCGAAGCACTATGGCGTCGGCTACAGAGCTCCCCTTTCCGCGCCAAGTTCCGTCTTAACGCCAAAGACCAACTCTATTTTGAAATCAAAGGTCTGCCGCTGATCCTCAGCCACGCTCGAGACTTTATCGAGCAACGACTTGCCGCGCCGTTTCCAAAAAACGACGGCAAACAAACGCCAATGCGCGGGCATCCGGTGTTTGTCGCGCAGCACGCCACGGCCACCTGTTGTCGCGGCTGTCTGGCCAAATGGCATAATATTCCACCAGGCCAAGCCCTGGACGAACAGCAAAAGCACTATATTGTGGCCGTCATTGCTTTGTGGTTGGAACGCAGAGCCAGCGTAAAGGCCGATGACAGCGCAAATCCTTTCGACCCGGATCGCGGATTGTGATAAAAACACTCCATAACTTTCAGCCCATACTCCCACAACAGATCCTGATGCCCACATGACATCCACCTTGTGCAATGAACAGCAAAAACCTGGCGTTCCGGCGCAGATAGCCACGCGGTTGGCCTTTTTTGTCGCCGGCTTCGGCATGGCCGCTTGGGCACCGCTTGTGCCATTTGCCAAAGCGCGCATCGGTATAGATGACGGTTCTCTGGGGTTGCTGCTGTTGTGCATTGGTGCCGGTTCGATGTTGGCAATGCCATTAACCGGCTATCTGACAGGTAAGCTGGGGTGTCGCCCGGTGATTTTGCTGGCCGGTCTGGCATTGTGTATTGATTTACCCCTGCTGGTGCTGATGAATACCACGACAGGTATGGCGCTTGCCCTGCTGCTGTTTGGTGCGGCAATCGGCATGATTGATGTGGCGATGAACGTGCAAGCCGTGGTGGTCGAACGCGCCAGTGGCAAAGCGATGATGTCGGGTTTCCACGGTTTTTTCAGTGTGGGTGGCATTGCCGGTGCCGGTGGAGTCAGCGTGATGCTATGGCTAGGATTATCGCCCTTAGTCGCAACGTGGATCACCGTATTAACCATCGCCGCGCTATTGATGCTCGCCAGCCGCAATTTACTGCGTGAAAGCGGCGGCGAAGAAGGCGGCCCAATGTTCGTGCTGCCACGCGGTTGGGTCATGTTTATCGGTATTCTGTGCTTTATTATGTTCCTCGCCGAAGGTTCGATGCTCGACTGGAGTGCTCTGTTCCTCACCACCTTGCGGGGTGTCGATCACAGCCAGGCAGGGCTAGGCTATGCATTATTCTCTATCACCATGACCATCGGCAGGCTGAATGGCGATCGGGTGGTGAACACGCTGGGTCGATACAAAGTGTTGCTGCTCGGCAGCCTGTGCGCCGCGATTGGCCTCAGTCTGGCCATTGTCTTCAATAACGCCATCATTTCGTTGATGGGGTTTATGTTGGTCGGCCTGGGAGCCTCTAATGTGGTGCCGATTTTGTTCAGTGCCGCTGGCAATCAGCACGATATGCCCGCAAACCTGGCCATTGCCTCCGTCACCACCGTGGGTTATGCCGGTATTCTCGCGGGGCCTGCACTGATCGGATTCATCGCACAATTCTCGAGTCTGACAGCGGCTTTTGCCTGCGTTGCAGTATTACTTCTGGCGGTCACCGCCAGCGCCAGAGCCGTAACCCGTTGATTCAGGAATACGCAGTCAACTATGCAAAATAAACAACTGACGATTAGCTCAAGCAATATCACCCGCTGCTTCCTGTTATTTGCTGTACTGCTGACGATTGCTATCGGCCTGTACGGCTACAACTATACCAATGCCTGGGTGGCAGAAAAAAAGTATGCACTGAATAGCATCGCCAACGCCCTGCAAAAACGTATTGATAGTTACCGTTACATCACCTATCAAATTTACGACAAGTTCGGCAATGCCCCCTCTTTAAACGTAGATCCCAGCCTGCAGGAAACTCGACTGCGTCCGGACGTTTATTACCTGGAAAAACCGCATAAGAAAACGGATGCGATAATTTTCGGCAGCCATGACGAAGGCACCTTGGCGATGATCGCCAACATTTCAGATTATCTGGATACCCGCTGGGGAGCCAAGACCGAAAATTACGCCATGTATTATCTCAATGGCCAAGACAACAGCCTGAGTTTGATCACCACTCAACCGCTAAAAGAACTGGCCTCACGCTTCAAAGAAAGTTACCTGACGACCTCGGCGGAGGATCGCCGGGCCGAGATGCTGCAGCAAGCCAACATGCTCGATGAACGTGAAAGCTTTTCTGCACTGCGTAAGCAGCGCTTCCAAAACGCTTATTCATTTTCAATCCGCACCACCTTTAACCAACCGGGGCATCTGGCCACGGTGATCGCCTTTGATCTGCCGATTAATGACATCATTCCTATCAATATGGCACGCGCCAACTTTATGCTGCTGCCTGATGATATGACTCTGGATGACAGCGCTGTTTCGGGAGATACCGCGACCAATGCCGGTGTCTCAATGACCGGCAACTGGGTCGAGTTCAGTGCCCCACTGCCCAATGCACCGCTGAAAGTGGTTTATCGCGTCTCTGCTATCAACCTCGCCATTGATCTACTGCGCAACAATATCTGGTTGATCGCCATCAACCTGTTGCTGTTGGCGCTGTCGATGGTGGGCATTTACTTTATTCGTCGCCAATACATTCGCCCGAGCGAAAATATGGCCGTGGAGCTGGAAACCGAGCGCGCACTGAATCAGGAAATCATCGCCAGTTTACCTTCAGGCCTGCTGGTGTATAACTTCACCAGTAACACCGTCATTGCCAGTAATAAGATTGCCCAGCACCTGCTACCTCACCTCAGCCTGCAAAAAATTGCCCATATGGCCGAACAGCACCACGGCGTTATCCAGGCGACAGTCAACAACGAGGTGTATGAGATTCGTATCTTCCGCAGCCAGCTGTCGCCGGAAACGTATCTGTTCCTGCTCAATGATCAGGACAAAGAAGTGATGGTGAACAAGCGCCTGCAGCAAGCACAGCGCGAATACGACAAGAACGTGCAGGCGCGTAAACTGATGTTGCATAATCTGGGTATTGAGCTGAATCAGCCGGTGCGCCAAATGCACGACCAGGCCGACCGCCTGCGCACCCAACCCGATGAAGAACAGCAGCAAGCACTGCTGAAACAGCTGACGGCACAGTCTTCATCGGTGCTGGGCCTGATTGAAAATATCACCCTGCTCACCCGCCTGGAAACCCAGGATTGGCAGCCTTCGCGCCATCCTTTCAGTCCGTCTGTCTTGATTGATGAATTACTGCGTGAAGCCCTGCCGTCCATCAATCAAAAAGGGCTGACGCTGTTTAACCATTTCCAACTCGATGTTGAGCAGCACTATGTGGGTGACGCCGACGCGCTACGCAAAGTGCTCTCTCTGTTGGTGCATTACGCCATTATCACCACGTCCTGCGGCAAGATTTCGCTGGTGGTCGATCATGAACCCGAACACCCCGATCGCCTGGTGTTCCATATTAACGACACCGGCTCTGGAATTTCCAATGAGGAAATCAGCAATCTGAACTACCCGTTCCTTAGCCAGACGTTGGTGGATCGCTTTAATCATGGCTCCGGCCTCACATTCTTCCTGTGCAACCAACTGTGCAAAAAGCTTAATGGGCAGTTGGATATACGCAGCAAGGTGGATATCGGCACGCGCTATACCATCCGTGTGCCGATGGAGATGGAGAAAAAAGACGCGGAAGCACAGGAAAAACTGCTCGATGGCGTAACGGCGCTGCTGGACATTACTTCTGAGGAAGTCCGCGGCATTGTCACTCACCTGCTGCATGCCTATGGTGCAAGCTGCATCGTAACCGATGAACGACAGATTAATCGCGATTACGACGTGCTACTGACGGATAACCCACAACGGGCTGACGATTATACCTTGCTGCTGACCAGCGATGAGGCCGGGTGGCAACAGCTTGAAAAACGGTACATTCGAGTAAACTATAACCTGAGTGGTGCAATGATCGACGCCGTTCTCATGCTGATTGAGCAGCAAATGGCCGCTCTGGAACAGCAGGAAAGTGCGCTTTCGCTGACCGCAAATGACATCCAACTCTATGAAAAACAATTGAAATCAAGTGATTACTATGGCCTGTTTGTCGATACAGTACCCGACGATGTCAAAAAACTGTATACTGAGGCGGGCAGCAGTGATTTCAATGCTCTGTCACAGACCGCACATCGCCTAAAAGGCGTGTTTGCCATGTTAAATCTGCTTCCCGGTAAGCAACTGTGTGAATCGTTAGAACAGCACATCGCAGACGGTGATGCGCTCAAGATCGAGAATAACATCAGTCAGATTGATTTTTTCGTCAGTAGACTGCTGCAGCAAGGTAGCCAACAACATGAATAACCTGAACGTAATTATTGCTGATGACCATCCTATCGTACTGTTTGGCATCCGGAAGTCACTTGAGCAAATTGAATGGGTGAATGTCGTTGGGGAGTTTGAAGACTCAACAGCACTGATCAACAATCTGTCCAAACTGGACGCTAACGTCCTGATCACCGATCTTTCGATGCCTGGTGATAAGTATGGCGATGGCATTACGCTGATCAAATACATCAAACGCCATTATCCGCAATTGTCGATCATCGTTCTGACTATGAACAACAACCCGGCAATTCTGAGTGCCGTGTTGGATCTGGATATTGAAGGCATCGTGTTGAAGCAAGGTGCACCCACTGACCTGCCTAAAGCACTGGCCGCATTGCAGAAAGGCAAAAAGTTCACGCCGGAAAGCGTCTCCAAACTGTTGGAGAGGATCAGCGCCAGTGGCTACGGTGATAAGCGTCTGTCACCGAAAGAGAGCGAAGTACTGCGCCTGTTCGCCGAAGGTTTCCTGGTGACTGAGATCGCCAAGAAGCTCAATCGCAGCATCAAAACCATCAGTAGCCAGAAAAAATCGGCCATGATGAAGCTGGGTGTTGAGAACGATATCGCGCTGCTCAACTACCTCTCTTCTGTCAGCATGGCACCGTTGGACAAAGACTAAAACCGTCCGGTGGTGCTCAAAGGGCGCGGCATCATGCTGCGCCCTTTTGCTTTTTATTTCTCTTCCCGCTCAGCGCGCAGGCGGCGTACCTGCTGACTGTAATATGCCAGCGTTTGTTCTAACGTTTCTAACGTCACCGGTTTTGACAGGCAGTTGTCCATCCCTGCCTCGATACAACGCTGTTTCTCTTCCGCCAACGCATTCGCCGTCACGCCGATCACCGGTGAGGTAAAGTGCAATTGACGCAAACGCTGAGTCAGGAGATACCCATCCATGTTCGGCATGTTAACGTCGGTCAGCACAATATCGACCCTATTGTGATTCAGCACATCTAATGCATCGACACCATCATTCGCCGTCACCACTTGGTAACCCAGCGAGCTCAACTGATCGGACAACAACCGGCGGTTAATAGGATGGTCATCCACCACCAGCAAATGAATATCGCCGTTGTCTACCTTGCTGGCCTTAACCGGCAAAGGTAATTGCATCAGAGTATTGCCACTTTCATCAAGAGTACCAAATAGCCGGTTAAGCAATGCGATGGTTTCACGCGGCGTCGAAGTACTGTGCATCCAGTAACCCGGCCGGGTCTCCTGCGACGGACCAATATGCTCAATAGAGAATTGGATTTGCGCCAGCAGCGGCGTACCGATCATCAGTGGATGGTCACTGAGCATCACATCACTCGCGGCAGTATTCTCCCCCTGATAGCGTAACATCGTAGCGCCATAACCGCCCAGGATCGCCATCAGATAGCTTTCTAGCCGTTGATTGCGGATATCCAGCCACAGTGTTCTCCCCTGCCAGGTGTCACTGGCCTGCGGGATCGGGAACAGTGCATTAAACAGGGGGATGCGGATAGTAAACATGCTGCCCAATCCCGGTTCGGATTCAACAGCAATGTCACCGTCCATCATGTTAATCAGCTTTTCACAAATCGCCAGCCCCAGCCCAGTCCCCTGGAAATGACGCTGAACGCCAGTCCCCACCTGGAAGAACGGATCAAACAAGCGGGTGATTTCTTTCTCAGGAATGCCGACGCCGGTATCGCGAACGCTGAACTCCAGATAACTGCCGCGCGTGCAGACCTGCAAGATGATACAACCGGTATCGGTAAACTTAATGGCGTTGTTCAACAAGTTAGATAAGACCTGCTGCAACCGTACCGGATCGCCTGAAATACGTTCCGGCACGTTTTGTTCGATAAAGCAGTACAAGCCCAGACGTTTCTTCACCACCAGCGGCAAATAGTTGCCGGCAATATGGGTGATCACTTCCAGGCAGGAAAACTCGCGTGGCTCAATTTTCAGCTGTTCGGACTCAATTTTGGAGAAGTCGAGAATATCACTGATAATCTTCAGCAGCAGTCCCGAGGAGTTGTTCATCGCATTGACCAACCGATCGACGCCCTGCGGCAGTTCCTTGGTTTGCAACAAATCGAGGTTGCCGATGATACCGTACAAGGGGGTGCGCAGTTCGTGACTCACCGTCGCCAGGAACATCGACTTCGACTGGCTGGCCTGCTCAGCCGCCGCCGCCATCTCCTGCAGCGACTCTTCCATTTTCACGCGGGCGCTGACGTCGACCAACACACAGATCGCCACATCCTCGTTGCGGTAGCGGGAATGAACAAAGCTGATTTGCAGGTTATTGTTATTACTGGTCATCACATCGACAAAATTTGCCTGCTGTTCGCAAATGATGCGTGTAATGCGATCGCGGTCTTCATGAGTCAGTAAATTGATGTAGTTATGCGCCAGCTCGTTACTCAGAATGTTCGTGCCATCGCTGATACGTAAAATACAAATCCCCACCGGCGCCGAAGCAACAATTTTGCGGTTAAACTGCTCATGCTCTTCCAACCGGAACGCATTGTCCTCCGCTGGCAAAAACATTTTCCGCTCAAATAGCCAGGCCAGTGTGAACAGCACAATAGCGGACAGCAAATTAAGCAATATCGCATTGAGTATCAGCATCTTGAAACGCTCAACCACGGTCTTCACCGGCACGGAATACACAATGCTGAGCGATGACGGTGGCAGCGCCTTTTTCATGATGAGATCGCGGTAATTATCCACATAACCAAAGTAGGCTTGCTCGTCCGGGTAGCTGCTGGACGCTTGCACATCGCGCTCGCCATCTGCCAGCCGCAATATCGGATCGTTATTCTCATCGAGCAGAGTCACCGCAATCGGCAGGTTGCCAGCGGTGACGAAGTCTTCTAAACGTATCGTCTGCTCAATGCCCAGCAACGCCTCGAGCTTGTTGCCAATATAAATTGGGGTCAGCACATACAAATAGCCGACATCCGGCCGCTGTTGGCTTGGGCTTATCCAGTACAGATTATTGTCTTTGTCCTGGTTTTTGGCGTTACGGTATTTGAGGATTCGCTCATGCAGGGTTTTGAGCGCGTCTGCCCGGTTGGCGACACCGCTGCTGCCACCAAACTCCGCCATGCACAGGCTGTCGCCGCCGATGAAGAACACCCTATTGAGGTCATAGGCTGCGACAAAATTCTCTTTCCAGTATTGAATCAGCCCGCTCAGCGACGTAAGCGAACTGCGGTATGTGGTGTTAAGTGAACAGTTGGACTCAGGATACAACGGGAAAAACTCCGGGGCGCTGCTCTTGCCGGGGAAGATGCCGCTGAACATGTCCAGACTATTGACCGAACCATTGAGACGATTTTCTGCCATGTACTTAATATCACGAATGATATCGGCAGAATGACGGATATATCCCTGCGCCTGATCAAAATTCAAATTGTAGTCTTGACGGATGTCAGACTCTTTCTGGTGCAGGATATTCAGGATATAGAAGGTGGTGAGCAACGCTCCCAACGACCACAACATAATCGCCAGTACACGGAACAGATAGCGGGATATTTTTAACGTGGTACGAAAAGAGGCTAAATATTTCAATCGGATACCATACAGAAGTAAGTGGCGACCAGCGAATTCATATCAGAGACGGTATCTCTGGTTTGGGTTTGGTAATTAAACCATATAACTGAAAAAGGGCCTAGCATCGCTGCCAGGCCCTTCATACCAATGCAACAGGGGAGACACGCCCCCCTACAACTTAGGCGTTATCATCATCCGCATTGTCTACCGCGTCAGAATCATCATCGCCTTCGTCCAGCGGCGCTGCGTCTTCTTCTGCGCCTTCCGCACCCGGCTCCAAGCTGTCGAGCTCTTCGTCTTCCACCGGTTCGGCAACGCGCTGCAGACCGACGACGTTCTCGTCTTCAGCAGTACGGATCAGCGTAACACCTTGGGTGTTACGACCCACCACGCTGACTTCAGATACGCGAGTACGTACCAGCGTACCGGCATCGGTGATCATCATGATCTGATCGGTCGTTTCAACCTGTACCGCACCCACAACCTGACCATTACGCTCGCTCACCTTAATAGAGATAACCCCTTGGGTGGCGCGTGATTTGGTCGGATATTCGGTCACGGCTGTACGTTTCCCGTAGCCGTTCTGGGTGACGGTCAGGATATCGCCTTCACCGCGTGGCACAATCAGGGAAATAACGCTGTCGCCTTCACCCAGATTGATACCGCGAACACCGGTAGCAGTACGGCCCATCGAACGCACCTGCGTTTCTGGGAAGCGAACCACTTTATCATTGGCAGAGAACAGCATGACTTCGTTGCTGCCGTCGGTCAGGTCAACACCAATCAACTCGTCACCCTCATTGAGGTTAACGGCGATGATGCCGGCACTGCGTGGGCGGCTAAACTCGGTCAAGGCGGTTTTCTTCACTGTGCCGCTGGCCGTCGCCATAAACACGTGACGCCCTTCTTCGTACTCGCGTACAGGCAGGATAGCGGTGATACGCTCATTGGCTTCCAGCGGCAACAAGTTGACGATTGGACGCCCGCGCGCACCACGGCTGGCTTCAGGCAGTTGGTACACCTTCATCCAGTACAAACGGCCACGGCTGGAGAAGCACAGGATCGTATCGTGGGTGTTGGCAACCAACAGGCGATCGATAAAGTCTTCTTCTTTGATACGTGCAGCTGACTTGCCTTTACCGCCACGGCGTTGCGCTTCATAGTCACTCAACGGCTGATACTTCACATAGCCTTGGTGCGACAGCGTAACGACCACGTCTTCCTGGTTGATCAGGTCTTCGATATTGATATCTGAAGTGTTGGCGGTAATTTCAGTACGGCGACCGTCGTTATACAGCTCTTTGATTGCAATCAGCTCTTCGCGGATCACTTCCATCAGACGGTCTGGGTTTTCCAGAATAAAGATCAGCTCAGCAATCGCCGTCAGCAGCTCTTTATATTCGTCCAGCAGCTTTTCATGCTCCAGACCGGTCAGTTTCTGCAGACGCAGATCCAAAATCGCCTGGGCTTGCTGCTCGGTCAGGTAGTACTTACCGTCACGGATACCGAACTCCGGCTCCAGCCACTCAGGGCGAGCAGCATTGTCACCGGCGCGTTCCAGCATGGCGCTCACGTTGCCAAGCTCCCACGCTTGAGCAACCAGCGCAACTTTGGCTTCCGCAGGGGTTGGCGCACGACGGATCATTTCAATAATCGGATCGATATTCGCCAGCGCAATGGCTAACGCTTCCAGGATATGGGCACGATCGCGCGCTTTACGCAGTTCAAAGATGGTACGACGGGTAACCACTTCACGGCGGTGGCGAACAAACGCCTGCAAAATATCCTTCAGGTTCAGCAGTTTTGGCTGCCCCTGATGCAATGCCACCATGTTGATACCGAAGGTCACCTGCAGCTGAGTCAGCGAGTACAGGTTGTTCAGCACCACTTCACCGACCGCATCACGTTTGACTTCAATGACGATACGCATACCGTCTTTGTCAGACTCGTCACGCAGCGCGCTAATGCCTTCAACGCGTTTTTCTTTGACCAGTTCGGCGATCTTTTCGACCAGACGCGCCTTGTTCACCTGATACGGGATCTCGTGAACAATGATGGTTTCGCGACCCGTTTTGGCGTCGGCTTCTACTTCAGCGCGTGCGCGGACGTAAACTTTACCACGCCCAGTGCGATAGGCCTCTTCGATACCGCGACGGCCGTTGATGATCGCTGCAGTCGGGAAGTCCGGCCCTGGGATGTGCTCCATCAGGCCTTCGATGCTGATGTTTTCATCATCGATATACGCCAAACACCCGTTGATAACCTCTGACAGGTTATGTGGCGGAATATTGGTCGCCATGCCCACAGCGATACCTGACGAGCCGTTGACCAGCAGGTTCGGGATCTTGGTTGGCATGACCGCTGGGATCTGTTCGGTGCCATCATAGTTAGGCACAAAATCGACGGTTTCTTTTTCCAGATCCGCCAGCAGTTCGTGAGCAATTTTGGACATGCGCACTTCGGTATAACGCATCGCCGCAGCGGAGTCGCCGTCGACGGAACCGAAGTTACCCTGACCGTCCACCAGCATATAGCGCAGCGAGAACGGTTGGGCCAAACGCACGATGGTGTCGTAAACCGCGCTGTCACCGTGAGGGTGATATTTACCGATCACGTCCCCGACGACACGGGCCGATTTCTTGTATGGTTTATTCCAGTCGTTACCCAGTACATTCATCGCGTACAGTACGCGGCGATGCACCGGCTTCAGTCCATCACGAACATCTGGCAGCGCACGTCCGACAATGACGGACATCGCGTAGTCCAGATACGAGTTTTTCAACTCGTCTTCGATGTTTACCGGTGTGATTTCTCTGGCAAGGTCGCTCATGGAGCTGCTATCCCTCTACTAATGATTCATCTGCCCGCTGCCATAGTGGCAAAGGTGTAAAACTATATCACAAAGCACGCTTTACGGGAAAATAACCGCCGCTCTTTAACTGAAATTGTGCATATATGTGCGGTAAAAATGCATCGGCGCAGACGGCGCTGCGCCGGAACATGTATAATCCGCGCAACGAGAACCAGGAGCCAAATACGCCCATGAATGCAGAATCATCCAGCCAAGCGCAAAACGTAGACCATCATGAAATCGCCAAGTTCGAGGCCGTTGCCTCACGCTGGTGGGATTTGGAAGGTGAATTCAAACCGCTGCACCGTATCAACCCGTTGCGCCTGAACTACATCCTGCAGCGTGCCGGCGGCATTTTTGACAAAAAAGTGCTCGACGTGGGCTGTGGCGGCGGCATCTTAGCGGAAAGCATGGCACGTGAAGGCGCTCTGGTCACCGGGTTGGACATGGGTGCTGAACCGCTGCAGGTCGCTCGGCTGCACGCGTTGGAAAGCGGCATGGCAGTGAATTACATACAGGAAACGGTAGAGAGCCATGCGCAGGCCAACCCGCAACAGTATGATGTCATCACCTGCATGGAAATGCTGGAACACGTCCCCGACCCGGCCTCCGTAGTACGCGCCTGTGCTCACCTGGTGAAACCGGGCGGCCACGTGTTCTTCTCCACCATCAACCGCAACACCAAAGCCTGGCTGATGGCGGTGGTTGGTGCAGAATACATCTTGAAAATGGTGCCGCAGGGTACACACGATCACAAGAAGTTCATTCGCCCTTCTGAACTGATCGGCTGGGTTGATGGCACACCGCTACGCGAAAAACACATGATTGGTCTGCATTACAATCCGATTACCGACCATTTCAAACTGGGTCGTAACGTTGATGTGAACTATATGGTACATACTCAGCACGAAGGCTGAGTCATCCGTCCCGCGCCGGGACTGGCTTGCCAGCTCCGGTGCGCAGCTAACAGTAAGATAAATACCTAATTTATCCGCTTTCGATCAAAATCACCGTTGTAAACAGTTTTTAAGAATATTAAATCAGATCAATATGCCGTTTTTTTCTAACGTTTAATAAAGCGGCAAACGATCACGTTTTTCTGATTATAGGGAAATTCTTATCCCACTTATTGACAAGCTTGTCGCGCCAGTCACAGCGCGCACTTCCAAAGACAAGTCACATTTCACCCCCAAGTTATCCACAAATTAGCCCACTTTTGTTCACTTGCAAACGCCCTATTTTCTCACTATCTTGTTACCTCACCGACATACACCCCCTATATATAGTGTTTACATACTGAGCAGAGCTACTACACTTCTGCTTAGGGGCACCATACGGACAGGTAAAACACCACATGAACCAAAGTCTGCTTGTAACTAAACGCGATGGCCGTAAAGAGCGCATCAACCTCGACAAAATCCACCGCGTCATCGACTGGGCCGCGGAAGGGTTAAATAACGTCTCGGTTTCTCAAGTAGAGTTGCGTTCCCACATTCAGTTTTATGACGGCATCAAAACTGCTGATATTCATGAAACCATCATCAAAGCTGCAGCCGATCTGATCTCGCGCGATGCGCCGGACTACCAGTATTTGGCAGCACGCCTGGCAATCTTCCACCTGCGCAAAAAAGCTTACGGCCAATTTGAGCCGCCAAAGCTGCTCGATCACGTAGCGCGCATGGTAGAAATGGGCAAGTACGATAAGCATCTGCTGGAAGACTACAGCTCTGAAGAGTTCGAGCAGATGGACTCCTTTATCGATCACTGGCGTGATATGAATTTCTCCTACGCGGCCGTTAAGCAGCTGGAAGGGAAATACCTGGTGCAGAACCGCGTCAGCGGTGAGATCTACGAGAGCGCGCAGTTCTTGTATATCCTGGTGGCAGCTTGCCTGTTCTCCAACTATCCGCGTGAAACCCGTCTGGATTACATCAAACGTTTCTACGACGCGATTTCCACCTTCAAGATTTCATTGCCTACGCCAATCATGTCCGGCGTACGCACCCCAACCCGCCAGTTCAGCTCTTGCGTGCTGATCGAGTGTGGTGACAGCCTGGATTCCATCAACGCGACCTCCAGCGCCATTGTGAAATATGTTTCGCAACGCGCCGGTATCGGTATCAACGCTGGCCGCATCCGCGCGCTGGGTAGCCCGATCCGCGGTGGTGAAGCCTTCCATACCGGCTGTATCCCTTTCTACAAGCATTTCCAGACCGCGGTAAAATCCTGCTCTCAAGGCGGCGTTCGCGGTGGCGCAGCCACCCTGTTCTACCCGATGTGGCATCTGGAAGTTGAAAGTCTGTTGGTACTGAAGAACAACCGTGGCGTTGAAGGCAACCGCGTTCGACACATGGACTATGGCGTGCAGTTGAACCGCCTGATGTACCAGCGCCTGATCAAGGGCCAGGACATCACCCTGTTCAGCCCGTCTGATGTCCCTGGTTTGTATGATGCGTTCTTCGCCAATCAAGACGAATTCGAACGTCTTTACACCCAGTACGAACAAGACGACAGTATTCGTCAGAAACGTGTGAAAGCGGTTGAACTGTTCTCACTGATGATGCAGGAACGTGCCTCAACCGGCCGTATCTACATCCAGAACGTCGACCACTGCAATACCCACAGCCCGTTTGATCCGCAGATCGCACCGGTGCGCCAGTCTAACCTGTGCCTGGAAATCGCTCTGCCGACCAAGCCGCTGGACGACGTCAACGACGAAAACGGCGAAATCGCCCTGTGTACGCTGTCGGCCTTTAACCTGGGCGCTATCGAAAGCCTGGACGATCTGGAAGAGTTGGCTACCCTGGCAGTACGTGCGCTGGACGCCCTGCTGGACTACCAGGACTACCCAATCAAAGCCGCTCACCGTGGCGCGATGGGCCGCCGTACTTTGGGTATTGGCGTGATCAACTATGCTTACTACCTGGCGAAGAACGGCGTGCGTTACTCTGACGGCAGCGCTAACGCTCTGACCCACAAGACATTCGAAGCTATCCAGTATTACCTGCTGAAGGCATCGAACCGTCTGGCTCAGGAGCAAGGCGCCTGCCCGTGGTTCAATGAAACCACCTATTCGCAGGGTATCTTGCCAATCGACACCTACAAGAAAGATTTGGATGTCATTTGCCAGGAGCCTCTGCACTACGACTGGGAAACGTTGCGTAAAGAGATCGTGGAAACCGGTCTGCGTAACTCCACCCTGTCAGCGCTGATGCCTTCGGAAACCTCTTCGCAGATTTCCAACGCCACCAACGGCATTGAGCCACCACGTGGCCACATCAGTATCAAAGCGTCGAAAGACGGTATTTTGCGCCAGGTAGTGCCAGAATATGAGCGTCTGAAAAACGACTACGAACTGCTGTGGGAAATGCCGAACAACGACGGTTACCTGCAACTGGTCGGTCTGATGCAGAAATTTATCGACCAGTCGATTTCTGCCAACACCAACTATGATCCGACCCGTTTCCCGGGCGGCAAGGTGCCTATGAAGCAGCTGTTGAAAGACCTGCTCACCACCTACAAGTTTGGTGTCAAGACGCTGTATTATCAGAACACCCGCGACGGTGCAGAAGATGTCCAGGAAGATTTGTTGCCGGCTAAAGACGGCGATGATGATTGCGAAAGCGGCGCCTGCAAGATCTAAAGTTTGACACAGCGGGCCGGAACTCTTCCGGCCCCTCTTAATTCAGCACGGCACTAATGGATTCAGGCTTATGGCTTACACCACATTTTCTCAGAACAAAAACAATCAGTTACTGGAGCCGATGTTTTTCGGTCAGTCCGTTAACGTTGCGCGTTTCGATCAGCAAAAACATGAAATTTTCGAAAAACTGATTGAGAAGCAACTGTCTTTCTTCTGGCGTCCTGAAGAAGTTGACGTCTCCCGTGACCGTATTGACTATCAGGCACTGCCGGATCATGAAAAGCACATTTTCATCAGCAACCTGAAATACCAGACGCTGCTGGACTCGATCCAGGGCCGAAGCCCTAACGTGGCGCTGTTGCCGCTGATCTCGATCCCGGAACTGGAAACCTGGGTGGAAACCTGGTCATTCTCCGAGACCATCCACTCCCGTTCTTACACCCATATTATCCGTAATATCGTCAACGATCCGGCGATCGTGTTTGATGATATCGTCACCAACGAAGAGATCCTCAAGCGCGCGAAAGACATTTCCGGCTACTACGACGATCTGATCGAGATGACGGGTTACTACCACCTGTTGGGGGAAGGCACACACCAGGTCAACGGTAAAACCGTCACCGTCAGCCTGCGTGCGCTGAAAAAACAGCTTTATCTGTGCCTGATGAGCGTCAACGCCCTGGAAGCTATCCGCTTCTATGTCAGCTTCGCCTGTTCATTCGCCTTTGCGGAACGCGAACTGATGGAAGGCAACGCTAAAATCATCAAACTGATCGCCCGTGATGAAGCGTTACACCTGACCGGCACACAGCACATGCTGAACCTGATGCGTTCCGGTGCCGATGACCCGGAAATGGCGGAAATCGCCGTTGAGTGTCAACAGCAGTGCTACGACCTGTTCGTGCTGGCGGCAGAGCAGGAAAAAGAGTGGGCAGAGTACCTGTTCCGTGACGGTTCTATGATCGGCCTGAACAAGGACATCCTGTGTCAGTATGTGGAATACATCACCAATATCCGCATGCAGGCAGTGGGCCTCGGCCTGCCGTTCGCAACCCGCTCTAACCCGATCCCGTGGATCAACGCCTGGTTAGTCTCCGACAACGTCCAGGTTGCGCCGCAGGAAGTGGAAGTCAGTTCCTATTTGGTAGGCCAGATCGACTCGGAAGTGCATGCCGACGACCTGAGCGACTTCGAACTCTAAGCGATGTCATCATCCAATGTGACGCTGCGTACCACAGGTACGCAGCTATCCTGCCCCAAGAATGAACGCAGCCTGCTCGATGTCCTGGAATTGCACAACGTCGAAGTGGAATACCAGTGCCGCTCAGGCTATTGCGGCGCCTGCCGCCTGAAATTGGTAAAAGGCGAAGTGACCTATCACCAACAGCCGCTGGCGTTTATCAATGACGGCGAGATCCTGCCCTGCTGCTGCATGCCGCTGACGGACATCGAGCTGGAAATTTGATTTTCAAAAATAACCTTCAATCACCTAAATTATCCGCATTTTCACACCATGCCCAAGACGAACAGTCTCAAACATGCCTCAATCCCTATATCCTTGTAAAACCCCAGCCCTTATTCGCATTGAGGCCTTTTAGGGGCGTCCCGTAAAATAGCGTGCGGGCGGCTCGCCAAAAGCACGGCGAAACATGGCAATAAAATTACTCGGCGACGCGTAGCCCAGCGCCTCCGCGATCTGCGTGACGGCCTCACCGTTAGCTAGGCGGGCCAAGGCATAGGATAATCGGGCCTGTTGCCGCCACTGTGCAAAACTTAACCCGGTTTCTGCCATCATTAACCGCCGCAGGCTGCGCGACGAGATCGCCCCCCATTTTGCCCACTCCTCTAATGAACGATCACTGCCAGGTTCTTCCAGTAATGCACGCAGAATGCGAGTAAGGCGAGGATGCCGCGGCATCGGTAAATGGAGGGGTTCATCCGGTGCACGGCGTATTTCGTCAAACATCACGGATACCATCCGTTCTTGTTCGGGTTGCAACACGTCGTGTTTTTCCCACGTCACCGCCCGTTTGACCAAGGCCCTGAGAAGTTCGCTGGTGCCAATGACACAGGGCTCTGATGGCAAATCAGTACAAACGTCTGGCGTGATCAGCAGGCTCCAACCGGTCAGAGCACCGCAAACTTGCACTTTATGCACTGTCCCTGGCGGGATCCATCCTGCCCGCTGCGGCGGCAGTACCCAGGAACCTTGTACAGTCTGAACGTGAATCAACCCCGTCTCGACACAAAACACCTGCCCGCGAGCATGCTGATGCCAGTCGTACTCACGCGTGCCGAGCCGGAACTCCGTGTCTGGCACATCATCGCCGCCAAGTGCAATCAACGATGGCCCCGCCAACCACTCGCTGAAGTCATGTTGATACTGCACGTTTTCATCCCTCACATTGGCCATTAATCACTATTTATAGTCCATATGCCGTTATATCGGCTTTTGCCATGACTCGCATAATGAAATCTTTCCAGAGCGTCACGGCAGTACGCTCACGATCTCAATAGAAAAGAACACATATGGAGAGATGTCATGACAACATTCAGCATTGGAATTGTAGGGGCCGGGCTAGGCGGTTTGTGTCTTGCGCAAGGGTTGCGCAAAACCGGTATCGACGTCGTGATTATTGAGCGCGATGCCACACCGCAGATCCGCAATCAAGGTTATCGGCTACGCGTCGATCCCACAGGCCAACAGGCACTTGCCCGATGCCTGTCGGCTGAACAATACCAACTTTTCTGCGCGACTTGCGCACAAAATCTGGGTGAAAGCCGCTTGCTGGATCCTTTCCTCAACCAACTTCATCATCGCCGCCCTGAACATTGGCTCCCCTCGAGTAAAGTGAAAATGGCAGTGCCCAACGGCGATCTGGCGGTTAATCGGCAAACGCTAAGGGAGATTCTTCTTGATGGCCTGCAAGATCATGTGCGTTTCGGCCAAGCGTTAAGCGCGTTTGAGGAAACGTCTCAGGGCATTGAACTCCAATTGGCAGAAGGGCAAAAAATGTGGGTTGACCTGCTGATTGCGGCCGATGGCATAAATTCAGCGGTGCGCAAACAGTGTTTGCCTCAGGCAGAGCCCGTGGATAGCGATACCATCACGCTCTATGGCAAAACGCCAATAACCGTAGAAACGCAAGCCCAACTCGCGTCGGCCTGGCTGCAAAAGGTTTCCGTGGTTTTCGCCGAGGGTTTTACCCTGGTCATTGAGCCGATGATATTTCAAGCTTCAATGCCACAATTAGCGGCAGAATACGCGCCTCGTTGCCGACTCAGCCCGATAGATAATTATCTTTATTGGGCCTTCATTGGCACGTCATCACGCCTTGGTGGCGCGTTAGCCGATAACGGCATCGAGCTAAAAGAACGGATACTCGCGCTCACCCATGGCTGGGACACGCAGTTACGGACACTACTGGCACTAAGCGACCCTCTTTCGCTAAGCGCCCGCCCCGTTTATATCGCACAGGATATCCCGCTATGGCCAAGTGAACGGGTCAGTTTCTTGGGTGACGCCATACATACCATGAGCCCTGCGGGTGGATTGGGGGCGAATACCGCTCTGGCTGATGCCGCCAACCTGGCTGATTGCCTGAGCAGCGCCAGGACCGTACAGCAAGGCATCGCGGCATTGAGGGGCTATGAGCAGGAAATGAGGGACCGTGCGCAACGCGCTATGCAGTTATCGCGTCAGGCATCGGCGCGGCTATCATTGGGTACTGTACCCGCAGCCTAAATAACGAATGGGGGAAAATCCCCCATTCAGCGCATCACTCAATACTCTCGACGATTTCCAGCCAAGCGTTCTTGCCACACACGGGCCCACCGTTCAGCCAACGTCGTAACATGTCCAATGCCAGCATTGCGACCGACTCCTGCCGCAGCCGTAAATGGTGACGAGCAGCCCGATAACGCACCGTCTGGCCCATACCGCCTTTCGGCGTATGTAGCACCACGCTGACCTGATCACCGCGCATGGCACTGACGGCCAACGCCACTTGCGCCCCGGTCAGCTCAGCCAGCGAACGCGCACGCGCCAGCGTGGTTTCCAGCGTTTCTACACAGTGCGACGGCAATAACTCGCCACCGGCCAGGGGTGCGCCTTCACTCTGCAACTGCAGGTTGATCAACCCGGCGCTAAACTGCTCGCTCAACGCCAGCTTCAACCCCTGCTGGGTCAGCTTCTGCGTCAGCACCGCAGGCAAACCCAGTGTGCCTTCAAACAAGGTGTTGTCAGCGGCGACCTGGCGAACCTTTTCCCACGCCTGTTCCATCGCCGCACGTTGGGTCACCGGGCCAGTGAGCTTCAGTTCAATAATCGGGCTGGAAGAACGGTAACCGAGTACCACATCCGGTGGCAACGGCATGCCGTCCAGCTCCGCAGCCAGATCGCTTTCAGACGTGCCAAAGGTGGTTAAGCGCAGGCACAGCGGCGGTTCAGGCAGCGTAAATCGCTCACGTAAACGCGGCACAATCTGCTGCTCGACCATGACTTTAAATTCAGATGGCACCCCCGGCGTGAAAAACATCATGCATCGGTTCAGTTTCAAGGCAAAACCGCAGGCCGTCCCCACCGGATTGTCGAGCATCTCTGCGTTAGCCGGGATCTGCGCCTGTTTACGGTTGGAGGCGGCCATTGGCCGACCACGCTCGGCAAAATAGGCCTCAATGCGGGCCATCCATTCCGCTTGCTCAACCAGCTCAACACCACAGGCCATCGCCGCCGCCAGGGCGCTGAGATCGTCACTGGTCGGCCCCAATCCCCCGTTAACGATCAGAACATCGGCGATATGGCTGCGCTCCTGCAATGTCTCGATCAAAGAGGAGAGGTTGTCCCCCACGGTTTCACGGCCGCTCATCGGCATGCCCTGCTGGAACAAATAGTCAGCCAACCAGGCAGCGTTGGTATCTACAATTTGCCCGTGTAACACCTCATCACCGGTGCTGAGCATCTCCACCCTTAACATTGATCTCTCCCACATTTTCTGATCTTTCCACTATAGAAGCCCGTAAATAAGTTTTCACTAAGCATCGCCGGATAATTTCTGTCGGAGGCATTTTTTTACGGCATCACGCGGCCCTTAACAGTGTAAATATATCTGAACACCACCCGTAACGCCTGTTTGACACAAAATAATGCATCAACTATCCTGCCGCACTTAGAATAGGTTACCTATAATTTTCCAAAATCTTTTGCTGATAGAGAAAAACGTGAAAAATCGCACGCTTGGCAGTGTTTTTATCGTGGCAGGAACCACCATTGGCGCCGGGATGTTGGCAATGCCGTTGGCGGCAGCAGGTGTAGGCTTCGGCGTCACGCTGGGTCTGCTGGTCGGACTGTGGCTCTTGATGTGCTATACCGCCCTGCTGCTGGTCGAAGTCTATCAGCACGAGCAAGCAGATACCGGCCTGGGGACCCTGGCAAAGCGCTACCTTGGTGGTGGGGGCCAATGGCTAACCAGTTTCAGCATGATGTTTCTGATGTACGCGCTGACCGCCGCCTACATTAGCGGGGCCGGCGAATTGCTGGCGGCCAGTATCAGCCAATGGACCTCACAAAATTTCCCCACCACGTTAGGCGTGTTGCTGTTTACTCTGGTTGCTGGTGGCGTCGTTTGCATCGGCACCCACTCGGTCGATCTGTTTAACCGCATCCTGTTCAGTGCCAAAGTGGTGTTCTTGATCGTCATGCTGGGTTTGATGCTGCCAAATATTCACCAAACCAACCTGATGACGTTACCCCTGGAACAAGGGCTGGCACTGTCTGCCATCCCGGTGATCTTCACTTCATTTGGTTTCCACGGCAGCGTACCCAGCATCGTAAACTACATGGGCGGCAACATCCGCAAACTGCGCTGGGTGTTCATTATCGGCAGCGCCATTCCGTTGATAGCCTATATCTTCTGGCAATTGGCTACCCTCGGTAGCATCAGCTCAACCACCTTCGTCGGTATTTTGGCGCAACAGGCGGGTCTGAACGGTTTATTGCAGGCAGTGCGTGACGTCGTCGCATCGCCACACGTAGAGCTGGCCGTGCATCTGTTTGCCGATCTTGCGTTGGCGACCTCGTTCCTTGGCGTCGCTCTCGGGTTGTTTGATTTCCTCGCCGATTTGTTCAAACGCCAGGATAACGTCCGCGGTCGTCTGCAAACCGGTGCCATCACTTTCCTGCCGCCGTTGGCTTTCGCCCTGTTCTACCCACGAGGCTTTGTACTGGCTCTGGGTTTTGCCGCCATTGCGCTGGCGATATTGGCGTTGCTGCTGCCGTCGCTGTTGGTATGGAAAACACGCCAGCAGCATCAAGCGAAATACCGTGTTTGGGGTGGGACGCCTGCATTGGCGTTGGTGTTTGTCTGCGGGATAACGGTGATTGCCATTCAGTTGGGCATCGCCAGCGGCATATTGCCTGCGGTGGGGTGATCAATTGTCAGTAAAACAAGGGGCCCACTGGGCCCCTTGTCGTTTGGATCAGAAGCTCAGACCAACACCGACATACGGGCCATCGGCCAAGGTGTTGTCACGACGCCCATCCTTTCCTTCCATCTTCATGTAGCGGTAACCCACATCCACACTCAGCGGACGGAAGATATTCCAGCGCAGGCCGCCGCTGGCTTCGTTGTAGGCCTTCACGCCGCTGGTCAGCGAGTCTGGTGCAAAATAGCCTTCGCCATGCAGGCTGAAGTAACGGTTGATGGCCCAATCCAGACCACCACCCAATGCTACTGCACCACCGCTTTTACCGTCTTTCGGGCTCAGATACAGTGCCTTACCGCCTACCGTCGCGGTCAACGGCCCCAGTGGCAGGCCGAAATTCAACCCCAGGCTACCAACGTTGCCGTCATGGTCACTGCGCGCCCAGTTGCCTGTTAATCCTAACCCGGAAGTGCCGGTATCCTGGCCAAAGCCAAGATTGGTGTAATGCTGCCCGGCCTCGCCCGACAGGCTAAGCGCACTCGCTGCACCCGTCACAAACAGCATGCTTGCTGCGCAGGCGACCAACGTCTTTTTCATCATCTATCCCTCTTGCTACTTCATCCATTACGGACGATATGAGTTAACCCGTAATAATACCGTCACGAGTCTATACCAAAGCACAACCAGTCTTTAAGGGATAAAGGCGAAAAAATCCTTAATTAATCAAATGAATGTAAAGTTGTGCAAACAAAGGCATCACCCTTGACGGCAATGACAACGATAACTCAGACCTATTTGCCGCGAGCGTTCAATAGGTCTACAACTAGTAGTGGCATTAACCGAGGTCAGGGTAAGCCCCCTTGCAGGATTATATGATGAATGCTTAAGCCACCCGAGTTTTACTCGATTGCAATACGATAAGGAGCAAGTAATGAGCAAGAAAGGACTGACTACTGCAGCCGGCGCACCGGTTGTCGATAATAATAACGTGATTACCGCAGGTAAACGCGGTCCGATGCTGCTACAGGACGTGTGGTTCCTGGAAAAGCTGGCCCATTTCGACCGTGAAGTTATCCCTGAACGCCGCATGCACGCCAAGGGATCCGGCGCCTACGGCACGTTCACCGTCACTCACGATATTACCCAGTACACCCGCGCAAAAATCTTCTCTGAAATCGGCAAGCAAACCGACATGTTTATCCGCTTCTCTACCGTTGCCGGTGAGCGCGGTGCCGCGGATGCCGAACGCGACATTCGTGGTTTCGCCATGAAGTTTTATACCGAGGAAGGCAATTGGGATCTGGTGGGTAACGACACGCCGGTCTTCTATCTGCGCGACCCACTGAAATTCCCCGATCTCAACCACGTGGTCAAACGCGATCCCCGCACTAATCTGCGCAATCCAACCTACAAGTGGGATTTCTTCTCGCTGTCACCGGAAAGTTTGCACCAGTTGACCATAGATTTCAGCGACCGCGGCATCCCGAAATCCTATCGTCATATGCACGGCTTCGGCAGCCATACGTTCAGTTTTATCAATGCCAACAACGAGCGTTTTTGGGTGAAATTCCATTTCCGCTGCGAACAAGGCATTGAAAACCTGATGGATGATGAAGCGGAAGCCATCATCGCCAAAGACCGTGAAAGTTCGCAACGGGATCTCTATGAGGCCATCGAACGGGGTGATTACCCACGCTGGAAACTGCAAATCCAGATTATGCCGGAACACGAAGCCTCACAGACCCCGTATAACCCGTTCGATCTGACCAAAGTCTGGCCGCACGGCGACTACCCGTTAATCGACGTCGGTTTCTTCGAACTGCACCGCAACCCGGAAAACTACTTCTCAGAAGTGGAACAGGTGGCTGTAAATCCGGCCAACGTGGTGCCAGGCATCAGCTTCTCGCCGGACAAAATGCTACAGGGGCGTCTGTTCTCTTACGGGGATGCGCACCGTTATCGTCTGGGCGTGAACCATCACCAGATCCCGGTCAACAGCCCGAAATGCCCGTTCCACAATTATCATCGTGACGGTGCCATGCGGGTGGATGGCAATAGCGGCAACGGCGCAACCTATGAGCCAAACAGCTTCGGTTTGTTCCAGGAGCAACCGGACTTTAGCGAACCGCCATTGAGCATTGAAGGGGCAGCCGACCACTGGAACCATCGTGAAGACGATGATTACTACAGCCAACCGCGCGCACTCTTCAACCTGCTGAGCGCCGAAGAGCATGAGCGCATGTTTACCCGCATCGCCGGGGAGCTGTCGCAAGTGCCGGAACAGATCCAACGTCGTCAGGTTGACTTGTTTACTAAAGTGCATCCGAACTACGGTGCAGGTGTAGCCAAAGCACTTGGCCTGAAATAGCCCCTCCGTGATCATTTAGGCCGCCTTTCGGCGGCCTTTCTTAGCGACCTGCTATCTGTTGCGCCACCCATTGTTGCAACTGCCGGCGCGATACTTTAATACCACTGCTTTTCAATTCGGTTGGCATCGCCAACAGCGCCATCGGCCGCTGGAAATTCACCAATCGCTCCTGCGACCAGGCCAGCAGCGCTTCCAACGACAGGGGCTCCTCGCTGTCGATCACCGCCACCGGTCGTTGACCAAACTCAGCGTCATTCACAGGCACCACCACCACCATGGAAATCTGCGGGTGAGCCGACAACACGCGCTCAATATCCTCTGGCTGAACGCCTTCTCCACCACTGAAAAACAGATTGTCCAATCGCCCGAGGATCCGTAACTCACCCTGTTCCATCACGCCGCGATCGCGCGTATGGAACCAGCCTTGATCATCGGCAAGGGGCTGTAAGGTGCCGTGCTGCCAATATCCCCGCGCCAGGCTCTGCGCACGGATCCAGACCTCTTCATTGACCAGCTTAATTTCCCGTCCTGCCAGCGGCACCCCAACGCCAGGTCGTGCATCAGCGCGTTTGGCACAGACGGTGGATGCAAGCTCGGTCAGACCATAACCACACCAGCAGCGAATGCCCAGCGCTTCCGCCTGTTCGGTCAGTTCTACCGGGATCATCGCGCCACCGAGCAGCACTTTTTTCAACGTCAGTGACGCTAAGGGTTGCGTCAGCAGGCGCCAAAGCTGAGTCGGCACCAGGGATGCATGCGTACATCCCGCTAACGCGTCAGCCAGCAGATGCATGTCGCGGACGACCAATCCACCACCGGCCGTCAACCAACGCCAGACAATGCCCTGACCGGAGACGTGAAACAACGGCAATGACAACAGCCAACGATCCTGAGCTTGGAAATCCATCAGCTGTAACACACCTTCGGCACTGGCAATATGCGCGGCATAGCTGTGCGCAGCCGCTTTTGGCGTGCCGCTGGAGCCGGAAGTCAACGTCAATGTCGCCAACCGCTGGGCATCCCAGCGCGGCGGATTCAACCAACGGTGCTCAGTCGAGGGTGGGTTTAAACGGATGACCTTTGCCGGTAATGTCGGCAAAAGATCTGGGCTGAAGGCAAAATCCATATCCAGCTCGAGCAGCAGCGTTGTCAGCAGAGCATCTGGCAACGCCGGGTTGAGCGGCAACAGCCGTGCACCACACTGTAACAGCGCCAGATAGGCTAACAGCAGTGGATAGCTGTTCTTGCCACATAGCGCAACGCCACAGCCAGGCTCAACGCCCTGATGTTGAAAGTCTGCCGCCAGTTTGTCCACCTGACGCCGCAACGCCAGCCAACTAAGCGGCTGATGACCGACTATCACCGCCGTGGCCTGCGGGCGTCGCTGCGCCCAATGCCGCCACGGCCAGTCGTTTAACTGTGCCATACACACTCCAACGCCTGCCGGTCCAGCAGTGGCAGCGTGCTGTCTGGCCAGCGCCGCATCAGTTGAGCCTGCATCAAATCAAGCGTGTCGAGCCCGGGGACCGTGGCCGGTGTCAGCCAGTGCGCAATGCGTGCCAACTGCGTTAGCCCCAGACTCGATTCAATACTGGAGCTGATCACTGCCGTTAACCCTGCCGCATGCGCCTGTTCCACCAGCGCACGACAGCGTGCCAGACTGCCGACCAACGTCGGTTTAATCACGATCGCCGCCACGCCCGGCTCGGCCTCCACCACGAAGTCAGGCTCACGCACACTTTCATCCCAGGCGATGGCAATGCCGGTTGCCCGAGCGAAATCCCGTGATTCATCACGGGTTTTGCAAGGTTCCTCAAGGAAGGCAATGCGTTCGCGCAGAGCCGGAGCCACATATTTAGCGAACCCATCCGCCTTGACCCGCGTCCAACTGCGGTTGGCGTCCAGCCGCAGTCTGAGATCCGGCAATGCCTCCAACAGCACGTTAACGATCATACCGTCACGTACTGCCTCATACAGCCCGACCTTCACCTTCGCCACCTTCTCGCCCGGTAAAGCCGTCAGCACCGCAAACAATTCATCGGGATCGCCCGAACACAACGGTGCTTTGCGGTAGTCAGCCTGCAGCGGCAGCCGCTGTTCCAGCTCCGCCAGCGCACAGCTTGTGCCAAATGCCACCGAGGGTAACAGGCTGTCTGGCGGTAATACTCCGGCCTGCCAACACTGTACCCAGTTCAGCGTGTCTTGCTCGGCTTGCGCCAGCGTTTCCTGACTAAATTCCGGCAAGGGTGCGATCTCCCCCCAGCCTTCCTGCTCACCTTGTTGCAGATGGATCAGTAAACCGTCACGGGTTTTCAACCGCTGGTTGCGCAGCACCACGCCAGCGTCCATCGGCAGGCTGTAACGGTAAACAGCGGCGTTACGGATAGGGGAAATCATTACGGATTGCGCTTGAATTTGCTGAAGTCCGGCTGACGCTTTTCGTTAAATGCGTTGCGCCCTTCCTGGCCTTCATCAGTCATGTAGAACAGCATGGTGGCATTTCCCGCCAGCTCTTGCAGACCAGCCTGTCCATCACAGTCGGCATTCAAGGCCGCTTTCAGACAACGCAGCGCCATCGGGCTGTTTTGCAGCATTTCACGACACCAGCGTACGGTTTCTTTTTCCAGGTCTACCAACGGCACTACGGTATTGACCAGGCCCATATCCAGGGCGGCTGCGGCATCATACTGGCGGCACAAGAACCAAATCTCACGCGCCTTCTTCTGGCCAACAATGCGCGCCATGTAAGACGCACCCCATCCACCGTCGAACGAGCCCACTTTCGGGCCGGTCTGGCCGAAAATAGCATTGTCTGCGGCGATGGTCAGATCGCACATCATATGCAGTACATGACCGCCACCGATCGAATAACCGGCCACCATTGCCACAACCGGTTTCGGGCAAGTGCGGATCTGGCGCTGGAAATCAAGCACGTTCAGGTGATGCACACCGCTGTCGTCTTGGTAGCCGCCGTAGTCACCGCGCACTTTCTGGTCACCACCGGAGCAGAAGGCTTTGTCGCCCGCACCGGTCAGGATAATGGTACCGATGCCGTCGTCATAACGCGCGTTGGATAGCGCCTCAATCATCTCTTTTACCGTGTGCGGTCGGAACGCATTACGCACCTGTGGACGGTTGATGGTGATTTTAGCAATGCCGTCGCTGGACTTGTGATACAGGATGTCTTCGAAATCACCGGAGCAATCCTGCCAGTCGATGGCGGCATACAGTTGTTCTTCATTCGGATAGAGCATGTTCTGTTCCTTTAACCAGGGTTAACGAGAAAGTCGTGCAGCTCAGCGGCGAAATCCTGCGGATTGGCCAGATGCGAGTTATGCCCGGCCTGTGGCACGATGCGTAACGGCAACTCAGCGTCGCGCGCCAGCTGTTGAAATTTGTGATCATCCGCGCCACACAGCACCACCAGCGGGACCGTCAGTTGCTGCAATTGCGGTACCAGGTAAGGCTGCTTGCCCAGCGATGTGGCCTCCAGCATGTCTGCGACCGCTGGGCCGGAATTATCAGACCGGGCGTCTATCAGCGCAGTACGGTGCACCGCACTGAGATTGGCAAAAACGGGCTGTTGATACCAGTCAGCCAGAACCTGTGCGATAGGTTCGCGACGAAAACGCTCGGCCCAGGCAGCATCATGTGCCAAGCGTTGAGCTCGCAGCGCAGTGTCAGCCAGCCCTGGGTTGCCGCCTTCAATAACCACACCCTGAAGGCCGGTAGTTTCCCCGTAGCACGCGTGATACATGGCAATGCGCCCGCCGAGTGAATAGCCCACCAGCCAATAGCGCTCGATACCATGCATCTGCAAGGTTGCGCTGATCTGCGCACTGATATCGTCAAAGCTGTTACAGGCCACCGCGACGGAGTCTCCGTGGCCGGGTAAGTCGATCGCCAGTGATGGCCACTCAGGGCAGCGAGAGGCAATCACCCGCCATTCATTATTGTTGCCCAACATGCCGTGCAGCCAGATCAACCATGGGCGATCGGCCTCGCCCTGTTGCAATACCTTTGTTGCCAGCATTATTGCTCCGCCATCAATTGCACCAGATGCTGAAGTGTTTGCGCACCATCGCTCGGTGGCACCTGCAGTTCAATCAGCGTAGCGCCGCTGTGGCGCCAGCCCTGCTCCACCGCTTGCAGCAACTGCCCCCAGTTTTCCGGACAGGCGTAAGCAAGGTGGAACATTGCCGCCACATGGCTGAACTCGACATCCTGCGGCATACAGTAAAACCGCTCTCTATCTTCTTGCGGCGTGGGCAGCAGTGAGAAAATTTGGCCGCCATTGTTGTTGACCACAATCAACACCGTCGGCGCAGAACATTGACGCAGCAGCGCCAACGCATTCAGGTCGTACAGCGCGGACAGATCACCGACCACGGCCAGCGTTGGTTTGGCGGTCGCCCGTTGTACCCCTGCGGCGGTAGAAATCAGCCCGTCAATGCCACTGGCACCGCGATTGCTAAATACCGGATAACCGGCCGGCAAGCGGGTCAGCGCATCAATCAGCCGGACAATCAGGCTATTGCCGAGAAACAGTTGGCCATTTTCCGGTAACAACTCCGGTAAACGGTGCGCCAACTGCGCTTCACCAAAGCGGTTGACCAAGTGGCCGGAAACGGCATCCAATGCCTTGTCTGCCAGCGCCGTCAGCTCGTCAGCCCACGGGGAACGCGGCTGCGCCGGATGCAGCTCAAGCCACTGCGCCACGCTGGAACGGATCCTGCGGCCCCGGTGATGTGCCGGATCGAGCCGTCCCGGTAAATCGTCAATCAGCCAATACTCCGCCGGTCGGCATTGTTCCTGCCACTGCAACAGACGTTTGCCGGTCAGGCTACTACCGAACTGCACCACCAGCTGCGCTTCGGCCAACACTTTCTGCGCTTGCGGCTGAGCCAGCCATAAATCGGCGCAGGGCAGTGGTTGTCCGGTTTGGGACAGCACGTCACCGATCAGCGGCCAACCGAGCATGTCTGCCCATTGTGCCAGCTGCTCGCCTTCTTCCGCGCTCATACGCCCAACCACCACCACGCCACGTTTTTGCCGCCAGAAGAACCAGTCCGGCTGCTTGAGCACCACGTGTGGATCCACTTCTCTCAGCCAGGGTTGGCTGTCTTGCCACCAGTCACCGAGCGCCGCGGACCAATCCGCATACTGTTGCTCATCACCGCCATACAGGGGTTCGGCAAACGGGCAATTAATGTGCAATGCACCGTGCTGCAAACGTGCCATTGCGCTGTCGACAGTAGACACTAACCAACGGGCGGGAATGTCAGGCGTCGGGCGGGGCAAATCGATATTCAGCGCCGGGTGGCTGGCATACAGGCCGTTTTGGCGGATCGCCTGATTGGCGCCGCAGTTGATCAACTCAGGGGGGCGGTCAGCGGTAAGAAACACCAGCCGCTCGCCAGTCAGGCCGGCTTCGATCAGGGAAGGATAAAGGTTGGCGGCTGCGGTACCGGAGGTCACAATCACCGCGACCGGTTCCCGTGACGCCTTGGCCAGACCAAGCGCCAAATGGCCCAGCCCGCGCTCATCAAAATGGGTATGGCAGATAAAAGACTTGTTAGCCGCCGCAGCCAGCGTCAACGGTGTAGAGCGCGATCCCGGAGCGATACAGACATGCCGCACCCCATGGCGAGCCAGCGCTTCCAACAGCAACGCCGCCCACCGGCGATTAAAAACACTTGTCGACATAATTCGCTCACAAGTCGGTTAACAGAATCTGCCTTTGGCGCGTGCCGATTGGCAGCATGCCAAAAATGATGTTCTGCATTATATGAGTAGTTATCTTTACGACTTTTGCGCCAGCGCAAAAACGCCGTATATCCCGGTGACTTTATGGTAGACAATCAATTGATTTAGAACAAAAAATAAACACAAAAATCACAAGCAGTTTACACTCCCGGCAGCATCCACTCAATAAATCCGGATCATAAGCAGGGAAATTCAGCTCAGCGCATCGGGTTGCAATAGCGTCAGCAGTCCGGCGGCCTTGTTTTCGATTTCTTGCCATTCTTCTGCCGGATCGGAACCTGCCACAATGCCGGCACCGGCATACAGACGTAAGGCTTTCTCATCGACTTGTGCACAGCGCAGCGCCACGCAAAATTCACTGCGGGGAAAGGACAGGTAGCCGGCAGAACCGGCATACCAAGCACGGGAAAAAGGTTCATGTTGCAGGATAAACTCACGTGCAGCCTGGCGTGGTAAGCCAGCCACCGCGGCCGTTGGCTGCAAGCGTTGCAGGCAATCAGCGTCGCTACTGTGGTTGAGACGGCCTTCAATACGCCGCCGCAGGTGTTGCACCTTGCGTAAACGCACCACTTCAGGCGGCAAGACATCCACCGCGTCGGCACCGCCTTGCAAGCGCTGGCAGATATCATCTACCACCAGTAAATTTTCATGCTGATTCTTACCGTCTTGCAGCAACCACTGTGCTAATGCCTGCGCCTGTTGCCGATCGGGGTGATTGGCCACCGTACCTGCCAGCGCCTCAGTCAGCAAAAGGCGCCCTTCGCGCCGATACAGTCTTTCCGGGCTAGAGCCAAGGAATGCGCGGCGTGCATCAAACCGCAACATATAGTGGTAGCAACGGTGATTCACCTGTCGGCTGGCATCCATCATTGCCGGAGCAGACAGCGGGCTATCCAGCGTTAATAGCGTACTGCGTGCTAACACCACCTTTTCCATCTGCTGACTGTCGATGGCCTGTAACGCTTCATGCAACATCGCTTCCCAGTCGGCGCGTTCCGGCTGATGCCGAACCTGATCCACCTGCACTTTTAAGGGTGTGATGGGCACGGCTGCTAGCAGTTGATCCAGCCACTGGCTGGCCAACGCCGCATCGTCACGCAGCGCGTTCTCAGAAAACAGATTGAGCGTTAAGTGCGCATCCTCGCCACCATTCCATATTTCCAGCCGAGGCAAAAATAAATACGCAGCGCCATCAAAAGCGTTCAGCCCCCATACGCGTGCGTTCTGATGGGTTCTGAGAAAACTTTGCGCTTGCTGAGGCTGGGTGAACTGAAGCACTGCACCGCACACCGCGGCTTCTTCATGCCCATCGCGATGGCGCCAATAAAACTGCGGGAATGCCGGCTGTGCCGCCAGCCACTCCAGCAAGTGGTTGGCCAACGGCGCCGGAACAGGAAGTGAACGTTGCTGGAAACCGCCATCAGCAGGTACATCGTGTTCAAGCTGCTGGCGTAAGCGTCCTAACAATGCAGAGAGTTGTTCCACAGCGACCTCAATAACCAAACCTAATGTAGGGAATTATACGGTAAATCAGCGCAGAGCGGCGGAAAAATCGTGTCGTTGGATCATCGGTAACAACACCTTATTGTTTATTAAAATTAAACAATTAGCTCAAAAAACGCCCAACAAGATATTAACCGACTATACTAAGTGAGCATATCCCTGCCTGTTGCGAACCCTCGCCAAATCTAAAAATCGGCTTTAATGGGATGTTCACAATCTCCAAGCGATTTTTTCCGGCTGCCTTTTTGGTCAGATGTAAGGAGCTTTTTTGTGAAAGAAATACTAATCAATTGGTTGAAAAAACAACGCAGAATAACCAAAGTCAAACCTTTGCCCCTACGCCGCAGTAAAGGGGAGCCTGAACCGACCGGTGGAACGATCAAGGCCGAACTGTTTTCTGTCGATCAAATGGAGCGCTACGGCCAGCGTCTGGCACGCTCGCACAAGCTGGCAACGCGTAAAACACCTTACTATTTGCTGAAGCGTCTGGACGATAACGAGCGAATTCTGGCAGAAAGCTGCCACCAACTCAGCAACGGCAAAAAAGCCAGCATGACACCCGCGGGTGAATGGTTGCTGGATAACTACTATCTGATCGAAGAACAAATCCGTGTCGTGCGTCATCATTTGCCAAAAACCTTTGGCCGTGGCCTGCCACAGCTGGGCCCACCGCATAATTGCCCGCGTATTTATGACGTCGCTGCCGAGGCGATTACGCACGGTGACGGCCGGTGGGATGCGGAGAGCCTCACCCGTTATATTGCCGCTTACCAAAAAGAAGTTAACCTGACGTTGGGCGAACTCTGGGCACTGCCCGGTATGTTGCGCTTGGCGTTAATCGAAAACCTGCGACGCGTCAGCGTGGAAGTTGCACAGGCACAACGCGAACGCAATTTAGCCGACGCCTGGGTCACGAAAATGCTGGAATCGGCAGAGAACGACCCGGCCAACCTGATCATCGTGATCGCCGACATGGCACGCTCCAATCCCCCTCGTACCAGCGCCTTTGTTGCCGAGCTGGTACGTCGCCTGCAAGGCCATGGCACCATGCTGGCATTGCCGCTTACCTGGGTAGAACAGCGTCTGGCGGAAGTCGGTCTGACCTCTGATGAACTCATCCATCGCTTTAACCAGCAGTTGGCGGTTAGCCAACTGTCGGTCAGCAACAGTATCTCCGGCCTGCGTCAGCTCAGCGAAATGGACTGGGCAGAGTTTGTCGAAACCATGAGTCAGGTCGAGCAAACCCTGCGTGAAGATCCCTCCGGGGTTTATCCCTTAATGCACTTCAACACGCGCGATAACTACCGCCACGTGATTGAAATGCTGGCGCGCCACTGTCCGCACAATGAGGTACAGGTTGCCCAGCACGTGCTCAACATGGCGCGCGTCGCGGCCGAAGATCCCTCCGGCGATCCGCGCCGTAACCACATCGGCTACTACCTGATTGATGATGGCCGCCCAGAGCTGGAACAACAGCTTGATGTACACATTGGGCGCATTACCCAACTGCGCCATACGTTGAATCAGGCCCCACTGCTTTCCTGGCTCGGTAGCCTGAGCCTAATCACCACCGCGTGCTGTGCGGAACTGCTGCGCCATGCCTATAGCACCGGCATCAGTTGGGGGTTGGTCCTGCTGTTTTTCCCGATGGCCATCGTTGTCAGCCAATTTGTACTCAATCTGCTCAGTGAGGTCACGACCCGTAGTCGTACACCACAGCCACTACCGAGACTCGATTTCTCCTGTGGCATTCCCGCCGAGTTCCGAACCCTGGTGGTAATACCGACGCTGATCGGCAGTAAAAACGACATTGATAAGCTGATCAATACGCTTGAGGTCTGTTATCTGGGCAACGCGATGAAGCATCTGCACTTTGCCCTGCTCACCGACTTCAACGATGCCCCCCACCAGCACCATACTGAGGATGCGGCCTTACTGGATTATGCCTGCCAACAGATGAAAGCGCTGAACGGACGCTACCCTTGTGAAGGCCCAAGCCACTTTTTCCTGTTCCACCGCGATCGCCAATGGAATGAAAAACAAGGCGTCTGGATGGGGCTTGAACGTAAACGCGGCAAACTGAATGCCCTAAATAACTGGCTGCGTAACCGGGAAAACGCCTTCAGCACACTGGTGGGTGACGGCCGTGAGGTTCTGAAAAACGTCAAATACGTCATTACGCTGGACAGCGATACCGTTCTGCCACGCGAAAGCGCCCACCAATTAATCGCCGCCATGGCACACCCGCTCAATCAGCCCCAGTATGATATGAACCAGCAACGGGTGGTGGAAGGTTACGCCATCTTGCAACCTCGTATGGCCGAGGAAATCCCGAGCTACGGCCAGGGACGCTATGCCGCACTGTGCAGCAGCACGCCGGGCAATGATCCTTATACGCTGATGGCGTCGGATATCTATCAGGATCTGTTTGGCGAAGGTTCATTTATCGGCAAAGGCATCTATGACGTCGATGTGTTCTCGCACAGCATGAAAGGAACCTGTCCAGCGAATTTGGTGCTCAGCCACGATCTGCTGGAAGGGTGCTATGCCCGTTCCGGCCTGTTGAGCGACGTGCTACTGTATGAACAATACCCCAGTAATTATCTGGTGGACGTTGCACGTCGTACGCGCTGGATCCGCGGTGACTGGCAATTACTCAACTGGTTACTGCCACGGGTGAAAACTGAAGACGGCACGCGCACCGCCAACCCACTGAGCACCCTGTCACGCTGGAAACTGTTTGATAACCTGCGCCGCAGCCTGACGGCCCCCAGCCTGCTATTACTGCTGTTTTGCGGCTTCGTTTGGTTGCCCAACACCCCTTACTGGTTGGCGGTATTCGCCATTATTCTGCTGCTGCCGACCCTGCTGGGACTGGTGCAAGATATCGTACGTAAGCCCCCCCGCAGGCCGCTGCTAAAGCATATACTGCTGGTACTGAACGGCTCACTCCACCGTCTGTCGCAGATCGGTCTACGATTGGCAACGCTGCCGCATGAAACGCTGTACAGCCTCAACGCCATCGCCATTACCTTGTGGCGGTTGCTGATCACTAAACGCAACCTGCAGGAATGGACCAGCTACGATCAATCCAAAGCCCGTCAGCAGGTCACGTTGGAAAACTTCTACCGCGCCATGTGGATCAACCCGTTAGCCGGGCTGGCGCTGCTGATTTTCACCCTCATGCATAACCCAATGGCGCTGTTTATTACACTGCCCATCACCAGCTTGTGGATCCTGGCGCCATTCCTGCTGTATTACCTCAGCCAAGAGCCTCAGCGCAGTAAAACCGCCATTAACGATGAACAACGGCGGTTCCTGCGCCACACCAGTCGACAGACCTGGGACTTCTTCAATACCTTCGTCAATCAGCAAGAAAACTGGCTGCCGCCGGATAACTATCAGGAGATACCGGAACCGGTGGTGGCGCACCGCACCTCACCGACCAATATCGGGCTATCGTTGCTGGCCAATATCACCGCCTACGACTTTGGCTATCTGACACTCAGTGAAGCGCTGCGGCGTATTGAACTCACGCTCAATACGCTGGACCGCATGGAACACTACCGCGGACACCTCTACAACTGGTATGACACCCGCACATTGGAGCCGCTAAACCCGCGCTATATCTCCAGCGTCGATAGCGGCAACCTGGCAGGCCATCTGTTAACGCTCAGCGCCGGCCTGCCCGCGCTGGCCCACCAACCCTTCATTGAACCGCAACGGGTTCTGGACGGACTCGGCGACAGCCTGCAACTGCTGGAACAGCACTGGGGCGACGCCGCACCAAAGAACCTGTCAAAACTGCGTAACCACTGGGAACAGGCTCATCACAGCCACCCTGCCGCCCTGTTAGCCGAACTGAATGCAATGCGCAATTACAGTAACGGCCTGCAAGAGCCGGCGCTAAACCATGGCGATGAAACCCGACGTTGGGCCGGCGCACTGCACCAGCAACTTAATGAGCTCTGCGCCGAGTGGGCGCAATGGTTCGGCTGGCTGAGCGACAACGTATCTGAACTGGAAACAGTCCCCAGCCTGCATTGGTTGGCGAATCCCCCCTCGTCATTGACGCTGTCGGTAGAGCAAAGGAGTCAACTTGATGCGGTCAGCATCCAGGCACAAGAAAAGCTGACGCAATTGGATAGCCTGCAACAGCGGCTGGAAAAAATGGCGCAGATGGACTTCCACTTCCTGTATGACGAATCGACCCATTTGCTGACCGTCGGCTTTAACTGCGATCAAAACCGGATGGACAGCAGTAAATACGATCTGCTGGCATCGGAAATCCGGCTGACCAATTACGTCGCCATCGCCACCAACCAAGTCCCTCAACGCAGTTGGTTTGCACTTGGCCGTCTGTTTACCCTGATCGAAAATGAACCGGCGCTGATGTCATGGAGCGGTTCAATGTTTGAATACTTGATGCCGCAATTGGTGATGCCCGCGTACCCCGATTCGCTCTTGGTACAAATGTGCCGTGCTGCGGTAGACAGACAAATTGCCTGGGGCAAAGAACGCGGCGTCCCTTGGGGTATTTCCGAGTCCGGCTACTTTGGTTTCGATGCCGATCAAAATTACCAATACCATGCTTTTGGCGTACCCGGTTTGGGCCTGAGACGCGGTCTGGGTGACGACATGGTGGTCGCCCCTTATGCGACGGTGATGGCATTGATTGTCGACCCGGATGCGGCCTGCAATAACCTGGTCACGCTGGAAAAAAATGGTGCCAAAGGCCGCTACGGTTTTTACGAAGCGCTGGATTACACCACCGCACGCCTCAGCCGCGGTCAACTGTACGTAATTATCCGTTCCTATATGGCGCACCATCAGGGCATGAGTTTCCTGGCCCTGTCGCACCTGTTGCTGGATGCGCCGATGGTGGCGCGTTTCGCCGACTACCCGGCCTTCCAATCAGCACGTTTGTTACTGCAAGAACGGGTGCCGGATGCCGTCGAGTTGTACAGCACGCGTCGCCACTTTGAGACCCATGAGGGCACCATTACCCCTGCCAGCTTCGTAGCGCGTGAATTTAACCGGGTGGACTCACCTATCCCGGAAGTGCAGCTGCTGTCCAACGCCAACTACCACCTGATGCTCACCCAGGCTGGTGGCAGTTACAGCCGCTGGCAGAACCTCGCGCTCACCCGTTGGCGCGAAGATGCTACCTGCGATAACTGGGGCGCCTTCTGCTACCTGCGCGATCCGCAAACCGGTGAAGTCTGGAGCAATACCTGGCAACCCATCGGTGGCGCCGCCAAGGGGTACAGCGCCGTATTCAACGATGCCGGGGCCGAGTTCCAGCGCCAACAGGGTGCGCTGACGGTAAAAACCCAGGTGGTGGTATCACCGGAAGATGATATTGAACTGCGGCGCGTGACGCTGATAAATCGCGGCAAACAACCACGCACCATCGAAATCACCAGCTATGCGGAAGTGGTGCTGGCACCGGCAAGTAACGATCTGGCTCATCCGGCATTCAGTAACCTGTTCGTGCAGACCGAATTGCTGCCGGAGCAGGATGCTATTTTGTGCCATCGTCGCCCACGTGAACCCAAAGAGAAATGCCCGTGGTTGCTGCATATGATGACGGTACAGGGCCGTTCCAGCCAAACATCCTTTGAAACCGACCGTGCCAAATTTATCGGCCGCGGGCGCACGCCCACCAATCCGCAGGCGTTGTATCAAAATGCGCCGCTCAGTAACAGTGCCGGGCCGGTCATTGACCCGATCATCGCTATCCGTCAGCGCGTGGTGCTGGAACCGAACGTACCTCTCACGCTGGATATCTTTTATGGCGTCAGTGAAGACCGCGCTAGTGGAATGGTCATGCTGGAAAAATACCGCGATCGCCATCTGGCAGATCGTGTATTTGAACTGGCGTGGTCGCATAGCCAGGTGGTCCTGCGCCAGTTGAACGCCAATGAAGAGGACGCCAATCTGTTTAATCGCTTGGCGGGCGCAGTGGTCTTCCCGGCGCAAGAAATGCGGGCCGCCGGCAGTGAAATCATTAACAACCGCCGCGGCCAATCGGGGCTGTGGGGCCACTCTATCTCCGGCGATCTGCCGATAGTCCTGCTTACGGTGACCGACAGCGAGAACATCGAACTGGTACGGCAACTGATCCAAGCCCACAACTATTGGCGCTTGAAAGGGCTACAGGTCGATCTGGTGATCCTCAATGAAGACGTCGGCGGCTACCGCCAGGATCTGCAAAACCAGATCATGGGCCTGATCGCCGCCGGTATGGAATCCACCCAAACAGATAAGCCCGGTGGCATCTTCGTGCGCACCAGCGAGCATATGGCACCGGAAGACCACCGGTTGTTGCTCAGCGTTGCGCGGATTTATCTCGACGATCGTCGCGGTGGATTAACGGAGCAACTCAACCAGCGTCTGCAAATGCCGCAGGTTCTGCAGCAACCTCTGTCGCCGGTCACCGCGTCGTCGAAACTGGCCACGGTGGACAATCTGCCGCGTAACCTGCATTCGCCACAGCTGCCCGCCATTGACGCGTTGCAGTTTTACAATGGTCTCGGCGGCTTCTCCGAGAATGGCCGCGAATATGTGATCGCAATGAACGAAAGTAAGATCACGCCCGCCCCTTGGTCGAACGTGATCGCTAATCCGATGTTCGGCACCGTTGTCTCGGAAAGTGGTCAGGCCTACACCTGGTACGAAAACGCCCATGAATACCGCCTGACCCCCTGGGATAACGACCCTATCTGCGACCGCAGCGGGGAGGCCTTCTATCTGCGTGATGAAGAGAACGGGCACTTCTGGTCCCCCACACCACTGCCTGCCCGGGGCCGTGGGCACTACCTGACCCGCCACGGTTTCGGCTACAGCGTCTTTGACCACCGCGAAAACGGTATCGACAGTCAGTTCACCGTACTGGTGGCCAAAGATGCACCGGTCAAACTGTTCCTGCTAACCCTGACCAATACCTCGGGGCGCACGCGCAAGTTGTCGGCAACCGGCTACGTGGAATTTATTCTGGGTGATTTGCGGCAAAAATCGGCCATGCACATTGTCACACAGGCCGCATCGCCTGAAAGCGGCTGTGGCATCCTGGCCACCAACCATTACGGTAGCAGCGGTTCAGATCGCACCGCTTTCTTTGGTGTCACCGGCGTGCATTGTTCCATCAGTGGCGATCGGCGTGAATTTATCGGACGCAACGGTTCGCTGGCCAACCCGGTGGTGCTGAAACTGCGGCGACTGTCGGGCAAAGTGGGCGCAGCTATGGATCCCTGTGGGGCCGTTCAGTCGGCGCTCAGCCTGATCGATGGCGATCAACGCAGTCTGGTGTTTGCCCTTGGGTTGGGACAAAACGCCGATGAGGCTGAGGCCCTGTTGCAAAAATACCTGCGGGAAGACAACCTGCAAGATGAACTGCAACGCGTTACGGCACATTGGGACAGCATTCTCAACAAGGTGCAAATCGGGACGCCGCATCCCGCCGTCGACCTGCTGGCCAATGGTTGGTTACTGTACCAAACCCTCTCCTGCCGTATTCAGGCACGCAGCGGTTACTATCAGTCCGGCGGGGCCTTCGGTTTCCGCGACCAATTGCAAGACACGTTGGCGTTGACCCATGCGGCCCCAGAACGTCTGCGCGAACAGATCCTGCTGTGCGCTTCGCGCCAGTTTATCGAAGGCGACGTCCAACACTGGTGGCACCCGCCACAGGGCAATGGGGTGCGTACGCGCTGTTCGGATGATTACCTGTGGCTGCCGCTGGCCATTTGTCATTACCTGGATGCCACCGACGATCGGTCCATTCTCGATGAGTCCGTCGGCTATCTGGAGGCACGCAAACTGTCGCCGGGTGAGGAATCCTCGTATGAGCAACCCGCGTCAAGCGCAATACAGGAAACCCTGTATCAGCACGGCGTACGGGCGTTAAAACACGGATTAACCTTTGGTGAGCACGGCCTGCCGCTGATGGGGGCGGGTGACTGGAACGATGGCATGAATATGGTGGGCCTGGAGGGGCGAGGTGAAAGCGTCTGGCTCGGTTTCTTCCTGTTCCATATCCTGCAGCGTTACGGCAACGTCGCTGCTGCGCGCAACGACAACGAACTGGCGGCACTCTGTCGACAACAGGCCGATACCTTGCGCGATAACCTGCGTGACCATGCCTGGGATGGCGAATGGTATCGTCGGGGCTACTTTGACAGTGGAGAGCCGCTAGGTTCTCAACAATCAACTGAGTGCCGCATCGACGCCATCGCCCAGAGCTGGTCTGTGTTGTCCGGTGCGGCGGATAAAACACGCAGCCTGCAGGCGATGCAATCGCTGGATAAACACCTGGTAGACAACCAAGCTGGCCTGATAAAACTGCTGACACCGCCATTCGATGGCAACGGCCCTAATCCGGGTTATATCCGCGGTTATCTGCCTGGCGTGCGGGAAAATGGCGGTCAGTATACCCACGGCGCGGTATGGGCGGTCATGGCCTTCGCCGAAATGGGCAATATCGAACGCGCCTGGGAACTGATGGCGCTCATCAACCCGATCAACCACAGCCTGGACAGCACCGCCGCCGAGCGCTACAAGGTTGAGCCTTACGTGGCGACCGCCGATATATACGCGGTCGCGCCGCACGTCGGTCGTGGCGGCTGGAGTTGGTATACCGGCTCTGCCGGTTGGATGTACCGGCTGATTGTCGAGTCACTGCTGGGATTGAAACGCCGTGGCAATCAGTTGTCCATCAACACCCGTCTGCCTGCGGACTGGCCACAGGTGACACTGAATTACCGGGAGGGTGGCAGCGAGTACCAGTTGATTATCCGGCAGGGAACGGGAACGACGCAGATCACCGTTGATGGTGAAGAACAGCCGGAGGCCGTAATAACGCTGGTAGACGACGGGAAAATCCATCACGTGGACGTCATGCTGGGGCAGTAAAACCAAGGGCGCGGTGAATGACCGCGCCCAATACCTTTACGTCGTTATTTACGCGCCAACAACAGACCCAGCACCAATCCGACCGTCGCCCCAATGCCGACACTGTGCCATGGTTTTTCACGCACATAGCCGTCAGTGCGGCAAACCGCGTCCTTGGCACGCGCATAGTAGGATTCGGTAGAGTCAGTCAGCCGTGACTTGACCTCACTCAACGCCTCTTCGGCATGGGCTTTAATGTCGATGTAGGCCTGATCGGCGCGATCGCCGGAGTACTTCAACACTTCTTCCAGCGTGTCGCTCAGCATTCTCAGATCGTCGTCGAGCGTGGTTTGATCTGCATCCGTATTTCTCGCCATGTTAAGTTCTCCGTATTTAAAAAATGAAGCGGCCCTTAACTATAGACAAGGATAGCCGCTCCCCGCCATCAGACTATTGGCTAAAATTAGAACACCAGCTGGACCTTGGCGGCCAGGCGCTTATCGCCGGCGAATGCCAGAGCTTGTTCCAGTTGCTGATTGTTAAACTCAGCGGAGAGCAGCGGCAACGGATTGATCGTCCCGTCGGACAACCAGGCAACCGCGATATCAAACTCTTCAACAAAACGGAATGAGCCCAGCAAATTCAACTCTTTGGCGATCAGCAGCATCAGTGGAAAATCAGGGAAACTGCCGCCCATGCCCACTTGCACGACCGTCCCCTTGGCACGGGTGACCTCCAGACAGCGCAACAGGGATAACGGATGGCCGGAAACTTCAAACGCGATGTCAAAATAGCCTTTTTCCTGTTGGTAACGGCTAAAATCGTCATTGCTTGCATGCATGCAGATAGACGCCCCCATCTCACGGGCGATATCCAGGCAACGTGGGCTAAGATCGGCACAAACAATTTCGCTGGCGCCCAGTGCCTTCAATGCAGCCACCAGTAAGCACCCGATCGGCCCTACGCCGGAAACAAACACCCTTTTGCCGTTTACCTCCCCTGGCTGTTTTGCGGCATGAATCGCGACGGCCAAAGGTTCAGCAAACACCATAACCTTCTCATCGCGATCGGCGTCAAAGGCAATGCACTGCGCACTATCAACCACTTTGTATTGGGTGAAGGCACCATCCACATGGGGAAAATACATGGCGCTGCCGAAGAAACGCATATGGGTACACTGGTTTTGCTGGTTCGCCTGGCAATATTTGCACTGCCCGCAGGGTTTGCTGGGGTTCAACGCCACCTTTTGGCCAACAGCCAGTCGCGCAGTATCACTGGCCACCACCTCACCAATCACCTCATGGCCAAGCACCATCGGCTGGCGCACTTGAAAGCTGCCAACCTTGCCTTCTTGGTAGTAATGCAGGTCTGACCCACAGATACCACCACGCGTGATTTTCACCAGCGTGCCCGTCCCTTGGTATTCCACCTCCTGCTCCACCACTGCGACGTCATATTTGCCTTTAACCACGCAGGATTGGGTTTGAATTTTCATCATTATTTTCCATTAAACTGGCGGTTATACCGCAGCGGACATGCCGCCATCGACAAACAGCAGGTGGCCATTAACAAAATCGGATGCCTTTGATGACAAGAATACGGCGGCACCAATCAATTCCTGCGGATCACCCCAACGGGCAGCCGGAGTGCGTTTGGTCAGCCACGCGGTAAACTCCGCATTGTCCGCCAGCGCCTGGGTCATTTCCGTTTTGAAGTAGCCCGGAGCAATGCCATTTACCTGAATGTTATAGCGCGCCAGCTCTACACACATGCCACGCGTCAACATTTTTACCGCCCCCTTTGACGCGGCATAGGGTGTAATGGTGTCGCGGCCCAGTTCGCTCTGCATTGAGCCAATATTGATGATTTTTCCGCTTTGGCGCTGCACCATATGGCGCGCCACGGCTTGCGAGACCATAAAGACCGCTTTTTGATTGACGGCAATAATCTCGTCCCACTCTTTTTCCGGGAACTCGGTAAACGGATGACGGCGCTGAATGCCCGCATTGTTGATCAGCACATCGATTCCACCGCCCTCTGCCTCGATTTGCTCAATAGCAGCATGAATGGCCTGAGAGTCGGTCACGTCAAAGGCCGCGGCGTCGGCGCGGAAACCTTCGCGTCGCAACGCTTCAACCGCACGCTGTGCATTTTCCTGAGTGGTCGCATTGACCAGAATATGGGCACCATACTGCGCCAGCCCACGAGCCAGCAGAAAGCCAATGCCCCGAGAAGCGCCGGTAATCAGTATTTTTTTATTATCCAGTGAAAACAAGTTGTTCATAACGCACCCCGGCCATGTCATTCAGAAAGAACAGGCGTCTATCTCAGCGGATCGCTGCCAGCAAAAATGTGATTAAGATCACTTAAAACAGTGTTACTAAAACCTGTTACCTTTAACGTGAAGCTACGCATTCCGCCGAGAAAACATATCAACATAGTTTATTGAAAAATATAGTTTTTATACTTTATGAGGCGGATTGTTATCGCCAGATCGATTTGTTAACATGACATCATGCGGGCTCTTTCCGCCTCCCCAGCTAAGGCATCAGAATGAAGAACCAACGCGTCACGCTGCAGGATATTGCGCTGCTCGCCGGTGTGACAAAAATGACCGTCAGCCGCTATCTGCGCACGCCAGAAAAGGTGGCAGCAGAAACCGCCGCGAAAATTGCCCAAGTGATGAAAGAGGTTAATTTCACCGACAGCGATGAAGCGCGCTCAACGCAAAAACCGCGTATAGGCGTCCTGATCCCTTCGTTCAACAATCAGATTTTTGCCGACCTGTTAGCCGGTATCGAATCCATTACGCTGGAACACGGTTATCAGACCCTGGTGGTGAACTATGATTACAGCCGCCAACGAGAGGAAGAGCATATCGTCCAACTGCTGGCCTACCCCATCGCGGGGCTGATTCTTACAGATTCTGAGCACACATTACGGGCAGAGAAATACTTGGCGGCAGCAAAAATCCCGGTAGCGCAGGTGATGGATCTTGAAGCCCCGGAGGGGCGGATTGCCGTGGGGTTCGATAACTATCAGGCCGGTTATGACATGACAGAAGCGCTGCTTGCCAGCGGAAAACGTCAGGTGGTTTATTTTGGTGCCATGTCTGATGCCCGCGATAACAAGCGCTTTCAAGGCTATTGCCAGGCGATGGAAAACCAAGGGTTAGCGCCGCGTCAAATCACACCGCATCGGGTGTCGTCTGTCAGTGTGGGTTCCGATATGCTGGCGATGGCCCGTCAACTCTATCCTGATTTGGACGGTATCTTATGCACCAATGACGATCTGGCCGTTGGCGTGTTGCAGGCGTGTCTCCGGCTCGGGTTACAAGTTCCACAGGACGTCGCCCTATCAGGTTTTCACGGTTTGGATATCGGCAAAGCCACCACGCCGGGCATCGCCAGCGTGATCACACCAAGGTTTGATATGGGTAAAGTCGCTACGGAGATCTTGCTCAAACGCATAAAAGGGCTACCCTGCATTGAGCGCGTGGACCTGCACTACCGCATTTCCCTCGGCGGTACCATTTGAATCAGCGGTTAACATTCTCGGTAACAACAGCGGTCGCTTTGGTTTTCTCATTGCGTGCCGCCAACCACAAGCCGCTGTTTTTCATCGCGTAACCGAACACCAGCCCAACCAGTAAAGACAGGGTCACCAACGGCCAGTCACCGCCACCAGCAAAGGTCGCGCAAGCGCCAATGAAGGTACCAGGCACGAACCCCAGCCACTGTTGCTTTGCCTGAATGCACATCAAAAAAGCCACCACGCCGGTCAGCAGATAACCGAGCATACTCCAGCCTGGAGCGAGCTCACTGCCGTGAATGATCGCCATAGCCCAAAAGACGCCGCTGCAACTGGTCAATGTGCTGATTAACAACCCTTTTAATCCCCCCTGCGGGCAGGCGAAATAGGCTGTGCAGCCGAGAAAACCGGCCCAGCTGATTAACCCCAGGCTCACCGCAACCCATCCCCAAACGCCAGAGAGGATCCCGGTAGTCAAAGCAATGGCAAAAATAACGTTCATAAACCGACCCGCTGAAAAGGAAGCGCGCAGTTTACGCGAAAATCGGCAAAAATATATGATGGGCATCACATAAAATATGTAATGAGAAACATGGTAATTACAGAACTGAGGAATTTGTCACAAAAAAAACCAGCGTGGCAAGCACGCTGGAAATGACACACAACAACACCAGGGAAATCGTTTACCAGATTCACTCACGCCCAAATGAGATCGGGCGCTGAAATCTCAGCGTGGGAAGCCCGCGCGGGTCACCATGAGGCTTAACATTAAGCACACCACGGCACTGACCAGGAATAACAGGTTGACCGCCAGATGCAAGCTGGCATGGTCGATCACTACCCCCAACAGGATAGGGATCCAGTTGGCGATATAAGCAATAACGTAAAACAGCGAAATCAGTCTTGCATGGCTTGCCTTCGGTGAAATCAGATTCACCAATGTGGCACTGCCGACAAAGATAGCCCCGTAGGCATAACCCGCAATCACCATACCGGCACTGGCCAGACCCAACGAATGAATCTGTATGGCTTCGGCGAACACCACGACTGACAGCGCTTGCGCCAGGCAGCCAAACATCAGCGAGTGACGAGCATTAACGCGGCGGCTCAGGATCTGGCTAATACCGGCAATCACCAGATAAACCGCGATCACATACCCATAAACACCACGGCTATGCATACCCAACAGCTTTTCCGACACGCTTGGGCCAATCGCCAGAATGCTGGCAGCCACAGCCCAACAGATAAACAGCGCACCGGCACACAGGAAGAACTTGCCCCCTGTCGCTCGCAAGCCATCTCCCAGAGAACTCTTTTCCGTTTCGGCCCCTGTTTCTACGGCTCCATTCAGGGGGACAACCGGAGCAATAGCGGGCCATTTGAGCATCACACCTAACGCAGCGATTGCCGCCACCGCCATAATGATAATGAACGGCAATGAGGTGGTATGGAACCCAGTTTGCAACGCAACGCCGCTGAAAATCGGCCCTAATGCCAGACCGGTGGTAAAAGACAATGTCGCAATCAGTGCCGCATTTTTACCGCCGTCTTTCGGCCCAAAACGCACCAGCGCAATATTCGCGGCCCCGGTCAGGGCGCCGGTACCAATACCGGCCAGCAAACGCGCCATAAACATCATCAGGAACGAATCGGCCATCGAGAATAACAAGGCCCCCGCCAGTACCACCAGCAGCGCAGGAACAATCATGCTGCGCAGGTCCTTCACTTTGCCGGCCATATTGCCCACGCCGAACAATGAGATCAGCACACCCGCAGCATAGGCACCATAAATGACTGTCAGGCTGACCGAGCTTAATGCCAACTCATGTTGATAAAGCGGATAAAGCGGCGTCGGCGCACTGCTGTTGAGCAATGCAGACATTAATGCCAAGGCTAGAAACAATAAGATGGCAAAATGTGACTCGCCCGAATTCGCTTGAGCTGCTTTATCAACAGCCACCCCTTCAGACATTTTTCTCTCCCGAAACAATCTGGATAAACACTAAGCCCTGAAAACCAAACTCATCAGGAAACGCGTTTATCATACCGTTCGGGTATAACCGTAAAAATAGCCAAGAATGCATCATAGTGATTCATTAATGCATTCGCGCTGGCAATACTCGCTGGTCTTTATGAAAGAAACGGGCAGAAAGTGGTTACACCGCCTCCGCTTTTTGGACCTTCGCGGGAGCACGTTTCAAAATAGCCAGCGCACCAGAAAGGATAATCAATGCCATGCCCCCGGCGGCAATGTAAGACAGTTTTTCGCCGAACAGCACATAACCGAGCAAGGTGGAAAAGATGATGGTGCTATAGGAAAGAATGCTAACGATGACCGCATTACCGCTGCCATAGGCGCGAGTCATGGTAATTTGCCCCAGGCTGCCGAATACGCCGATGGCACAGACACACAGTATCATCGCGCTATCCAACGCCGTGAACCCCACCACTGACGTCATTACGCCACCGACCAGCGTGCCCACCAGTGAGAAGTAAAATACCACTCGCAGTTCGGGTTCCCCGCTACGTACCAATTTGCCGACGTTAAAATAGGCCAATGCTGTGAGCAGGCCAGAAAACAGGCCGATCAGGGTCGCCGCATACTCGCCGTTCGGCGCGTCAGGGCGCAATAACACCAAAATGCCGATGAATCCCAGCAGTACCGAGAACAACAGTTTTCCGGTTAACTGACCTTTGGAAGTAACAAAGGCAATCGCCGATTGAAAAATCGGGTTGGTGTAACCCAGCGTAGTGGCGGTGGCGATCGGCAGATGGATCAATGAATAGAAACCGCAGTACATCGCCGCATTACCGATAGCCGCACGTTTCATATGCAGGCCCAGATGCTGGGTACGAAAACCCAGGTTTTTAATATGAATCAGCGCGGCAACGATCAGGACGTTAATGACGGAACGGTAAAAAATGATGTCGAAAAAGCCAACTTTGGCCGAAGCCAATTTGATGCTGGCCCCCATCAGCGCAAAGAACCCGCTGGCGACAACCATCCATAAAGCAACCATGATTTCCTCAGAATGCAGCCCAAACAGGCTGCAAAAAATAATCTATACCCGTAGATTCCAAGCTGCAGCCAGGTAAAGCGGCAACTTGAAAGACGACACCGGCATTATTCGGCGGCTTTTACCGTCAGCGGTTTATTGTCTGCGCAGGCAAAGAACACCAGCATTTCAGCACCTTTATCACCCGATACCCCCTGATGAACAATATCTACCGTGTCGGTAAAAGAGTCACCCTGTTTAAAGGTGTGCTTCACGCCGGTTTTCTTTACCGTCAGCGAAACGCTCCCCCCTGTCATATACACTGCGCTGATGCACGGGTGAGTATGCCAGGCCAGCACCTTGTTCGGCTCAACGGTGACCTTCAACATGGTGATCTGCGGAGCGCCGGCAGGATAATGCTGATAGGGCGACCCCTCCCACGACGTCTCTGTTTTCAGAAGCGTTTCTTTGGTAATGCCTTCACCATGATCGTCAGCGGCCTGTGCATGGCCTTGAAATGCCATCATTAATACTGCCAGAAGTGTCAATTTATACATTGTTATCGCTCCATGACTACTGTGAGTAAAATAGAATGGCGTGATGCAAAGGACAAAATAATGACGGCTCCCGGATTAACAGGGCAACGCTCTTACACGCCTTTGATACGCTGCTCGTATTCTACGATGCTCTCGGCATAGTATCGATTAGGCGCCACATGATTTCCTACCAACACTTCTATCAGGAACGGGCCGTCGTGTTCGGCCGCGGCAACCAGCGCGTCATCGAGCTCTTCCAACGTTGCCGCTTTGGCCGAAGAGACGCCCAGACTGTTGGCGAAGGCTTTCCAGTCATGATTGGGCAGCGCAGTATAATCTGCCGATACCCCCCGGTTCTGCAACGTGTCGATATGCATTGCACCGTGGGCACAGTTGTTCATCACCACGAAGGTCATCTTGACCTGATAACGGGCAGCCGTCTGAATTTCCATGCCGTGCATCAGCATACAGCCATCACCGGTGACCACCACGCAGTTACGATGCGGTGCCGCCAGCTTGATGCCAATACCCGCGCAAATCGCCCAGCCCATCGGGGCCAACGAACTTGATGTATGGTAATCACCACGCCCACTGGCTAGCCAGTGATGTGCCATAAAGATACGGTGCGCGCCAGAGTCGACCACGACGTTAGTATCCTGGTCCATATGGCGACGAATGCGTTTAATGGCATCGCCGGGGTACATGTTTGCCTCTGCCACGGCCAGACGTGCCTGCAAGTCAGGGCGCGGTTGTTCCAAGGGTAACTGATTTACCTGCTCAATCCAGCCATCGCGCAGCACGTTGATATCGGCCAGATGCGCATCTTCGTCACTGACCGCATCTAACAGGTGTTGTAGCGCCCCGGTCAGGCTGGAGAAAATCTGCATATCCGGCTGGTAGTGCGAACTGACCTTGTCAAAATCCTCATCGATCACCACCAGCGTTTTCGTACCGTGCAACCGTGCGTTCCAATTGAGGCTATCGCGCTGGCTGAGATCGCAGCCCAACACCAGCAGGACATCAACGTCATCACCATTGATGGTCTCCACAGCCCGGGTATGGCCGGCAAAGCCATACAGACCCAATGCCAGCTCATGCCCTTCCGGGAAGGCGCCCTTGCCGGATAGCGTCGTGGCGACGGGCAAACGGTATTTCTCCGCCAGACGCAGCAGCAATGCCGCATCTTGCGGGTTATTCATCCGGTTACCGGCCAGACAGGCCACCTTCAACCCGCGTAACAGATAGTCGTCCAGCACCTGATCCAGCCCCTGCTGATCGATGGCAACTTCGCGGCACTGCGGCGTTGTGCGCGGCGGGCTGGCATCATGATTGCCGGCAACCACGTTCTTTTGCATATCGACCGGTACGCTCAAGTAAGCGCGGCCTTTACGTTGGGTGTTCAGACACGACAAACTGCGTCGCAGCTCGTGTTGCAACGTCAGGTTGTTTTTCACTTCTATCGCGGCGGAAAGCAATGGCTTGACGATGGTCAGCTCATCGATGCCGCTATTGCTGCCATCCTGGAAAGCACCCTGTGCTTCATGATAAGTGGCGATACCGCCAGCCAGATACAGCACCGGGATTTTATCAGCCTGTGCAGCGGCCATCGCGGGCAAAAAATTCATTGTGCCGGGGCCGGAGATCCCCAGGCAAACGCCAAATTTGCGGTTAGCGCGGGCATAACCGTCCGCCATAAAACCACAGGCGGTCTCGTGGGCACCGACGATACCGGTGATGCCTGAATGTTCAATGGATTTAATCAGTGGGTACACCAGTTTACCGGGTACCAGGAAGATGTGCTGAATGCCGCGAGCTTCAATACCCTGGATGATCACATCAGCATTACTTTGCGTTGCCGCTTTCGCGCCGGGTGCTGCAATTACCCTAACACCATCCGCCGTTGCCAGCGCAACGGGGGTGTATAACTTCTCTGCGTGAGACTCCATTTTTAATGTCCAGTCGTGGTGGGTCAACCTGATATAGAGTCGATCCCACCAGGCGATTAGCCACAGAGACAGGCTCTCATGCGTATCTGCTTACGCGTTTAAGGTAACATTGGCACAAAATGTGCGCCAGATCACAGCATAAACGTTGATAAGCATAAAGATTGTCGGGTAAAAATAAAGATGCAAAAGTGCTTCACGTTGATGCATTTATTCATATCCTGAAACATAATAAATAATTATGATACGTGGGCCTCATTTGCAGCCTAAACCAGAGCCAGTACGGTTGCGCAAGAATGAACACTGACAAGACCGATAAGCCTGTACAAAGGAAATGGCATGATGAATTGGGATGATGCACGCTTCTTCCTGGCGGTCGCGCGCTGCGGCACTTTACGAAAAGCCGCCAATGAACTACACGTCGATCAGGCCACCGTCGGGCGGCGCATTACTGCATTTGAAGAGAGCCTGGGCTCCAAGCTGTTTATCCGCACGCCAAAATCCTTTTCCCTCAGTCCATTGGGTGAAGAGATGCTGGCCGACGTGATGAATATGGAAAACGCCGTACAAGCGATTGGCCGCAAAGCCACCAGCGGTGACGACAGCCTGTGCGGTAATGTACGCATCGCCACGACAGATACCATGGCTGAAGCCTTTGTCATCCCGGCGCTGAAGGTGCTGCGGGAGCAACACCCGTTAATTACGGTCACGATGCTGACGGCGGTTAATATCTCTGATATCTCTTATCGCGGTGCCGATTTAGCGATCAGGGGGGCACGGCCAGAGTCCGATGAACTCATTATCAAGCGCATGGCCACCATTGAGATGGGGTTGTATGCAACGCAGGACTACCTCGACAAGCACGGGATGCCGACCAAAGGCGACCATCTGCGCGGTCACGATCTGTTGATGTTCCCACGCGAACTGGTACCCCGCCACTGGAACGACTTCTGTGGCGAAGCGCTGATCGACCCTAACGTGGTGCTTCAATGCAATTCGCAGCTGCTTCTGCGTTCGGCGACACGCAACGGATTGGGAATTGGCCTGCTGTCCTCCTTCCTGGCGGATAAAGACCCAGACCTGGTACGCATCTTCCCGGAGAATAAAGACTGGGTCGATATTTGGTTGGTGCTGCACCCTGACCTGCAACGTGCGGCGCGCGTTCGTGCTGTCGTACAGGTTCTGGAAGAATCGTTTAAAAACAATCCCGGCTGATCATTGGCCCCGACTTCCCCACCCACCATAAAAAAAGGTCGCCGAAGCGACCTTTTTTACTGCCGTGATGCCTATCAGAACATCGGCTGTGCCATCTGCACCAGCGTAATCAGCGGCTGCGGATAAACACCCAACAGCAACACCAACGCGGCAGAAATCAGCACTACGACACCGCCGGCAGTCAACGCCCAGTTATTTGGGGTATCACGCTGCAATGCTTCCGGTGCGCTGAGGAACAGGCTGACGGTGACACGCAGGTAGTAGTACAAACCAATGGCACTGCCCAGCACCACTGCGCCGGTCAACCACCACAGGTGAGCACTGACACCCATCGCGATAACAAAGAACTTACCGATAAAGCCCAGCGTCATCGGAATACCGGCCAGTGATAACATCATCACCGTCATCACCGCGGACAGGATTGGCTTATGCCAGAACAGACCACGGTAAGAGAACAGTGAATCAGCATCTGGACCACGGTACGGACTGGACATCAAGCTGACCACACCGAACGCACCCAGGCTGCTGAACAGGTAACCTGCCAGATAAACACCGGCGGTTTCCAGCGACAGTTGATGAGTTTGCACCGCAATCAACGCCACCAGCAGATAACCCAAATGGGCAATCGACGAGTAACCCAACAGACGCTTGATGTTGGTCTGGCTGATGGCCATCAGGTTGCCGAACAGAATCGAACAAACCGCAATGATTGCCAGTACCATACGCAACGCTTCGCTATCGGCAGCCGGGGCATACAGGAACAGACGCATCACTACCGCGAAGATTGCAATCTTGCTGGCGGTGGCCAGGAAGGTTGAAACCGGCGCAGGCGCCCCTTGATACACATCAGGTGTCCACAGTTGGAACGGCACCAGAGACAGTTTGAAGCCCAAACCGACAATCATCATGCCCATACCCGCCAGGATCAGCGGCTGGTGCATCATGTTTTCCTGCAGGCTCTTGCCCAGGCCAGCCAGTGACAGGTCACCAGACTCTGCATACAGGAGCGCCATACCGAACAGCAGGAATGATGATGCCGCAGCGGACAACAGCATGTACTTGATGGCCGCTTCCAATGGGCGCTTTTGGCGGTAGGCATAACCCACCAGGCCAAACAGCGGCAGCGAGATCAGTTCAATACCGAGGAACAGCGACGCCAGATGGTTGGCGCTCGCCAGCAGAATGCCACCCAGGGTAGCAATCAGCACCAGCAGGTAGAACTCTTCGCGGTTGTCCGGGTAACCGACCAGCCAAGGATAGGCAAAGGTACAGGTCGCCAGACTCGCCAGTATCACCAGCCCGGTATAGAACATCGAGTAGCCGTCAACCCGCAGCAGCGGGGTGACGTCCATTGGGCCAGCCTGGCCGACAAAGTACAGCGAAAGCAGCGCCAGGTTGAGACCGATCACGGTGAGAGTGGCGTTGATAAAGTGGTCGCGTCGCCACGCAATGCCAAGCATCACAACCACCACCGTCAATCCGACGATCAACAGTGGTAGCAATGCGATCAGTTGTTGAGGAGTTATTGTCATGGCGAATTACGGCCTTGTTGTTGAAATTGCTGAAACTGATGAACCAAACCAGTGTTGCACGTTGCTCATCGCCGCATGAGAAGTGTCCAGAATCGGCTGCGGGTAAACCCCCAGCAGAACCAGCAACACCACCAGTAGCAGAATGATGAACAGCTCACGCGCGGTCATGCCCGGCAACGGTTGGTCAGACTTGGCTTTGCCGTAGTAGGCGCGCTGCATCATGATCAACGAGTAAACCGAAGCAAACACCAGACCGAAGGTAGAAATCACGGTGATCACCGGTACAACCTGGTAGCTGCCGAACAGGATCATGAATTCACCGACGAAGTTACCGGTACCCGGCATCCCCAACGTCGCCACTGCAAAGAACAGCGACAGCGCAGGAATGTATTTAATACGTCCCCACAAGCCACCCATCTCACGCATGTCACGGGTATGCAGACGTTCATACAATTGCCCGCAGATGATGAACATACCGGCCGCTGACAGCCCGTGCGCAATCATCTGGATCACCGCGCCCTGGTAAGCCAGTTGGCTGCCCGTGTAGATGGCAATCAGTACGAAGCCCATATGGGAAACGGAGGTATAAGCAATCAGACGCTTGATATCGGTCTGTGCAAACGCCATCCAGGCACCGTAGAAGATACCGACCACGCCCAACCACATCGCAATTGGCGCAAACTCATGTGAAGCTTCCGGGAACAATGGCAAGCTGAAACGCAACAGACCGTAGGCCGCGGTTTTCAGCAAGATCCCCGCCAGGTCCACAGAACCCGCGGTTGGTGCCTGGCTATGCGCATCCGGCAACCAGCCGTGCAATGGCACTACCGGCATTTTCACCGCAAAGGCGATGAAGAAGCCCAGCATCAGCAGGTACTGCACGTTATGTGACATTGGCGTTTGCAGCAGGTCTTCGTAATCAAAGGTCCACACGCCGGTCGCGTTGTAGTGCACGAACACCAGGCCCAAAATGGCAATCAGCATCACCAGACCGCTGGCCTGGGTGTAGATGAAGAACTTGGTGGCCGCAGTGATACGGGTTTTCCCGTCCGACGCCTTGTGACCCCAGAGTGCAATTAGGAAGTACATCGGCACCAACATCATTTCCCAGAAGAAGAAGAACAGGAACATGTCGATGGCGAGGAACACGCCGATTACCCCACCCAGGATCCACAGCAGGTTCAGGTGGAAGAAGCCCTGGTATTTCTGGATTTCACGCCAGGAACAGAGGATAGCCAACACGCCCAGCAGGCCGGTCAGCACCACCATCAGCAGTGAAAGGCCATCCAGCGCCAGGTGGATAGAAATACCAAAACGCGGGATCCACGGCAGCAGGAATTCAGACTGCCACTGCGGAATGCCTTTCGGCGTAGTCAACGTGTAGCCACCCTGCATCCACAGATGCAGAGAAAGCGCCAATGTCAGCCCCATTGCGATCAACGCAATCCAGCGCGGCACCTTAGTACCGAAGCGCTCAAACTGCCAGCACAGCAGACCGCCAATAAAGGGGATAAGAATTAGCCAAGGTAATAGCATGGCGTTTTGTGTCCCTATTCTACCGTTGTCTTTCACGCTGTGGCGTTGTTGGCTACGTCTGTTCACCCCGGTCACTTACTTCAGTAAGCCCCTGGGGATTTGCACACTTGCCGCCTAGCCACAACGCGAAATTCATACGGTATAAAACATTCCGCATAGCGCCGTGTTAACGGACGCTACGCCCGATAATTGTGTCTACTCTCTGTTAAACCAAAATCAACAGAGCTAGCACCACCACTGCACCCACACCCATAGACGCTATATACCAACGCACCTGACCGTTCTCGCTGACTGTCAGACCTCGGTTCCCCCAGCGGGAGAAGATGGCCGGCAGGTTCATCATCGAGTTCAGCGGATCGCGTTGCAGCAACTTCGCAATACCCAGGTACGGCTTGACGAACACTTTGTCGTACAGCCAGTCGAAGCCCCAGGCATGGAACCACCAGGTCGAGAAGAAACGCCCTGGTGCGCTTTTGGCGATACGGGTAACCAGGCTACGTTTGCCCAGCCACAGCGCCGCCGCCAGCAGAATGCCGACGATAGCCACTACGCCGGAGGTGATCTCCAGCTGCAGCACGCTACCGTGCGCCAACTCGGTGGTATCTGGCAGTACACCCTGCAACGGCGGCACAATCATCGCGCCGACGAAGGTGGACAGCACCAGCAGAACCAACAGTGGCAGGTGGTGAGTGATGCCTTTACCGGCATGCGCTTTGATTTTCTCCTCGCCATGGAACACGATGAAAATCATACGGAAGGTATACAGTGAGGTCATGAATGCACCGACCAAACCGGCAATCATCAGGTTAATGTGTCCGTTGGCCATCGCGCCGGCCAGGATCTCATCCTTACTGAAGAAGCCCGCGGTGATCAGTGGCAATGCCGACAGCGCAGCGCCACCCACCAGGAAGCAGACGTAGACCAGCGGAATGCTCTTGCGCAGGCCACCCATCTTGAAGATGTTCTGCTCGTGATGGCAGGCCAAAATCACCGAACCGGAGGACAGGAACAACAGCGCCTTGAAGAAGGCATGGGTCATCAGGTGGAAGATAGCCGCATCCCACGCCTGTACGCCCAACGCCAGGAACATGTAACCAATCTGGCTCATGGTGGAGTAGGCAAGTACGCGCTTGATATCCGTTTGGACCAGCGCGGCAAAGCCCGCCAGTACCAGGGTCACCGCCCCGATAATACCCACCAGATGCAGGACTTCCGGTGCCATCAGGAACAGGCCGTGAGTACGTGCAATCAGGTAGACACCCGCGGTTACCATGGTTGCAGCGTGGATCAATGCTGAAACCGGGGTTGGACCCGCCATCGCGTCCGCCAACCAGGTCTGCAACGGCAGCTGCGCCGACTTACCGACCGCGCCGCCCAGCAACATCAAGGTAGCCCAGGTGATCGCCGTATCGCCGACCGCCAGTTTTTGCGGTGCCAGGATCATCAGTTCACGGATGTTCAGCGTGCCCAGTTCGTTGTAGAGGATGAACAACGCAAACGCCAGGAACACGTCACCAACGCGGGTCACGATGAAGGCTTTCATCGCCGCCGCACCGTTGGCCGGATCTTTATAGTAGAAACCGATCAACAGGTAGCTGCACAGGCCCACGCCTTCCCAACCCAGGTACAGCAGCAACAGGTTGTCTGCCAGAACCAATACCACCATGCTGGCGATAAACAGGTTGGTGTAAGCGAAGAAGCGTGAGTAGCCTTCTTCACCGCGCATGTACCAGGACGCGAACATGTGGATGAAGAAACCCACACCGGTGACCACTGACAGCATGGTCAACGACAGCCCGTCCAACGTCAGCGTCACGCCGATGTTGAAGTTGCCGACGGTCATCCAGTTCCACAGGCTTTGCTCAAACAGCTGTACGCCGGTGGCTTTCTGGGCGAAGAAGTCCATCGCCACATGCACAGTAACCAACGCAGCCAGGCCGATAGAGCCTACGCCAACGGTCGCCGAAACGTTTTCAGACCAGCGGCCACGGGAAAAGGCCAACAGCAGGAACCCGATCAGCGGTAGCAGAATAGTTAAATATAATAGGTTCATCCGCGCATCTCACTGACAGTATCAATATTCAGGGTATGACGACGACGGTAGAGCTGCAGCAGCAACGCCAGACCAATACTGGCCTCGGCTGCCGCCAAACTGATCGCCAGGATGTACATCACCTGCCCATCCGGTTGGCCCCAGTAGCTACCCGCGACGATAAACGCCAATGCCGCAGCATTGATCATCACTTCCAGACTGATCAGCATAAACAGCAGATTGCGACGAACCAGTAACCCGGTCAGACCAAGGACGAACAGGATCGCCGCCAGGATCAAACCATGTTGAAGAGGGATCATGCTTGCTCCTCCGATTTTCTTCTCGCCATTTCGCTACTGGCCGGGGCGTTACTCAACACTTCACCCGGTTTGTGCTCACGGCCAATGTGGAAGGCAACAACCAGACCTGCCAACAACAGCATTGAAGCCAGCTCGACCGCCAGAACGTAAGGACCAAACAGGCTGATCCCTACCGCTTTCGCGTCGACCATGTCACCGCTGATGCCCTGATCAGACACGCTACGGATAGCGACAATCAGTACCGCTAATAGCGCCAGCGACAACAGGCCCGGGCCAATCCACACAGACGGCTTCAGCCAATCACGCTCTTGCTGCTGCACCGCGTTGCCGAGGTTCAGCATCATCACCACGAACACGAACAACACCATAATGGCGCCCGCGTAAACGATGATTTCCAGCGCTGCGGCGAAATACGCGCCGAGTGAGAAAAAGACTGCAGAGATCGCCAATAGCGAGACGATCAGATACAGCAACGCATGCACAGGGTTGGTATGCGAGATCACGCGAATTGTCGCGACCACCGCAATCAAACCTGCCAGATAAAAGGCAATTTCCATGCTTGCTGGCTCCTTAAGGCAACAGACCTTTGACGTCGATCGGTTTGGCTTCGTTTTCGGCTTCGCCCTTGGCTTTGCCGTCAATCGCCATACCGGCCATCCGGTAGAAGTTATATTCCGGATATTTACCCGGCCCCGAGATCAACAGATCTTCTTTTTCGTACACCAGATCCTGGCGCTTGAACTCACCCATTTCGAAATCCGGCGTCAGCTGGATCGCGGTAGTCGGGCAAGCCTCTTCGCACAGGCCGCAGAAAATGCAGCGCGAGAAGTTGATGCGGAAGAATTCCGGGTACCAGCGGCCGTCTTTCTGTTCTGCTTTTTGCAGCGAGATACAGCCCACCGGGCAGGCAACCGCACACAGGTTACATGCCACACAGCGTTCTTCACCGTCCGGATCGCGCGTCAGCACAATACGGCCACGGTAGCGCGGTGGCAGGTAAACCGGTTCTTCCGGATACATCTGGGTTTCGCGCTTGGCGAAGGCGTGCAAGCCTATCATCCAAATGCTGCGCACCTGGGTGCCGAAACCAACCAATAACTCTTTCAATGTCATGGTTTATTCACCCCTTATTGAGCGTTGTACAAAATGACTGCGGCGGTCGCCAGCAGGTTCAGCAGCGTCAGCGGCAGGCACACTTTCCAGCCGAAGGCCATCACCTGGTCATAGCGCGGACGCGGCAGAGCAGCACGAATCAGAATAAACATCATCATGAAGAAAGCCGTTTTCAGCGCGAACCAGATGAATGGCGGCAGGAATGGACCCTGCCAGCCACCGAAGAACAACGTCACAATCAGGGCAGAAACGGTGACGATACCGATGTACTCACCCACAAAGAACAGACCGAACTTCATGCCGGAATATTCAATGTGGTAACCGTCAGCCAGTTCCTGCTCAGCTTCCGGTTGGTCAAACGGATGGCGGTGGCACACCGCAACGCCGGCAATCGCAAAGGTCACGAAGCCGAAGAATTGCGGGATGACGTTCCACAGATGCGCCTGAGATTCAACGATGGTTTGCATGTTGAAAGAGTCCGCCTGCGCGACCACGCCCATCAGCGACAGGCCGATGAACACTTCATAGCTCAGGGTTTGTGCGGAAGCACGCATCGCCCCCAACAGCGAGTATTTGTTGTTGCTCGACCAACCAGCGAACAGCACGGCATATACCGCCAGGCCAGCCATCATCAGGAAGAACAAAATACCGATATTTAGGTCGGACACTGCCCAGGTCGGGCTGACCGGAACAATGGCAAATGCCAGCAACAGGGAAGTAAAGGCGATCATCGGCGCCAGGGTAAAGATCACCCGGTCGGAGAATTTCGGTACCCAGTCTTCCTTGAAGAACATTTTGATCATGTCGGCGACCAGCTGCAGCGAGCCGCCCCAGCCGACACGGTTTGGTCCATAACGGTTCTGGAACAAACCGAGCAAACGACGTTCGCCGAAACTCATGAATGCCCCACAGCTCACTACGACCAGCAGGATCACTACCGCTTTAAGAATGGCAATCAGAATGTCGATCACCTCAGGGGTAAACCAGCTCATCGTGTCGCCTCCCGCAGATTTTCAACCGTCGCACCCACCAGTACTGGCGGGATCCCAGGTAAGCCAAGCGGTAACCCCACCTGTCCCTGGGTCAGGGCTTCACTCAGGCGTACTGGCAGACGCAATGTCTGGCCCGCACAGCTGAACTCCACCAGCGCACCGGCATTGACGCCAAGCGCAGCCGCATCCGCCGGGTTCACCATGACATAAGCCTCTGGCATACGTTGCTGAATTACACCAGAACGCTGTGACATTTCGTCACTGCCGAACAAATGGTAATACGGCGCAACACGCCAGCCTTGCTCATGACCAAAGGCGGCAGGCACGTTGGTAAAGTAACCCAGCTTGCCCTCCCCTGCTTCGATCAGGCGTACACCCGGATCGCCATGACGCAACTTGCCACCCACTTCGGCCTGGAACTTGTTCCATGCCTGCGGTGAGTTCCAACCTGGCGCCCAGGCGAATGGGATCTGCTGACGATCGGCCAGCGGGCTGTTGTTCCCTTCCATTGAGAAGGCAAACATGGTGTCTTTATCCTGCGGTTGACGCGGTTCATGCACGCTAATATTGGCGCGCATGGCCGTACGGCCGCTGGAACGAATTGGAGAACGCGCCAGTTTCTGACCACGAATACGGAAGCTCGCGTCCGGTGCTGCATCGACGATACCCTGCAGTTGCGGCAGTGCATTAACACAGGCGGCTATCACGTCGTCGAGCTGCGTCCAATCCACGTGGCGACTGGTGTAGGTAGAGTGCAGCGAGTGCATCCAGCGCCAGCTTTCCAGCATCACGGTAAACTGATTCTTTTTGGCATCGTCGTAGTAGGCAGGATCGTAGACCTGGAAGAAGCGCTGTGCGCGGCCTTCCTGGTTGACCAACGTACCGTCACTCTCGGCAAAACTTGCCGCCGACAGGATCAGGTTAGCCTTTTCCATCACAGCAGTGCGTTGATGGTCCGCGACAATCAGGTTGCTGACCTTGGCCAGCGCCGCGTCCACTTTCGCCGCCGACGCATGCCGGTAGAGATCGTTTTCCATGACGATAGCGGTGTCGGCTTCGCCGTTTTCCAACTGCGTCAAAGCCTGATCAAGTGAACCGCCGCCGATCATCGACAAACCGATGCTGTTGGCAGCGCTGGCTACGAAGGTGATACCCACGTCAGAACCGCGATCCTTCAGCGCTTTGGCGATGTTGGCCGCCGCTTCGATGATAGCTTCGCTACCGGCGTTGCTGCCGGTGATGATCAACGGTTTGCGCGCGTCGGTCAGCGCCTGCACGATGATGTCGACTTTCTTGTTCAGACCGCCAGCCAGATCGCTAACCGCAGGTGCCGCATTGTCCAGCGCATGGGCAATAGCGAAGCCGAAGCGCGCCTGCTCATCCACCGGTGCACGGTAGTTCCATGCCGCAATGTCATCCAGACGCGTGTCGTCCACGTTGGTCACGAACAGCGGGTATTTGGCATGCTGACCAATGTTTTGGATCGCAGCGATCTGCCAGTCGGCAACACGCTGGGCCGCCGCCATGGCACGGGCCTTGCCTTTCACCGCCTGACGTACTGACAGCGCGATACGCGCACCGGTCTGGGTGAGATCTTCACCCAACACCAATACCGCGTCGTAGCCTTCGATTTCACGCAGTGCCGGCGTGTAAACGCCGCTGTTTTGCAGCACGTTCAGCATCAGGTTCAAACGACCCTGTTCGGCCTGCGAGATACCGGTGTAGAAGTTCTCGGCACCCACCAATTCGCGCAGTGCGAAGTTGCTTTCCAGGCTGGCGCGTGGTGAACCAATACCGATGGTTTTCTTTGCCTGACGCAGAATGTCCGCCGCGCCCTGCATGGCTTGTTCGGCATTCAGGGTGATCCAGTCGTCACCGCGCAGCTGTTGTGGCTGGCGCGGACGATCTTTCTGGTTCACGTAGCCATAACCAAAGCGGCCACGGTCACACAGGAAATAGTGGTTCACGCTGCCGTTATAACGGTTTTCGATGCGACGCAGTTCGCCATAGCGCTCACCCGGGCTGGTGTTACAGCCGATGCTGCACTGCTGGCAGATGCTTGGCGCAAACTGCATGTCCCATTTACGGTTATAACGCTCGGAGTGCGTTTTGTCGGTGAACACGCCGGTCGGGCACACTTCTACCAGGTTACCGGAGAACTCGCTTTCCAGCGTACCGCTCTCGACGCGGCCAAAGTAGACGTTGTCGTGAGCACCGTACACACCGAAATCGGTACCGTCCGCATAATCCTTGTAGTAGCGCACACAACGGTAGCAGGCGATGCAGCGGTTCATCTCATGCGAGATAAACGGCCCCAGTTCCTGGTTGTTATGGGTACGCTTACTGAAGCGGTATTTACGGAAGCTGTGGCCGGTCATTACTGTCATATCCTGCAGGTGACAGTTACCGCCTTCTTCACATACCGGACAGTCGTGCGGGTGGTTGGTCATCAACCACTCAACCACGCTTTCACGGAACTGTTTGGCTTCGCCATCGTCGATGGAAATAAAGGTTCCATCGGATGCCGGTGTCATACAAGACATCACCAAACGGCCACGCGTATCTTCCGCGTTTTGGTATTGCTTTACCGCACATTGGCGGCAAGCGCCGACGCTTCCCAGCGCCGGATGCCAGCAAAAGTAAGGAATATCGAGGCCGAGAGAGAGACAAGCCTGCAACAGGTTGTCAGCTCCATCTACATCGTATTCTTTGCCGTCTACATGAATCGTAGCCATAGTCAGCATGCTTCCAAGTGGCCTGCCTTACGGCAGGCGTTAATCAAAAATTCTGGCCGTGTTCGGGCGAGTTCGGCTTACCAGCGCTGCTTCAGCAGGTTGTTCGGCTGAATGCCGCCAATCGCATGCGCGTTACTGAAATGCTTCACGGCGATACCCGCTTCGAACTCTTCACGGAAATATTTAATTGCGCTTTGCAGTGGCTCTACGGCACCTGGCGCATGGGCGCAGAAGGTTTTGCCCGGGCCGAGGGAACGGCACAGCTGCTCGAGGGTTTCGATATCCCCCGGCTGCCCTTGGCCATTTTCCAACGCACGCAGGATCTTCACGCTCCACGGCAAGCCGTCGCGACATGGCGTACACCAACCGCAGGACTCGCGAGCGAAGAACTCTTCCAGGTTGCGCACCAACGGAACCATGCCGATTTCGTGGTCCACCGCCATCGCCAGCGCAGTGCCAAGACGGCTGCCGGCTTTACCGATGTTCTCGAAGTCCATCGGCAGATCAAGGTGATCGGCAGTCAGGAAGTCTGTCCCTGCGCCGCCGGGCTGCCAGGCTTTAAAACGCAATCCGTCACGCATGCCGCCGGCGTAATCTTCCAGAATTTCACGCGCGGTGGTGCCAAACGGCAGTTCCCAAACGCCTGGGTTTTTCACCCGGCCGGAGAAGCCCATCAGTTTGGTCCCGGCGTCGTTACTCTTACCGGCGGAGATCCCCTTGTACCAGTCAATACCGTTCGCCAGGATCGCCGGAACGTTACACAGGGTTTCTACGTTATTCACGCAAGTCGGTTTGCCCCAAACACCGGAAGAAGCCGGGAAAGGTGGCTTGGAACGCGGGTTGGCACGGCGGCCTTCCAGCGAGTTGATCAATGCGGTTTCTTCGCCACAGATATAACGACCCGCACCGGTATGAACAATCAGCTCAAAGTCAAAGCCGCTGCCCATAATATTCTTGCCCAAATAACCGGCTTCGGTGGCTTCAGCGATCGCACGGCGCAGATGCACCGCCGCTTCGATGTACTCACCACGCAAGAAGATATAGCCACGGTAAGCCTTCAACGCGAACGCAGAGATCAACATGCCTTCAACCAACAGGTGCGGCAGTTGCTCCATCAGCAGGCGGTCTTTATAGGTGCCCGGCTCCATTTCATCGGCGTTACACAGCAGGTAACGGATGTTCATGGATTCGTCTTTCGGCATCAGGCTCCACTTCAGACCGGTGGAGAAACCGGCGCCACCACGACCTTTCAACCCGGCGTCTTTTACCAGGGTGACGATCTCGTCCGGGGCCAGGCCCTTAATGGCTTTTTCAGCGCCTGCGTAACCGTTCTTGCTGCGGTATTCATCCAGCCAAACAGGCTGTTTGTCGTCGCGCAGCCGCCAGGTCAGCGGGTGCATTTCGGGAGTGCGTACAATGTCTTTAATCATTGATACTGCTCCAGTAGCGTCTCGATATCTTCAGGCTTCAGCTGACTGTGAGTGTCCTCATCAATCATAATGGTTGGCCCTTTATCGCAGTTGCCCAGGCAGCAGGTTGGCAGCAGAGTGAAGCGACCATCAAAGGTCGTTTGACCTGGTTTGATGCTCAGCTTCTTCTCAATGGCAGCCTGAATGCCCTGATAACCGGTGATATGACAAACAACGCTGTCACAATAGCGGATCACGTGACGTCCTACTGGCTGACGGAAAATCTGGCTGTAGAACGTGGCCACGCCTTCTACGTCGCTGGCAGGAATGCCCAGCACTTCCGCGATGGCATAAATCGCACCGTCCGGAACCCAGCCACGCTGCTTCTGCACAATTTTCAGTGCTTCGATGGAGGCAGCGCGTGGGTCCTCGTAATGGTGCTTTTCGTGCTCGATCGCATCACGTTCTTCCGCGCTCAGCTCAAATGCATTAACGCCGCTCTGTGGAGCGGCCGCATTGATGGGTTCAAGCGCTTCGTTATTCGCGTGATTGTCTTTTTGATCATGCATAGTTAGCGGTCCACATCTGACATTACAAAATCGATACTACCCAGATAGACGATCAGGTCGGAGACCAGGCTGCCACGGATTACCGCTGGGATTTGCTGCAAGTGCGCAAAGCTTGGCGTACGTACCCGGGTGCGGTAGCTCATGGTGCTGCCGTCGCTGGTCAGGTAGTAGCTGTTGATCCCTTTAGTGGCTTCAATCATCTGGAATGATTCGTTGGCTGGCATCACCGGGCCCCAGGAAACCTGCAGGAAGTGGGTGATCAGCGTTTCAATGTGCTGCAGCGTACGCTCTTTCGGCGGCGGCGTGGTCAGCGGGTGATCGGCCTTGAACGGACCTTCCGGCATGTTGTTCAGGCACTGTTCAAGGATGCGCAGACTCTGGCGCAGCTCTTCCACCTTTAACATCACGCGGGTATAGCAGTCGCTGTTGCCGTCGCCGACAGGAATTTCGAAATCGAAGTTCTCGTAGCCAGAATAAGGACGCCATTTACGCACGTCGAACTCGATACCGGTGGCGCGCAGACCGGCGCCAGTGACGCCCCACTCCAATGCTTCTTTAGCGTTGTAGGAGGCTACCCCAACGGAACGGCCTTTCAGGATACTGTTCTTCAGCGCAGCCTTGACGTAAGAGTCCAGACGTTTTGGCATCCACTCAAGGAACTCACGCAGCAGACGATCCCAACCGCGTGGCAGGTCGTGTGCAACACCGCCAATACGGAACCAGGCCGGGTGCATACGGAAACCGGTAATCGCTTCAACCAAATCGTAGATTTTCTGACGGTCGGTAAAGGCGAAGAACACCGGGGTCATTGCACCGACGTCCTGAATAAAGGTACTGATGTACAGCAAGTGACTGTTGATGCGGAACAGCTCTGACAGCATCACGCGAATCGTGTCTACGCGATCCGGCACTTTGATCCCGGCCAGTTTCTCAACGGCCAGCACATAAGGCATTTCGTTCACACAACCGCCGAGGTACTCGATACGGTCGGTGTACGGGATGTAGCTGTGCCAGGACTGGCGCTCGCCCATTTTCTCGGCACCGCGGTGGTGGTAACCGATATCCGGCACGCAGTCGACGATCTCTTCACCATCCAACTGCAAAATAATGCGGAATGCGCCGTGCGCAGAGGGGTGGTTCGGACCGAGGTTAAGGAACATGAAGTCCTCGTTCTCTGTACCACGCTTCATGCCCCAATCTTCTGGCTTGAAGGTCAGCGCTTCCATTTCCAGATCTTCTTTCTGTTTGGTCAACACGAAAGGATCGAATTCGGTGGCACGCGCCGGGTAGTCTTTACGCAGCGGGTGGCCTTCCCAGGTTTGCGGCATCATGATGCGCGTCAGGTGCGGGTGGCCGTCGAAGGTAATACCGAACATTTCCCAGGTTTCACGCTCATACCAGTTGGCATTCGGGAATACCTTCGTCGCTGTGGGCACGTGCAAGTCTTTTTCAGACAGTGCCACTTTCAGCATGATATCGCGGTTACGTTCGATAGAAATCAGATGATAGAAAACAGAGAAATCCGCAGCAGGCAGGCCGTCGCGGTGGGTACGCAGACGCTCGTCTACGCCATGCAGATCGAACAGCATGACATAAGGCTTCGGCTGTTTTCTCAAAAACGTCATTACTTCCAGTAACTGGTCAGGCTTGACCCATACCACGGGCATTCCGGTACGGGAGGGCTGAACAGTAAAGGCTTCCGGCCCAAAACGGTTGCGCAGTTCGCCAATAACCGGATCGTCAAGGTGATCCCGGGTTTGCCAAGAAGGCAAGGCGTCGTGCGTCGTTGAATCTGTCATAATTTTTTTTCACCACACTAAAGGGTTATTTCGCCGCAAGTTCACTTTTCGCTGTGTTAACCAATAGCGCACTAAGATGGACGTTAAATGAACGTCTTAAATCTCGTCAGGCGTCCGAAGGTTGGTCACCGCGATACGCTCGCCGTGTTTACGCTCTCTTTCAGACTGCATATTGGCGCGATAAACGCCCTGATCGCCGACAACCCAAGACAGTGGGCGGCGTTCTTTACCAATGGATTCCTGCAGCAGCATCAGTGCTTGCATGTACGCTTCTGGGCGCGGTGGGCAGCCAGGGATATACACGTCGACCGGAAGGAACTTGTCCACGCCCTGCACAACGGAGTAGATGTCGTACATGCCGCCGGAGTTGGCGCAGGCGCCCATGGAGATCACCCATTTAGGCTCCAGCATCTGTTCGTACAGGCGCTGAATGACCGGGGCCATTTTGGTGAAGCAAGTACCGGCCACAACCATCAAGTCAGCCTGACGCGGTGAAGCACGCAATACTTCAGCACCAAAACGGGCCACGTCGTGAACGGCGGTAAACGACGTCACCATCTCCACATAACAGCACGAAAGGCCGAAGTTATATGGCCATATAGAGTTTTTACGCCCCCAGTTCACCATGTCATGCAATGCATGCTCGAGTTTACCCATGTAAACCGTGCGGTGAACCTGTTGGTCCAGAGGATCAGCGACGATCTCCTGTTTTTGCAGGGGGTAACGGTCGTTCTCACCGTTCGGGTCTATGCGGGTGAGCGTATAGTCCATCTTAATGCCTCGTTTTTAACCGACTACTGCGGATGACTGTTGGTGGCGTTCTTGATTGTGCCCGGTTTGCTCTGACGCTTGGAACGCGCCGGAGTCCAGTCCAATGCGCCAATGCGCACCAGGTAAACCAGACCAGCCAATAGCACCAAAATGAAAATGGCGGCTTCGATAAAGCCAACCCAACCGCTCTCACGAATGGAGACCGACCAGGCGTACAGGTATAAGGCTTCAACATCGAAAATAACGAAGAACATGGCGACCAGGTAGAACTTGGCGGACAGACGCATACGCGCCGTGCCGACGGAGTCGATGCCTGATTCAAATGGGGTGTGTTTGGCGCGCGCGCGGGCTCTCCCGCCCAAGAAGAACGCACCCAGCAGCATTAAGCCGCAAAGCCCGATAGCCACGACAAGAAATACGGCGAACGCCCAGTGATGAGCGATAACTTCAGTGGTTGTTGACATACTCTATGCTTACTCATCAAAAGTGGCGTCGATCGCTCTGCTCTTGTATCTGGCAGTTAGTGCACCACATCGATTTAAGGGAAGGATAAATTAACCACACAAACAAACTGCTTTTACAGCGAGTTAGGCAGCGTTTTACTGTGGGCTTTTTACTCCTTTCTATAACCTTTTGTCAACTTTGACAAAAGTATCTACACACTAGTTTACATACATATCATTTAATTAACATTTCATGCGCCTGGCTTAGGCTAAATCGTGTCAGTTAATTGCTGTGTAGAAACAGATAGATATAAACCAACATGCTCATTTCAGTTTTACTATACCATTGTCTCAGGAATCTCCTGTTCTTCCACTCACTACCTAGGGGTATTTTTTTGATCCAGGACACGTTTCCAGCATAAATCCTCAAAAAAAGTGTGGCCCTTTAATAAATTTTGTCAATTTCGGCGGTCAAACACGTCCGTGACAAACTACCAAAATAACCATATTGATTCCATGCCTTTAGCTGGCGCAATTAATCGTTCAAAAAATCATCGAAAGCGTTTTATTTCGACTGATAAAGGTTCTCACCCATAAATAAAAACAGAAGAAATAACCTTTTCAGATAACAAATCATGTTAACTGCTTATAAATAGAACTCTCTGTGATTTTAGGCCAAAAAAAACCTCCACCGAGGTGGAGGTTTTTCATCCGGTTTAACGCGTTTTGGCGTTATTCCTCATCATCAACCAGACAAGCATCATCTTGCAGCGAAGCACCTGGCCCACTGAAGCTGTAGTTGCTCGTACCGTTCTGCATGGCGCTGAAAATTGCCATTGCCAGCTCGTTGGCGCACTTTGGATCCTTGCACAAGGCATATTGGGTATCCGGCAACGGTGGCAAACCTTCTACCGCGCCTAACACCCGCAAGTCCGGGCTCATCATTTCGATTGGCCGAACGGTGATCCCCAGCCCTGCCTTGCATGCAGCACGAACGGCAGAGAGTGTCGAGGCAACATAGGCGATTCGCCATGGGATCCCGGCGTCATCCAGGTGCTTGATCGCCATGGCGCGGAACGGACTCGGTTCGTCCATCACCACCAACGGGATAGGTTCCCCCGCCTGGAAATGGTAATCTGCCGAGCAATACCACAGGGTTGGCGAAGTCCGCAGCACAATATGCGGGCGGTCTTCGGTCGCCGTTGTGGTAATCGCCAGATCGACTTCACCGTTTTCCAGCATGTCGTTCATAAACGAGCTAGGTTTCACCCGAACATCAATTGCCAGCTTTGGATACACTGACGTGACGCGGTTGAGCAGGAAAGGCAAGATGGTATCGGCGGTATCGTCAGAAGCACCGATAGTCAGAACACCTTTTATATTGTTGTACATCAGTGAAGTACAGGCTTCGTCGTTGAAGCGCAGGATTTTCCTGGCGTAGCCGAGAAGCTGAATACCGTGTTCGGTCAGTAATTTATTGCGCCCATGACGGGCAAACAACTCTTTGCCAACCAGTTGCTCTAACCGCTGCATTTGTTGACTGACGGCTGATTGGGTACGACAAACGGCAACTGCCGCCGCCGCAAAAGTATTCAAATCAGCAACAGCAACAAAGGTTCTAAGCAGATCGAGGTCGAGATTAAGTATCGGACGATTTGCAGTTGTCATAGTGTTTTCTTCACTTTTTGAATTCTAATTTACAAACTACCCTGGTGTGTTTCTAAGACATCGTTTAAAAGGGACGATGCCAGACATGACAGTACCCCACTCATTAGTGGAGGGCAAAAAAATTACTTTTAATTCGTTACCTCTATCGCCTTTTAAAATGTGATCTATCGCAGATGCTTATAGAACACCGTACTTTATTCGTGGTTAAAGTGTTTAATTTTTACCAGCGTAAATATTTTACTCATTCACCGCGCCTGATTTCCACTCCAATTGTGCTGCACAACTTCCGCACCCAGACTGGCCTCGGCGTCCATCGATACGGTAAAACGTAAATTTTTTTTCCCGTATCTTTCGGTTCATTTTTTAACGAATTTAATAAATTCAACCAGTAACATTTATTCTTTAAATAATCCCGGAATAACTACTTAAATTCGGCTTAAGTTAAAAACTGTAATATTGCTAATGTAATTTGGCCTTAACATTGAGTTTGGATCGCCGATTGACAACTCGCCATCAGACAACTCTGGCATTATCATTTCTTTACATTTTATCTGTTTTAATCCTCGGTCCAGCTTAACAATCGTTGACACCTCAGCGCTGATACGCCGATGGCCTTGAGCAATTATACCTGTACGCACCCGCCATGACAGAGCAAAAAACCAGAAAAAAAACAAAAACCAGAGTTAAAACCCATCAAATTACTTTAGCGTTGTTTATACCCCCTGAAATTGCCCTCAGCCCCCTTCGTTTGCACCAAAGGCGTGCACAACCCTTCAAAAGCGCTAACGCCAGGAGTACATTGTGCAGGTTGCGGTGTTCCACGGTAGGAACGCCCCCATCCCAGCAAAAGGCTCAACTTTTTATGTCCCCCATTGAGAAATCCAACAAACTGGACAACGTCTGCTATGACATTCGCGGCCCGGTGCTCAAAGAAGCTAAACGTCTTGAAGAAGAAGGCAATAAAGTCCTGAAACTGAACATCGGCAACCCTGCCCCGTTTGGTTTCGACGCCCCTGACGAAATCCTGGTCGACGTGATCCGCAATCTGCCCACGGCGCAAGGCTATTCTGACTCCAAAGGGCTCTTCTCGGCACGTAAAGCGATCATGCAGCACTACCAGGCGCGTAACATACGTGACATGACCGTTGAGGATATCTACATCGGCAATGGGGTTTCCGAGCTCATCGTGCAATCGATGCAGGCGTTGCTGAACAGCGGCGACGAAATGCTGGTGCCGGCACCGGATTATCCGTTATGGACTGCTGCCGTCTCGCTGTCCGGTGGTAAAGCCGTGCATTATCTGTGTGATGAAGAAGCCGGCTGGTTCCCAGATCTGGATGATATCATCAGCAAGATCACCCCCCGCACCCGCGGTATCGTGATCATCAACCCGAATAACCCGACCGGCGCGGTATACAGCAAAGCACTGCTGGAGCAGATTGTTGAGATCGCCCGTCAACACAACCTGATTATCTTCTCCGATGAGATTTACGACAAAATCCTGTATGACGAAGCCGAGCACCACTCTATCGCCGCGCTGGCGCCGGATTTGCTGACAGTCACCTTCAACGGGCTGTCTAAAACCTATCGCGTGGCCGGTTTCCGTCAGGGTTGGATGGTACTGAACGGGCCGAAGAAACACGCCAAGGGCTACATCGAAGGGTTGGAAATGCTGGCGTCAATGCGCCTGTGCGCCAACGTTCCAATGCAGCATGCGATCCAAACGGCACTGGGTGGCTATCAGAGCATCAGCGAATTCATTCAGCCCGGCGGACGCCTGTATGAACAGCGCAACCGCACCTGGGAACTGTTGAACGAGATCCCCGGCGTTTCCTGCGTGAAGCCTCAGGGTGCGCTGTATATGTTCCCTCGCATCGACGCCAAGCGGTTTAATATTCGCGACGACCAGAAATTGGTCCTGGATCTGCTGCTGCAGGAAAAAGTGCTGCTGGTACAAGGCAGCGCCTTCAACTGGCCATACCCGGATCATGTACGAATCGTTACCTTGCCGCGTGTCGACGAGTTGGAAATGGCAGTGGGTAAACTGGGCCGCTTCCTCGAAGGCTACCGCCAGTAAAAATTAACGGCACTCTCGTAATAGCCGAAATGCTTCGCGTTGTATCAAGGCGGCAACTGAGCACATGTCCGGGAGCATAGAGAGCTATGTGACCGGAGTGGGCGAAGGCAGCCAACAAAGAGGCAACGTGAAGCATGAAGGATATTTGCATAAGCCGCCGTCACTGCTCACAATGGAATCCTCACTTGCCGTTGTAAAAGAGAGCACCATGAGCCAGAGCCACTTTTTTGCCCATCTGTCCCGCTTGAAACTGATTAATCGCTGGCCGCTGATGCGCAATGTCCGTACCGAGAATGTTTCCGAACACAGTCTGCAGGTGGCGTTTGTCGCCCATGCGTTGGCCGTGATTAAAAATAGAAAGTTCAATGGCAACCTGAGCGCCGATCGCGTCGCCCTGCTGGCGATGTATCATGATGCCAGCGAAGTGATCACGGGTGACATGCCGACGCCTATCAAGTATTACAATCCGCAGATCGCCCACGAATATAAGAAGATAGAAAAAATCGCTCAGCAGAAGTTGCTGGATATGATTCCTGCCGAATTACGCAACGATTTCCGCTCTATTCTTGACGAGCACTATTATACCGAAGACGAAAAATTGGTGGTCAAGCAGGCAGATGCGCTCTGTGCCTACCTGAAATGTCTGGAGGAATTGTCTGCCGGTAATAACGAATTCAAGCTGGCGAAAGCCCGATTGGAAAAGACCCTGCAGCAGCGCAGCAGCCCGGAGATGGATTATTTTATGAACGTGTTTATTCCCAGCTTCAGCCTATCCCTGGATGAAATCAGCCTGGACTCCTCTCTGTAATCTTCATGGCGCAGCACGCTGCGCCGTTAATTAAAAGGCATACAGCCACGGCACAATGATCACGCTGACCAACATCACCAGCAGTGTGAATGGCACGCCCATGCGGACAAAATCACCAAACTTATAGTTCCCTGGCCCCAGCACCAACGTATTTACCGGCGAAGAAACTGGCGTCATAAACGCAGCCGACGCGGCAATGGCGATAATCATGGCGAACGGATACGGCGAAACACCCATTTCGCGCGCAGCCGCGATGGCTATCGGCGCCATCAGTACCGCAGTCGCCGTGTTGGAGATAAACAGCCCGATAGTGGCGCACAGTGCAAACAGGCACAGCAGCATCACCCGCGGCCCCGCACCACCGGCAACGTCCATCAATCCGCGGACGATCAAATCCACCCCACCGGTTTTCTGGAGTGCCTGAGCAAAGGGCATCATGCCGACAATCAAGATAATGCTCGGCCAGTGGATCGACTTATAGGCACTTTCCATGTCGATGCAGCGGAACTTGCCCATCAGTAAACAGGCAATCAATGCGGCGATCGGGTTTGGGATCTCGTCAGTCAGCATCATTGCCACCATCAACGCCAAACAGAATAATGCGTGTGGAGCCTGGGTGATCGCCGGTGCGACCTCGTCGACCTCGGCCGGTAGATTGAGCACGATAAAATCGTGGGTTTTCGCCTGCAGTTGACGAATCGCTTTCCAGTCGCCGATCACCAACAAAATGTCGCCCAATGCCAAGGGCTCATCCACCAGTTTGCCAGACAGGGTTACACCATTGCGACGGATCCCGACCACGTTCAGATCGTAACGGCTTCGAAAGGCAGATTCGCGCAAACTTTTGCCCAATAGCGTTGAATCGGGGATTAACGACACTTCCGCCATACCCACGTTGCGCGATTGTTCGGAGAAATAATCGCCGCGTAGTACCATCGGCTCCAGTTGCTGCTCGCTGCAAAACTCGCGGAGATCCACCTGGCTGTCCGACATGTCGAGCAAAAGCACATCCCCTTCGCGCAGTTCAGTGCTGCCGGATGCGCTTACCATCACACGCCGGAAGCGCTTCCAGCGTTCAATCCCCACCACGTTTGCACCGTAACGGGCTCGCAGGTGCACTTCGTCGAGCGAACGCCCCACCAGCGGAGACCCGTTACGGATAGCCAGCCGGCGCGCCCTGCCCGTCAGCTTGTAGTCACGGATCAGATCGCGAAAAGTACGCCGGTGCCAGGTTTCCCGGGTTTTATCACCGTCGTCATTGCTCAGCCAGCGGCGGGCCACCAGCATGTAACCCACGCCCAGCACCAATACCGCCAAGCCGACGGGCGTCACGCCGAAAAAGCCAAAGCCGCTAATGCCTTCACGCACCAATTCGCTGTTCACCACCATGTTAGGCGGCGTCGCCACCAGCGTCATCATACCGCTAATCAGACCGGCAAAACTCAGCGGCATCATCAACCTGCCCGGGGCAATTTTCATCCGTGCCGCGACGCTCAGCACCACCGGAATAAAGATTGCCACCACGCCTGTCGAGCTCATGAACGCACCCAGGCCCGCCACGGTGACCATCAGCAACATCAACATCTTGGTTTCACTGCTACCGGCAACTTTCACCAACCAGTCGCCCACCTGATAAGCCACACCGGTGCGTACCAACCCCTCCCCGATCACAAACAGCGCAGCGATCAGAATCACGTTGGGGTCGCTAAACCCCACCGTCGCCTCAGACAAGGACAGTGTGCCGCTCAGCACAAAGGCGATGATGACCAACAACGCCACAACGTCCATACGCAGCTTATTGGTGGTAAACAGCACAATGGCAATCAACAGTAAACTCAGCACCCACAGTAATTCGCTGTTCAAAACGGCCTCATCCGGCAGAGATATCCAAGGGCTTAAAAAGTAGCATAAAAAAACCCCGCCGATGCGGGGTCTAATCAATTAGGGTGAAGATAGGGAACGTCGCGTTAGGCTACCTGACGAATCTCTGCACCCTGTTCCGTTTTGTCTACGGCAATCTGCTCAAGCGAAGTCAGCAACAGATCGACCTGGTCCCGCTTTGGCGCATCGGCAGGTGCATTGACTGCAATCACCTGGCAGCCCGCGGCCAAGCCAGAAAGAATACCGGCGGCGGCGTCTTCAACCACGACGCAATCCTGCGGCGCCAACCCGAGACGTTCGGCACCCAGCAGATACGCATCCGGCTGCGGTTTGCCATGTTTTACCTGTTCGGCAGTAATGAAAACGTCAGGTTCCGGCAAACCACCCGCGCGGCGGCGAGCGGTCGCCACCGGGATCGAGCCGGAGGTAACGATCGCCCACGGGATATCGAGTTGATCCAACCGCGCCAGCAACGCCGCGGCCCCTGGCAAGGCAGTCACACCATCGGTGTCCTGCGCTTCTACTTGTTCCAACAGCAGGAACTCTTGCTGAATGGCAGCCTCACTTTCACCCGGCATAAAGTGACGCAACGAGGTAATGGCCTGTTTACCGTGAATAAAATCCAGTACGTCCTGCGGATTAATGCCACGGCGTGTGGCCCAATTGATCCAGGCGCGCTCTACCGCCGGCAGCGAATCCACCAACGTCCCATCAAGATCGAACAGAAAACCCTTACACTCCACAGGAAACCTCTTTATTCAGGCATTAATAATTTGCGCTATCTCAACGGCGCTCAAATGATACTGACGTGGGCATGACAGCCAGATCGCCAGCATACGCTGGTACTTTTCCCACATTTTGGTTTGGGCGTTAAAGCCGTGGCTGCCGGAATCGAAATGAGTATAACGTCCTTCGGTATTAACAAGGAAACGCACGTAGCTCAAATGACGAGCCTCGGTGGCAGCGTCAAAACCGAGAAACGCCAGCCGACGTGCTTCAATCCCCTGCTTTTCCTTCAGGTTATCCCAGGAAACCTGCAATGCATGGTGCATTTCCATCACATTAATAATGGTGCGGCACACGTCTTCGCTCATCTCACCAAAATCGCGGTCCAGCTCGCGCATCTGCAGACCGAACCCCCGTTCAATGATGGTCTGCAGGCGACGGTAACGTTCGGCGTTATCCGGATCGAGCAGAGTCATCATCTTGTATTGGTTGGACAGGATTAGCCGTTGGGCGTGGGTCATTTCCATCGTAATTTCCTCGATAAATTGCTTATGACGGAAGCATCGCACAGCGCAATATCACAGGAAATCACAACTCGCCGGTTCTTTGATTTGAACGGGGGTTATTCGTCACCGCAGTAAAAAGGCCGCTGAAGAATGCGGCCCTTTTTGATGTTACAGGTCATCCAGGAAGGTTTTATCCAACTGCTTGAAGGCGCGCTTCAACAGGTCGGCCAGAGCCTGGTACGTTGGTGTGCCTTCTACCGGCGCCACAGCCTGGCCAGCCTCCGTTAACTTATTGCGTACCTCGTGGTACCACTGCAACAACGTTGGCGGCAATGGCGTGATCGAACGACGCCCCAACCACCACAAGCCTTGCATCGGCATGCTACAGGCGAACAACGCCGTGGCAATGGCCGGCCCCAACTGCCCCCCAAGGGCAATCTGCCAGGTCAGGGTAAACACCGCCAGCGGCGGCATGAAGCGGACGGCAAAACGGGTGGCACTCGCAACGCGATTCTCCGGAAAGACCGGAGCCAGACGTTTGTCTGACGGCCAGGTTTTCATGTAATGCTGCCCGCGCTGGAATACCTGAAACCAGCTTACGGAACCGGACGGTTTGCTCGTCATCGCGTACCTCAACGTCACAAAGAAAAATAAGGGCACGGCAAACACAATACTAAAAAATTTGAAGCTTTAAATTTATTTTGTGTTTGCCTCAGGCTATCGGTATCCTAAGCCGGCCTTTTGGCCGGTAGAAGATGACAAGAATTCTGTCAACTTTTAGCCCTATAAAAATCAAGATTACTTAAACCGCAGAGAAATCATCGGTTTTTTCATCGTCATGTGGTTTGTGCAATTCACATGATGTTAATCATAAATGTCAACGGCATTATGCGCTACGCTTGTTGTCTGATTGACGATTAATTCACCACGTGTTTTGGTATTTCCTTTAACAACACGAACTATTTAAGTAGGTACTTCCATGTCGAGTAAGCTAGTACTGGTCCTTAACTGCGGCAGTTCTTCCCTGAAATTCGCTATCATCGATTCTGTCAACGGTGAAGAACACCTCTCCGGCTTAGCCGAATGTTTCCACCTGCCTGAGGCTCGCCTCAAGTGGAAGATGGACGGCGCCAAACATGAAGCTGCTCTGGGTGCCGGCGCTGCGCACAGCGAAGCACTGAACTACATTGTTAATACTATTCTGGCACAAAAACCGGAGCTTTCAGCACAGCTGACCGCTATCGGCCACCGTATTGTGCACGGCGGCGAGAAGTTTACCGCTTCTGCTGTAATCAATGACGATGTCCTGCAGGGTATCAAAGATGCAGTACCTTTTGCACCACTGCATAACCCAGCACACCTGATCGGTATCGCTGAAGCCTTGAAATCCTTCCCTAAACTGGCTGATAAAAACGTGGCAGTGTTCGACACGGCATTCCACCAGACCATGCCGGAAGAATCCTACCTGTACGCCCTGCCGTACAGCCTGTACCGTGACCACAGCGTTCGTCGCTATGGCGCACACGGCACCAGCCACTTCTATGTCACTCAAGAAGCGGCAAAAGCGCTGAACAAGCCCGTTGAAGAAGTTAACCTGATCACTTGCCACCTGGGCAACGGCGGTTCTGTAACTGCAGTGCGCAACGGTAAATGTGTTGATACCTCCATGGGTCTGACCCCGCTGGAAGGCCTGGTCATGGGCACCCGTAGCGGTGACATCGATCCAGCTATCATCTTCCACCTGCATGACGCACTGGGCATGAGCGTTGATCAAATCAACAAAATGCTGACCAAAGAATCCGGCCTGCTGGGCCTGACCGAAGTCACCAGCGACTGCCGTTATGTCGAAGACAACTACGAAACCAAAGCCGACGCCAAGCGTGCAATGGACGTATTCTGCCACCGTCTGGCCAAGTACATCGGCGCATACAGCGCATTGATGGATGGCCGTCTGGACGCGGTGATCTTCACTGGCGGTATCGGTGAAAACGCCGGCATGGTGCGTGAGCTGACCCTGGACAAACTGGGCCTGCTGGGCTTCGAGATTGACCACGAGCGCAACATGGCTGCGCGTTTCGGTAAATCCGGTGCCATCACCAAAGACGGCAGCCGCCTGGCGCTGGTTATCCCGACCAACGAAGAATTGGTCATCGCGCAAGACGCATCCCGTCTGACCGCGTAATGCTTTCCGACACCGTCAGCCCAGGCTGGCGGTGCTGTTTTAGCCTTCATACTTGAAGCCGCAGCCACATTGACTGCACGCGTTTGCCGTCTGGCTGCAACTTCAACTATTTTGGCTATAGCCTCATGTCAAATCGTGAAGAGGACTATTCTGTGTCACGTACAATTATGTTGATCCCCACTGGCACCAGCGTCGGCCTGACCAGCGTCAGCCTGGGTGTCATCCGCTCCATGGAACAAAAAGGCGTTAGCCTGAGCGTGTTCAAACCTATCGCTCAGCCACGCACTGGCGGCGACTCGCTTGACCAGACCACCACCATCATCCGTAGCAGCAACTCCACGATTACAGCCGCTGAACCGCTGCGTATGAGCTACGTTGAAGGCCTGCTGAGCTCCAACCAGCAAGACGTGCTGATGGAAGAAATCGTGGCTCGCTACCACGAAAACACCAAAGATGCAGAAGTGGTGTTGATCGAGGGCCTGGTACCGACCCGTAAGCACCAGTTCGCCAATGCGCTGAACTATGAAATTGCCAAAACGCTGAATGCGGAAATCGTCTTCGTGCTGGCGCTGGGCAACGATTCCCCAGCACAGCTGAAAGAGCGCATTGAGCTGGCTCGCAGCAGCTTCGGCGGCAGCAAAAATAAAAACATCACCGGCGTGATCATCAATAAGCTTAACGCCCCTGTTGATGAGCAAGGCCGTACCCGCCCTGACCTGTCCGAGATCTTCGACGATTCCACCAAGGCCAGCATCACTCATGTTGAGCCGGCGCAACTGTTTGCCAACAGCCCGCTGCCAGTATTGGGCTGCGTGCCGTGGAGCTTCGATCTGATTGCGACCCGTGCTATCGATATGGCTCGTCACCTGAAGGCCACCGTGGTCAATGAAGGCGACATCATGACCCGCCGCGTGAAGTCTGTGACCTTCTGCGCGCGCAGTATCCCGCACATGCTGGAACACTTCCGTCCAGGCTCACTGCTGGTCACCTCAGCGGACCGCCCTGACGTATTGGTTTCCGCCTGTCTGGCAGCCATGAACGGCGTAGAAATCGGCGCCATTCTGCTGACCGGTGGCTATGCCATCGACGAACCGATCAGAAAACTGTGTGAACGTGCTTTCCAAACCGGCCTGCCGGTATTTATGGTCGACACCAACACCTGGCAGACCTCGCTGAGCCTGCAAAGCTTCAACCTCGAAGTGCCGGCAGATGACCATCAGCGCATCGAGAAAGTGCAGAACTACGTGGCCAGCCACATCAACGCCGAGTGGATCGAATCACTGACGGCAACCTCCGAACGTTCACGCCGCCTGTCTCCGCCAGCATTCCGTTACGAGCTGACCGAACTGGCGCGTAAAGCCGGCAAACGCATCGTGCTGCCTGAAGGCGACGAGCCTCGTACCGTGAAAGCAGCAGCCATCTGTGCCGAACGCGGTATCGCAGAATGCGTGCTTTTGGGTAACCCAGAAGAGATCCAGCGTGTCGCAGCCGCTCAAGGCGTTGAATTGGGCAAAGGTATCGAGATTGTTGATCCCGTCGCCGTTCGCGAACAATACGTGCCACGTCTGGTTGAACTGCGTAAAAGCAAAGGTATGACCGAAGTGGTTGCTCGTGAGCAACTGGAAGACAACGTCGTTCTCGGTACGCTGATGCTGGAGAAAGGCGAAGTCGACGGCCTGGTTTCTGGCGCGGTTCACACCACCGCCAACACCATCCGTCCACCGTTGCAGTTGATCAAAACCGCACCGGGCAGTTCACTGGTGTCTTCCGTGTTCTTCATGCTGCTGCCTGACCAGGTTCTGGTTTACGGCGACTGCGCGATCAACCCGGATCCAACGGCAGAGCAACTGTCTGAGATCGCTATTCAGTCAGCAGACTCCGCTGCCGCCTTCGGTATCGAACCACGCGTCGCCATGATCTCCTACTCTACCGGTAACTCCGGTGCGGGTAGCGACGTTGAGAAAGTGCGTGAAGCGACGCGTCTGGCACAGGAAAAACGTCCTGACCTGATCATCGATGGCCCACTGCAGTACGACGCAGCCATCATGGCCGACGTAGCCAAGTCCAAAGCCCCTAACTCACCGGTTGCAGGCCAGGCTACCGTGTTCATCTTCCCAGACCTGAACACCGGTAATACCACTTACAAGGCAGTACAACGTTCTGCGGATCTGGTGTCCATCGGGCCAATGCTGCAAGGCATGCGCAAACCGGTGAACGACCTGTCCCGTGGCGCGCTGGTAGACGACATCGTTTACACCGTCGCACTGACCGCCATCCAGTCTTCCCAGGCTGATGCGGCAGCAGCCAAAGCCTGATAATTCCTGAATTATCAGATAAAAAGCCGGTCAATTGACCGGCTTTTTCTTTTCCACACCGCTTACTGCAGTTTCCCCCCTCTTCATAAAGTCCCTCTCCTGTGCGCCAAAACATGCTTCTCATTGCGGCGTCCGGTTTTAATGCGTCGAGAACTCGCTCATCCAGCTATCCCAGACGGGGATCGGCTGGAGCTCATCCAACAGATAGTCGATAAATGAACGCACCTTCGGATTGCTATATCTGCTGGGAAAATAGAGGGCATAGAGAGCATGGGTGTCGTGAGTCAATTCGCCATCCAGTGCCAAAGGGACCAGGGCTCCCTGTTGTATAGAATCACTTAACAAATAGGTCGGGAGATAGGCAATTCCCTGATCTTCAATAGCTGACTTGAGTAGCACCAGGCTGCTGTTTGCTTGAATAGGCGTTCGTTTTTTTAACTGGTGCGTCACGCCCTGCTCATCGATACACCTTTCTCTCGGGGTTAAACCCGGATAAATAAGGCAATGATGCCGAGTTAACTCTTGAACGGATTTGGGTTTCCCATATTTTCTGAGGTAATTAGGACTGGCGCAATAGGCCCAGTTAATAGTCGCCAATTTACGCATGGCATAATTATCAGGAGGGGACGAAGACACCCGCAATGCAATATCAACATTGACTTCATTAAGATTAACAAAGTTATCATTAAGATCGATATGAAAATCAACATCAGGACAATTCTTGCGAAAATGATTAACCAGTGTCACTAAGTGTGTATAACCAAAGGCTATAGAACAGGTTATCCTTAATTCCCCTTGAGGGTGATTATAGTAACCTGCCGTTGTATTTATTGATTCATCAAAATCCAACAACAGTTGCGTTGCTCTATTGTATAAATACTGCCCGGGCTCGGTAAGGGTAAAACTCCGCGTTGTTCTTTTCAGTAACGTTGTCCCTAATTGATTTTCCAGCTGCGATAGGCTTTTGCTCACCGCAGACGGCGAGACATTCAGCTGAACTGCGGCTTCCGATAACCCACCACACTCGACGATCTTGACCAGGATCTCTAGTTGTTTTAACGAAGCCGGATTGCTCATTTTTTCCTTTCGTTCACGAGTGATTTCATTAAATGGTACGAATGGCGCATTACATTGATTGAAATAAAATGTAATTATTAACAACAGAAACATTATCCGTTTTTAATTTTAAATACAGCACCAAAGGGTGATCGCAATCACAAAATAAATAATCAATAAAAATAGCCAATAAAAAAGTGACTTCAGTCACACGTGAAAAAATGATGAAAAAGGAATCAATATGTGGAAACACTTAGAGCCTTACCGATCCTCACTTATTCTATTGCTCGCATTAACACTGGGGGGAGCATTAGGTATCTATGCACCTGAGATAGCGTTGAAATTACAGGCTATAGGCAAAATATTCCTGAATTTATTATTTATGATAATTGTCCCTTTGGTCAGCGTTAGCGTTATGTCATCAATTGCAGGTATGACGGACCTGAAGAAACTCGGCCGCATCATGGGAATTATCTTCGCCGTTTCCATTATGATGGCGCTGATACCGGCGGCAGGTATTGTGGGTTTGGCAACGCTGTTTGATCCGGCACAGGGCGTGGTGATTGAGCTGACGGAAAAGTTCAACGCCGGGGGCGGTGAGATGGATTTTGTCAGCATGGTTACCGCCAATGACTTTGTTGGGTTATTGTCCAAATCCAACATTCTGGCGTTGATTATCATGTCGGTTATCGCCGGGATCGCCATTGGGCAATCCGGTGAGCAAGGCAAACGGATTTCCAACTCGTTAAACGATCTGAATGCAGTAATCATGAAGATTGTGTCCATCATCATGAAAGCGGCCCCCGTCGGTTTAGGCTGTTATTTTGCTTCAACCATGGCAAGCCAGGACTCACAACTACTGATCACCTTTGCCCGCGCTATTGGCCTGTTTTTCCTGGCAACACTGCTGTATTTCGTGTTCGGTTCCATTTTTTACTCCTGGATTGGCGGCGGCGTCCCTGCAGTACGCGCATTCTGGAAAAATGCCATCGAGCCTTCAGCAACGGCATTGGGAACCTGCTCTTCTCTAGGAACGTTGCCCGTCAATATTCGCGCCGGTAAAGCCATGGGTATCGATCCGGAAATCGTCGATATTGCCTTGCCTCTGTTGGTAAACCTGAATAAAGGCGGTGTGGCGATGATTGCCGCATTGAAAATCGTCTTCATCTTTGCCGTGTTGGGGTTGGACTTCACGATGGAGACCTTCTTACTGACCATGCTTATCTCTGTACTTTCGGCGATTATTGTTGGCGGCGTACCTGGCGGAGCATTCCTTGGCGAAATTTTCATTGTGACGACACTGGGGCTCCCGTTGGAAACCATTCCGATGTTGGTGGTTCTCGGTACCATTACCGATGCCCCCGCCACCTTAATCAACGTCATCCATGATTTAAATGCCGCGCAGATTGTTGAACGTTTTTCTGGCAAGAAATCGGCAGTTACCGCACATCAGACAAATGTTCCCCTAATAAAAGAAGAAAGCGCTTTATAGAACCCCATTCGTTACCCATTGGATTAATAATCGATAATAAGCAGGTAAATTATGACGTCTAAAAAAATAGAAACTGCCTTGGTCACTGCGGGTCGCAAACCGAAATTTACCCAGGGTTCGGTAAACTCGGTAATACAGCGCGCATCCTCATTAATTTTCAGCTCAGTTAAAGCGAAAAAACAGGCCACGGCAAACCGTGCCAAAGGTGAGTTATTCTATGGTCGCCGAGGTACCCTGACACATTTTTCATTCCAGGACGCCATGACGGAGTTAGAGGGTGGCGCAGGATGCTCTCTTTACCCCTGCGGGGCTGCCGCAGTGACCAATGCCATTTTGGCCTTTGTCGCCAATGGCGATCATATTCTGATGACTGGGGCAGCTTATGAGCCCACACAGGATTTCTGTAATAAGGTATTAGCACGCTTGGGTGTGGCGACGACATATTATGATCCACTGATAAGCGCTGGCATTGTCGACCTTATTCAGCCAAATACCAAAGTGGTATTTCTTGAGTCACCGAGCTCCATCACCATGGAGGTTCAAGATGTCCCCGGCATGGTAAAGGCTATCCGCGCGGTTAATCCTGATATTGTAATCATGATTGATAATACCTGGGCTGCAGGCATCTTATTTAAAGCGCTGGATTTCGGCGTGGATATTTCTATTCAGGCCGGGACCAAATATATCATTGGTCATTCCGATGCCATGTTAGGCACTGCGGTATCAAATGCACGCTGTTGGGATCAACTGCGCGAGAATTCTTATCTCATGGGGCAAATGGCCGATGCCGATACAGCCTATGTTGGCAGCCGGGGATTGAGAACGTTGGGCGTACGATTAAAGCAACACGAGGTAAGCAGTATCGCCGTCGCAAAATGGCTGGCTAATCGCCCCGAGGTGGCGCAAGTCAATCATCCGGCACTCCCTTCCTGTAAAGGGCACGAATACTATCAGCGGGATTTCACCGGCAGCTGCGGATTGTTTTCTTTTGTGCTTAAACAGCGGTTAACCGATGAACAGGTTGCCCATTATCTGGATAATTTTGAGCACTTCAGCATGGCGTATTCGTGGGGCGGGTTTGAATCACTGATCTTGGCCAACCAGCCTGAGGAACTCAACGAAATTCGCCCTGCCGGCAAAGTAGATTTCACCGGGACACTCGTGCGTGTGCACATTGGCCTTGAAAATATCGAAGATTTAATTGCCGATCTGGACGCGGGTTTTGCACGGCTGGCATAAACAAGGTTAAACAAAAGCCGGTCGACTGACCGGCTTATTCATTGCAAAAGCCCATCAGGCATTTTCGTCGCTATCGCGTAGCGGCTTGCCATAGGCCTGCTCATTGTTGCGTGTCAGCCACAGCGACAGTGCTTTGAGTGAGTCGGGCGTGAATTCGTCACAGCGTGCGGTGATTTCTTCCGGCGTCAGCCAGCTCACCTCGGCCACTTCTTCTTCTTGCAAAGCAAAGGGGCCATGGGAAACACAGCTAAACAGTGCACCCCACACCCTGCACTGCTCTTCTTCGAAGTAGAACAGCCCATGTTCGGCAAAAGGCACGCCAGCAATACCCAGCTCTTCTTCTGCCTCGCGGCGCGCGGAATCCAGCACATTCTCCCCGCTTTGCACTACGCCACCCGCCGTGGCATCCAGCCAGCCCGGATAGAAGTCTTTGATGTCGGTGCGACGTTGCACCAGAATTTTTCCCATTCCATCATGCACCACAATATAGGTAGCACGATGACGTAGCCGTTGAGCACGCATCTGTTGGCGACTGGATTGAGCAATCACTTCGTTTTGCTCGTCGACGATATCAACCCACTCGGTATCTGCAGCCTGACCCTGTTCCGCCATCCTCTAAAACCTTCTATTTTGGCGCGATGCATCCCGCGCACTGGTTAATCAATGAGTGTTTTTCAAAGATTTTTATTGTGTGTGTATAAATTAGTGCGTTAATGCCACCTCTGCAACAGCCTTGCCGCTGTCCAACGTGACCACACTTAAAATGCCGTCCTCCAGTATGCCATAGCTGGCGGGAAAGCCCCCTTTCGGAATGCTGACCGACCCTGGATTAAAGCAGTAAATATCCCCCTGCCGTTCCGCCTGCGGCAAATGGCTGTGTCCATAGACCAGCACATCTCCGGCAGATAACGGCGGCAGTGCGGAAGGATGATAAAGGTGACCGTGGGTTAAAAACAATCGTCTTTTTTGCAATAGCACCTGCTGCCAAGACGCTGTGATAGGAAATGACAGTAACATCTGATCAACTTCGCTATCACAGTTGCCGCGAACGGCGATGATCTTGTCGCTATAGCGATTCAAATGTTCAGCAACCTGCGCCGGCTGATATCCCGCGGGTAACGCGTTTCGTGGCCCATGATTCAGCAAATCACCCAGCAGAATCAGCCAGTCAGCACCGCTTTGTTCAAAACGATCCAGCACGCTTTCGGTGGCGGGGAGCGAACCGTGAATATCCGAGGCAAATATCAGCTTCATAACCTTGTCCTTAATAAGGAAATAAGCGCTATTTTAGCGCGCCGCCAGTGCACGGCAAACCGCAGATTTACCTGCGGAGAATTGTGAGGCATCTTGTGGAGATAGCATCAGACGAATCTCACATAGCCTGCTATTCTTAGCTGCTATTGTAGGTAATCCTATAGAAAGATCTTTGATATACCTTTGTGCGCGGCGAAGACCGCAACACCGTGTAATGATTTACAGATCACCTTACCGCAGGAGGCAACATGATTGACCTGTATTACGCGCCTACTCCAAATGGTCACAAGATTACCCTGTTTCTGGAGGAGGTTGGCTTACCCTACCGTATCCACCGCGTAAACATCAGCGCCGGCGATCAGTTCAAGCCGGAATTTCTGAGCATTTCCCCCAACAACAAAATCCCTGCTATCGTCGACCAGCAGCCGGTTGATGGCGGAGCCCCTATCAGCCTGTTCGAGTCCGGTGAGATTCTGCTGTATCTGGCTGAGAAAACCGGCAAGCTATTGAGCAAAGGGCTACGTGAACGCGCCGCTACGCTGCAGTGGTTGTTCTGGCAGGTCGCCGGATTTGGGCCGATGCTTGGACAGAATCACCATTTCAACCATTACGCCCCACAACCCGTCCCTTACGCCATTGAACGTTACCATCTGGAAACCAAGCGCCTGTATGCCGTTCTGGAAGCCGAGCTGCAAAAGCACCCGTACCTGGGCGGTGACAACTACAGCATCGCCGATATTGCGACTTACCCTTGGGTCGTGTCACACCCCCGTCAACGTATCGATCTGGCGGATTACCCGGCAGTGCGTAACTGGTTCGAGCGTATCAGTAACCGCCCGGCAACCGAGCGGGCTTACAAACTGGCTGAGCAGGGCTAAATGTCCAACTCCCCGGCCTCCGGGGAGTTTCCCCCGGCTCGTTATCTTTTCCTTACTTTCCGTGTATTCTGGGCGCAAATAATCAGACCTGTGGAGATTCTCTGATGTCATTCAGTCAACCCGACGCCATTATTCGTATAAAAAACCTGCGGTTGCGTACTTTCATCGGTATCAAGGAAGAAGAAATCAACAACCGTCAGGACATCCTGATTAACGTCGTGATCCATTACCCGGCGGATAAAGCGCGCGACAGCGAAAACATTGACGATGCTCTTAACTACCGAACCATCACTAAAGCCATCATCCGTCATGTGGAAGATAACCGCTTTGCCCTGCTGGAAAAATTAACTCAGGATGTGCTCGATATCGTGAAACAACACGCCTGGGTAACCTATGCTGAAGTAGAAATAGATAAACTATTGGCTCTGCGCTACGCCGACTCGGTTTCGATGACCATGAGCTATCGCCGGGCCTGAAACTACAGCTTCAGGGAGAATCGACCATGCGGATCCTGATCACCGGCGCCACAGGATTGATAGGGAGCAGCCTGACGCAGCGGCTGCTGGGCCTTTCTCACCAAATTACGGTGTTAAGCCGCAACGTGCAGCACGCGCGTGAACGTTTTGGCGAACAGGTAGATTATTGGTCAACGCTGCAAGATAAGTCCTCGCTGGAGGGCTTTGATGCCGTGATTAACCTGGCCGGTGAGCCGATCGCCGACAAGCGCTGGAGCAAGGCGCAGAAAGAACGCCTGTGTCACAGCCGTTGGGATCTGACCGAACAGTTGGCAAAGCTGATTAACGCCAGCAGCACGCCGCCCAGCGTGCTAATTTCCGGCTCAGCAACCGGCTACTATGGCGATCAAGACCAGGCCGTCGTTACCGAAGACGAAGTTCCGCACGACGAATTCACCCATATGCTGTGTCAACGCTGGGAGTCATTGGCGCTCCAAGCGCAAAGCAATGCCACCCGCGTCTGTCTGCTGCGCACCGGCGTCGTCTTGGCAGCCAAAGGCGGCGCACTGGCGAAAATGCTGCCCCCCTTCCGTATCGGGCTCGGTGGGCCAATGGGTACGGGTCGCCAATATCTGCCGTGGATCCATCTGGATGACATGATTAACGGCATTATTTATTTACTGGATCACCAGACCCTGCAAGGGCCGTTCAATATGGTCGCCCCTTATCCCGTTCACAACGAGCAGTTTACCGCGCAACTCGCTAACGTCCTCGATCGGCCGGCATTTTTACGCGTGCCGGCATTCGCCCTGCGTTTATTGATGGGAGAAGCCGCGGTATTGGTGCTGGGCGGGCAACGGGCAGTGCCGAAACGTCTGGAAGAGGCCGGTTTCAGCTTCCGCTTTTTGGAATTGGAACAAGCCTTGGATGATGTTATCAATCAGCGGCAAGACGATCGCTGAAGATCGGAACGGGGCCAGAAAGATCCGGCCCCGCCAAACGGCTATTTCAATGCGCCGGAAAGAAACTGCTGCAACCGGGTACTCTTCGGATTACCAAACAGCTCGGCCGGCGGACCTTGTTCTTCAATCAGCCCCTTATGCAGGAAAATCACGTGGTTGGACACATGGCGTGCAAACTCCATTTCATGTGTCACTACCACCATGGTTTTGCCCTCTTCAGCCAGCTTCTGCATGATTCGCAGCACTTCGCCAACCAATTCAGGATCCAGGGCTGACGTCGGTTCATCAAACAGCAAGACTTCTGGTTCCATCGCCAATGCCCGGGCGATCGACACGCGTTGCTGTTGACCGCCGGACAAGTGCACAGGATATTTGCCGCGGGCACGCTCGTCGATGCCCACTTTATCCAGATAGCGGACAGCGCGCTCACGCGCCTCCGTCTTGCTCAGCCCCAACACTTGCACCGGTGCTTCCATCACGTTCTCCAACACCGTCATGTGGCTCCACAGGTTGAAGTGCTGGAACACCATCGTCAGGCGGGTACGCAGCAGTTGCAGCTGTTTCTTATCAAACACCTTCAACTGGCCATCTTTGTCACGCACCATACGAATGTCTTCGTTGTTCAGGCTGATAGAACCTTCGCTCGGTTTCTCCAGGAAGTTAATGCAGCGCAAAAAGGTACTTTTACCGGAGCCGGAAGATCCGATGATGCTAATCACATCCCCGGCGTTGGCCGCCAAAGATACGCCTTTCAACACTTCATGGTCACCGTAGCGCTTGTGCAGTTCAGTGACGGCTAATTTATTTTCAGACATAGTTTCTTCCCGTCATTTATCAGTGGCTAACATGCGCCATCCAGCGCTTCTCCGCTTTGCGGAACAGGCTGATTAACACGTAAGAGATAATCAGATACAGCACCGCCGCAATCCCGAAGGCATAGAACGGCTGATAGGTCGCCGCATTAATGTCGCGTGCGATTTTCAGCAGGTCCGGTACGGTGGCGGTAAACGCCAGCGCGGTGGAGTGCAACATCAAGATCACTTCGTTGCTGTAGGCCGGCAACGCGGTCCGTAACGCCGAAGGCAAAATAATGCAGCGATACATCTTAAAGCGGGAAAAACCGTAGGCGTTGGCCGCCTCGATCTCACCGTGCGGCACCGAACGGATAGCCCCGGCGAAGATCTCGGTGGTGTACGCGCAGGTGTTGAGAGTCAGCGCCAAAATGGTGCAGTTCAACCCACTGCGGAAGAACGCATTGAGGAACTCGCTGCCACGCACAATCTCCAGGCTGTACATACCGGAATAGAACACCAGTAACTGCACATACAGCGGTGTACCACGGAATACGTAGGTATAAAGCCATACCGGGAAGCGGACCCATTTGATGGAGGAGACACGCGCCACCGCCATCGGAATGGCCAGCAGACCGCCCATCACCACCGACGCAATGAGCAGCCACAGCGTGACCGCCACACCGGTGAAACGATAGCCGTCGCTCCAGAGCAGCGATTGCCAGTATTGGTGCAAAATATCGATCATAGCTCGGCCCTCTTCACGCCCAGTGAGTAACGCCGTTCAAGCCACAGCAACACCCCGTTGGAAACCGTGGTGAAAACCAGATAAACCACGCCAGCCACAATCGCGAAGAAGAACGGTTGGTAGGTACCTTTACCGGCCAACTGAGTGGCTTTCACCACATCATTAAGACCAAGAATAGACACCAGTGCCGTTGCCTTCAGGATCACCTGCCAGTTGTTGCCGATGCCCGGCAGGGCGAAGCGCATCATCGCAGGGAACAGAATGCGACGGAAAATCTGCGAACCGGAAAAACCATAGGCGGTTGCTGCTTCGATCTGCCCTTTCGGGACGGCCATATAGGCACCACGGAAAGTTTCAGTGAAGTAGGCACCGTAGATAAACCCGAGGGTAATGATCCCCGCGCTGAGCGGATCGATATCAATTTGTGAGAAGCCAAGCAGTTCGGTGAGGTTGTTGAGCGCTATTTGCAGGCCGTAGAAAATCAGCAGCATCAGCACCAGATCGGGTACACCGCGGATCAGCGTAGTGTAAGCACCGAAAATCATCGATATCAGTGGGTTATGTGAAAGTTTACCGCCAGCGCCGATCAGACCAATCACCACCGCCAGCACTACGGAACTGAGGGCCAGCTCCAGCGTCACCAAAGCGCCCTCAAATATCAATTGGGAATAGCCTTGCAGCATTTACTTCACCCTGTCGTCATTGGATCCCGAACCATCGGGGCCGGTGGACCGGCCCCGAAGTCACAACATGGAACGGTGCGCGGAATTACCCGCCGTAGACGTCAAAGTTGAAGTATTTCTTCGCAAACTTGTCGTAAGTACCGTCTTTGCGCATGTCGGCAAAGGCTTTATCTAATGCGGCCTTCAGTTCGGTATCTGTCTTACGCAAGCCCATACCGGTGCCGACACCAAAGAATTTGTCATCCTTCACCGACTCGCCGGCAAACGCGTAGTTTTTGCCTGGAGGCTGCTTCAGGAAGCCATCGCTGCCTGCCACTTCGTCCTGGAAAGCGGCATCAATACGGCCAGATGCCAGGTCGGCGTAAACCAGATCCTGGTTCTGATAAGGCACAACGGTAATGCCCTTAGGCTGCCACATAGCGTTGGCATAGGCTTCCTGAGTGGTACCTTGCAGCACGCCGATACTTTTGCCTTTCAGCGCATCCACGGTAGGCAGCAGCTTCGAGCCTTTCGGCGCGATCAGACGGGCGTTAGCGGCATACAGCTTGTCGGTGAAGGCAATTTCCTGCTGGCGTTTTTCGGTGATCGACAGAGAAGAGATAATGGCGTCAATTTTCTTCGCCTTCAGGGAAGGGATCAGCGCGTCAAAATCGCTTTCCACAAAGGTACATTGGGTATTTATGCGTTTGCACAGCTCTTTGGCCAAATCGATATCAAAACCGACCAGCTCACCTTTGGCATTTTTAGACTCAAAGGGGGCATAGGTCGGATCGGTACCTATCTTCAGCGTCGATGGTACGGCGGCAAATGCGCTGCTTACCGCGCTCAAAGCCAAGACTAAAGGAAGAACCTTAACCAGCTTTTTCATAAATTACCCTCAAATTGATTTTTTGATGCCACTGCGGGCATTACTTTTCCACCAAATCAATTTGCAGTAATCGTGCCACATTTGTTGCTGTAGGCGGAGGGAACGGCTCCGGCCTTCACAAAACTGTTTCCTGGGACGATAACTGCAAAATTAAATCGGCCAGTCTTGGCCGCGCCACGGGCAGTGGATAAATACCAAAGCCTTGAAACAGTGAACGTGATGAAGTGGGATCATTATGGTGCATGCGCCGCCCTAAATCAGTGCGGTGTTGCACAAATGTACCAAATTGGGGAGAAATTTGTTAATTAGAGCCTTGCCAGCGGGCAAATAAATCCTTCGGTAATTCAATGTCAAATTGGTCAACCACCCGGTTTACGGTTTGATCGATAATGTCTTCGACACTCTCAGGGCGGTGATAAAACGCCGGCACTGGCGGCATAATGACTGCCCCCATTTCCGCAGCCTGGGTCATCAGCCGCAGGTGGCCAATATGCAATGGCGTTTCACGCACGCACAACACTAACCGGCGGCGCTCTTTCAGCACCACATCCGCAGCACGTGTCAGTAAACCGTCGCTATAGCTATTGGCGATACCCGATAACGTTTTGATCGAACAAGGTAAAATCACCATACCTGCCGTTTTGAACGAACCGGACGAAATGCTGGCGCCAATATCGCGAGAATCATGCACTACATCGGCCAGCGCCTGCACTTCACGCAGGCTGAGCGGTGTTTCCAGCGACAGCGTTTGCCGCGCGGCGTTGCTCATCACCAAATGGGTTTCCACCTCTGCAACGTCGCGTAATACCTGCAGCAAGCGCACGCCATAGATTGCGCCACTGGCGCCGGAAATACCGATGATGAGTCGTTTCATAAAACTGGCCTCTGCCACGAAAAAGATAAGATCAGGCAGACTTTGCCGCAATGGCGAGGGATAAGCAAGTCAGGGAGGGATAATGCACTGCGACAGACGCCGCAGTGCACCTTGGTAGCACAACGCAGGCGTTTAACCTTCGTTATGCATTTCCAGATTTTCTGCTTCGGTTTGACCACGCATTTCTTTGGCGTCGTCGTTACGCAGCGATTCCAGATACTCGAGATAGCTTTGATCGACGTCTTTGGTGACGTAAATACCGTTAAATACCGAGCATTCGAACTGAACGATATCCGGGTTCTCTTCACGCACGGCTTCGATCAGATCGTCCAGGTCTTGGAAAATCAGGCCATCAGCACCGATGATCTGGCGGATTTCATCCACTTCACGCCCATGTGCAATCAGCTCATTGGCACTCGGCATATCGATGCCATAGACGTTAGGGAAACGAACCTCCGGTGCCGCGGAAGCCAGATAAACCCGCTTGGCGCCAGCGTCGCGCGCCATCTCGACGATCTGCTCTGAGGTCGTGCCGCGCACAATGGAGTCATCCACCAGCAGCACATTCTTGTCGCGGAATTCAGCACGGTTGGCGTTCAGCTTACGACGTACCGACTTACGGCGTGCCTGTTGGCCCGGCATGATGAAGGTACGGCCGACATAGCGATTCTTCACGAAACCTTGACGGTACGGCTTATCCAGGATGCGTGCGATCTCCAGTGCGATATCGCAGGAGGTTTCCGGGATCGGAATCACGACATCAATATCCAGATCTTCCCACTCGCGAGCAATCTTCTCCCCCAGCTTCTGCCCCATACGCACACGGGCGCTGTAGACCGAAATCTTGTCCATAAAGGAGTCTGGACGGGCGAAATAGACGTACTCGAACAGGCATGGGTTGGTTTTCGGATTCTCTGCACACTGGCGCGTGAACAGTTGGCCCTTATTGGTGATATACACCGCTTCACCCGGCGCCACGTCGCGCAAGAACTCAAAGCCCAGCGTATCCAGCGCCACGCTTTCGGAAGCCACCATATATTCATTACGGCCATCTTCCAGCGTGCGTTTGCCGATGACTAACGGGCGGATGCCGTGCGGGTCACGGAATGCCAACAGGCCATGGCCGATGATCATCGCGACACAAGCGTAAGCACCACGCAGCTGCTGATGCATGGCGGCAACGGCAGTGAAGACGTTGTCGGACTCCAGCGGATAGTGTTGGAAGCGGTCCAGCTCACTGGCCAGCACGTTCAGCAGAATCTCAGAGTCGGATGTGGTGTTGATATGGCGGCGACCGCTTTCGAACAACGTCTGGCGCAGTTCATGGGCATTGGTCAGATTGCCGTTATGTGCCAGCGTAATGCCGAACGGTGAGTTTACATAGAAAGGTTGAGCCTCTGAAGCACTGGAGCTGCCAGCCGTCGGGTAACGCACATGGCCAATACCCATGTTGCCCTGCAAACGCTGCATATGGCGTGCCTCAAACACATCCTTCACCAGACCGTTTGCTTTACGCAGGCGGAACCCGTTATGGGCATCAATGGTGACGATGCCTGCGGCATCCTGGCCACGGTGCTGAAGCACCGTCAGCGCATCATAAATCGACTGGTTTACCGGCATAAAACCGGCGATACCGACAATACCGCACATGTTGTCTTTTCCTCATCAGCGCTACCGCCCTGGTAAATGGGTCGGTAAGAAACTCGACGTGCTCTGCAGGTAGTCAAAGAACCACCTGATGATGTAACTGAACTGGGGAATAAGCTGCGACTGTTTCCAATCGGCACTTTGTGAAAAACCAGTAAAGGTATCCAGGAAAAACAGTATCGCCGAAACGATCAACACGCCGCGCAGTGCGCCGAAACAGACGCCCAGCACCCGGTCGGTGCCTGATAACCCGGTTTTCTCTACCAGTGAGCTAATCACATAGTTAACAATAGCTCCTACGATCAGGGTCGCAATAAACAAGATTGCAATCGCGATACCGTTTCGCACCAGTTCATCTTCAAAACGAGTGAAGTAGACCGCAAGGTAAGAGTAGAAATGGCTGGCAACAAAAAACGCACATCCCCATGTCACAAGTGACAATGCTTCGCGAACAAACCCTCGGATCAGGCTCACCAGAGCCGAAAATCCAATCACCGCTATAATGACGTAATCAATCCAGACCATGAACTATTCCAATAATGAATCGCCCCTGCCCCCTTCATCTTTCATACCGCATCTGCGTTGGCTGCCTTGATACGACATGAAATCTAACGGGTGATCCAATTCGCGGCGAATTCTAACAGAAAAAGAAAACGTTTGCGTAGGGGTTTTCCTACCACGTTACAAATAAAAAGCGGCGATAAAAAAATTCCCAACCGCCGCGCCTACATAGGCCATTTCAGCTACGAAAGGCACAGTTTATTTAATGATTATACTGGCACGCATAGGTTTAGGGGCACAGCATGCTGTGCCCCTTTCTCTTAACGTACGCCGTATGGCTTCACCTGGCCGCTCAAACCGCTGAGGGAGTTCAGCGCAGGCAATGAAGACTGCAGTTTCTGTTTCGAGGCGTCTGGACCGACGTAAATCCGAGTAATCTGCCCCTGTACCGGTGTGGATGGCACGGTGAAAGCACGATAGCCGGACAGCCTGAGCGACGCGACCACTTCGTTCACCTTGGCAGCATTCTTCAACGCCCCCAGTTGCACCACATACGCTTGCCCTGCCGGTGCTTTCTCTTCCGCCGGTTTCTGCACAGGTGCAGGTTCAGGCTTCGGTGTCGGTTCTGGCTTCGGCTCAGGTTTGGCTACCGGCTTCACTTCCACCGGTTTCGGCTGCTGCACCGGTTTTGGTTTCACTTCCACCGGCTTGGTTTCTACCGGTTTAGGTTTCGGCTGTGGCGTTGGCGTCGGCGTCGGTTGCGGACGCGTCTCGACCGGTGCCTGCGTGACCTGAGCCGGCTTCTGCGCGGCCTGCTGCGTCGCCGCCTCATTAGCCGCCTGCTGTTCAACCAATGCACCTGCGCCTTCCGGCGGTTGTGCCGGCAATGGCTGACTTACCGGTGGCACCACGTCGTTCTCTTCCACATCACCGGCCTTCGGCACCAATGGAATGGCTGCGAATTCATCCTCGTAATGTTTCTTTTTACCGTCCAACAGCCCTGGCAGGATAATCACCCCCAGCGCAACCAGAATCACGGTACCCACCAATCGGTTTTGAAATTTACTTGCCACTCACACTCCCCGCATCTCGTCTAACGCCGCCATCACGTGTGCAACGGTGTGGAACGATCCACAGACGATCACAATATCCTGTTTTTCAGCGTCCTGCATAGCCTGACGCCAGGCAGTTTCGACATCGGTAAACTGCCGCGGTTCCGTTAAATATTGCGCCAACAGCTCAACACTGGCACCGCGCGGCCCTTCAAGCGGCGCACAGTACCATTCATCGACCTGCTCACTCAGACAGGCCAGCGTACCGGCAATATCTTTGTCCGAAAGCATCCCCACCACGGCACGTACTTTGCCACCATTACGCGGCAACGTCGCCAGGCGACCAGCCAAATAACTTGCCGCGTGCGGGTTATGCGCCACGTCGAGGATCAATGTCGGTTCACGCCGCACAATCTGGAAACGTCCCGGTAAGGTCGCCTGCTGCAGACCGGCGAAAATCGCCCGCTCATCAATTTCCAACGCAGAATAATGCAATGCAGCCAGTGCGGTCGCCGCATTGGCTAAGGGCACGTTTGGCATCGGTAAGTCAGTCAGCAAGGTACCGCCGCCTTCCCACTGCCAGCGCTCACCCTGTTCGCTAAAGGTCCAGGCCTCGCCGCGGCGATACAGTTGCGCACCCAGAGTGTCCGCCACTTGCCCAATGGTTGCCGGCATATCCGGTTCCCCCACGACGGCCGGCTTACCGCCACGGAAAATCCCGGCTTTTTCGCGGCCAATGCTTTCGCGGTCGCTGCCCAGCCAGTCGGTGTGATCCAGTGCAATGCTGGTCACCACTGCCACGCTCGGGTCGACGATGTTGGTCGCGTCCAGACGCCCACCAAGACCAACTTCCAAGATCACCACGTCAAGCTTAGCTTGTTTGAACAGTTGCAAGGCCGACAGAGTGCCAAATTCGAAATAGGTCAGTGACGTTTCACCCCGGCCCGCTTCAATGACGGCGAATGAACGGCTGTGTTCGGCCTCGCTTAGCTCATCACCTTGAATGCGCACCCTTTCGGTATAACGTACCAGATGTGGTGAGCTGTAGACGCCAACGCGCAACCCCGCCTCCATCAAAATCGCTTCCAGAGTGCGGCACGTGGTGCCCTTGCCGTTAGTGCCGGCAACGGTGAACACCGTCGGTGCAGGAGTGAGTAAATCAAGGTGCTCCGCAACGCGTTGTACGCGTTCCAGGCCGAGTTCGATCGCCTGGCTGTGCAGACGTTCCAGATAAAAAAGCCACGAGCTCAATGGCGACGTGGCTTGGGGAATTTGGTGGTTTTGCATGAGTCCCGTCACTGAACTTGGGTTCATTAATCCATCAGGGCACCACCCTCACCGCGGTAAAGGCGATGCTCTGCATGATACCCCATGTTTTCAAGCCGCAGCGTGACTCGCTGTTGCTCGAGATCCATCGGGTATTTCCAGCCGCCACTTAGCCACAAAATGGCGGCTGAACCCCGCGTTGGCTTGCGCCAACACGGGTGACTGACTTGCCTCAGGCGTCGGCCTGATTTTCCTGTTCAGACACCGGCGCAGCTTCATCGAAATGTGGCTGTGGCTGGTTGGTCAGTTTGGAAAGGATACTCGCCAAGGTCTGGCGCATTTCCGGGCGACGCACGATCATGTCGATCGCGCCTTTCTCAATCAGGAACTCACTGCGCTGGAAGCCCGGCGGCAGCTTTTCACGTACGGTCTGTTCGATAACGCGTGGACCGGCAAAGCCGATCAGCGCCTTCGGCTCAGCGATGTTGATATCGCCCAGCATTGCCAGACTGGCGGAAACGCCACCCATGGTCGGGTCAGTCAGTACTGAAATGTACGGCAGACCACGCTCCTGCAGTTTCGCCAGCGCAGCGCTGGTCTTCGCCATCTGCATCAGCGACATCAGCGCTTCCTGCATACGGGCACCGCCACTGGCTGAGAAACACACCAGCGGACAGTTATCTTCCAGCGCCTGCTCAACAGCACGCACAAAGCGCGCACCGACTACAGACGACATGGAACCGCCGATAAAGGCAAATTCAAACGACGCGGCGACAATAGGCATGCCATATAACGTGCCTTTCATCACGACCAACGCATCTTTTTCACCGGTTGCTTTCTGTGCGGCAACCAGACGATCTTTGTATTTCTTGGAATCCTTGAACTTCAGAACATCTTTCGGTTCCAGTTCGCTACCCAGCTCCACTTCACTGCCTTCATCCAGCAGAGTATGCAGACGCATACGCGCAGTCATGCGCATGTGGTGGTCGCATTTTGGGCACACTTCCAGATTACGCTCCAGCTCGGCGCGGTAGAGAACCTGACCGCAGCTATCGCATTTGGTCCAAACCCCTTCAGGAATGCTCGCCTTACGGGTTTGGGTAATATTGCTCTTGTTAAGAATTCGTTCAATCCAGCTCATCGATGACCTTTCTGTTTGAACCTGGCAGACGCCAGTCCGCAGTTCATGCTTTAACAATCCCCCCGTAAACAGACCCAATGAAAAAGTGCCCGAGTAAAACGCGACAAGCGCGCGACAGAGGCACTGATTTCAAGGTTGTTCACAGGAACAGACCATAAATGTCGCTCATTAAACCATATCGGCCCGGCACTGTGGACAAAAAACTGGTCGAACCGACAGGTTAAGCGATGTTTTTACTGTTTTTGCTGGCGGGCAGCCGCGCGCTTATGGCGCCAAATTTCAATGATGCCCGGCAGAATTGAAACAATGATGATAGCCACGATCAACAGTTTCAGGTTTTCCTGCACGATCGGCAAATCGCCGAAGAGATAACCAGCATAGGTGAACAGCAGCACCCAAACCAGCGCACCAATCACGTTGTAAGCCGCAAAATGGCGATAGGACATATGCCCCATTCCGGCAACGAACGGCGCAAATGTGCGCACGATCGGTACAAAACGCGCCAAAATAATCGTCTTCCCGCCATGCTTCTCATAAAACTGATGCGTTTTATCCAGGTAACTGCGACGGAAGATTTTCGAATTCGGGTTGCTGAAAAGCTTTTCTCCGAATAGCCGTCCAATAGTGTAGTTCACCGCATCCCCAAGTATCGCCGCACCTATCATCAGCGCGACCATAGTGTGTACATTCAGATCATTGGTCGGCAACGCCGCCAACGCCCCCGCAACGAACAACAGAGAATCCCCTGGCAAGAACGGCGTCACCACCAGCCCGGTTTCGCAAAACAGAATCAGGAACAAAATACCGTACACCCACATACCGTATTGCGCCACCAGCTCAGCCAGATGCACGTCAATATGCAGAATAAAATCAATCACAAACTTGATGATGTCCATAGGTTCTCTCTTTTACCGGGTGTCTCACCCACTCGGCAGGTACACAAGGGAACAACGCGTCAGGCGCGCCGGCGTTTAATCGTCGGGTAAAAACAGTGGCCCCATCGGGGGCCGGGGTAGGGCAAAGTGCTCAGGGTAATCAACGCTAACCAGGTATAACCCTTCGGCCCGCGCCGTCGCCGCAGCCAGATTACGATCTTTCAGTGCCAGTAATTCGGCCATCCAATTCTCATCCTGATTGCCGCAGCCAATTTCCATCAGGCTACCGACAATATTGCGAACCATATGATGCACAAAGGCATTCGCCTTGATATCTACCACAATATACTCACCATAGCGCGTAACCTTAACGTGTTTTACGTTACGCCATGGCGTGCGTGACTGACATTGCACGGCGCGAAACGACGTAAAGTCGTTTTCGCCCAACAACGCCTGCGCCGCCCTCTCCATGCGCTCGGCATCCAGCGGGTGATAAAAATGCGTCATCCCCTGCTGCAATACCGCCGGACGATAACGGTGGTTATAAATAATGTAGCGGTAACGGCGTGCCGTAGCGCTGAAGCGTGCATGGAAATCTTCAGCAACGCCGGTCACCCAACGCACAGCAATATCCGGCGGCAGATGGGTATTTACCCCCATCGTCCAGGCGGCATCCTTACGCTGCGCGGTGGTTTCAAAATGCACCACCTGGCCGGTAGCATGCACCCCGGCATCGGTACGTCCAGCACACAGCACGTTGATCGGCGCATTGGCCACTTTACTCAACGCCTGTTCCAGACAGGCCTGTACACTGGCCACTTCCTGCTGACGCTGCCAGCCGTAATAACGGCTACCGTCATATTCAATCCCCAGCGCGATTTTCAAGGTCGGCTGGGTGGGCAAGACAACCTCGGACATCAGTACATCTGCTCCTGCACCAGACGTTCTGCGGTTTCGATCGCCATCAATGCGCCGCCAAAGCGTACGTTGTCAGCTACCGACCAGAACTGCAGGATTTCAGGAATGCCGTAGTCATTACGCAAGCAGCCAACGCTCAGCGCGTCGCTGCCGGAAGCTTCCGTCACCTGAGTCGGGTAATCGTCTTCTTCGCTCAGTTGGATATCATCCACCTGTTCCAGTTCGCTACGTGCTTCTTCCGCAGACATCGGGCGCAGGGCTTCCAGATGAACGACCTGTGCATGGCCATAGAACACCGGCGACTGCACGCAGCTCACGGAAATCGGTAACCCTTCGTCCTGCAGCACTTTACGCACCTGATCGACAATCAAACGTTCTTCACGCACGCTGCCCTGCTCGTCGGTCAGCAACGGCAACAGGTTGAATGCCAACTGCTTGGCGAAAACGCCAGGCTCAGCGGGAATTCCATTCAACAGGCGTGCACTTTGGCCCGCCAGATCGTCGACAGCCACTTTGCCGCGTGACGATACCGACATCAGGGTCGTCACGTGCAGGCGAGAAAGCCCGGCCTGTTCGGTCAGCGGTTTGATTGCGGTCAGCAGTTGGCTGACCATGCTGTCCGCCACGGCAACAATATTGCGGTTACGGTAATCGGCCAGCACCTGCGGGTTAACCCCAGGCACCACCAGTGGAACATCCGGCTCCAGCGCAAACAGGCCGCTGGTGTCGATCACCAGGCACCCCATATTGCCTGCTTCTTCCGCATAGCGAGCCGAGGCCTCAGTACCGGCAACAAAGAATGCTAACTGAGCTTGCGACCAGTCGAACTCTTCCGCTTTTTGCACCAGCACCGACTTGCCATTGAAGCGCACGGTCGCACCTGCACCACGTTCGCTGGCCAAAGGATAGAGTTCGCCCACCGGGAACTGGCGTTCCTGTAACAATTCCAGCAACGCTTCACCTACCGCGCCAGTGGCACCAAGTAGAGCGATATTCCAGCCGTCAGACATTGGGTTTCTCCAGAGTATTTATTCAAATGCAAATGGGCGGCTAATGCACCGCCCTGATAACAAAATTAGTCGCTGTGGCTTAAGAAAGCCTTACGCTATCAAAAAGCCCAGCGCGTTCAGCAGCTCCGCACTGGCGCTGTCATTGCACTGGACGCGCAATGAAGACCACTCGCGGCGCTCCTGATAATGCTTGCGCAGACGATCGAATTCACCCGGTTGCCCGGCCACTTTACGCAGCGGCGCATCGTCGCGGCGCACATCATACACCAAGTGCATCAATCGTTTTAATTTGCCTTCGTCCAGCGGCCCATTGAGTTGGATCTGGCTGAATTCGGGCACCGGCAACAGCGAGGCCAGCGCGATCTGCTGAGGCTGCCCCAGGTGGCGGCTGAAGGCTTCAAACACCTGCGTCGTGCCGCGTGCTTTGCCTTCCAGCGTATAGCCAGCGATATGTGCAGTACCTATGTCCACCCGCGCCAGCAGCGGCAGAGACAGTTCCGGTTCCGGCTCCCAAACGTCCAGTACCGTGCTGAGTTTTTTACCTTTTTCCAGCGCCTGCAACAGCGCAGCATTGTCCACCACCGGGCCGCGGCAAGCGTTAATCAAAATGCGGTTATCCGGCAACGCCGCCAACAGCTCCGCGCCCACCAAATGCAGCGAGTGATAAGGGCCGGATTTATTCAGTGGCGTGTGGAAGGTCAGGACATCGGCTTCTGCCACCAGTTTCTCCAGCGGCCAGAATTCCTCGCTATCGCCCCGTTCAGCACGCGGTGGATCGCACAATAACGTACGCACACCCAAGGCTTTCAAGCGGGCGTCCAGACGCGACCCTACATTGCCGACACCGATAATGCCGACGGTTTTATCGCGCAATTGAAAACCGTCGCGTTCTGCCAGCAGCATCAGTGCAGAGAACACATATTCCACCACGGCAATCGCATTACAGCCCGGAGCCGCAGAGAAACCGATACCTTGCTGTTGCAACCAGGCGTCATCTACATGGTCAGTGCCCGCGGTTGCGGTACCGACAAAACCAACGCGGGTGCCGGCCAGCAGCGCTTCATTCACTTTAGTGACCGAACGCACCATCAGCGCATCGGCATCTGCCAGCGCATCGCTCGGGATCGGGCGCCCAGGCACGGCCTGCACATTCCCTAAACGACTGAACAATTCAGTCGCATACGGCATATTTTCATCGACCAGGATTTTCACTTATTGCTCCGACGGTTTACGGCTATTTATACCCAAAATAATTGGCGTTGCATCGAGGTGGCAAGCGCAGCAATCCCCTGGGGCTTACTCAAGTAAGTGACGGGGGTGTGCTCGCAGCCAAACAGAGGCAACGTCAAGTATGAAGGGTTATCTGGGAAATAGTGTGCCACTGAATCAGGCCCGGCGAAAGCGCTCGGGTGTCGTGCCGGCGATTTGCTGAAACATGACGATAAACGCCGATGCCGAGCTATACCCCACGTCCAGCGCGACCTCCTGCACGGTTTTCCCCTGTTCCAACAGCGAAACGGCGTGCAAGAAGCGCAGCCGCTGGCGCCATTCGCTGAACGACATGCCCAGATCCTGCTGGCAACGTCGCGATAGCGTGCGCTCGGTGGTATAGACGCGGGCAGCCCAGGCGGCAAGTGAGGTATTGTCCGATGGGCAGTGCTCCAGGGCTTCCAGTACCGGTGCCAGGAACTTGTCTTCGGATGTGGGTAAATACGTTTGTTGCACCGGCGAAACATGCAATTGGTCGATCAGCGCACGACACAGGCGCAGATCCTGTTTGCTTTGCGGAATGTATTGTTTGCGGGCGTAGAAGTCTTCGGCAATGGCCCGAAAAATCGGGGTGACACTCACCAGACAAGGCGCCTCCGGCAGCCCGGCGCACAGCGGCAAGGCAATATCCACCATGCGGCACTGTGCCAAACGTTGGTTATAACAGGAGTGTTCAATTTCCGCCGGTGCCCACAGCACAAACTCCGGCGGAGCCAGAAAACGCTGGCCGCCGATGCGTAACACCATGACCCCAGCCTTTACCCACATCAATTGCCCCCAGCTATGACGGTGGGGCTGGAACTCCGTACGCGCATTGAATTCCTCGCAGCGGAATTGCACCGGACGCGGTGCAGGGATCAGCGCTTCGGGGAAATGACGGATTTCTGGCATGGTTTCGTCCCGTTACTTGTCTTGTTTAGGATAAATATTGTCTGGATATCATTATATATAATAAACCGGACACGCGTAAACTAGCCAGCATGTCAGTCGTTAATGAGAATAATTATCATGAATATGCTCTTCCCTTTGCTGGCGGTCTTGATTTGGTCAATCAATGCCGTGGTCAGCAAGCTCTCGGCCACCGCAATCGATCCGGCCGCCATTTCCTTCTATCGCTGGCTCCTGGCGCTCGTCACCCTGGCCCCCTTCGTGTTGCCTGGCGTAGTTCGTCACTGGTCGGCAATACGTGCCAACTGGTGGAAATTGATGATTCTCGGCATGCTTGGCATGGTGCTGTATCAGAGCCTGGCGTACTACGCAGCACACAGCGTGAGCGCACTGTTTATGGGCATCATTGTCTCGCTGATCCCATTACTGACCATTCTGATCAGCATTGTGCTGTTGCGCGTCGCGCCAACGGTGGGTATTGCTATCGGCAGCCTGTTGTCTTTGGGGGGCCTGATCTGGCTGGTCAGCGCCGGTAACCCGGCGGAATTGTTGCACCACGGTATCGGCAAAGGTGAATTGATGATGTTTGCGGCTACCGCCTCTTATGCGCTGTACGGCGTGCTGACCAAACGCTGGGCGATTGCTCTGCCAAACTGGCAGTCATTGTATGTACAGATACTGTTCGGCGTGGTGTTGTTGTTGCCGAATTTCCTGATGGCGCAAGACGTCGCGTTAACCCGTCAGAATATCCCCCTGGTCTTGTTCGCCGGCATCCCTGCGTCGATTATCGCGCCATACTTGTGGATCCACGGGGTTATGCGCTTGGGGGCCAATACGGCATCTATCTTTATGAATCTGGCACCGGTATTTACCGCCATCATTGCAGTGTTGTTCCTGCATGAACACCTGCACAGTTACCACCTGATCGGCGGCGGCATTACTCTGCTCGGCGTAATCCTGTCACAGCGCCTACGTACTCCGTTGGCGCGTAAAGCGAAACAAGCCGCAGAGTGCGAAAGCTAAGGTAACAGTTGAAAACGCACCCGCACCAGTAAGCCACCCAGTGTGGCCGAGGTTAACAACTCTGGGCGGGTGCCATGGTAACGGGTGATATCGCTCACCAGCGCCAACCCCAGCCCTGCGCCGGGTTGATCGCCCACGTTATCCAGCCGATGGAACGGCTGGAGCGCCTGCGCAGTGTCCTGTTGGGCAATGCCTGGGCCGCTGTCTTCAATTTCCAGTACCCCCTCCCCGCCCAATCTGTCCATGATGAGCCTTGCCGTTACCATGCCCTGATGCGGCGTATACTTCAGTGCGTTATCCAACAGGTTGGCGCACAGTTCCGTCAGCAGCAGCGCTTCTCCCCCCACCCAGCATACCGACTCTCCCTCATAGCCAAGATCGATACGTTTACTGCGCGCCTGTGGCAGACGCGAAAAACACGCATCTCGCAGCACCTGCGCCAGGTTCACCGGCTGCAACTTGCGATCGGCATCGTGTTCATGGGCTTTGAGCCTTGAGAGATAAAGCAGACGATCGGTCAACGCCACGGTGTTATCCAATGTGGCGCTCATCGCGACCAGACTTTCCCGCCACTGCTCCGGCTGATCGCTTGCCAGCGCAACCCCTACCTGCGTTTTCAGCACGGTTAACGGCGTCCGCAATTGATGTGAAGCATCGGCGCTAAAGCGCTCCTGACGTGCCACCATCACTCGCAACCGCTCGATATAACGGTTAAACGCCAGCAGTAGCGGCTGCATTTCCGACCAGGGCAACACCATTGGCAGCGGCGTTAATTCCCCCGGATCACGTCGCAACATGATGCCTGAAAGCTTGCGCATCGGTTTGAGCACCCGCTTGAGAAGACCAAAGGCCAGGATCATGGTCAACACGACCACGGTCCCCTGACTGAGTAGTGCAGAGAGCATCATCTGCCGCGCCAGATAGCGGCGTGACTCCAGCGTTTCAGCCACCAATATGGTTGCCATGCCCATCACGCCAGATTCGTTGATGGGTTGGTACAAGGCGGCAACGCGAATCGGGCGTCCGCGATACTCGGCATCATAAAAATGCACCAATGCGGGATACAAGCTTGAACGCAGAATATGGGGCGGCATCGGCGGCAAATCGTCATAGCCAGAAATGCTTCGGCCTTCTGGCGAGATCACCTCGTAGTAAAGTTGATCGTTCATGTTGCGCTCGAAACTGTCGAGCACGACATAGGGGACGTCCGCTTCCAAACGCCCATTACGCACCACCAGCCGCTCCGCCACGGTGCGCGCCGATGCCAGCAGCGTACGATCGTAAGCCAGCGTGGCGGCGTTCATTGCACTGAAATAGTGGGTATAAATCGAGATACTGCCCAACACCAGCAGGGGTAAGCCAAAGAACAATAACAGTTGGTAAAACAACGATTGCGGCGCGTTAAACCACCTCATTGCAAAGCTCCAGGCTGTAGCCCAGACCGCGCAGAGTGATAATTGCCACGTTGCTGCCCTGCAGCTTTTTCCGCAACCGGTGAACATAGAGTTCAATGCTCTCCGGGTTAGCCTCATCGGCCAAGGTAAATACCTGTTCGAACAACTGCTGTTTGGCAACCGGACGCCCACGGCGGTGAATCAATGCCGTCAGCACAGCCAGTTCACGCGGTGTCAGTTGCAGCGGCTTGTCGTCCAGTTGGAAATAGCCCTCATCGTGATAAGTCAGCGCACCGTATTGCAGCGCTTGCTGAGTGACACCGACGCTGCGGCGCAGCAACGCCCGAATGCGGGCTTCCAGCTCATCGAGTTCGAAGGGTTTCGTCAGATAGTCGTCGGCACCCAGATTCAGTCCCTTCACCCGATCGGCCACGTCGGTTCTGGCCGTCAACAGCAATACCGGCAAGTCCTGCCCACGTTTGCGCAATCGGGCCAGCAGTTCCAGACCATTCAGGCGCGGCAATGCCACGTCTAACACCACCAACGCGTAGGTTTCATTTAACAGCAAATGGTCGGCTGCCAACCCGTCTGGCGCAATATCGACGGCAAAGCCGACACCGGTCAGCGCCTTTTGCAACCAATGGGATAACTCAGGGTGGTCCTCAACCAATAACAGACGCATGCTTCCATTCCATTGATTTATCTATGCTCGCAGGCCGAATGCTGCGCTATCGCATCAGGATCCGGCGTCATACGAATTAACATGTTTATAACAGAAGGATGGCATGGAAGCCGCTGTGATAGAAGGGTTATGCCGGACCAGTTTTGGGAGCTGGAACACAATTGCGGCACTGAATAAACCCTGAACTGTCGACGAGGGCGGCTAACGTCGTGGTCGAGGTATTATTTTTCGCTGTCGGCGAGGGCAATATCAAATACCGGCTGTAATTTGGCAGGACTGAACGGGGGTGAAACCAGCACAGTGCGATTATTGGTGGAAAAAACAATATCAATGCCGGTGACACAGGCGGTCATCTGGCAAGCATACTTTTCGCCATTATCTTTGGAGAAGTGCAGTTCAAAAACACCGATATCCGGGCGCAGGCGCTTCAACCGGCAATGCCCCGAGGCCCCTGTCATCTCATCATAGGCCGTTGGTAGCATCTTGATTGCACTGACTTTGGCGCTGTCCCTGCCACCGAATAATTTCCCTAATGAAAACATATCAATCCCCCCATCATCATTTTATTTTTAATCATTTTATCTCAAGACAAAAAGGGTAAAACTGACATTACGCAGCCTTTAAGCCAAGTTTACAGGCTGTTCTTGCGCCCTGACATGTGTTAGCTCACAGGCAATCTGCTGTTTCAGCACGGGTGTTTTGCCCCCAACAGGAGATGCATATCACATCCCGAAAACTTTTTCGTCCGTTGAAAGGTAAATGAAAGGTTGTTGATTTAACAATCCAGCAACCCGTATCGGCGGGGATCCGCAACGACAGAAAAATACCTTGGGGAAAGCAATGAAAAAAATAATCACCCGCACTCTGACCGCTACCGCTCTGCTGTTGGCAGCCAATCAAGCCTTTGCCGTGGAAGCACCGAAACGTACCGAATGTATCGCCCCCGCCAAGCCCGGCGGCGGATTTGACCTCACTTGTAAGCTGATTCAGGTGTCCTTGCAGGAAACCCACGCTATCGATAAACCGATGCGCGTCACCTATATGCCCGGTGGTGTCGGCGCGGTCGCCTATAACGCCATCGTCGCCCAGCGGCCGGCAGAATTCGGCACGGTGGTTGCCTTTTCCGGTGGATCACTGCTGAACCTGTCACAAGGAAAATTCGGCCGTTATAACGTGGATGACGTGAAATGGCTGGCCGCTGTCGGCACCGACTACGGCATGATCGCCGTCCGCGCCGACTCGCCGTATAAAACGCTGAAAGACCTGATGGATGCCTTCAAAAAAGATCCAAACAGCGTGGTGTTCGGTGCCGGTGCTTCTATCGGGAGCCAGGACTGGATGAAAACGGCCCTGCTGGCACGTGAAGTGGGTATTGATCCCCATAAAATGCGCTACGTCGCGTTCGAAGGCGGCGGCGAGCCCGTGACCGCACTGCTCGGCAACCACATTCAGGCGGTATCAGGCGATCTGAGTGAAATGGTTCCCTACTTGCAGGGTGACAAAATTCGCGTACTGGCGGTCTATGCTGACCAACGTCTGCCTGGCCAGTTAGCGAATGTCCCCACCGCCAAAGAACAGGGCTTCAATCTGGTCTGGCCGATTATCCGCGGCTTCTACGTCGGCCCGAAGGTCAGCGAAGAGGAATACCAGTGGTGGCTCGATACCTTCCAGAAAATGATGACGACCGAAGAGTTCAAAAAGCAACGTGATCTGCGTGGCCTGTTCGAATTCAATCTGACCGGCAAAGAACTGGATGCCTACGTGAAAAACCAGGTCAATCAGTACCGCGAACAAGCCAAAGTTTTCGGCCTGGCCAAGTAACAGGGGGATACCATGAGCGATCGCATTTTCGCCGGTCTCTGGCTGCTGTTGTGCATTGGGGGGTTGTTTATCGGTTGGGGGATCCAGAGCGAATACAGCTACGAACCCCTGGGGCCGCGTCCCTTCCCTCTGGCCATTCTCAGCCTGATGGCACTGTGTGCTGCACTGCTGCTGCTGAACAAACCGCAGGCCGTTGAGTGGCCACATAACAAGGTGATGCAACGTCTGCTGGTACTGGTCATTACGTTGGTGCTGTATGCCTGGGGCTTCGAATGGCTGGGTTTTCCGCTGGCAACCGCGCTGCTGACCTTTAGCATTGGCCTGTTGTTCCAGGCCAGTCTACCGGCAGCTTTAGTGTCCGGCGCGTTCATGGGCGTAGCCTTGTATTACGCCTTTGACCGCTTACTTGATGTAACACTGCCACTCGGCGTTTGGCTGAGCTAACGGGGGCGACGATGGATACCTGGATGTACTTATCTCAAGGGTTCGAGGTGGCACTGGTGCCACAGAACCTGATTATCGCCCTGATCGGCTGCTTCGTCGGCACGATTGTCGGCTTGCTGCCGGGGCTGGGGCCAATCAACGGCGTGGCAATCCTGTTGCCACTGGCGTTTGCCCTTAAGCTGCCGGCCGAGTCTGCACTGATCCTGCTGGCAACGGTGTATATCGGCTGTGAATACGGTGGCCGCATCTCCTCAATACTGCTTAACGTCCCGGGTGACGCCGCAGCAATCATGACTGCATTGGACGGCTACCCCATGGCGCAGCAAGGCCGTGCCGGCGTGGCACTGTCGATCTCGGCGGTCAGCTCCTTTACCGGTTCACTCATTGCTATCGGCGGGATTATCCTGTTCGCTCCGCTGTTGGCGCGTTGGTCGCTGGCGTTCGGGCCGGCCGAATATTTTGCTCTGATGGTATTCGCTATTGCCTGTCTGGGTAGCATGATGAGTCAAAACCCACTGAAATCGTTGCTGGCGGCGCTGATTGGTCTGGGACTGGCAACGGTCGGGGTGGACGCTAACACAGGTGTTTACCGCTTCACCTTCGACAGCATCCACCTCTCCGACGGTGTGCAGTTCATTGTGGTCGTTATCGGTCTGTTCTCGGTCAGTGAAATTCTGTTGATGCTGGAAAGCACCAGCGGCGGACAAAAATTGGTGCGCAAAACCGGTCGGTTATTGTTCAACCGCAAAGAGGCCGCTCAGTGCGTGGGCCCTACATTGCGTTCTTCCGTGGTGGGGTTCTTTGTCGGCATCCTGCCGGGTGCCGGCGCCACGATTGCCAGCGCCCTCACCTACATGACCGAAAAGAAAATCAGCGGCAACAACGACACCTTCGGTAAAGGGGATATTCGCGGGGTTGCCGCGCCGGAAGCGGCCAACAACGCTTCAGCCTGTGGCTCATTCATCCCTATGTTAACGCTGGGTGTCCCTGGGTCTGGTACCACCGCAGTCATGATGGGCGCGCTGACGCTGTACAACATCACGCCAGGCCCGGCGATGTTC
>NZ_JBXWKI010000002.1:196803-274658 GCF_058190535.1 Serratia sp. CoH_134_PS_4
TCCCTGGGTCTGGTACCACCGCAGTCATGATGGGCGCGCTGACGCTGTACAACATCACGCCAGGCCCGGCGATGTTCACTGAACAGCCCGATATAGTCTGGGGGTTGATTGCCGCACTGCTGATTGCCAACGTGATCTTGCTGATCATGAACCTGCCGTTGGTGGGCCTGTTTACCCGTATGTTGACCATACCACTGTGGTTCCTGGTACCGGCGATTGCCGCCGTATCCGCGGTAGGGGTGTACGCCGTACACAGCACAACCTTTGACCTGCTGTTGATGATCGGACTTGGGGTGTTTGGTTACATTTTGAGGAAAATGCATTTCCCGATGTCACCGCTCATTTTGGGTTTCGTATTGGGAGAGATGTTAGAACAAAACCTGCGCCGGGCGCTGTCGATCAGCAACGGAGAGTTTGGCATCTTGTGGAGCAGCAGCATCGCGCAAACGCTGCTGGTATTGGCGGTGTCTGTATTGGTGCTGCCGCCATTGCTGCGTAAATTGCGCAAACGCCGCGTGTCGGCGGAAGCGGCTAACGCCGACTAAGTCGTCAGGGGGGCGGGTAATAACCCTAAGACCGATCGTTTAAGCGTGCTTGAACGATCCGATCAGCGAGAGACAAATCCGGCGTCAGCCCCCTGACGCCGGATTTTTTTGTTTGAACACGGTATGGATTTCATTGTTGATGCTTTTTTCCCTACCTTGTCCCCGCATTGCCACCCAAACACAGCCTAAAACTTGGCAATGCACGGGATAGCGGGCGTCCCTCATCCAGATATCATCTTATCTGCTCTGCCCCCGGAAAAACGCAAGAAACCAATCGATCGATATAACCGATTCATAAAACAAATTTGATAGAATCTGACTATTGATTGAATTTTATCGATCGGTATAAGTGATTTGCCACACGACAAAAATTAGTCAATATATAAATTGCAGCGTTCATTATAATAAAATTATTAAATCGGCCAATCTAATGATTACCATTTATAAATCAGGATTATAAATGACACGCCTCACCGCTGCACGAAACCGCTTCATACATCGAATATCATTTTCATCTTAAACACAAACGGATCTGCATGAAAAACTTCACAATGGAATGGGAATTAATATGAAACCAGGGATTGCAATGTATAAAAATTTCATTTTTTTTATTGTTTTTTCATTCTCTCAGCAAGCTGTCGCTGGCGCATATATGCTTCCTGTCTCTTTTGTTAACTGGACGGTGGTTCAATCTTTGGTTGCATGGGATGAGAGTACATCCGATCTCAACCCTTGCTATCGATGGGCCTCTTGTTTTATTGGTCCGGATGTAAAATACAGTACCCGATATCCGGGGCTATATGGTTCCTGTATAGAGTCTAACAACTGTCTCCGAATTGAAAATTACAGAACGGCAAAAGAAGTAGAGATCGCGTGGAAAGCTTCCTTTGGCATTCCCTGGACCTCAAGGCCTTATAAAGTAAATGGCAGTGATGCCAGCTGCGTTGGGCTTTTTTATACACGGACACCCTCAATATCCGGAGGTGCACTTTTATGGCCCAATTCTGTTTGCGGTAAATTACCCCCACCAAACCAATCTTGTAATGTGAATATCCCAACGGTGATAGATTTTGGTACGCTTACGCAAGATGAAATTTACGGGGCGGAAAGAAACATTCAGGGAACAGTTGAGTGCTCCCTAACAGGAACTGTAAAAATATATTCACAGTCGACATTAGGCGAAGATAGAATTTATTTAAATGGCAACAAGAATTTTTATTCTACGCTATTTTTGGATGGGAAGTCCGCATGGACGGGTGTTGATTACTATTTAATGGGTAAAACACCCAAAAATATAAGCCTGAAAGCAAAAATGACAGCCAATGAAATCATCAGTCCCGGACCTTTCTCGGGGAATGCTATTATTTACATTGCCTTCCTCTAGGTGTCTGCTGCATAACCCCGGTAGTCAACCTATATTGACCACCACATTACACTGTTTAGCCTTACTCTGAATCAAGCCGGGTTGCGGTATATTCACAAACGCCGCCTGGCGTTTGAAACAACCAAGGCTGAGTGAGTCAACAGGGCAGGATAACGCCCCTGCCCTGTTCATTTAACGCTTAATTTCGCTTATCGCTCGCTCCAGGCCCGCAATATCATTGCCCGCCAGCAAGGGCTGCACACAGGCAAAATCCTCGGCTGACAAATCATAAATGCGCAAAGCCAGTAACCGAGCAATGATCTGCGGGGTAAATCGCAGCTTTATCGGTCGCGCCGGATTACCGCCCACAATGGTGTAAGGCTCAACGTCCGACGTCACAATACTGCCTGCGGCAACTATCGCCCCTTCACCAATGGTCACTCCCGGCATCAGCATCGCCCGCATCCCTATCCAGCAGCCATCCCCCAAACGGGTATCGCCTTTCGGTTTATAGGCAGCCTGGATGCTTTCCATCATCGGGTACAGGCAAAACCAATCGATGCGGTGGGTATGGTTCCCCCCCATCAGGATAACGGTTTCTGCGGCAATACAGACATAATCGCCAATCAGCAATTGGTCTATCGCCCCTAGCGGGGGCCACTGTTGACTCACCGCATCCCCGTGTAAATAGCGCACCACGGAGCGTTCAAAGCCGTCATCCAGGTAGTCGCTGTAATAGCTGTGGGTTCCCTTGACGATAATGTTGGGATTGGTCACCGTTTGGTGCAGTAACTCTGTTTTTGACCAGTGTTTTTCAGTCATGGCGCTTTCTCTGTAATCTGTTACAAGAGCCACAGCCTAGTGTCTGTGGCAGTGTTTTCGGTCACAAAACACTGCCTGATTAAGCGATTAACGCCCGTTTTAATCTTGGGTTGTTCGTCATTGATGCCTCCAAACTTCGCCCCAAGGGTAACAAATCACGCCTCCGCCGTCTTGCTCTTCAGCATCAATACTCCGCCCATCACCAGCGCGCTGCCCAGCAACTGCAACTGATTCATGTTTTCCCCCAGCAGGAAATAGGCGATCACCGCCGTGAATACCAACTCCAGCGACAAAATCAGATTAGCCACCGCCAATGGCAAGGTTTTCAAGCTGATGTTGTACAAACCGAATCCCAACAGCGTCGGGCCTGCCGCCAAAGTCAGCAGCAACAGCCAACCACGCCACTCGATGCCCTCAACGCCATGGGACAAGAACCACAACGAGCCGGTCATGCCATGGAATGCCGCCAACGGATATAACGTCAGCGCAGCATTGAACAACCACTGATAGATCGCCGAGAAACCGAACACATACAAAATGGTATTCCACACCGGGTAATGGCGCTCTGTCGCCACCCGCCCCCCCAACGTGTAAAGGGTATAACCAATGCCTGACAACATACCCACCAGCAATCCCAATACATTGAAATGGCTGTTGCCCATGCTGTCGCCGTTACTGACCAAGAAGCAGCCCCCCAGGCTGACCACAATCACCACCAATTGACGCAGGCTCAGGCGCTCGCTGTACATCATCCAACCCAGGAACACGGTAAAACCGACCGAACAATAGGTCAGAATGGTTGCCACCGACGCACCGTTAAGCGCCACCGACAATGTCCACAAACTGTTGAACACCGCCAGTAACAGGCCATAACAAGCATAAAATGGCACCTGTGAACGCTGTAAGCGCGCCCACTCAGGCTTGAATAACAACAGAATCGGCAATAACACCAACGCAACCAGCGCCGCTCGCCAAAACGCCAGCACAAAGGTCGGCAGGTGATAATACTCCGTAAGTACACGAATAATGATGGCGGTAAAAGCCAGTAGCATGGCGCTGATAATCGCGATCGCATATCCCTGACTGCTGCCCTGTAAAAAACGCGCGCCCGGTAAAACCGGCCTGGCTGAAATACCTGATGGTAATGACATGACACCCTCAAAAAACTGCGGTAATACACCTGGGCAGAGATTCTAACGCCACACAACTTTGCCGCCAGAGCCACTTTGCCCTGATGTTATGCAGGCCACTTTTATCCGCTTGAAGGCCAGTCGCTATGGGGTATAGTAAAAATCCGCACCGTTAACCGAGCCAATTGCGCATGCATATTCCGTTAGACCGTCAGCAGGATGTTCCGCTGTATTTGCAAATTGAAGAGGCGCTGCGGCGGGCAATCCTAAGCGGTGTTTTTGTCGATGGCGATAAACTCCCCTCCACCCGTACGCTTGCCGGCGAATTGGCTGTCAGCCGGCTGACGGTAGAGAATGCCTATGCCGAACTGGCCGCCAAAGGTTTTCTGCATCAACGGCGCGGCAGCGGTGCCTATGTATTACACCCGCTGCAACACCCCGCTCAGCCGCGCCCAAAGCCCGATGTGCTGTTCCCGGCAGAACGTTTCACCACCCTGACCTCGCGGCTGGATGGCTACCCCGATACGCCTTTGCCGGACAATGTCATCAACTTTGCGGCCGGTGTTGGCAGCCCAAAAGTGTTTCCTCAGGAAGAATTCCGCAAGATATTGCTGTCGGTGCTCAACCGCCATGCAGAGGACGCTTTCAGCTATGGCGAGTACTGCGGGTATTACCCTCTGCGCGATACATTGGGGCGCATTCTCACCGCCCAGGGCATTCCTACTCATGCGGAACAGTTGTTGATCACCAACGGCTCGCAGCACGCCATCAGCCTGATTGTACAAAGCCTGCTGGAGCCGGGTGATACGGTGATCGTCGAACAACCCACTTACGCCGAAATTCTGGGGTTACTGCGCCTGCATCGCATTAATATCATTACCCTCCCCAGCGATCGTCACGGTATGCGGGTTGAACAACTGCCCGCCCTGCTGGAAAAGCACCGCCCAAAGTTGATTTACACCATTCCCAACTTCCAAAACCCCACCGGCCGTTGTCTGAGTGAAGCCCGCCGTCGGCAATTGCTGGCGCTGGCCCAACAGGCTGGCGTGATGATACTGGAAGACGATTTTGTCGGTGATCTGCGCTACAACGGCAAACAGCTGCCCTCGCTTCGGGCCTTGGCACAGCCAGGCACGGTGATTTATGTCAGTACTTTTTCCAAAATGCTGCTGCCCAGCATGCGCATCGGCTATCTGGTGGCAGACAGCGAACACTACCAACGGATCGCCCGACTAAAGCACGTTGACAGTTTCACCAGCTCGAACCTGATCCAGCGAGCGCTGGACGCATTCGTTACCATTGGGCGCTACGACAAGCAGCTGCGACGCGCCGGACGCATCTACCGGCAGCACCGCGACACCATGGTGGCAGCCTTGCAGCAACACCTGCCGCATGGCTGTCAGTTTGAAACGCCGGAAGGCGGGCTGTTCATCTGGTTGACGCTACCTACCCGCGTCAGTACCGAAGCACTGATGCCGGTAGCCTGGAAAGAAGGAGTGACCTTTGCGCGAGGAGAATGCTTTTATGCCGAGGAGCAACGTGGCGCCCATGGCATGCGATTAAATTTCGCGGCCAATACGCCGCCGCTGATTGAAGAAGGAATCGCCCGACTATGCCGGGCGATTCGTCAGGTGATGACGTCAGAACACGCCGCTCCCCCCTAAATCATGGGCGTTATATCACATAGGCCGGGTTACACCCCGGCCCACCACAACCGCAGTTTCATCCCCCAATAGCTGGTCCAGCCGGTGGTGCTCTGTACCACCTTGCCTTTGGAAATCACCACCAGCGTGGGTGTGACGCCGATTTGCCACTGCGCAGACAACTGCCCCTGCGGATCGTTAACCACAGGTAACGTCACGCGTTTGCCCGCCATCCACTGCGCCACCTGACGATCGTCGCCGGAGCGCAGTGCCACGGTAAGCACGTTGCTCCCTTCGTCAGCCAGTTTGGCAACATACGGCGTGGTGAAACGGCATACGCCACACCAGCTGGCCCAGAAATAGACCAGCAGTGGCTTATCCTGGCTGAGCTGAGCCAGTGACACCTGCTGGCCACTTAGCGTCGTCAACATGTGCGAATCAAACGCTGCCGGTGCCTGCGGGGCGCGTAACCAGTCCATGCCAAACGCCACCACCAGCAGGATCAACAGCAAGACCAGCAGTTCGCGCGCCCAGCGCCGCAGCCTAGCCATTTTTCACTTTCGCCAATTGCTGTTTCACCAACGTCTCCAGGTCTTCATAAGAGACCGCACCCGGCAGCATCTGATCGCCGATCAGCGTCGCTGGCGTTCCTTGCACACCCAGTTTCTCTGCCAACGCCATATTTGTGCGCAGGGTGGTCATGCTCAGTTCACTCGGCGAGACCGCTTTTACGCCGGTTTTCTGCTGTGCAGCGGCAATGCTGGCATTGTCGTGGAAGCCTTTTTTAGCCATCAGACGTTGGTGCAACGCCCAGAATTGGTCCGGATGCTGTTGCCAGGTCGTCAATGCCACACGCGCCGAACTGACCGAGCTTTCCCCCTTAAAAGGCAGCAATTTCACTACCAGCGCCACATCTGGATATTGTTTGACGATCTTCTCCAGCATCGGATCAAAACGCTTGCAGTACGGGCAATTGTAATCGGTAAAGGTCACCATGGTCAGTTTGGCGTTGGCGGCCCCTAAGCGTGGGCTGGCAGGATCGTCGTACAGCACGTTGGCATTTTGTTTGATCGCTTGGCTAATTTGTTGTCCCGCCGTCTGTTGCTGCCAGGCGTCCACCGCCTGTGCCAGAATATCCGGATTAGACACCAAGGTTTCACGGATCAGCTCTTTAATGCGCGCCTCTTGTTCAGACCTAAATGGCGCAGCGGCCCAAACAGGGGTAACAATCAGCATCAGTAAAATCATTAATTTTTTCATTGTACGTTTCCTTTGGCGGCGGACAGGGTTTGTAATACGGCATCGCGGGTCAACAGCGGGGATAACACCACGCCATCTGGGCTGCCGGGGCCATAAATCTGGTTAAAAGGCACGGCAACGCTGCCGCGCTGTTGCAGGAAGGCGCTAATCTCGGCCGATGGACGGCTCCAATCGCCACGCAGAGCAACAACGTCATCGGCGCTCAGTGCCTTTTGCACATCGTCACGCAGCAGGACGTTGAATTTATTGGCTTTACAGGTTACGCACCAGTCGGCGGTCACATCGACAAACACCCGTTTATTTTGGGCCAATGCCTGGGTGATTGCCTGCTCGCTCAACGGTTGCCAAACCACGTTGTCGTGCAGCGGCTGACGCCACAGCCCGGCAGTGAGAGAACCGGCCAACAACACGACACCGACCAACACCAGCGTGCCAGCCGCCAACTTAGCAGCCAGACGCACGCCATGTTGCCAGCCAACGGCCAACAACAACGCCAGCAGTGCGACACCGCCCACCACCAACGTTGGCACCATGCCAATATGGTTGACCATCAGGCTCAGCAACCACAGTGAAGAGGCAAGCATCAACAGCCCCATCACCAACCGCAGGCTGTTCATCCAACGGCCCGGCCTTGGCAAGCGCAGCGCCAGTACCGGCCAGGCGGCAATGAGTAGCCATGGCAGGCTCATGCCGATACCCAGTGCGACAAACATCCCCCACAACACCGGCAAGGGTGCTGCCAGAGCAAAGGCCACTGCGGTCCCCAGGAAAGGTGCAGAACACGGCGTTGCCAGCAAGGTAGCAAAAGCGCCCTGCCAGAAATGCCCACCCAAGCCACGGCCGTTGTGGGTTGCCAGTTTGGTATTTAATGAAGAGGAAAGTTGCAGATGGAACAGGCCAAACAGGTTAGCGCTGAACAGCAGCGTAACCAGCACCATAAAACCAATGAACCACGGATTTTGGAACTGGATACCCCAACCCAGCGCCTGATTGCTCAACCGCAGCAGCGTCATTAGCAACGCTAACGCCATGAACGAGGCCACAATACCCAGGGTCGACGCGAGGAACTGTAACCGGATGCTCTGACGGTCGCGATGCTCTACCTGAAGAATTGAACCGAGTTTAATCCCCAGAACCGGCAGGACGCAGGGCATCAGATTGAGAATCAACCCACCCGCAAGCGCCATCAGCACCGCTTGCCACAGCGAGAAGCTCGCCGCAGCCGGCAAGGCCAGCGGCCCGCCAATCGGCAACGTCACCTGCTGCGCCAACCCGTTATCGCTGATCACCAACGTCAAGGTTTTACCGCGCAAATCCGGTGCGCTGTCCCCCCAACCATCGCTGACCGGCACCCGCGCTAACATGTGCGTACCCTCGCGACTCACCTTTGGCTTACCGAGATCAGCATCTTCCAGCGTATCGAAGAACAGTTCAGGCTGCTGCCAACCGGCGCCACGCTCAGCGCTGATGTGCAGTTCGCCACGCTGGTAGCCGGCTTTAATACTGTCCACCAACCCATCGGCAATCGGCACCTGCCCCATCGCCTGGGCAAAATCATGGGTAAATTGCGCGTCAGAGGCGGTACCAAGATCCAGGCTGAATGGATAGTCGGTCAGGATACAGACGTTGCTGCACGTTGACAGCGTCAGGGTCCCTGCCAACTTGCGCGGTGCTGCCCCCTTCATCACCATAGGCAGTTCAACCCGATCGTGATAACCCTGGGTAGAAATACCGGCAACATCAAAGCGCTGCGGCGTCGGCCAAAACCAGGTGGCGGGTGGCGGATTGCCCTGCCAGGTTATGGCCGGTGCTATACCGCCCTCACCGGGCGAACGCCAATAGGTTTTCCAACCTTTTTGCAGCTCTATTGCCAGCAGTAATCGGGTTTCCCCATTTTGCGAGGTATCGGCACGCAGTCGCACCTTCGCGTGATCATTCGTCGGACTTTGCAGCCAGCCGCTATCCGCCGCCTGCAAAGCAGGCAGCCATAGCATTAACAGGCAGGCTAACGCCGACCTGATGATATTCAACATGTTCTTTCTCCATAAAATAAATCAATCACCAACGGGAAGGGGCGATTAACTCATTCACGGAAGACACATAATCGGAGGTGCACCCTAAGGGTGGTGGGGGAAATCACTCTGGGAGGCGGAATACGCAGGCGCGCAGCCACGGTAGGTGCCAGCAGCACCAATAACAACCCCAGACCGAACAGCAGCGTTTCAAACATCACCGGCGGTGAGGCCAATAAGGATTTAGCACTCAGTTCGCAAGGGGTCGGTTGGGTTTCAGCAGCGTCATCAGCAGAAGAGGCTACCGCGCTAGCGACAGGCAGGCCAAGCGCTTGTTGCAATGCATGCAGGCTCGCCATGCGCTGAGTCATACAGACCAGCACCACCAGGCAAGCCAAGCATAAAAACCATTTTGCAATCCGCTGCTGTTTAACCATGCCGTCCTCAATTCCAAGTCTGCGCTTATCTTAGCGGCGCAGGCGCGTTTAGCAATGTTTTGCCTGTAAAGAAATGTCTGTCGACGGTATTGATGATGGCCGTTTACAGGTATCATAAGCGCAAACCTGTGCTTTTCGCCGGGTACGACGATTATTTTCTCCCCAAAGTAAGGGGTGTTACGGCCAGGCGGCAAGCACATGGGCTCGATGAACGCACGACAGTACGGGATTCGGGTGAAGTTGCGCAGCCAACACAGCGGTAACGCCAAGTAAGCTGGGGATACACAGCGAAGGACAGGTGATATGCAACCTTTGAGTGGACCGGGTACCCCGATCGCCAGCGATCGCCCCCCAAGCCCGGATAAAACCACAACCACTGACGGCAGCCCGCTCTCCCCGGCACAACGCACGACGCTGGAGAAGCTGGTCGTCAAGATCATGGCACTCAGCCCAGCCAAGTCCGCCGAGATCTGGGTTACGTTGCGCCATGATCTGCAGACAGACAACAACAGTGAACTGCTGGCTCGCCATTTTCAGCCGGCCGAACAACTGTTGCAGAATCGCTTGGCTCAGGCACAACAGAGCCACGCCAGCCGACAATTGTTGCAACAACTCACCGAACTGTTACCGCAGGGCAATAATCGCCTGGCCGTCAGCGATTTTATTCGCCAGCAGTTTGGGCACACGGTATTGAGCCAGTTGAGCCACCCACAGTTGCAACAGGTCCTCAACCTGTTGCAAACCGGTAGCCTGACCATTCCTCACCCGCAGCAGACGACGACCAGCGATCGTCCCCTGCTGCCTGCCGAACACCAGAGCTTGCAACAGCAGGTGACCAAGCTCAGCGCCGCGACCGGCGAATCACCGGCTAAAATCTGGCAAACCCTGTTCGATCTGGCTGGGGTAAAAACCAATGATCCTCTTCCGGCTCGTCACTTCCAGCTGCTGAACCAGTTTTTGCAGGTAAAGGTGGCATTGAGTCCACAGACAGCACCAACGCTAAACAACTTGCTGGCCGTACTCAAACAACCGGCAGATCCGCAGGAGCAGCAGCAGCTCAATGACTACTGCCAATCGCGTTTTCACTGCAACGCAACGGCGCCGCTAACCCATCCGCAGATGAGCGATGTGATCAACCAACTGTTTGCTCGTCGTCTGGAAAAAGCGGGCCCTACTCAGCCGATAACCGGCAGCGCTGCCGAACCACAGCCATTGCTCAATCCACTGATTGCCGTACTGCCCCAACCGCTGCAAAAAGCGCTGAGCAAACCCGCTGCGGTATTCATTCTTTTCATTCTGGTGCTGGCCTTGGTATTTGCGCTGGTGTTTTAACCTATCAGCCGCAGCCGCAGTCTTCTCCAATCGTCTTTCCCAGCAGCGAACCCGGCTGCTCACCGGTGGCCAATGGATGGCCATCGCGTTTCCAGAAGTCCAGTCCGCCAATCAGCTCCTTCACCTGGAACCCCTGCTGCGCCAACTTGTACGCCCCCTTGGTTGAACCGTTACAGCCAATGCCGTCGCAGTAGGTCACATAAACTTTACCGCGATCCAGATGCGCCGTGCCCGCTTCGTCCATAAGCCGGTGTGGCAAGCTGATCGCGCCGGGAATATGCCCGGCGGCATACAAAGCCTCTGCGCGGGTATCGATCACTACGATTTCACTGATGCCATTACGCAGATCTTCCGCCACGTCCCATGCGTCCGCGTAATAACTCAGTTTCGCCGCCAGATAATCGAGACTCTGCGCCGCTGTTCCCGGTGGGAATGCCAAAACCAATGAAGATACCGCCATGGAATTCACCTCTGTTGATAAAGACTGATGACAATATTGCCTGATTTTGGTCTTATGATTGATACCCATTTTTGTACGTTGATAAGTCCCATTATGGCAAATGCGCTGCTCACCCTTTTTTACCTGCCAGAACACACAAGCGGTACCTTACGTGAGCGCGTGTGCAGCACATTACGCCGGGCGATTCATAACGGGGCGTTAATCCGTGGTCAACGTTTACCCTCATCCCGAATACTGGCCAAAGATTTGGGCGTATCACGCGTGACAACGGAGGCAGCCTATAGCCAGCTCGAGGCCGAAGGCTATCTGCAACGCCGAGTGGGCCAAGGGACCTTCGTCGCAATATGCATTGTTAAATCGCCGCCCGTCGCCAAAGTGATCGGTGAACCGCATTTGTCACTCCGCGGCAGGCAGATCGTACAAACCGGGGGTTGCCGCGATCCCGAGCACCCCTTGCCCTTTGCCGCCGGTTCGCCGGACCTGCGCGTCTTCCCATTAAAACTGTGGAAGCACCTCACTGCCCAGCAGTTACGCTTACGTGGCGAAACCCTGCTGCGCTATGGTGATCCGCAGGGTTACCGCCCCCTACGCGAGGCCATTGCCGGCTATGTCAGCCAAACTCGCGGCGTCAATTGTGACGCGCAGCAGGTCCTGGTACTGACCAGCTCTCAACAGGCTCTGCAGTTGATTGCTACTTTGCTGTTGGATAATGGCGACAAGGTCTGGATGGAAGAACCCGGTTATCGCGGCGCCCGAAATGCCTTTACCAGTGCAGGCGGCGAATTGGTACCGGTCAGTGTTGATGAAGCCGGTATGCGGGCAGATGACAAGCTCCCTGCCCCCCGGCTAATTTACCTGACGCCTTCGCACCAATACCCTACGGGGGTGGCACTGAGTCTGGCACGGCGGCTCGAATTGCTGGCTTTGGCGCAACGGCATCGGGCGTGGATTGTTGAAGATGATTACGACAGCGAGTTTCACTATGACGGCCAGCCTATGCCGGCGATGCAAAGCCTGGATCGGCACGGCAACGTGCTTTATCTGGGGACGTTTTCCAAGGCGCTATTTCCCTCGTTGCGGCTGGCATATTTAGTGGTCCCGCCTGCCTTGGTCGAATCCTTTACCACCGCACGCACAGTCTATGACGGTCACAGCGCCCAACTGATGCAGGCAGTCACCGCCGAATTTATCCTGCAGGGGCATTTTGCCGCGCATATCCGCTATATGCGCCAGCTGTATTCTAGCCGACGTGACCAGTTGCTGGCGCAAGTGCAGGAAAAGCTAGGGCATTACGCTACCCCGCAACCGGCCGCTGGGGGATTGCAGCTCAGCGTTTGGCTACCTCCGGGCCAAGAAAGCGCCCTCACTCAGCAAGCACAGCGTTTAGGTGTGATAACACCCGGACTGGCGGCGCTGTATCAAACAGCAAACCTGCGGCGCGACGGTTGGCTATTGGGCTTTTCTGCCCTGACACCGGGTGAGATCCGTGCCGCCGTCGAACGGCTGGCACGGATTACTGCTCGCTAAATTTGCAACATCGCTTTCGGTGACATTACTGCTCGGTCAGCCGCAGTTCTGCCACTATCGGCAGATGATCGCTAACCGCCGGCCAGTGGATGCCATTCCAGTCACCGCTGGCGTTTGGCACCGTCAGGCTGTCCAGATGCCAGCGCTGCGCATTGCCGCTAAAGATATAATCGACTTTAATTTCGGCATTTTCCGCCGGCCAACTGCGACCATCTTGTGCGGCAGGCATAATGTCGTTCCAGTAACGGCTGAGTTCAGTCCAGGTAACGCTGCCCGGGACATCGTTCAGGTCGCCGAACAACAGCTTGATGCCGCGCATTTCAATGGTACGGTCGTTTAACTCACGCACCTGATCCAAACGCATGGCCGGATCTTCTTTGGTATCCAGATGAGTATTGATCAGGGTGATGGGGGCCGGGAACTCGGGCACGTCGGTCTGGGCGCTGAAAGCAATGCGCTGTTCACGCTGCCCGGACGGCAGTGGGTAAATCTTGCTGTCATGCAGCGGATATTTTGACAGAAACGCCAGGCCATATTCGCCGCCGTCAAAGTCAATCGCGCGACCAAAGACCACGTGCATGCCTGTCAGCTTGGCCAGCTCCGCAGCCTGATCCAATTTACCGCTGCGGCCCGTCAGTTTGTCCACTTCCTGTAATGCCACCACGTCAACGTTCATCGCCTTGATGGCCTTGGCGATGGCGGTCATATCGCTGACCTTGCCGGCAGCAATATTAAAGCTGGCTACGCGGATCTTCGGGGCCTGTTCCAGGTTATAGGTTTTGTTCTTCAAGCCACCCAGTGCGCTGGCCACTTCGCGGCTATTGGCATTGCTGTTGGCATGGCCGCCGTCGGTAGAGGACCAGGCCGTATGAGATATTCCCAGGGATAACAGAGTAATAAGCAAAGCATGACGTGAGCGCATGAATTCTCCTTTAGCGTTCAGATTTTTGTTGGGGCACCCGCCCCCCACAGCTAACAATGATTTTGCCGCAGTTACCCGCGACTATTTCCTAGTTATCTCGCTATTTTTTTATTCTGCGCCGCATCTCGCATTCCGACAGTGAAAGTATTGCACCATTGGACAACCGGCTGAATTAGATTTAAAACCGATAGACCGCTTATCGAGAGGAACCCAAATGACCCGCGCCTTAGCCGAACAGCTCACCGAACGTTTCTTCCGCTATCTGGCGGTAACCAGCCAGAGCGATGCCGCTGCCACGGCCCTGCCCAGCACGCCGGGGCAGCATGACATGGCCAAGCTGCTGGCGGCCGAACTGCGCCAGTTGGGGATGCAAGACGTACAGATCGATGATCATGCGACCGTCACCGCACGCAAACCCGGTAACCAACCAGGCGCACCGCGCATCGGTTTTATCACCCATATCGATACCGTTGACGTCGGCCTGTCAGCGCATATCCACCCACAGTGCCTGCACTTTAGCGGTCAAGATCTCTGCCTTAACGCGGAACATGACATCTGGCTGCGTACCGCTGAGCACCCGGAAATTCTCGCCTATCCAAATGAAGATATTATTTTCAGCGACGGCACCAGCGTGCTCGGCGCGGACAACAAGGCGGCAGTGACGGTCGTGATGACCTTGCTGGCTAACCTGAGCGCTACAGATCGCCACGGTGATATTCTGGTGGCCTTTGTACCAGACGAAGAGATTGGCCTGCGCGGTGCCAAGGCGCTGGATTTGGCGCGCTTTGACGTGGATTTCGCTTATACCATTGACTGTTGCGAGCTGGGTGAAGTGGTCTATGAAAACTTCAACGCCGCAGCGGCGGAGATCCATATTGAGGGCGTTACTGCGCACCCCATGTCGGCGAAGAATATCCTGATCAACCCGATTCGCATCGCCAATGACATCATTAACCAATTCGACAGTCGGGATACGCCAGAACATACCGAAGGGCGCGAGGGCTATTTCTGGTTCAACGATATGGTGGCCAACGCCAACCTCGCCACCTTAAAAGTGTCGATCCGTGATTTTGATCTGGCGGCGTTCAATGCGCGTAAAGCACGGATACAAGAAGTGGTACAGCAGGTGGCAGCAAACTACCCGCGCGCCAAAGTGAGCTGTACTGTTACCGATATCTACAGCAACATCAGCAACTCTATCGGTGATGATAAACGCGCCATTGAGCTGATATTCGGCGCCCTCGCCGCCCATGGCATTCCACCAAAGGTTATCCCCATGCGAGGGGGCACTGACGGCGCAGCGCTCTCCAGCCGCGGGCTGCTAACCCCCAATTACTTCACCGGTGCACACAATTTCCATTCACGCTTTGAGTTCCTGCCGGTCAGTGCGTTTGTGAAGTCATATCAGGTGACTCGCAGCATTTGTTTACTGGCTGCCCGCGGGTAGCAGCCACACTCCTCCAAGCGCGATATTTCATGCAAAGATATCGCGCTTAGGCCAGCAACCAGCCCACTACCCCACCCCACGCCAACAATGGCAATGAGTAGTAATGGAATTTCAGCCAGATTTTACGCTCGCCCGCCATACGCAAAGCAATCAGGTTCGCCAACGAGCCGATCGCCAGCCCAAAGCCACCGGCATTCACCGCATAAGCCAGCAGTTGGCTTGAAGGCACATAATTGAGCAATAGAATGGTGGCAGGCACATTGCTGATTATCTGTGACAGGCCAATTCCCAGCGCATAAATTCCGCCGTTGCTCAACGAAGAGAGGCCAGCGAACCAGGATTGGATCGCCTCAAGTCGGGTGAACAACCCCACGTCGATAAACATGGCGATAAAAACAAAAATCAGGCTCCAGTCAATCTGCAGCAACACCCGGCGAGCCAGCAGTAAAAAGCCGGCGAAAACAGCCAACAGACCGTACAGCGGCAATCCCATATCCAGAGACAGCAGAAAAATCACATACAGCACCACGCAGCTCAACAACAAATGCCGTTGATACGGGTAGCCTTCGGTGTGCGGAACCTTAACGATCTCCCGTGGCGGGAAGCTGAACCAGGTCAACAACAACAGGCTAGCCAGCATTACCGCGCCAAAAGGCAACATTTGGGCTATAAAACCCAAGAAAGACAGCGAGGATTTGCTCCAAAGCAAAATGTTCTGCGGGTTGCCGATTGGCGTCAACAACGAGCCGGCATTAACCGCCAGCGCCTGGAAGATAATCAACCGGCTAATCGGCAACGAAGACAGTTTTTTTAGCGTGATGGTCAGTGGAATGACAATAAACAGCGCCACGTCGTTGGTCAGGAACGACGACAGCAGCGCGGCAGAAAACACTAAAAACAGCGCCAGCCGTCGTTCACTGTGCAGCCTGTTGACGATCTGACGACCGATAAAATCAAAATAGCCACTGACCTCAACCCCTTTGGTCAATAACATCAACCCCAGCAGCGTGATGATGGTACGCCAGTCAATAAAACGGTTAAGCTCTGGCAGCTGTTGTGGATTGAAGGCGGCCATCAGCACACCGGCCAGCAACAGGATATGTAAGAAACGATCTTTCAGGAATGGCTGAATCAGCCGAACAGCGGCGTTTGAACTCATGTTGAGCGCTTCAAAAAACAATCAAGGATCGGGAAGCAGACGTTAGCCCAAGCACACAAGTAACGCCAGAAAAATGCTTTGTTACCTTTTACCCGCCATTCTTGAAACCGCCTCTTTGTGGGCTGCCGGCACGCCCCAGGTCACATCCTGTCTGCATACTACCGGGGTGCGTTCAGTGGCCACCTCGATGCACCGCCCGTTATTTTGGCTATCTCTGCTTTTCATTTGTCGCACTTTGCTTTATTTGTAGCGCCCTCCTCTGTTTCAAAGGATTTTTTATGGCTAACGTTTTTGCCAAAGGGCTTTTGCTGAGTGTGACGCTCAGCCTGTTGACCGCCTGTAATGACCAGGACTCCCGCCCGCAGATTGATCTCGAGGGCAAAACCATGGGGACCTTCTACAGCGTCAAAGTCAGCGGGGATATCGCCGTCGATAAGCAGCAGTTACAGCAGCAGGTCGATGCCGTGTTGGAACGGGCTAATGACGATATTTCTACTTACCGTACTGATTCGGTACTGTCGCGTTTTAATCAAACGCAGAGCGCTGATCCACAGCCCATCCCACGCGGCATGGCAGACATCATCCTGATGGCTCAACGTATTGGCCGCGATACTCAGGGCGCTATGAATATTACCGTTGGCCCCCTGGTGAATCTGTGGGGCTTTGGGCCGGATAAGCGCGCGGTAAAAGTACCGAGCCAACAACAAATAGAGGCGGCGCAAAAAAATGTTGGCCTGCAACACCTCAAACTGATCAGCGACAATCGCGGCGAATGGCTACAGAAAGACCTGCCAGAAATGTATGTCGATCTCTCGACAATGGGCGAGGGCTATGGCGTCGACCAACTGGTACAACTGATGGCGCGCAATGGCATCACCAACTATTTGGTGTCCGTCGGTGGTGCAGTCTCCTCGCGCGGTGTTAACGGCAAGGGTAACGCCTGGCGAGTGGCGATCCAAAAACCGACCGACCGTGAAAATGCCGTGCAGGCGCTGGTTGATCTGCAAGGCTACGGCATCAGTACGTCCGGCAGTTACCGCAACTACTTCGAACAAGATGGGCAACGCTATTCGCACGTGATCGATCCCACGACGGGCCGGCCGATCACCCATCGCCTGGTATCCGCCACCGTGATCGCCCCCACCGCATTGGAAGCCGACGGTTGGGACACTGGGCTGATGGTTCTGGGCACAGAAAAAGCGCTCAAACTGGCGGAAGATAAAGGGCTGGCGGTGTATTTGATCAGCAAAACCGATGACGGTTTCAGCGCGGTGATGACACCGCAGTTTAAAGCGTTCCTGGTGAAATAATTTCTGGGATAGTGATAACGAGGGTGCAGTAGGTAAAACTGCACCCTCATGGTGTCATCCTTTGCGGTGCAGTAACAAATAGGCCACCGGTATCACCAACATCGACAACAGGGGCGCACTAAGCATCCCGCCAATCATCGGTGCGGCAATACGTCGCATCACTTCAGAGCCGGCGCCGTTGCCCCACATGATCGGCAATAATCCCGCCATAATGGTGGCAACCGTCATCACTTTTGGCCGAACCCGCAACACGGCACCCTCGCTAATTGCATCCATCAGCTGTTGTTGCGTTAACGGCTGCCCTGGCTGACGGTGTTTCTCCAACGCATGGTTTAAATACAGCACCATGATGACGCCAAATTCCGCCGCCACCCCGGCCAACGCGATAAAGCCCACCGCCCCCGCCACCGACAGGTTGTAGTTGAGCAAATACAACAACCACACGCCGCCGATCAGTGCAAATGGTAACGTCGCCATGATCAGTAATGCATCCCGCACGCTGCTGAAGGTGACGAACAGCAGCACGAAAATGATCGCCAACGTGACCGGTAGCACGACCTTCAACTGGGCGCTGGCGCGCTCCAGATATTCAAACTGCCCTGACCAGCTCAAGGATACTCCCGCAGGCAACTTAACCTGCTGGGACACCGCTTGCTGCATCTCTTCCACCGCCGATTTAAGATCGCGTCCACGCAGGTCAACATAAATCCAATTGGAGAGTCGGGCGTTTTCACTTTTCAGCATCGGCGGTCCTTCAGTAACCCGAATGTCAGCCAGCATAGACAGCGGCACCTGCCCTCCGCTGGCTGTCAGCACCGGTAACGCCTGCAGTTGCTGCACCGAGTCGCGAACCTCACGCGGGTAACGCACATTGATGGGATAACGCGCTCGGCCCTCAATGGTTTCACCGATGTTTTCGCCCCCCACCAGCGTTGCCACCATAGATTGCAGCTCTTTTACCGAGACGCCATAACGTGCCGCCCGCTGGCGATCAATATCAATATCCACGTAGCGCCCGCCGGTAATACGTTCCGCCAGCGCGGAGGTGACGCCCGGCACAGGCTTCACCACCTGCTCAATTTGCCCGGAAATCCGTTCAATATCGGCCATGTTATTGCCGTTCACCTTGATACCGACCGGGCTTTTTATCCCGGTGGCAAGCATATCCAGACGGTTGCGGATAGGTGGAACCCAAACGTTGGCAATGCCAGGCACCTTGACCACAGCGTCCAGTTCAGCCACCAGCTTGTCCATGGTCATGCCAGACCGCCACTGATCGCGCGGCTTGAAACGAATGGTGGTTTCCAGCATGGTCAGAGGGGCAGGATCGGTGGCGCTCTCCGCCCGTCCTGCTTTACCAAATACCGTCGCGACCTCGGGCACGGTTTTAATCAACCGGTCGGTGAGTTGCAGCAACCGGCTCGCCTCGCGCGCCGACATCCCCGGCAATGACGATGGCATATACAGCAGATCACCTTCGTCGAGCTGGGGCATAAATTCGCTGCCCAAACGACTGAGCGGATACAGCGTTAACAGCAGCAGTAATAGTGAAACCCCGAGCGTGGTTTTGGGCCTCGCCAGCACCGCAGCCAACACCGGTTGGTACAGGCGGATCAACCAACGGTTGATCGGATTGGCATGCTCGTCGGGAATGCGACCACGAATAAAATACCCCATCAGCACCGGCACCAGCGTAATCCCTAACCCGGCGGCCACCGCCATGGCATAGGTTTTGGTGTAGGCCAGCGGTGAAAACATCCGCCCTTCCTGTGCCTGTAATGTGAAGACAGGGATAAAGGACAGGGTAATAATCAGCAAACTGCAAAAGAGTGCGGGCCCGACCTCTACCGCCGCCTGCTCTGAAATACGCCAATAATCCGCCGATGTCGGCTGCTGCCCCGGATGGCGCTGTCGCCACTGCTCCAGCACCTTATGCATATTCTCGATCATGACGATCGCGGCATCCACCATGGCACCGATCGCGATGGCTATCCCACCCAGTGACATGATATTGGCGTTCACCCCTTGGTAATGCATCACCACAAAGGCCCCGAGGATGCCGAGCGGCAGCGTAATCATCGCCACCAGCGCCGAACGGAAATGGAACAGGAACAAGGTGCACACCAGCGCCACCACGATAAACTCTTCCAGCAGCTTATGGGACAAGGTTTCAATGGCATGCTCAATCAACTGAGAACGGTCATAAACCGTCACAATCTCCACGCCAGGCGGCAAGCTCTGCTGGATCGCCTGCAACTTCACCTTCAACGCATTAATGGTTTCCAGCGCATTTTTGCCGTAGCGCATCACGACAATGCCGCCTGCAACTTCCCCCTCGCCGTTAAGCTCCGCGACACCACGGCGAATTTCCGGCCCCTCACGCAAGGTCGCCACCTGTGAAAGCAGGATGGGTACCCCATCACGAACGGTGATTACCACGTTGGAGAAATCACTCAGTTTTTTCAGGTAACCCGAGGTGCGCACCATATATTCCGCCTCGCCCATCTCCAGCAGCGCGCCGCCACCCTCTTGATTGGCGTCCTGAAGGGCACTCACGACCTGCTGATGGGTGATATTCAACGCACGCAGGCTTTGCGGATCCAACACCACTTGATACTGGCGCACCATACCGCCTACGCTGGCGACTTCCGCCACGTTGGGGACAGTTTTAAGCTCAAATTTTAGCGTCCAATCTTGCAGGGCCCGTAGATCAGCCAGGCTGTGTTTCCCGCTTTTATCGACCAACGCATATTCATAAACCCAGCCAACCCCGGTGGCATCCGGCCCCAGCGCCACCTTGACCTGCGCCGGTAATGAAGACTGCACCTGACTGAGCGATTCCAATACCCGAGAACGTGCCCAGTACAGATCGGTACCGTCTTCAAACAGCACGTAAACATAGGCGTCGCCAAACATGGAAAAACCACGCACCGTCTTGGCACCCGGCACCGTTAATAAAGTGGTGGTCAACGGATAGGTAACCTGATCTTCAATCACCTGCGGTGCCTTGCCTGGGTAGGTGGCACGGACGATGACTTGCACATCGGACAGGTCAGGCAACGCATCGAGTGGCGCTTTCTGCAAGGCCCATATCCCCCAGCCAGCCAGCAGCGCCGAGGCCAACAGCACTAACAGTCGATTACGCAACGACCAACGGATCACGAAAGCAATCATAAGTGCCCCCCGTGCTCAGCGTGAATCGGTACTATCTGACTGATATGCGAACCCCTATCATCCACAGTAAAGCGGATCTGCACTTTGTCGCCCGAGGTGATGCCGGTCGGCAATCCTCCTGGAGGCAGGGCAAAGTCCATGGTCATTGCCGGCCACTGCAATTCCGGTACAGGGCCATGGGACAGCGTAATCGTGTCGCCATTCAGCGCCTCAATCACGCCTTCGGCCTGGTACTGTTTAACCTCTGACTTTGCCGCCATCTGCGGCAAGGCACTGCGCATACTGGCCTCGGAGTCGATCAGGAATTGGCCAGAAGTCACGACCTGTTGCCCTACACTCAGGCCGCGTTTGATCTCCACCCAGCCATCCTGTGTACGCCCGGCGACCACCTCAACCGGCGTGAAATGCCCACTCCCTTCAGCAACCAATACCCGATTACGATCGCCGCTGCCGATCAGCGCCTCTTGCGGTATCGCCAGCACCGGTTTACCCACCGTGCTCTGCGACAGCGTCAATTGCAGGTACATGCCTGGCCGCAATTTTTGCTGCGGATTCTTCAATAAAATACGTGCCTTGAAAGTACGGGTCAGCGGATCGACATTGGCCAGCAGTTCGCTTACTTCTCCCTCAAAACGCTCCCCCGGCCAACTGGCGGAGGCGGCCTGTACCTTATCACCCACCTTCAGCAAGCCGGCCTGCGCCTGCGGATAATCAGCCAGGATCCACACTGGGTCGAGGCGGGCTATCTCAAACAGGCCCTGCGCCGCGGTCACCTGCGCACCTTCAAGGACGGTTAGCTTGTTAACGAAACCGTTTTCCGGGGCCACTATCTTAACGCGTGGCTCGGATTTGCCCGTGCGCTCCACTTGCCGAATTACCGCCTCGGGCATAAACAGCAGCTGTAACCGCTGGCGTGCTGACGCGGTCAATTCGGTATCACCCAGTTTGCGTATCGCCAGATACTCCTGCTGCGCCGCACTCCAGTCCGGTATCCACAACTGCGCCAGCGCTTCCCCCTTCTTCACCTGTTGCTCGCTGGCACGAACATAGAGCTTCTCCACCAGTCCATTGGCACGAGCAGCGATAATTTGAATGCCGCGCTCATCCGTCGCTACGCTGCCAAAGGCGCTAAATTGCGGTTCCAATGGGCGTAACTGCGCAGCCTCGATACGCACCCCCAGGTTCTGTTGCTGGCGCGTGCTGATGGTCACGCCGCCCTCCGATTCAGCTTCATCGGCATAGCGTGGCACCAGTTGCATATCCATAAAGGGAGATTTACCCGGTTTATCAAAGCGCTGAGCTGGCATCATCGGATCATACCAATACAATACCTGTCGTTCGCTCTTGCTCGCTTGCGGTGCCGTTTCACCCTGCGAGCCAAACCAATATCCGGCCAATCCACTGCCGATCAACGCGGCTAATAACGCCAGTTTGAATTGTATTTTCATTGCATCGATTCCTGTGGGGTGAGATAGCGGATAGCGGCCCAGATTTGTGCAAGCCCACGAGCGGCTTTGCCGGCGTTGAGGTGGCTGTCGAGCAGCGCACGCCGCGCTTCCAGCACCGCGGACAGGTCGCTTTTACCCGTGCGATATTGCGCCAACACCAATGTCAGCCGCTGTTGCTGCAAGGGGATGGCCTGCTGCTGCTGACGTTGCCACTGCAACTGCGCCGCATGGTACTGCGCCAACAGCGTATCGAGTTGCGCCTGATGATCGCGAATCAGCAGCGTCAGTCGATCGTTGGCCTCCATGTTGCGAGACACATCGGCGGCATAGTCCTTATCCTGGCGTTGCGAGCGGAAAAGCGGCAGATCCACGGTAAACATCACCCCGGCCAGATCCTCGTAATCATCAGCACGCTTGCCGTAATACACCTCGACGCCGACATCCGGTATTGCCGCCACTTCTGACTGTGCAGAACGCGCCTTGGCAACATCTGCCTCACGGCTGGCTTGCAGTACTTCGGGGTGCTGCCTGATCCCCTGTCGCAATACGTCACTGTCAGCCGGCAAACGTTCAAAGCGCGGCAAGGTTCCTGACGTATCCGTCGCCGCCACGCCGGTCAGTTGCGTCAAACGCGCCTGTGCCACCCTAACGTCCCGCTGTGCTTCACTGATGCGATCTTGCATGGCCAGCAACGTCAGTCGGGCGTCCAACACCGCACTGGCCGGCGTGCCACCACCGGCTACGCCCGCGCGCTGAATGGTGATTTGACGTTCGCTCTCCGTGACCAAGGCTGTCGCATCACGCAGGCTTTGCCGGCTCAATGCCAACTCAAGCCACGCTTGGGCGGTTTGCTGCTGCAAACGGGCACGGATGGTGGCGCTGCCTGCATCTGTTTTGCTGGCTTCGGCGCGCAAGGTATCAGCCTTGCGCTGGCGTTTGGTGCTGCTGACATAGTCCTGCATGATGCCAACCCGCCCCATCGTCATACCTTCGCGAGTGAAACGCCGGGCATTTCCCCCCTGCACCGGCACGTTCTCAATACCGAACTTCAGCTTGGGATCGGGCAATTGCATTGCCGAATCTGCCATGCTCGCCAGGGCATTGACCTGATGTCGATTGGCCGAGAGTTCGGCGGAATAACGTTCCGCTGCCGTCAGTGACTGTTGTAGCGTGAGCTCCGTCGCTTGGGTGGCTGATACCCAACAAACGAGCAGCAGCCAGCCCACCCGCAAGGGGTGAGAAATAATCCTGGTCATGACGCCTCCGTTATTGCCGCGTGGCGGCGATAGCAATCAACTGATAACCGCCGTCAATCGGCAGGAAGCTGAAGTCAACCGCAGTTCCCACCGGCAATACGGCGAGGGAAGGCGATGAAGGGAGCAGGAAACTCATGGTCATTGGAGGCCAATTAAGGGCTGGAATGGCTTGATGCCTGATAGACACCTTCCGTTCATCCCAAGCCTTTATCACGCCCTGGCTGTGGATTTCGACGGTAGGTTTGACAGCGGAATGTTGCATCGCCCTATCAGCGGCGCTGGCGATAGAGGAGAAAAATAAGGTGATTAATACAGCGGCAAATAAATTACGCATAACGGGTACTCCATGAAATAGTTAACGAACACGAATGACCGTCGGAGACGGTAAAGCGGTTGTCAGGGCTATTCACGGAAACGACAGAATACGATCTCTGCCGGCGGGCCTGTTATCGGGGGCGTTTGCCAGGTGTTAAACGGGATAGAAAGTGACAGAGCGGGCGCGATCACCGCCAGTTCGCTGCTGACTGGCAAAGCGGCTAATGCCAGATTAGCGTGATCCTGTTGGGCTGATTCCGGCACGCAGTGTTTCTCACACAGCGGCTCTTGTGTCTGCATCTGCTCTGATGACGGCTGGCTATTTTGCATGTGCATCATATGCTGAGCCATCGGCGCTTCACCACTGAACTGCAGGTTGCAATTATGGCTGGCCAGCGCCATCTGGGTATTTAGCAGTAACCAACTGACGACCAATAGCCCTGCACAGGCTCGCTTTTTAGCGAAACGCAATCGGTGCATGAATAAGGAGATGGACGCCAACGCCGACATCAGGTGATTCCAGAAGATGAGATAGCGGAAGTATATCGACCAAGTGCTTGTGCAGGAATGGAATTTACACCCGCTGACAAAGTGGTGCGCGCCCACGTAAGGGAAACCAAAATGCATTGATGCTAATCAACAGGTATCGCATCAGCTCAAAAAAAAGCCCAGGGTCACTGGGCTTTATGCGGATAAATTCACCGATGGGAAGGTTATTTGGTTAACGCGATAATACCCAGCGTCAAACCCGCAACCGCTGCTGCACCACCGGCGATTGCGCCTGCGGTTTCCCAGTTATCTTGTGTCGTGCCTTTCATACAGGTGTTGGTGTGCACCAAACGCCCCTGATCATCATAGACAGGTACGCAAGGTGAATCAGTCGCGCACCCAGCCAAAATGACCGACAGTAACCCAACTGCAATTAACTTTTTCATACTATTGCCTCAATGTTCGATCACTCTGAAAACTACGCCGAGTGACAATCGCGCTATTGAGCCATTGTATGCCCAAAAGACTGAACAAAGCGTTAATGATCCGTCAGCAGATGTAATTTGGGATAACTCTGAACGGCTAACCCGTTGGCCTGCAGACAGCAAAAAGCCCGCGAATACGCGGGCTTTATTCTAATACCTTGAGCCGGAATTACTTCTGCAGTTTACGCATGACCAGCGTGGCGTTAGTACCACCGAAACCGAAGCTGTTAGACATAACAGTGGTCAGCTCACGTTGAGTCGGCTGAGTCACAATGTTCATGCCTACGGCTTTCTCATCCAGGTTTTCGATATTGATACTTGGTGCAATAAAGCCGTGCTCAACCATCAACAGGCTGTAGATCGCTTCCTGCACGCCAGCGGCACCCAGTGAGTGACCGGTCATGGCCTTGGTGGACGAAATTGCCGGGGTGTTATCGCCAAACACTTCGCGGATAGCGCCCAATTCTTTCACGTCGCCAACCGGCGTTGAAGTGCCGTGCACGTTCATGTAGTCGATTGGCGTATCAACGCCCTGCATCGCCATCTTCATGCAACGCACTGCGCCTTCGCCAGAAGGAGCTACCATGTCTGCGCCGTCGGACGTTGCACCGTAGCCGATGATTTCAGCATAAATGTGTGCGCCACGTGCCAGAGCGTGTTCCAGTTCTTCAACCACGACCATACCGCCGCCGCCTGCAATGACGAAACCATCGCGCGCTGCGTCATAAGTACGGGAGGCTTTTTCTGGGGTGTCGTTGTAGCTGGTGGACAGTGCGCCCATCGCATCAAACTCACAGGCCATTTCCCAGCACAGTTCTTCACCGCCGCCGGCAAAGACAACGTCCTGCTTACCCAGTTGGATCAGTTCAACCGCGTGGCCAATGCAGTGTGCAGAGGTTGCGCAAGCAGAGCTGATGGAGTAGTTAACGCCACGAATTTTGAAGGGGGTTGCCAGGCAGGCAGAAACGCCTGAAGCCATCGCCTTGGTCACCATATAAGGGCCAACGCCACGCAGGCCTTTGGCGCGCATACCGTCAGATCCAGCAACCTGGTTGCGCGGTGAACCGCCACCTGAGCCAACCACCAGACCGGTGCGATCGTTGGAAACCTGATCGGCAGCCAGACCGGAGTCTTTAATGGCTTCTTCCATGGAAAGATAGGCATAAACGGACGCATCACTCATAAAGCGCATGACTTTACGGTCGATCAGACCCGTGGTGTCCAGTTTAACATCGCCCCATACGTGACTACGCATGCCGGAATCTTTCAGCTCCTGGGAGAACGTGATCCCAGAACGACCTTCCTGCAGGCTCGCCAGGACCTCCTGCTGGTTGTTACCAATGCTGGAGACGATTCCCAGGCCAGTAATCACTGCACGTTTCATTCAATACCTCTTCCACAATTTTACATTCGGGATTTTGCATCGCACTTTAGCGTACAGATGTACGCCGAACAAGTCCGATCAGCGTTTTTCAGCTTTATTCTTATCCAGTTTGCGCCATAGCGCCAGCGCCGTTAGAATCCCGTCACCCCTTGAGTTATGAGCAACTAACCGTGAGCCACGCCCCGATCCAAACCGCAGCGTTATCCTGGAATGAACAGGGTACACCTGTTTCGAAACAGTTTGATGACGTCTACTTTTCTAATCAGGATGGGCTGGAAGAAACCCGCTACGTATTTCTCAAGGGCAACCAACTCCCTCAACGTTTTAGCTGCCACCCCCGCCCCCTGTTTCTTGTGGCGGAAACGGGCTTTGGCACCGGGCTTAATTTTCTCACCTTGTGGCAGGCTTTTGCCAGCTTCCGTGAGACAACGCCTAACGCCACGTTGCAACGGCTGCACTTTATCAGTTTTGAAAAATTCCCTCTCGTGCAGGCCGACCTCGCCGCTGCGCACGCACGCTGGCCGGAGCTGGCTCCCTTTGCCGATGAGTTACGCGCCCAATGGCCATTGCCGCTGCCAGGCTGCCACCGTCTGTTGCTGGCGGAAGGCCGCATTACGCTCGATCTGTGGTTCGGCGACGTTAACGCGTTATTACCGCACGTCGACCCCAGCATGAACCGCCAAATCGATGCCTGGTTCCTCGACGGCTTTGCGCCGGCGAAAAATCCGGACATGTGGACGGAACAGCTGTTCGCCGCGATGGCTCGTTTCGCCAGGCCTGGCGGCAGCCTTGCCACTTTCACCGCCGCAGGCTTTGTGCGACGCGGATTGCAACAGGCCGGATTTGAAGTAATAAAGAGCAAAGGCTTCGGCCAAAAACGTGAAATGCTGATCGGCACGCTGCCTGAAGATGTCACCGCCATCACGCATCCTTTCCCTTGGTCACTCCGCCCGGCGGCGGACAGTACCGACGACATTGCGATCGTCGGTGGTGGTATCGCCAGCGCATTAACCGCACTTGCGTTGTTACGCCGCGGTGCGAAGGTCAGGCTGTATTGTGCCGATCCCCACCCCGCCGAGGGGGCTTCCGGCAACCGACAGGGCGCGCTTTACCCCCTGTTGAATGGCCGTGGGGACGCGCTGGAAAACTTCTTCAGCGCGGCTTTCCCTTTTGCCCGCCGCCAGTACGATGCGTTAGTGCAACAAGGTGTCGAGTTTGACCATCAATGGTGTGGCGTCAGTCAGTTGGCCTTTGACGAGAAGAGTGCCGGGAAAATTGCAAAAATGCAGGCGGTTGAATGGCCTCCGGCGCTGGCAATGCCCGCCGACCGCGCCACGCTCAGCGCATTGTGTGGTATCGACAGCGGTTTTGGCGGCATTAACTACCCGCAAGGTGGCTGGTTATGCCCTGCCGAGCTGACACGCAATGCCCTTGCGCTGGCACAACGTCAGGGGCTGGGCTGCCATTATGGGTTTGCACTCAGTACGCTGACAGCCACTGAGACCGGTTGGCAACTCAGCTTCAGCAACGGTGAAAGCCGGCAGCATGCAACAGTGATTTTGGCCAACGGCCACCGTCTTTCTGAACTGGCGCAAGGTGAAGCCCTGCCGGTTTATGCCGTACGCGGTCAGGTATCCCATATTCCCACAACCCCAGCGCTAAGCGAATTGAAGCAGGTGCTGTGTTACGACGGCTACCTGACCCCGGTCAACGCCAATAACCAACAGCACTGTATAGGCGCCAGCTACCAGCGTGGCGAAACTGCCACCGAATATCGCGAAGAAGAACAGCAGGACAATCGCGCTCGTCTGTTACGCTGCCTGCCGGACCAGGCCTGGCCACGAGAGGTAGACGTCAGCGGTCGTCAGGCCCGTTGCGGCGTACGCAGCGCCACGCGCGATCATTTACCGATGATCGGTGCAGTACCGGATTATCAAGCCACGTTGGCGCAGTATCAGGATCTCCAGCGCCAGCATCAACGCGGCGAAGTTATCGCCAATGCTCCGGTTTATCCGAATCTGTTTATGATTGGCGCATTAGGCTCACGTGGGCTGTGCTCTGCGCCGCTGGCGGCTGAAATTTTGGCAGCGCAGCTGTTCGGCGAACCCTTGCCGGGCAACGCAGACATGTTGGCGGCAGTGAATCCGAACCGGATGTGGGTAAGAAAACTACTGAAGGGACGTGCGGTTTAATCGCAGTTTTACAGGGCGCTGTTATGAACTGCGCCCTGTAAACGGGCTCAGGCGGTCGGCAATGCCGTTTGGTACAGGTTTTCCCACATGCCATACACCAATGCCTGGTCCGGTGGGGACAGCTCGCCGGCAGCGATGGCTTTATGCAGGCTGCCTTCCACCTGTGCCTTCAGCGCTTCGGCGGTGTGTTCACCCTGTTCTTCCACCTCGGCAACCGCCAACGTCAGATGACCGCGCAGGTAGCCACCGGCAAACAGTTCATCATCGCTGGCGTGCTCTACCATGTCATCAATCAGCGCCAAAATGCGCGCTTCGAATTCTGCGATCATCAAATTTCCTCTATTACCCTGCATCTTTCAAACCGCCACGTTGTCGGCTGCGATTTGAAAGCTATTGGGTATCTATTTCCAGTTAAATATACAGTCAGTTGAGATCTTCCGGATAGGGGAAAAGCTCAGCCGTCAGCGGTGGCGTATTGTAAAACGATTGTAACGCCTGAATAAAGCGCGCAGGTCTTGTGGGTATTCCCTGCTCTAAGAGCAGCAGGACCCGCTCGCGTACCTTACGCTGGAAGGCGATGCGATCCGGTTCACAGTCGCCGTTCAGGTTGTCACAACTGACGTTGAACGGGAAACCGGCCGCGACGCAGAACATCCACTCCAGCGACTGCGGTTTAATTTCTACCGCTTCGAATTCACTTTGCGTCTGCGCATCTCGCCCGTCCGGGCAGTACCAGTAACCGAAATCGACCTGTTTGCGGCGCTGTTCACCGGCAATACACCAGTGTGAAATTTCATGCATGCCGCTGGCATAATAGCCGTGAGCAAAGACAATACGATTGTACGGCAATTCGTCATCGGCTGGCAGGTAGATGGGTTCATCGTCGCCTTTAACCAGCCGGGTGTTGTAGTCATCACTGAAGCACTGATTAAAAATCTCAATCAGTTGGGAAAATTGGTGTGTATCAGACATAAAAGACTCAAATAACCACAAATTTAAAGTGGTAATTATACCCTAACCGCGCTTTTGGCATACTACATATGCAACGCCAGCCACTGGTGAATTTCTGTACCGTGATTGTCGTACAGCAACTTACAGCTCATCACCAGCGAAACGATGACGATCATCGGGCGGATCAGCTTTTGCCCGCGGGTCATGACCATATGCGCCCCGAGACGGGCGCCCAGCACCTGCCCCACCAACATCACCAGGCCTATCCCCCACAGCACTTTGCCACCGATGATAAACAACACCAGGCTGCCAAAGTTGGACGTGAAGTTCAGTATCTTGGCGTGTGCGGTAGATTTGGCCAGGTTAAAGCCACACAGCGTCACATAGGCCAACGCGTAAAATGAACCGGCACCGGGCCCAAAAAAGCCATCGTAAAAACCCACGCAACCACCGGCCACCAGGCCGAACGGCAAGGCGCTCAAACGGCGCTGCCGATCGTTTTCCCCCAGACGCGGAGTCAGCAGGAAGTAAAGACCGATACCGATCACCAATAACGGCAGCATTTGCCGCAGCAAATCGGCGCGCATGTGCTGCACCAGGATCGCCCCGGCGACGGAGCCGATCAGCGCCAACAGAATAGTCAGTTTTTGATCGTTAAGATCAACGGCTCGTCGGCGGATGAAGTACAGGCTGGCGGATAAAGAACCACCCACCGACTGCAACTTGTTGGTCGCCAGCGCCTGCGCCGGGGGAACGCCCACCGCCAGCAGTGCCGGCACGGTCAACAACCCACCTCCACCGGCAATGGAATCGATAAAGCCTGCCAGCAATGCCACCACAAACAAAACCCCGAGCATCTCGGGGCCAACGACGAACCACTCCATTTATATCCCTCTGACTTGAAGCCGCATCTGTGTTGATTGCACTTACTCACCCGAATCACTTACTGACGTGAGACCATCGGGATATATGAGCCTCTTCCCTGAGGCTCACCCTTCGGGCCAGCGTAAACACTGTTCAAATCGGTTCCCGACCGATTTGTCATTCCCTTACTGCCTTGATGCAACTCCAATGACTTTGGATATATTATTCCGCAGCGAAATGGTTATTCAGCAAGGCCTGACAGGTAGGCGGTAATGGCGGCGGCACCGGTTTACCCGGTTTGGCGCTTGGCTGGTGCGGGACGAACCAGCTTGCTAGTTCTGCACCACAGCCGTCACCCGGTGGCGGCGTATCCTGTTCTTTACACTCCAGGCTGCCTGCCGGGCAACGCAGCCGCACATGCATATGCGCACGGTGACCGAACCACGGGCGCACCTTGTGCAACCAATCGCGATCGGCACCGGCATCCAAACACAGGCGCTGCTTGATCGCCGGGTTGACGAAGATCCGCGTCACTTCCTGATCTTGAGCCGCCATTTTGATCAGTGATTCAATCTGCGGCTGCCACTGGCGTGCAACCACCTGCTTGCCGTCGCTGGAAACCAAATCGATGGGCTGCGGTTTCAACAGTTGTTGTGCACTCCAACGCTGGCGCGGCAGCTGTAACCAGATGTCGACATCAAGGCCGGATTGATGACTGGCATGGCCGCTACTGAAGCGCCCGCCAGCCGGCATTGCCATATCACCGATCAACACCGTACCGAGATTTTTTTGGTTCGCCTTATTGCTCAGACGTTGAATAAACGCCAGCAGATCAGGGTGACCGAAATAACGACGTTGATCGGGGCGCATCACCTGATAATCCGGTGAATTCAACGGCAACGGTTGGGCACCGATGATACAACCGTTGGCAAAACCCCCCACGGCCTGTGGTGCGCCGGCCACCGGGTGATCAATTTTCTGCCAAGGTGTCAACGCCATGGCAGAGCCCGATGCCATCAGGGCAACGATACCTAACATCCAGTTTTTCATGGTGATTACCAGCGAGGAACGTTAGAAACCACATCACCGTTCTGCGCACGCTGGCGCAATAGGTGATCCATCAGCACAATCGCCATCATCGCTTCGGCGATCGGTACCGCACGGATGCCTACGCAAGGATCGTGACGGCCACGGGTAACCATTTCCACGGCTTCGCCCTGGCGATTGATGGTTTTACCCGGCACCATGATGCTGGAAGTCGGTTTCAATGCCAGGTGTGCAATCACCGCCTGGCCGCTGCTGATACCGCCGAGAATACCGCCCGCATGGTTGCTCTGGAAACCTTCCGGGGTGATTTCATCGCGGTTTTCACTGCCACGCTTGGTCACGACGGCAAAGCCGTCACCAATTTCTACGCCTTTCACCGCATTGATGCTCATTAGCGCATGCGCCAGATCTGCATCAAGGCGGTCAAAAACGGGCTCGCCGAGGCCAACCGGCACATTTTCGGCAATGACGCTGACCTTGGCGCCAATCGAATCGCCCTCTTTCTTCAGCGCACGCATCAGTTCGTCCAACGCTTCCAGCTTGTCCGGATCCGGACAGAAGAACGGGTTCTGTTCGACCTGTTCCCAGTCTTTCAGCTCGCAAACTACGTCGCCGATTTGAGCTAAATAACCGCGCACCTGCACGCCGAATTTCTGCTGCAGGTATTTCTTGGCAATCGCCCCTGCCGCAACGCGCATTGCGGTTTCACGCGCCGAAGAACGGCCGCCGCCACGATAGTCACGCACGCCGTATTTTTGTTCGTAGGTGTAATCTGCATGTCCCGGGCGGAACACGTCTTTGATTGCACCGTAGTCCTGCGAACGCTGGTCGGTGTTTTCAATCATCAGCCCAATACTGGTACCGGTGGTCACGCCTTCAAACACGCCAGAAAGAATACGCACCTGATCCGGCTCGCGGCGTTGGGTGGTATAACGCGAGGTACCCGGACGGCGACGGTCCAGATCGTGCTGCAAATCAGCTTCGGTAAGCGGAATGCCTGGCGGCACACCGTCTACGATACATCCCAGCGCCACGCCGTGAGATTCACCAAATGTGGTGACGCGGAAAATCTGCCCAATACTGTTTCCTGCCATCGCGGCTCCTTACCCTTAATTATTATCTTTGTGGGGCCCGCCAAAGCAGGCCCGAAGAATGCTTAGCTGCGGTAGAGGCTGAAGTGTTCTTTGCAATCCACCAATTGCTGCTTGGTCAGCATAAACACGCCGTCACCGCCGTTTTCAAACTCCAGCCAGGTGAACGGAATGTCTGGATACTGTTCCATCAGATGTACCATGCTGTTACCCACTTCACAAATCAGCACGCCGTCGTCGCTCAGGTAATCCGGTGCACAGGCCAGAATACGACGCACCAGCTTCAGGCCGTCGCTGCCCGCCGCCAGACCCAGCTCAGGTTCAAAGCGGAACTCCTGAGGCAGATCGGACATGTCTTCTGCATCGACGTACGGTGGGTTGGTGACAATCAGATCGTACTGGATCGCGGGAACGTCGCGGAACAGATCGGAACGAATTGGGGTCACTTGCTGTTCAACACCGAGCGCCTGAATATTGCGTTCGGTCACTGCCAGCACGTCGGCGGAGATGTCTACTGCGTCCACTTCCGCTTCCGGGAAAGCGTAGCCGCAGGCAATGGCGATACAGCCGCTGCCGGTACACATGTCGAGAATATGGCTCGGCGGGTGCGGGATCAGTGCGCTAAAGCGATCGTTGATCAGTTCGCCAATCGGGGAACGCGGTACCAGCACGCGCTCATCGACATAAAATTCCAGATCGCAGAACCAGGCTTTGTTAGTCAGATAGGCGACCGGGATGCGCTCGTTGACGCGGCGGATCACGCGCTCAACGATGCGGTGGCGCTCGCTGGAGGTTAAACGTGCGGTGTGCATGTCCTCAGGAATATCCAGTGGCAGGAACAGGCTTGGCAGTACCAATTGCACCGCTTCGTCCCACGGATTATCGGTTCCGTGACCATAGTAGATATCGGCGGCATTAAAACGGCTCACCGTCCAACGCAGCATATCTTGAATGGTGTGCAGTTCACTCACTGCTTCCTCGACGAAAATTTTGTCCAATTTGCCCTCCGGCAGGCACTGTGATTCATGATTTAGCCGCATAGTTTGCCATGAAGCCCGCGACAAATCACGCTAACCGCTTGCGCTTTTCAATTTGGCGCGAATTTTGCGTCGACAGATACCCGTGACACGGTAAACTACCGCGATAAATGATTTCCGGTGAATAAAAAATGAAGAACAAGCACCCTCTGAGTAAAGATGAATTGCAGCTCTTCAGAGAGTCGGTAGTAGACGCAAAGAAGCTGCGTCAGGACACCATTGTCCACCGTAAACCCAAACCAAAAACCAAACAGATTGCGCCGCAGCGCCTGCTGCAGGAACAAGTCGACGCCAGCTACTATTTTTCGGATGAATACCAACCACAGTTGGAAGAGGAAGGCCCAACACGCTACGTGCGTCCGGGATACAGTGCGTTTGAACTCAAGAAGCTCCGCCGTGGCGATTATTCGCCAGAGCTGTTTCTCGATCTGCACGGGCTGACCCAGATGCAAGCCAAGCAGGAACTGGGGGCGCTGATCGCCGCTTGCAAGCGCGAACACGTACACTGTGCCTGCGTCATGCACGGCCACGGCAAGCATATTCTGAAACAACAAACCCCACTGTGGTTGGCTCAGCATCCCGACGTGCTGGTGTTCCATCAGGCCCCCAAAGAATGGGGCGGTACCGCAGCGATTTTATTGCTGGTCGAACTGGCCGAGTAAACAGCAGAAATGACAAAGGGCGATGGTAACATCGCCCTTTCGTTTTGGAGCCGGCATGCGGCGCCCTACACTTTAGCCATCACCTGCGATGGGCTGACTTGCCATTCAAACTTACCGTAGCTGCCATCGGCCGCCAGATCAACGTTGGCTATCGCAGAGGTCGCGAACATTGGCGGACACTCCCCCGGGCAAAGTTCAGCCACCAGGTAACCCACGAGCGGTAAGTGAGAGACGATAAGCACGGCGTTGATCCCCTGCTGCGCCAGCACCTGCAAATAACTGCCCACCAGGCTGGCATCCCCACCCGGCGTCAGCTCGGGCAACACTTCTTCGCTTGCCGGCAACGTTAAGGCTTCCCGTACCGTAGCCAGCGTCTGCTCTGCCCGCAGATAAGGGCTGACCAGCACGCGTTCAATATCCACAGACTTGGTGTTTAACCAGGCCGCCATCTGACGTGACTCATCACGGCCACAAACAGTAAGAGGTCTTACCGAATCGCTGGCCGCATCGAGTGCCGCCTCTCCGTGACGCATAATCAAAACTTGCATATTGCACCGCTGTTGTTGACAAAATAACGCTATACAGAAACGCCGAGCGTGCTGTATCGCCGAGTTTTACAACCCTAAAGCAAAAGCTTTGAAACGATAACGCGCCGTCTCTTTATGGCGGCCGGGCATTTTGCCTGAAAGTTCACGTAAAGAAAACGCTGTTTTTTACATCAATGGCGCCTTGATACGGATTTGACGCTCACATAACAACCAATTCAACGGGTTAAATTTTAACCTTCTTAGCATGAATTTTATTGATGGCGGCCAGTTTTTCACCGCCATCAGGCTACGTTACCCCGTCCTCATCTCCCTGTATAGAGTCCGGAATTGCCGGTATTCCAAGGAGTGATAACGATCACAATGCATCCTTGATCCTACTCTAGTACAAATCACATCACCGCGCCGCTCACGTGCCCTGCGGATAGAAGCGTTCACCCTGCTGCGCCATGCGCTGCAAGCGTTCGCAAGGTGCAAAATGTTCACCGTACTGGCGCTGCAGGTACTCCAGCGTTTTAACCACCTTATCGGCACCAAGCTGATCCATATAGCGGAAGGGTCCCCCCAGGAACGGCGGGAAACCAATACCGAAGACGGCACCAATATCACCATCACGCGCACTGCGGATCACGCCCTCATCCAAACAACGCGCCGCTTCATTGAGCATCATCATCACGCAGCGTTGGGCAATAACCGCCTGCTGCAAATGTGACTTAGGCGTAATACCCAATAAAATATACACTGACGTATCGGCACGTTTATTCCGCTGCCGTTGCTGGCCTTCACTCGGATACAGATAAAAACCACGGGCATTTTTGCGCCCTTTGCGCCCATCTTTCAGTACGGCATCAAAGGCAGCGGGTGCAGAAAAACGCGGCCCCAACTGTTCAACCAGCACCGGGATGATTTTGGTGCCAACGTCAATGCCGACTTCATCAAGCAGCGTTATCGGACCGACCGGGAAACCAAAGTCCACTAAGGCTTTGTCCAACGCCTCAATCGGCTCGCCCTCCAGCAGACAACGTGCCGCTTCATTTATATAAGGCGCCAAAATACGGTTAACGTAGAAACCTGCGCGATCGGCAACCACAATCGCCGTCTTGCCCTGCTTGTGTGCCAACGCCACAGTGGTGGCAATGGTTTCTTCGCTGGTTGTAGCGTGCGGGATAACCTCAACCAACGGCATTTTGTCCACCGGGCTGAAATAGTGCAGCCCAATCACCTGCTCTGGACGCTGTGCCTTGGCAGCGATCTGGCCAATAGGCAGCGATGACGTATTGGAGGCAAAAATGGTGTGAGCGGCAGCGTGCTGTTCTATTTCCGCCACCATCTGTTGCTTCAGGGCAAGATCTTCAAATACGGCTTCGATCACCACGTCCACCTGCTCAAAGCCGGTGTAATCCGTCGAACCGGAGATCAACATCATCTGTTTTTGCCGCTCTGCCGGACGCATACGCTTGTTACGTACCCGCTTGCTGAGCACATCCCAACTGTATTTCAACGCGTGGTTAATACCCGTTTCATTAACGTCTTTAATGCGTACCGGCAGGCCACCGCGCGTGGCTGTGACGCAGGCAATGCCTCCCCCCATCAAACCACCGCCTAAAATACCAATCCGGTGAAGGGCATGAGGTAGCGTATTGGCACCCCGCTCTTTCTTCAATGCCGTGGATGCAAAGAACAAACTGCGTAACGCTGCCGATTGCGGCGTCATGGCTAACTCACCAAAGGCCCGGGCCTCGGCCTCATAACCGCTGGCGCTGCCGTGATCCAGACCGGTGCGCACCACCTGAATGATCCGTTCCGCCGCCGGATAATTGCCGTGGGTTTTCGCCAATGTTTTTTTACGCACGATGCTGAACAGCAAACTCTTGCCCAGCGGGCCATTGAGCAGCCGTTCCTGCCAGGGTAAATCGCGTTTGGTTCGCCAACCCTGCTTCGCCAGTTCAATCGCGGTCTGCAACAAAATGGATTGGGGTACGGCATCGTCAACCAGCCCCATGCGCAGCGCCTGACGCGCCCGAATATGTTTGCCGGTCAAGATCATATCCAGCGCCTTACTGGCGCCGATCAGACGTGGCAAGCGCTGAGTGCCGCCCGACCCCGGCAGTAACCCCAGCTGCACTTCCGGCAGGCCAAGTGCCGTTTTATCGTCCAATGAACAAACGCGGCTGTGGCAAGCCAACGCCAGCTCGAGTCCACCACCGAGGCAAGCACCATGAATGGCCGCCACGACCGGGACCTGGAACGCAGCAATCTGCGCCAGCGTGCTTTGCCCTTTTTTTGCCAACGCCTCTGCTTCTTTGGCCGTTGTACAAGCGGCAATCATGGTGATGTCCGCACCGGCAATAAACGAATCAGGTTTGCCTGAAATGATCACCAGCCCTTCCAGGGCCGGATGTTGCTGTGCACGAATCAGAACATCATTGACCTGATCAATAAACTCCGCCTTCAGCGTATTCACCCGCTCGTCTGGGACATCGATAGTAATCACACCAATGTTGTCTGGACGTAACGTCAGCTGAAAGGCCGAGGGTTTGGCGCGCTGTTCGTGCAATGCGTTTTCAAAACTCATTATTCCACCTCTACGATCATTGCTGCCCCTAACCCCCCAGCCGCGCAGGCCGTGGTCAACCCCAGCCCGCCACCGCGGCGCTTCAGCTCGTGCAGCGTTTGGGTGATCATGCGCGCGCCGGTAGCGGCAAACGGGTGGCCGTAGGCTATCGAGCCACCCAATACGTTAAACTTGTCCATATCCACTTCACCAATCGCCCGGCTGCGCCCCAGTTTTTTCTGGGCAAACTCGTCACTGGCAAACATTTTCAGGTTCGCCAATGTCTGCGCAGCAAACGCTTCGTGCATGTCGATGAGTTGCAGATCGGCCAAGCCGATGCCAGCGCGATCCAACGCCAGCGGCGTGGCGTAGGACGGCCCAAGCAGCATGTCTTCCCATACGTCGATAGCGGCAAAAGCAAAACTGCGTAGATAGCCCAAGGGTTGCAGGCCCAGCTCTTTTGCACGCGACTCACTCATCATCAACACGGCGGCTGCACCGTCAGTCAACGGCGTGCTGTTCGCGGCAGTGACGCTGCCATGCTTACGGTCAAAGGCCGGTTTTAGTTTCGCGTAGGAAGCCAGGCTGGAGTCTTTACGGACGTTATTGTCTTCAGCAATCTGTGTGCGATACGGCGGTACGTAGGCGGTCATCACTTCATCATGCAACAGCCCTTGCTCCCAGGCTTTGGCCGCCAATTGGTGAGAACGGTGCGCCAGCGCGTCCTGCTCTTCCCGGGTGATACCGTGGCTTTTCGCCATTTGCTCGGCAGTATCGCCCATGCGCAAGCCGGTTGAGTATTCAGCCACTGCCGGCGGTACTGGCATCAGATCGCGGAATTTCAATCGACTGAACAACTTGAGACGCTGTGACAGGGTGCGTGCTTTGTTGACGTCCACCAGCGTACGCGCCAGCGCTTTGCTGACGCCAATAGGCAATACCGAAGAGGAATCAGCGCCGCCGGCAATACCAATACTGATACTGCCCGCCATAATGCTTTCCGCCACGTTGGCAATCGCCTGGAAACTGGTGGCGCACGCGCGCGACACGCTGTACGCATCGGTATGCACACTCATGCCGGTGCCCAACACGATTTCACGCGCAATGTTCGGCGCTTCTGGCATTTGTACGACCTGACCGAATACCAATTGTTCGATCAGGGCCGGATCAATCCCGCTGCGGGCCAACAGTTCGCTCACCGCCGTTTTACCCAAATCCACCGCAGGAATACCGTGATAAGCGGTTGCCTGCTTGGCAAAGGGGGTACGCAGTCCATTTACAATAGCAATACGGTCACCGTGACGGGTCACCAACGGCAGTGCCTTACTCATAAACGCTCCTGAAGAAAATAACGTCAGCGCAACGGCCAAAAAAGAGGTCTGACCTGATGAGGTCATTGTTAACCAAATGTTTACATTTGGCAAACCGTCAGAAGTGAAAACTGAGAGCAGGAGCAACTTTCTACAGAGGGATAAAGGGAAAGGCAGCGGTGCGGGTTTGCCCCACACCGTTTTACAGCAGTGATTAACGCAGGCCGAGCTGGAAGATCAGGGTTTCAGCCTGGCAGGCAAAGGTGAAATCCGCCGCCAGTTCCACGCCACCGTCAACCGGTTTAATGCTACTGCTGATGTCACAAGGATCAGATTCCACGTTGCGGGCTTTTTCGGTCAACACGGCCAGCATTTTCTCCGCATCCTGCTGATTAGCAAATACCTGGCTGTAGGAAGCGGTACAATCCGTATTGTCCATCACGGTACCCACATCGACACAGCAACAGGCGGCCGTTTCCTGGGCACTACATTTATTCAGCGAATTTGACATGGTTGATTCTCCTCAGGGACCGCCATCACGCGAGTCCAAATTGCCATTTAGCGAATGGCGCAAAGATACAAGATTCTGCGCTTATTTTACTCTGCGGCGAAACCGATCACTAGCACTTACTTTTTATGGGTGTTTTAAGTGATGGAAATCACAAACGAAAATCGTTGTCTGCTAAGGAATGGTAAGAATTTTGTTATGTAGGGGTGGTTTTTTGTTAGCCAGATCTCTCTTTTGATATCAATTTGGAAATATTTAAAAAACAATGTTGCAACATTCTCACAGGTCGGACCTATAATTCAGCCACTGGTCTGATTTGTCTGAATGAGATCGGACCCTACAATCGCGCGCTTCCTTGTTACTTTATGTAACATGTTTAAATAATAAACACATAAAATGAGGTTTTGGTCATGAGCCAGAAAAACCTATTTACTAAATCAGCTCTCGCAGCTGCAGTGGCAATTATTTCTTCAAACGTGTCTGCCGCCGGATTCCAGCTGAATGAGTTCTCAGCAGCTGGTTTAGGACGTGCGTATTCTGGCGAAGGCGCCATGGCAGATACCGCGGCTTCTGCCAGCCGCAACCCGGCCCTCCTGATGATGTATACCCGCCCAGAGCTGTCTATCGGTGCGGTGTTTATCGATCCGGACGTAGACATTTCAGGCAAGTCACCTTCTGGTGCCAGCCTGGATGCAAAAAACATTGCCCCAACAGCCTGGGTGCCAAACCTGCACTACGTTCAGCCGATTAACGATCAATTTGCCGTGGGCGGCTCGGTAACGAGCAACTATGGCTTGGCTACCGAATTTAACGACGGTTACACCGCAGGTGCTTACGGCGGTAAAACCGACCTGACCACCGTGAACCTGAACCTGAGCGGTGCTTATCGCCTCAATCAACACTTCAGCTTCGGCCTGGGCTTCGATGCCGTTTATGCCAAAGCCAAACTCGAGCGTTATGCTGGCGAACTGCCGAAACTGATCGCAGCACAAGGCATGCAGAGTGGACAACTGACGCCGCAGCAGGCACAGCAGATTGGCGGCATCCCGGCAGACACCCAGCTTTCTCATCTGAAAGGTGACAAATGGGGCTTTGGCTGGAACGCCGGTATCCTGTACGAAGTGGATGAAAACAACCGTTACGGTTTCACCTACCGTTCTGAAGTAAAAATTAAGTTCGACGGTGATTACAAAAGCAGCCTACCGTCGGCTTATAACCCACTGCTCGGTCCCGCTGGACTGCCTTACGGCACCAATGGCAGCACCATCCCAGGCTCTTTGGACCTGAACCTGCCGGAAATGTGGGAAATCTCAGGTTATAACAAAGTTGCACCTCAGTGGGCGGTCCACTACAGCATGGCTTACACCAGCTGGAGCCAGTTCCAGGAGTTGAAGGCTACCGGCAACGGCGGTCAGACCCTGTTTGAGAAACATGAAGGCTTCAGAGACTCTTACCGTATTGCCTTGGGTACCAGCTACTTCTACGACGACAACTGGACCTTCCGTACCGGTATCGCCTTCGATGACAGCCCGGTGCCCGCGCAAAACCGTTCTATCTCAATTCCGGATCAGGACCGTCTGTGGCTGAGCGCAGGTACCACCTACGCGTTCAACAAAGACGCCTCGGTTGACGTCGGCATTTCCTACATGCACGGCCAGAAAGTGACCATCAAAGAAGGCCCATACACCTTCGACTCCGTGGGCAAGGCCTGGTTGTACGGTGCTAACTTCAACTATCGCTTCTAATACTATCGATACTGTCGATACAGAAGCCAAAAGCGCCCTTCGGGGCGCTTTTTTATTGCCGGTTATCCGCCGCATATAAAAAAACCCGCCAGGGGCGGGTTTTTTCATTCCAATCGCTAACCGAGGTTATTGCGAGTCTATCTCGTCCAGGTCGCCCTGAATCGCTTGAGCATTCGGGTTGATTTCCGGTTTCAATGACCCACCGTTCGCCAGGAAGTCGTTCCGCTGGAAATAAGCTTCACGCACCATCAAGTACGGATCAGAAGAGTTGCGCAGCAGGCCATCTGAATCCAACAGCTCGGCGCGGGTTTCAATCCCTTCGATGACCCATTTGCCTGCTGACATCCAGAAGGTCAGGTAGCTCAGCACGGGATAAACCGTATCCGCCCAGTCGCCACCCTCTTCACGCAAGGTGAAACTGCCGTAGCCCGGTAACATCACATAAGGGCCATAGCCAACACCATAGTGCCCTAAGGTGCTGCCGAAACGGTTCGGCTCTTCGCGCGCCAGTTTCGGGTTAGCCATCCCTGCAACGTCGATCAAACCGCCCATCCCCAAAAGGGTGTTGAGGAAGAAACGGTTAAAGTGGATCATCCCCTTGTAGGGATCGCCTTTCAGGAAGGAGTTTACCATGCTGGCCGGCTCTTCCAGGTTGGACGTGAAATTGCTGATGCCATTACGCGCAGGCATCGGCAAATAGTTGCGCCATGCCACTGCGACAGGACGCAGAACGTACGGATCCAGGACGTTATAGTTAAAGTTGAACATCGTCCGGTTAAATCCTTCCAGAGGATCGGATCGCCCTTGTGGTTCATCTTGTGGCGTGCTGGCACAGCCCACCAATAATACCGTTGTGAAAGCCAGCCCAGTCAGGCGAAAGTTCATATTCTTCTCCATGAAAACGCGTTCGGTCTTTTTATTCAGGGGACCTGCTTGTTTATCTGAACGTCAATCTGCTCTTTACCGCTGAAATTCTGCAGCGCGCTTTCACCGAACCAGTCACCCGCCTGCGGCGTGGCCAGACCATCCTGAGAAATTCGTACCCGCACCTTGACCTGATGCTGGGCCGAAAGCAGCCGTTCAGGCATCATGGCGTTACTGTCATCCAACGAAAACGACAATGGGAAGCGGCTTAAAGGCAGTTGTTTTACTGCAACCGGCACCGGATTGGTGCCATCGGTCACCGAGATTACCAGCGTACCCTGCTGCGGCAAAGCGTTAGTCGCCTGCGGCGATAACGTCACGTTAACAGCAAGTTTAACAGTTTCTCCGCCCGCCTGGGTTTTTGCTTGTTCAATGCTGCGCTTTATCACTTCAGCACGTTGATCGTTAGCCGGCAGCAGCTTCAACATCACCTGCCAGGCACCGATCGCCTGTTTGAAATCCCCTTGCTCGAAGGCGTTAAACGCCAACAGGCTCAGCACCCGCAAGTTGGTATGATCTTCGGCGATCATCTTGCGCAGCATCTGTGTGGCTTGCTTGTTATCCTCTGGATCATTGGATCGCGTCAAGACTTCTGCGTAACCGAGACGCACTTCCAGACTATTCGGATCCAGTTGATAAGCATGCGCAAATGCTTGAGTCGCCGTGGTCGCATTATTCAGCGCCATGCCGACACGCCCCAACATCATCCAGTCATTGATATTGCGATCGTCCTGCTGCAACGCAGTGCGTAGGCCCAATCCAAGACGGGCGATCTCTTCCATACTTAGCGGCTGGGCGCGTTCATTGGCAACGCGCGCGCGCAGTTCTGGCATTTGGGCTTCCACCTGTTGCCAGTCCAGCACCTGCGCCAATCCGCCGGTTTTCAGATAAAAACCCACAGTGACCACAACCAGAAGCACAACACCCGGCGCCAAAGCCCAACGGTTGATCGGCTTGGCCTGCGTTTCTTGCTGGCCAGGTATGTCGTTCAGCAGGTTTTGCTGCAACTCCTTCACCAACTCCGGGCGCTCTGCAACCACGCCCTGCTCTTCGTCCTGCTCAAGCTCGTGCAGGCGATCCTGGTAAAATGCCTTGTTCAACGCATCCCGGCTCGCGGCCGTGTTTTTGCCACTGTGGCGCATTGCCGGCACCACCAGCAACGCCGCAGCGCCAACCAGCAACACAATAATAATCAGCCAAAAAGCCATTAGGGTTTCTTCCTGTCAGTCTCTTTCAGCAGCGCCGCCAGACGCTGTTGCTCTTGCTCGGAGAATTCATCGCTCGCATTAGCGGTACCGGCACGGCGATGGCGAGTGCGCAGTATCACCACCGCCCCGCCAATCAGTACGAACAGCAACGGGCCAACCCACAAGATCAACGTCGCCGGGGTCACCGGGGGCTCGTAGGTAACAAAATTGCCGTAGCGCGCGACCATGTAATCGATGATCTGCTGCTTATTCTGTCCCTGCATCATCAATTCGTACACTTTGGTACGCATGTCTGCCGCGATGATGGCGTTAGAGTCGGCAATGCTGTTGTTCTGGCATTTCGGGCAGCGCAGTTGTTCTGTCAGTTCACGGTATTGCTGTTCCTGCTCCACCGATGTGAACTGATAGGTATCGATAGCCGCTGCTGCGCTCCAGCTCAGCAATGCGGCAAATACCAAGACAATCAGCTTCATGCCTCACCCCCGTACTTTCTGTACAGTGGTAATACTTCCTGCTGCCACACGCGTTCGTTCATATCCCCAGCGTGGCGATAGCGAATAATGCCTTGTCCGTCGATCAAGAACGTTTCCGGTGCACCGTACACCCCCAAATCCAGCCCCAGCATGCCATCGCCGTCATACAGGCTCAGCGCGTAAGGGTTGCCCAGCGAGTTCAACCAAGTGACTGCTTTGCTACGATCATCTTTGTAGTTCAATCCCACTACGCGGATGCCACGCGTGGCCAGGGTATTGAGATATTGGTGCTCGGCGCGGCAGGTTGGGCACCAGGTCGCCCAGACGTTTAGCAACATCGGTTTACCGTTGCGCAGCACGGCCTGATCGTAGGTCTTGCCGGGTTGATCGAGGGATTCCAGCTTGAAGGCCGGTACAGGTTTGCCGATCAACGCCGATTCCAGCATCGTCGGGTCTTCACCACCGGCGTTACGCGTCAACTGCACCATAAATGCCGCCACTAACAGCAAGAACAGGATTAACGGAATAAACAGCAGTTTACGGTTCATGCCTGCTCCTCCAGTTTGCCTTCACGCTTGAGTTTCTTGCTCATACGATAGCGTGGATCGAGTATGCACAGGATGCCGCCCAGCGCCATAAACACCCCACCGAACCAGATCCAGCGTACGAAAGGTTTGTAGTACAACCGCACGGCCCAAGAGCCGTCGTCCAGCTCCTCACCCAATGCCGCATACAGATCGCGGCTAAAACCGCCGTCAATCGCCGCTTCGGTCATCATGCTGCGTGCCACACTGTAGTAGCGCTTTTCTGCGTGCAGAGTCGCTTCCGGCTTGCCGTTTCGGGTGACATCGATGATGCCAACACCACCGCTGTAGTTCGGTCCGCGAATATCATGCACGTCACGGAATACAAAGTGATAGTTATGGATGTCTACGCTGTCGCCGGCCTTCATGCGCACATCGCGTTCCACACTGTAGTTCTGGCTAAATGCGATGCCGATCACCGTCACCGCGACACCAAGGTGGCCCAACACCATGCCCCAGTGGCTACGGGAAAGATGGCGCAGGCCGCGCCAGAACCCGTGACGATGCGTCGCACGTTCGTGCAACTCCATCAGCGTCAGGATAATCACCCAAACCGCCATGATCAGCCCTACCACCGTCATCCCGGCAATGCTGTCTTGCAACAGCCACGGCAACAGAATGGACAGCACCAGCGTAATCACCAGCGCTACGCTCAGACGGCGCCACAGCTTGGTCGGCTCATCACGGCGCCAGCGCACCAAAGGCCCGATGCCCATTAACAGCGCCATCGGCGCCATTAGCCAGGTGAACATGGTATTAAAGAAGGGCTCGCCAATTGAGATGCTACCCAGCCCCAACTGTTTGTGCACCAGCGGTAACAACGTACCCAACAGCACCACCAGCATGGCGGCGATCAAGAGCACATTGTTACCTAACAGGAAGGTTTCACGCGAGAAGGTTTCGTGCTGCACCCGGCTACGCACTTGCCCGCCCTTGACCGCATACAGCAGTAGAGAACCACCGATTACGATGACCAGATAGGCGAGGATAAACATGCCGCGCGCCGGATCGGACGCAAAGGAGTGCACCGAAACCAACACGCCTGAACGCACCAGGAAGGTCCCCAGCAGGCACAGTGAGAAAGCGGTAATGGCCAGCAATACCGTCCAGGCCTTGAAGGTACCGCGCTTCTCAGTCACTGCCAGTGAATGCATGAGCGCAGTACCGGCCAACCACGGCATAAATGACGCGTTTTCGACCGGATCCCAGAACCACCAGCCCCCCCAGCCCAGCTCGTAGTACGCCCAGGCAGAACCCAGCACGATTCCCATGGTGAGGAACACCCAGGCCGCCGTAGTCCAGGGGCGTGACCAGCGTGCCCAGGCGGTATCGAGCCGGCCGGCCATCAATGAAGCGATGGCAAACGCGAACGCCACCGAGAAACCGACATACCCCATGTACAACAACGGGGGATGGAAAATCAGACCGATATCCTGCAGCAGCGGATTGAGATCGCTGCCGTCGATCGGGAAGTTCGGCAGTGTGCGGGTGAACGGATTGGACGTCATGATGATAAACAACAGGAAACCTGCGGTGATCATGCCCATCACAGACAACACGCGCGCCACGGCATCCTGTGGCATCGAACGGCTGCACAATGCCACGGCCAGCGACCAGCAGCTCAGCAACAGCACCCACAGTAACAGCGACCCCTCATGGGCGCCCCAGGTAGCGGCAATGCGGTAATACACCGGCAATTGGGTGTTAGAGTTGGCGGCCACATAGGCCACGGTAAAGTCATTGACGACAAAAGCATATACCAGGCAGATGAAAGCCATCGCAATGGCGGCAAACATACCGTAGGTCAACGGGCGGGCGACCGCCATCATGCGACGGTCCTGACGCGCAGCGCCCCATTGTGGATAAATACTCAGCAGGAGCGAGATCGCTAATGCCAGGCACAGCAGAAAACTTCCCGTTTCCGGCATCATGATTTAGCGCCCTCATTCTGCGGAGCCGCATAGGTCGACGCCGGTCCTTTATGGTTTTCTTTCATTGCATCAGCCACTTCCGGCGGTGTGTATTTTTCATCATGTTTCGCCAGCACTTCACGGGCATTGACCACGTTGCCTTCACCCAGCACACCTTGTGCCACTACACCCTGCCCTTCGCGGAACAGGTCCGGCAGGATGCCGGTGTAGGTGACATCAATCGCGCCACGTGCATCGTAGACTTTGAAGCTGACCTGTAATGTTTTCTGATCGCGCTTCACCGATCCTGGCATCACCATGCCACCGATACGCAGGCGTTGCCCCACTTCCGGTTTTTCATGATTTTCGCCCTTGCCCAGCAGAATTTCACTCGGGGTATAAAACAGATCGATGTTGGAACGCAGCGCATACAGCATCAGGGTTGCAGTAAGCGCGACGCCGATCAGCACTACAATCGCCAGGTACAGGCGACTTTTACGACGTGGATTCACAATGATTTCTCCCGCGAGTTAGCGGATTTTTGTTTCGACTGCTGCGACTGACGAATCCGTCGTTCGCGCGCCTGACGACGGCCAATCTCACCCAGCAATTGCCGGCGCTGCCAGAAGGTGTGGACGACCAGGCCCAACAACGAGAGCAGCGTAATAGACACCGCCAGCCAGACGTAAAAGGCATACCCCCCCATAGCGAAGAACGCCTGCCAGCTCGAAAATGCGGCATTCATGATTGGCGCTCCTTATTGACCAGGCTGGCAACCCACGGGCGCTGACGTTCCTGAGACAGGATCAGATTACGCAAACGCATCAGTGTGAGGGTGATAAAGAAAAGCAGGTAACCGAGGATTGCCCAGCGCAGCGGGGTTCGCATGCTTGGCGCTATACTCTGTTGCATATTAGTCGAACCCTGATGAAGCGTATTCCACCATTCGACTGAGAAATGAATAATCGGGATATTCACCACCCCGACCAGCACCAAAATGCCCGCGGCGCGGCCTGCCAGACGCCGGTCTTCGAAGGCGTTGTACAGCGCAATAATGCCGATATAAAGGAACAGCAGCACCAACTCGGACGTCAGACGCGCATCCCACACCCACCAGGTCCCCCACATCGGCTTACCCCAGGCAGAGCCGGTGACCAGGGCAATAAAAGTAAATACCGCCCCCACGGGTGCCATCGCAGCGACAACGGTATCCGACATTTTCATCTGCCACACCAGACCGATAAAGGCGGCAACGGCCATCGAACCGTAGATCCCCATCGACCACATGGCAGCCGGCACATGGATATACATGATGCGGAAGCTATCACCCTGCTGATAGTCCTTCGGGGCGAAGCCAAAGCCCCATACCCAACCCAGCAGCAGACAGGCTGCACCGGCTAGCCCCAGCCAGGGGATAAAACGTCCACAGACGTGATACAGCCGTTCAGGCTGGGCAAATTGATGTAACCATTTCCACATTGTCGTCATTGCTCACGGTAAATTTATACGGTGGCCGCCCCGTCTACCGAGGCGACGAAAATTACTTGTGCGGTGGAACACGCTCTTTGTGGCGTTAACCCGCTTTTCAATAAGTTAGCTAGTGCACGCTCACTCGCAGCGCTGCTGCGGTGGCAAAAGGCGCCAGCGTGATGCTGCCCGCCAACATCGCCCCCAGAATTGCCAGGTAACCGTCTATTGGCATGCCCATAGAGGCGGCGTCGATGGCGGCGGTGGAAAATATCAGCACCGGTATATACAGTGGCAATACCAGCAGACTCAGCAGCACGCCACCTTTGCGTAACCCAACGGTCAACGCCACACCGATAGCACCAATCAAGCTGAGCGTCGGCGTACCCAGAAACAGCGTCAACGCAACCGCCTGCCAGGTATTTATGTTCAACGACAGCAACAAGGCCACCAGCGGCGACAGGATTAATAAGGGCAAGCCGGTGACGACCCAGTGAGCACACACTTTGCCTAACACCGTCATTGGCAGCGGCGTCGGCAACAGCAGCAGTTGCTCTAGCGAACCATCAAGAAAGTCATCGCGGAACAAGCGCTCCAACGACAACAACGCCGCCAACAACGCAGCGACCCAAATTATCCCCGGCGAAATGCGCGCCAGCAGCTGTGGTTCTGGCCCAATGCCTAACGGAAACAGCGTGATAACGATCAGGAAGAACCACAGTGGATTGACAATTTCCGACCCTTTGCGAAAGGCAATCTTCAGCTCACGGCGCAATACAGTCAGAAACATCAAAAGTTCTCCACGCGGTTTTCCGTCAGGCTGATTTTCCTTACAGCCTGTGTCGCGCCAGCCAAATCCTGATGCGTAGTCAACAATACCATGCCGCCCTGCTGCGCATGTTGCTCAAAAAGGCTAATCAATTCAGCCACGCCTTGCTTATCGATTGCCGTTAGTGGCTCATCCAGGATCCAAAGTGGGCTGTCGCTGAGCCACAGGCGAGCCAACGCAACCCGGCGCTGCTGCCCAGCGGAAAGCTGCGCCACCGGTAAATCTTCATAGCCCACCAACCCCACTTGTTCCAACGCCTGCCAAATCGCCTGGCGATCGGGTGACGTGCGCACTGCCTGGTAAAACTGCAGGTTCTCAAAAGGGGTCAACATGGTTTTAATCCCCGGCTGATGGCCGAGAAACAGTAAATCCTGATGGTAGCGTTCGCGCTGGCGTAACGTATTTTGTCCGTGCCAGCAGACCTCTCCGCTATCTGGCCGAGCTAAACCGGCCAAAATGCGTAACAGGCTGGTCTTACCCGCACCGTTTGGCCCTTCAACCTGAATAATATCGCCCGGCGTTACCCTAAAGCTTAACGCGCTAAACAGGGTGCGTTCATCTCGGACGCAACTCAGATTTTTAGCTTCCAGCATCGGGAGAACTCATATTTTTCTTTGGGATAGCGATCATAGCATAAGCCATCTGCGGCACGTACCCCGCGACAGGCCGCTCAGCTACTCCAATAGGGGTAATATTGCGTACCAGATCAAGAATGCGTAGAAAAAAACGGCGGCGTTAAAGTCTTGTTACTTTTTTCTGCCATTTGCAGCATGGCTTTCGCGGGAGCGCTGAGCCAACTACGCTTAATGCGTGGCCTTGGCAGCATCAATGGAGAGAGCAGATAATGAGCGAACAACACCCTCACCCGCAGGCAGATACGGATAATGACGTGCAAGTCGAAAGCAAGGAGCATGAGCAGGGCAAGAGCGAAATCGAGATAAAAGAAGAGAATTTACCTTCACGCGCGGCGGCAGTGCATGAGCAGATCCGCATGGAAGGTGAGAAAGAGCTGGAACGCGACGGCTGGGCGTTGCTGTGGTCAGCGGTGGCTGCCGGGCTGTCGATGGGCGCCTCGTTGATGGCGAAAGGCATTTTTCACGCCCGCTTGCCGGACGACCCCAGCCGCTTCTTTATCGAGAATATTGGCTATACCTTTGGCTTTATCATCGTGATCATGGCGCGTCAGCAGTTGTTTACCGAGAATACCGTGACCGCCGTACTGCCGATCATGCATAAACCGACACCGAGAAATATCATCATCCTGCTTCGCCTGTGGGGTGTCGTGTTGCTGGGTAACCTGATTGGCACCGGGCTGGCGTCGCTGGCATTTATCCATATGCCGATTTTTGATGAAAATACCCGGAACGCCTTCGTTAGCCTGTCTGAAGAGGTCATGCAAAACTCACCGTCGGAAATGTTCGCTAACGGCATTCTGGCCGGTTGGATCATTGCAACCATGGTGTGGATGTTTCCGTCCGCTGGCGCAGCCAAGATTTGGGTGATCGTACTCATGACCTACCTGGTGGCGATTTGCGATCTCACCCATATCGTGGTCGGATCGGTAGAGATCCTTTATCTGGTGTTTAGCGGCATCATTCCGTGGCACGATTTCATCTACCCGTTCGCTATCCCTACGCTAGCAGGCAACATTATTGGCGGCACCTTTATCTTTGCGTTAATCAGCCATGCGCAGATCCGCAACGACATGAGTGACAAAAACAAGGCTGAGCGGCTAAAGGCAGAAAAACAAACCGACAAGGCAAGAAAACCGTGATCGCGATCAGCGCAGCAGGCAAAATTCAATGCATATTGGCGATGTAATGAGCAAACGCACCGCTAAGCGCTTATTCTGCGGGTAAAAAAAGGTATACTGCCCCGGCAGCCTCAGGTTGCCAGCCCGCAGCGTCCCCGTAGTTAAACGGATATAACAAGCCCCTCCTAAGGGCTAGTTACTGGTTCGATTCCAGTCGGGGACACCATTCCGATGCCGAACGAAATCTACTTTACTCAAAAAACAATGAGTTAACCAACTCACTTTGTCTTCTATACTCTACCGAAACTCTACCGAAACTCTACCGAATTCTACCCACAGCCACGCTTAATTGTCGGTACAAAAGTTGGTATGGCAGGTTCGAGTTACGTCACACAGCCATAAATCACGTTAAATGGAAAACTCAGCGTGTTTCATTAGAAAACACGCTGAGAGAGAAAATCAGCGATATACCGGGTTACTCATAACGGAATAACGGCCACTGCCGTACAGCGCAATCACAACGGCTGCCATGAAGTAATACACGATATCTTCAATCGCCCACGCGCCGACCGGTGACAGCGCGAAAGTTTGGTGGATACCGACCATCAACCACGCAACAACCATAGTGGCTGCGGCTGACAGCGCTGCAAGACGGGTGAAAATGCCCAGCATAATCATGATCGGGGCAATGACTTCCCCGATGATCACACCATACGCCACGAACGCCGGGACTCCATAGCCTGCCAGCATGCCTTCAATCCCGGCGAGGCCATCGTGCACCTTGTGCCAGCCATGGAAAATCAGCAGACCGTAGGTGATTCTCAGCAGTAAAATGGCCAGATCAGGTTTGTTCAGCGCCGTGGTAAAGCGGATATAAAGTTGCCTCATCATTATCACTCCCGAAGACGTTTTCTTGTTTCTATAAAGTAATTGCTAATCGCTAAACGAGTGGAGAATTATTCTCATTTGGGTTGATCTGGGTTAAGTTTCGTCCAGTTAATCCAGTGGCATAAAAGCGATTTGAGGGGCATTGAAACGAAAACATTGCATTGCAGCATTCTACAACGGCACCCGCCACAGTCATTTCAGTGGCATTGGTCCTGAAGCCTTCGAAAGGCCTCTCCAGGGTTACCAGGATAATGCATGACCCGGTTTCAGAATCTGGCACAGTGTCGACTATTAAAGGTATAATCCCAGACACGATTTAATCGATTTTAGAAACGAACATGACAAAACTCACATTACAAGAGCAGATGCTTAAAGCTGGACTCGTCAGCAGCAAGAAGCTAGAAAAAGTGCAAAGAACGGCTAAAAAGTCACGCGTCCAGGCTCGTGAGGCGAGAGAAGCCGTAGAATTAAACAAGAAGACGCAAATCGAGCGTGACAAACAGTTAAGTGAGCAACAAAAACAAGCGGCCTTATCGAAAGAGTATAAAGCGCAGATTAAACAACTCATTGAAATGAACAGAATCGTTATTTCAAAGGGTGATATTAGCTATAACTTCACAGATAATAATCTGATCAAAAATATCTCTGTAGATAAGGCGACTCAAACCCAATTGATCAATGGTCGCCTCGCCATTGCCCGCCTGATTACTGACAATAACAGTGAGGGTGAGTATGCGATTATACCTGCGGTCGTAGCCAATAAAATCGCACAACGGGATGCGAGCTACATTGTATTAAGCGCTGAACTCACTCAGGAAGCGCAAGACGAGGAAGATCCTTACGCTGATTTTGTTGTCCCTGATGATTTGATGTGGTAACCAAGCTCCTTAGGGCAATGGACTGTCATCCTTGCCCGCCCCCTTCCGTACCGTTGAATTTTCTGCATAAAAAACACGTCATAAAAAATATTACCCCCACATGCCAGCGTGGCTAAAAAACACGTCAATTCGTATTTTAGTTACCTTCATTAAAATGTTACCATTATTACATCACGTGAATGGAGTAATAACATGTTCCCCAATAAGAAGTATTCAAAAAGAGCAAGTCCACTGACGAGCTATCAATTTTCTCGCTTGCATACTTTTGAATGTGTTGCCCGCCACTTATCCTTTTCATTGGCGGCAGAGGAACTTTCAATTACCCCCAGCGCTGTAAGTCATAGAATTAACCTGTTAGAAAAAGAACTGGGTTTTCTTTTATTTCAACGATTTCATCGCAGAATTACGCTAACACCTGAAGGCGAGCGTATGCAGTGGTCGTTAAGCCATTCCTTCGACGCCCTAACCCAAGAAATTCTTGATATTAGAAACCGTGAATTGACGGGCACCTTGACCATTTACTCGCATCCTTCGATTGTACAATGTTTACTGATACCCAGAATCAGCGATTTTACTGCTCAGTATCCCACCATTCATTTAAACATTCTCACGGGCCAAGAAAATATCAATCTGGCCAATCGAGGCGTTGATTTAGCGCTGTATTTCGGTCGCCTGCCATCGGGCAAGCAACTGGACGAAGCCTTTATGCACGAGTCTATGGTCCCAATCTGCACTGCGCAATACGCCCAAAAGCATAATCTCTACAATGCGCCTGAAAACCTGGCCGATTGCACTCTGCTGCACGACCGATACAACTCGGGTGAAGACGAGTGGCTAACCTGGTCACAACATTTTGAACTGGGGTTGGATACCGACAGCAAAAGCATGGAATTCGATCGCTCAGATCTGGCCGTGCTGGCGGCAACGCAGCATCTTGGCGTCGCAATGGGCCGGCTTAATCTGGTGCAAGACTGGATTAAAAGCGGAGAGCTGATTATTCCGTTTACCAATATGACTCTGCCTTGCGAACATTGTTATTTTATTTCAACCACCACCGAACGCCAGTGGCCGAAGATCATCGCTTTCAAACAGTGGATGATGAAGATAGCACCTCTGGCCTGATGGCCGGAGGTATGAGCAGAGTGCGTATTACCATTTCTTTGGAACATAGGAAAAATCCAGCGCACAGCTGTACAAACGCCCTGACTTCGAATAATAAATATGCTTACGGTTGTTATCCCATGCTACAGAGTCATTATTAGTAAAGGTTATTATTTCCACCGGCATCTGATTAGGCAATCGCCCTCGCCGGGTGTTTTCCATCACAAAAAAATCACCGTTATCACTTAAGGTTATTAAAGGATAACCCCAGGCATATTTGGATATTTGCAGAGTAATAGTGAATTGGCTTTCGCAGATCATTTGGTAGCTGTGAATATCAACATCCATAATTTATATTTTTTTGGTACTATCCTTCTGTCAACATGGAAAAAAAGAATATGACACATCCTCACCACGAATAAAAAATGGCGATATGTGAACCTGATAAACACGTAGTCTTTATTCTTTATAGACGACTATTTCCTGGTACATTTTAATCACCTCACTATCACTGTCCACGTCACCGGTATATTCCGTCTGCTGTGCCACGTGAATAACCTTCCAACCACGCTTAGCTAAGTCAGGAATAGTGAACTGACCGACTCCGCGGCAAGTAAAAGTCGTATCATCGCTCAACCTTAACTTGCCAATACTCGCATAATCATATGACTGCGAATGGCAGACGTGAGACTCCGCCGCCATTAGTGGCAATGAAAAAAGCCCTATCAACAGTGCGAAATAAAATCTCATAGCGTTCTAAACGTCCCTTGTTAACTCGGTAAATTTTGTAAAATAAAACGAAAAAACCACGTATTAAACTGTCTCTGGCCGCAATGAAATTACACGGCATTTGGCATTCTCTGACAAGTGAAAAATATAATGCTTTGTGTTAGCTGAGTTCATCCGAACGCTGTCCCCCTAACCGGTCGATACGTTGAAGCCCGCCATAACGCCGGTTTCTTGCACGCCCGCCCTTGCAGGTGATTAAAAACAAATCAAATAATTAGCAAGAAAAGTAACTTTTTGTGATCAAAATCGTGTTAAATATGCGCCCGCTTTTACAAAACCAAGAAAAGCGATGAAAACGCTCAGGAAATTTACTGAGCCAATCACTGATACCCGAAGGTTCAGTGAGAGTGGCAAGCATACACAGGGATATAAAATGACATACACATTGCGCGCATTAACCCAGGCCGTTGCTCTGGGACTGATCGTGGGTAGTACTTCTTTTGCTGCCCAAGCTGAAATCACTTTGCTGAAGCAGGACCCGCAGGCGGGCGATCCGCTGAGCCGTCTTAACTTTACTGTCGGTGGCAGTATCCGTCCGCAGTTCAACAATATGACCGGCGATGGCGATAAGGGCTCTTACAAGCGTAACGGGTTCGACGGAGGCACCCGCTTCCGCTTTGCCGCTGATTACTACCTGTTCGATGACATTAGCTGGATCAGCTATTACGAGCTGGGCGTGAACATTCCTGCACTCTTCAACTGGGATAATCACTATGCCGATGGTGCCAACAACACCAGCCGCCGCATGCTATATACCGGTCTGAAAAGTAAAACCTGGGGACAATTGACCTTTGGTCAGCAAAACAGCGTGTACTATGACGTAGTCGGCGCCAAAACCGATATCTGGGACTATGACATGCTGGCCCAGGCTCCGGGGAACGGCATCAACGGCGATTACGACGGTTCTTACCGCTCACGCAAAATGCTGAAGTACAAAAATACCTTCGGTGACGCGGACGTTTATGCGTCCTATCTGTTCAGCGACAACGAATATCTGCCGGGTAATGGCCTGCGCTACAAGCGTGAAGGCGGCGGTTCATTGGGCGTGGATTACCACCTGACGCCTGATCTGACCTGGGGCACCGCGTGGAACTATACCCGTGCAGAGATGCGCGATCCCGCTACCCACACCACCAAAGATTATGACCAAAACATTCTGGGTACTGCGCTGAGCTGGAAACCAGATAACTGGACACTGACCTTCGGCGGCGGTTGGTACAACAACTTCCTGACCACCAAGAAAGCCAACGTTAACGACTACTTCGCCGGTGACGCTTGGGGCATTGAGTATCTGGCCGGTTACACCCTACCTGTGGGGCAATATGCGGTGAAATCCGTGATGCCATACTTTATGGGTGACCGCCTGCAGTACGTGAGCGGCCGCGATTATCAGCGTATCGATAACGGTCTGGGCGTTACCGTACAGTTTGATTACGGCTTCCGCGTCGATGTGGAACACGTGCTGACGTCAAGCACCGACAATCTCGGTGATATGACACTGGTACGCCTGCGTTACGATTTCTAATCCCTACCGACGTAAAAAAGGCCGCTTCAGCGGCCTTTCTCATCAGTGCTCACGAGTTTAGAACCCGCCGCGCGCCGAACGGCCCACCGCCTCTCCCAACTGCCACACTGCCATCGCATAGTGGGTGCTGTGGTTATAGCGGGTAATGGTGTAGAAGTTAGGTAATCCATACCAATACTGATAGCCGGTGCCAATATCCAGACGCAGCAGGCTGGCCTCTTGGTTATCGCCCAAGGAACCCTGTGGAGTCAGGCCTGCCGCTGCCAGGCTGGCAACGGAGTAACGCGTTTTAAACCCATTTTCCAACCCTGGCGCCTGGCCGTTAGCCTGCACCGCAACAGGTTCGCCCTTGGCCCAGCCGTGTGCTTTAAAGTAGTTAGCCACACTGCCAATCGCATCCACCGGATCCCACAAGTTAATGTGACCATCACCGTTAAAGTCTACAGCGTAACTTTTGAATGAGGATGGCATAAACTGGCCGTACCCCATCGCTCCGGCAAATGAACCACGTAGATCCAGCGGATCATCCCCTTCAGTGCGTGACATCAGCAGGAAGGTTTCCAGCTCGCCGGCAAAATAATCGGCACGGCGGGGATAGTCGAAGGCCAAGGTAGCCAGCGCATCAATAATACGGGTTTTACCCATCACGCGGCCCCAGCGGGTTTCAACACCGATAATACCGACAATGATTTCGGGTGGTACGCCATAGACCTGATAAGCACGCTGCAGCGCATCCTGATACTGGTTCCAGAACTGCACGCCATTTTGCACGTTATCCGGCGTAATAAATTTATTGCGATAGCGCAGCCAGGAGCCGTTCGGTCCTGAGGGTGCCTGTGTGGATGGCGTTGGCGCTTGGCGATCCATCAACCGCAACACGGAATCCAGTCGCTTGGCTTGGGCCAGTACATCATGCAGCTGTTGACGATCAAAACCGTGTTCCTGAACCATTTTATCGATAAAACGGGCCGTATTGGGGTTATTGGCAAAATCACCGCCCAGTGGCTGACCGGAATGCGCTGGCGTCAGCAGGAACCCACCTTTCACCGTGCTGTCCTGAGGCGTAGCTGGGGTCGGCTTCGGCCCGCTGCTACAGGCAGTGAGTAAGGTAAGCAGGGGGAGAAGAGCAACTAAATGACGCATCGGATATCCATATAAGCCAGGCCAGTGATAAGTGGTGATTATGTTAATCCATTGTCTGGTGCGAACAAACTGGATTATGTCGCTCATCACAAGGCGGTAAGCCAAAATAGCCAAAAACGTGATTTGAAGCACAGAAACAAAGAATTAGTTAGGGTAGGCAACTATTCCGCCGAAACGTAAACCTTGATTAAATGAGAACAATTATCATATTGACACGCCACAGCGCATCACTACACTGCCCCTCTTTTTGGCTGCAACCCTGTCAGCAATGACGGATACAACGGAATGTTATTTTGGATTCTCTCGGACAGATCGCTAAAAATGTCTTTAAACGCCGCATAGCACGCAAGGAGTATGTTTTCTCCGTGATGGTGTTCGCCGCGGGCCTGGCACTGTTGTTATACCTGTCACCTTATCTCGATCAAAATCTCTTCCGAACTTACGCGCACAGTGATATCAGCACGTTTTTTGCGGTGTTTGTCTACCTGCTGTGCATTATGCTGTGGTCACTGTGTTGGATAGGTTTAACCCTTTGGCTGGTAGCCCGCACCGCATTTCGCCTTAATGACATAGGTACACCTGGTTGGCCTCTGGCGTTAGCCCTGTATCTGCTCAGCGTGGTGAATAATTATTACCCCGGCCCAGTGACGCGCTGGCTCATCATTATTAGCCTGATTGGCCTGTTATGCGCGTTGTTGTTGCCTACGGGATTATGCACGCGTAAACCGATGAAGGCCTGACCATCGCCACTGGCTATCTGCACGCCGAGCGGTCACAATGCCGCATTACTTCGCGCCAAACAGGAAATACCATGTCTTGCCACTACCCCGCCCATTACAGCTTTGATAACGATAGCGATGCCTGGCAGATCCACTTTCGTGATTTTCCTGAACAACAGGCCGCCTGCTATAAGCGTGAAGATGTAGAGCTTGAAGCCCAGGAAAGCCTGTTGATTGCCATCAAGCTGGAAATGGAAGAGGGCCGACCGGTACCTCCCCCTTCCCGCGCCTTACCGGAAGAATTAGCGATCCATGTGCCCGTATTGGTCAAACTCAAACTCGAACTGCATAACATTATGCTGTCCAGCAGCGCCTCTAAAGCCTCTCTGGCACGTCAATTAGGGTTTAACGCTGGGCAGATGGATCGCCTGCTGGACGTCGCCTACGCCTCAAAAGTGGAAGCGCTGGAGCAAGCCCTCTACCTGTTAGGATATGAAGTTCAAACCTCGGTAGCAGAGATTCGCCAGCAATAAGATAAATATTTTTTGCGGGGGCTAAATATTCTTCATTTTTCGCCGATGTGTTCATTACCGAACCATCAAGAGCAAAAGTGAAGGCTAAAAATGGAGTGGAGTCGCCGTAATATTTGGACCGTTATTCTGCTGTCGTGCCTTGTCTTCTGGGTCATCTTGTTGACGGGCGCAAACGCCGTCGCCTGATCCCTTTTCATAACATCACAGCAAACATAATGATAAAGCCCGTTTCAACGGGCTATTCCCTTCTTTTACCTGATAAAAAAGGTAAATAAAAATCGTTTCAAAACAGTAATCCTTGGTTAATAAACCGTCAAAAAGTGTGATCAAAAACACAGTATTGTAATCATGCTCATATTGGGAGTACATTAGCCCCGATCCTGTCGTGGTTCATGTTTTACCTCACGGACGTTGAAACACGACAACCGGATAATCTGTGGCCAAGGACGTTGTTCTTCATGTTGAAGGATCCGCCTAATCGCCACAAAGTATCCACAAAATACTCAGCACAACAATCGGGATCATTGGCTTGCGAGGGACTCCAAAAGGGAGTTGTTCAGTGAAATATTTTGTTATGGGCGTTTCATTCATGTTGGTTACATGGATTGGCACCTTTATGCTGATGGTTGCATAACCAAGGCATGACCAGGAACATAGATAAAGGGGCGCATAAGCGCCCCTTTGTTGTTTCTGCACGCGGCTATTTTCCCGGCATCATGCGGCGCAAGGTGTCATCCTTGCGCAGATAATGGTGGTATAGCGCCGCCAGCGTATGTGCGCCAATAATAAAATAGCCGGTATTGGCGAGCGTTTCGTGCGTGCTTTTAATCACGCTACGCAGCACCGGATTGGGTGTGACGACTTGCGGAACTTGCCAGCCCAGCAACACCCACTCTTTACCCCCATAAACCAGCGTCAGAACACCCAGCACCGGTAAGGCCAGGAACAGCACATAAAGCAGCACGTGGAAAATTTTGGCCCCCCACTCCTGCCATTCCTCAAGGGGTGGCGTGGTCGGCGGTGTGGCATAACGCCGACGCAATCCAAGCCGGATGAACATCAACAAGAAGACCATCAGGCCAAAGTTAAAATGCAGATTTTTGACCAGTGACGCCATATCATCCGGTACCGAATCTTTCAGCAGCATGGCTGAGTAAGTGAGGATCACCATCAATAACGTCAGCCAGTGCAAAACAATCTGTGATTTCGCGTAACGTTTGCCCATACACTCTTCCTGATAAATAAAGAAAATCTTATTGAAGGATAGTGGGTAAATGATGAAGAAAACCTTAGCAGAAAGAAAAAAGGCCGGAGCGAATGCACCGGCCTAGAGGAATTATTTGGTTGGCGTCGGGCTACTTTTGGCTGGCTTAATCAGCCCGTCAGCCCGGAACATGGCTTTGATACCGCGCACGGCCTGACGGATACGGTCCTGGTTTTCGATCAGCGCGAAACGCACATGGGTATCACCGTAGTCACCAAAACCGATGCCTGGCGATACGCAGACCTTGGCTTCCGCCAGCAGACGCTTGGCAAACTCCAGTGAACCAAGGTGCGCATAAGGCTCTGGGATTTTTGCCCAAACGTACATTGAGGCTTTCGGGTTCTCCACCATCCAGCCCGCTTCATGCAGCCCTTTTACCAGCACATTACGGCGTTGACGATATTGCTCTGCAATATCCAACACGCATTGCTGATCGCCTTCCAGTGCCGCAATAGCCGCTACCTGTAAGGGGGTGAAGGTGCCATAGTCGTGATAACTCTTGATACGCGCCAGTGCGTTGACCAGCTCAGGATTACCGACCATGAAACCAATTCGCCAGCCTGCCATATTGTAGCTTTTCGACAGCGTGAAAAACTCCACCGCAATGTCCTTGGCACCAGGAACCTGCATAATGGATGGCGCTTTCCAGCCGTCATACACGATGTCGGCATAGGCCAGATCGTGGATCACCAGTACATTGTATTGTTTAGCCAGCGCAACTACGCGCTCAAAAAAGTCCAGCTCTACGCATTGCGCCGTCGGATTCGATGGGAAGCCGAGGATCATCATTTTCGGGCGCGGAATGGTTTCGCGTATGGCACGCTCCAGCTCACCAAAGAAATCCACACCGTCCACAAGCGGTACCGAACGCACCTGGGCCCCGGCAATCACCGCACCGTAAATGTGGATCGGGTAGCTTGGATTTGGCACCAGCACGGTGTCGCCGTGATCGAGCGTCGCCAACATCAGGTGCGCCAGCCCTTCTTTTGACCCTATGGTGACAATGGCTTCGCTTTCGGGGTCGATCTCCACCTGGTAGCGATCGGCGTACCAGCGTGAAATAGCACGGCGCAAACGCGGGATGCCGCGCGAGGTGGAATAACCGTGGGTGTCGTCACGTTGTGCAACGGTGCAGAGTTTTTCCACAATGTGCGGCGGCGTTGGCCCGTCGGGGTTGCCCATGCTGAAATCGATAATATCCTCGCCGCGACGGCGTGCGGCCATCTTCAATTCGGCGGTGATGTTAAATACATAAGGGGGGAGACGTTCAATACGCGTGAAACGGCGTTGCGGACTATTATCAGCCATAGATACCTCGAAGAGACGTTAGCGCCCGGACCATCCGAGCGACGCTGACCAACCTAAGATTGACCGGATATTGAACATATCTCAGCCTTGGCAGGCTTGTCGATACCCGGCACAACATTTTTATTTGACGCCCCTAAACTCCGACACCAATAACCCGAACTGCCAGTCATCGCGCCATTGCCCCGCCAACTGGTAGTTATCGCGCAACGTGCCCTCCAACAGAAAGCCACAGGATTCCAGCAGTCGGCGCGAGGCAATATTGCCCTCGGTCACCGTGGCTGTCAGCTTATGAAAATCGCAGGCGTTAAAAGCAAAATCCAGCACTGCCCGCAGAGATTCCTTGCCATAACCCTTACCCTGCGCGAGCGGCAGGCTGCCATATCCCACTTCTGCCTGCCGGTAGGGGTGCCATTGTGGGCGAAAACCGGTCATACCAACCGCGTCTTCACTGGCCTTTTCTCTCATCACCAGGCACAGCCACTGCTCCCCATATTTGTCCCAGGCGGGGAGTCTGGCCTCAAAACGCGTGCGAATTTCTGCTTCACTGAGCGGGTCGGCAATATAACGAATCACCTCTGGATCCTGATACAGACGCAGGAACAGCGGCCAATCGTCGGCAGTGATTGACTCCAGGATCAAACGTTCAGTGACCAGTTTCATTGTTTCTATCTCCTAAAAACATAAACCTCCGAAAAACGAAAATGAGGAAGTTACGAATGAAAGATATCCCTTTATTTTCCTCTATTAAATCCAGATAATCATTAACGTTAAAACAACAAAACCATAACGCCTTACCCGGTCCCCTACAACCGTTCGTCGTTGCCTGCTGGCAGCGAGAGGAGAACACCATGGCTTCTTTACGCATTGACGATATTCCAAGCGCGATTAAAAGCGTCAAACAGCAACTGCGGCAAGCATTACCAAATTACCGAGAGACTTTCCTGGCGCTGGAGGACAATATCCGCCAGCAAGTCGAGAAAATCCGCCAGGAATTGGCGGCGGGTGAGAACCCGGTTCCGCAAATCGATGCCGAAGATATCCTGCAACAACGCGTCAGCGAACAGCAAAAAAAACTGATTAAACAGCGTGGCGCATGCGCCATCCGTGGCGTATTTCCCCGTGAAAAAGCCGCGGCCTGGAACCGTGAAATCGGTCACTACCTCGATCGCAACAATTTCGTCGAACGCTTGAAAGGCGCGGCCGAAGACAACTATTTCGGCAAACTGGCTGCCAGCAAGCCGCAGATTTACGGTATTTACTGGTCAAAACCGCAGGTAGAAGCGCGCCAGGACGCACGCATGCACGCGGTACAAGTATTCCTCAACAGCCTGTGGGAAACCGAAAGCAACGGTAGACAACATTTTGATCCAACGCGCGTCACGACCTATGCCGATCGTACTCGTCGCCGTCCGCCAAACTCTTCATCGCTGGGCCTGTCGCCGCACGTAGACAGCGGCACCATTGAGCGTTGGCTGGATGAGAACTTCCGCTATGTCTATCGTCATGTGTTCTCCGGCAATTGGCAATCTTATGACCCGTTCGCCGCCGATGGCCGTACTGAAGTGCGTGAGATCGCCTCTCCGGCTGTGTGTTCGATGTTCCGTACCTTTCAGGGATGGACGGCATTGACGCCACAGCGAACCAACGCAGGCACACTGAATCTGGTCCCCATCGCCAACGCCATGGCCTATGTGCTGCTGCGTGCGCTGCAAGATGACGTCGCCGATGACGATCTGTGCGATGCCGCGCCTGGCCGCGCACTGTCAATCTCGGAAAAATGGCATCCCCTTTTATTAAGTGGGATTTCCCCTATTCCTGATTTAGAGCCCGGCGACACCGTTTTTTGGCATTGCGACGTCATCCATGCGGTAGAAAACGAACATAACGGCGAGTTCGACAGCAACGTGATGTACATCGCTGCCGCGCCAGGTTGCGCGAAAAACGATGCCTACCTGCAACGCCAGCTGCCCAGTTTTATCTCGGGCAGAACACCGCCGGATTTTGCGCCAGATGATTTCGAAGTGGATTTCATTGGCCGTGCCACCGTCGATTTACTGACGCCGCTCGGCAAGGAACAGTTAGGCATCAAGTAACGTTCCCCCCGTGGTGCGCCGCTCGGCCGCCACGGGGTCACTAGGCTGTGATATACTTCCCTCCCTATTCCCACCGCAACGAGAGCCTGTCGTGCACCCTTTTTTTGAAATGCTGCTAGCGGTGTTTGACCGCGCCGCGTTGATGCTAATTTGCCTGTTCTTCCTCACCCGCACCCGGCTGTTCCGCCAATTGCTGCAAAAAGAGGACCATACGCCGCTTGAGCTGGGCATGGTTACCGCCATTTTCTCGCTGTTTGCGCTGTTCAGTACTTACTCCGGTGTCAATGTTGAAGGCTCGCTGGTCAACGTGCGGGTGATTGCCATTATGGCTGGCGGCATTTTGTTCGGGCCTTGGGTGGGGGTCATCACCGGCATCATCGCCGGGGTGCACCGCTACCTGATCGATATCGACGGCATTACCTCCATTCCTTGCCTGATCACCAGCATTATTGCCGGTATCAGCGCCGGTTATATCAATCTGAAGGTAAAAAAGGAGCAGCGTTGGCGCGCCGGGATCCTCGGCGGCATGTTGTGCGAATGCCTGACCATGCTGTTGATTGTGCTGTGGGCTAAGCCGACCGAGTTAGGGCTGGATATCGTTTCCAAAATTGCGCTACCGATGATCCTTGGCACGGTGTGTATCGGCCTTATTGTGCTGCTGGTGCAAAGCGTTGAAGACGAAAAAGAAGTGATCGCCGCCCGCCAGGCCAAGCTGGCGTTGGACATTGCCCGCAAAACCCTGCCCTATTTCCGCAATATTAACAGCGAATCGCTGGCGACCATCTGCGACATCATCCGCCATGATATTCAGGCCGATGCGGTAGCCATCACCGATACTCACCAGGTGTTGGCTTACGTTGGCGTGGGCGAAGAAGCTTATCCGATGGGCCGTGAAGGGTTGAGCCGAGTGACGCGGGAAAGTATCCGGCACGGCAAGATCATCATCAAAAACAACCTGGAGAACCCCGCGACGCCGCAAATCCACTCGCAGTTGGTGATACCGCTGTGGGAAAAAGGTGAGGTGACTGGCGCGCTGAAAATTTACTACTGCCATGCCCACCAGATCACCAATACGCTGAAAGTCATGGCCGTTGGCCTGTCGCAGATTATCTCGACCCAGATGGAGGTGTCGCGTATTGAGCATCTACGCCAAATGGCGGATAAAGCGGAAATGCGCGCCCTGCAGAGCAAGATTAACCCGCACTTTCTGTTTAATGCGCTGAACGCCATTTCCTCTTCAATCCGCCTCAATCCAGACACCGCGCGGCAGTTGATTATCAATCTGTCACGCTACCTGCGTTATAACCTGGAACTGAACGACGAACTGATCGACATCCGTAAGGAACTGCATCAGATCCAAGACTATATTGCGATCGAACAAGCGCGGTTTGGCGCCAAATTGACGGTGATTTATGACATCGATGACGATATTTCGGTGCGTATTCCCAGCCTGCTGATCCAGCCATTGGTGGAGAATGCCATTGTACACGGCATCCAACCCTGTAAAGGCAAAGGTGTCGTGGTGATTGCCGTGAAAGATCAGGGCGACAGGGTTAAAATTTCGGTCAAAGACACGGGGCACGGTATCGATCAGAAGGTCATCGAACGCGTCGCCCGCAACGAAATGCCAGGGCACAATATTGGCTTACTGAACGTACATCATCGGGTCTCTTTGCTGTACGGTGAAGGGCTGCGTATCAGCCGCCTGGAACCCGGCACTGAAATTGCCTTTTACATCAGCAAAAATGGCGGCAAACTGCAGGTGGAAAACGGCGGACTGCCGGCCGGGGAGCCATCATGAAAGCCATCATTGTTGAAGACGAGTTCCTCGCCCAGGAAGAACTCAGCTACCTGATCAAAAAACACAGCAATATTGTCATCGAAGCCACCTTCGAGGATGGATTGGATGTGTTGAAATACCTGCAAAACCATCAGGTCGATGCAATTTTCCTCGACATCAACATCCCGTCGTTGGATGGGGTTCTGCTGGCGCAAAACATCAGTAAATTTGCCCACCGCCCTTCGATCGTATTTATCACCGCCTATAAAGAGCACGCGGTAGAAGCCTTCGAGATAGAAGCGTTTGATTACATCCTCAAGCCTTATCATGAAGCGCGTATCGTCACCATGTTGCAAAAGCTCGAAGCGTTGCATAACCGCCCCGCGGCCCTGCCGGAACAAGCCAGCGCACCAAGCCGCAACAAGAACAGCATTAATTTAATCAAAGACGAACGGATTATCGTTACCGACATTAACGACATCTATTATGCCGCTGCCGATGAAAAAGTGACGCGGGTCTACACCCGGCGCGAAGAGTTTGTGATGCCGATGAACCTCACCGAGTTTTACGGCCGCCTGCCTGAAGAACATTTCTTCCGTTGCCACCGCTCTTATTGCGTCAATCTGTCGAAGATTCGCGAAATTGTGCCTTGGTTCAACAATACCTATATTCTGCGGCTGAGCGACCTGGATTTCGAAGTGCCGGTCAGCCGCAGCAAGGTCAAAGAGTTTCGCAAACTCATGCGGTTATGATCGCCAGCGATTACCAGCGCGGCCCAGGAGCATAGTAATAGCCCGGAGGGGGTGGCGGTGGCATACGGTAATGCGGGCGATCGCGCCATTCACGCCGTGGCGGGCCGTAATAAATTACCCGTGGCGGCGGGCCATAATAATAACCGCGCGGGCGTTCATAAACCCGATGTTCAGACCACCAGCGAGGATCGCGCCAGCGGTAACCGTCCCAATAATGGCCACGGTTATCACGATCGCCAATGTGCAATGACAAACCTGGCACATTCACGCCGATGGAGACGTCCGCATGGCTCACCAACGGCAGTGACAGCAATGCGGCCAATAACAACACTATTTTCTTCATTTCAACGACTCCTGCAGAGCGGAACCCGTCCGTTCACAGATAACATAGATCTGCGCCAAGCCCCGCTCTATAGGAACAATGCCCATTTACGCCATTCACACACATCCTTCACAATTCGAACACAATCGTAATGGGGAGATGCGCGATAAATCGCTAACATTCTTGATGTAGATCACGTGGCATCAGGTGCATTTCATCCCGTTTTAGCCCCTAAAACGGCAACTCATGCACCGTCAGATGCATTTCATTCCCTCCCCTGTGCAACTCATTCCCGATCCGCCGTCGTGTGGTACTACCAGCCATATAATATGCCCATACCGCGGGGTTCACGACACCGCCCGCAAATTTCAGCCAACGGCTAACGCCCGGCAATGCACACACAGGAAGGAGCCCGGCCATGAACACCAAACCGGCAAATCGCAGCTTAATCGTTCTGGGTACCATCATCTGTCAGATGGGCCTCGGCACTATCTACACCTGGAGCCTGTTCAACCAGCCGTTGGTCGACAAGTTTCACTGGGGCCTCGGCGACGTCGCGACCACCTTCTCCATCACCAGTTTCTTCCTGGCTTTCGCCACGCTGTTTGCCGGTAAGCTGCAAGAGCGTTTCGGTATCCGCAACCTGACACTGTGTTCGGGTATTTTGGTTGGCCTGGGTCTGATTGCCAGCGCTTACGTCAGCTCACTGGACATGATTTATCTGCTGGCCGGCGTAGTGGTCGGCTTTGCGGTCGGTATTGCTTATATCTCCACCCTGTCTAACCTGATCAAATGGTTCCCAGCCAACAAAGGGCTGATCTCCGGCATCTCTGTGGGTGCTTTCGGCAGCGGTAGCCTGTTGTTCAAATACGTTAACGCTGCGCTGATTGCCGACATCGGCGTCTCGTCCGCTTTCTTCTACTGGGGTGCCATTGTGATGGCGCTGATTGTACTGGGTTCCCTGCTGCTGAAAGAACCGGTGCTGGTGAGCAAATCTGCACATCAAAGCGCAGGCAGTTTGGGCAATGACTTCAGCGTACGTCAGATGTTGGCGACCAAAGAAGCCTACCTGCTGTTCACCATTTTCTTCGCGGCCTGCATGAGTGGCCTGTACCTGATTGGTATCGTGAAAGACATGGGCGTTCAACTTGCAGGGATGGATTTAGCGACCGCCGCCAATACCGTGTCCGCCGTTGCTATCTTCAACACCGCAGGGCGCATCATTCTGGGTACGCTGTCAGATAAAGTGGGCCGTATGCGCGTCATTAGCTTCACCATGCTGGTTACCGTGCTGGCGATTGTGGCGCTGAGCTTCCTTACCCTGAACCACACGCTGTTCTTCATCTGCGTCGGCGCCGTCGCCTTCTGCTTTGGTGGCAACATTACCGTATTCCCAGCGATTGTCGGTGACTTCTTCGGCCTGAAAAACCACAGCAAAAACTACGGCATCATCTACCAAGGTTTCGGTTTGGGCGCACTGGCCGGTTCGTTTGTCGCCAAATACTTCGGCGGCTTCCACGCGACCTTTATGGTGATTGGCGTACTGTCTGTTGTTTCTCTGGCTATCACTCTGTTCATCAAGGCACCAAAAGCGGTGGCGCAGGAAGAAGAAGACTTCCCACAGGCGGATCTGGTCAAAGCCTAATCCCTTGAATGACAAAAGGGGCGCAACCCACGGGTTGCGCCCCTTTTTTTATCACGGCTTTCGGTTACAAATGCATACCCAGCGTCTGGCGCAAGTGAGCGCCAGCACCCAGTAAACCGGGTTGCCCATGGGTGATCATAAATACCGGGATATCCTGTACGTAATCCTTGAAACGCCCTTTATCCTCGAACGCCGCACGGAAACCGGAGGCTTTGAAGAACGCCATAAAGCGCGGCACGATACCACCGGCAATATAAACACCGCCAAAGGTGCCCAAATTCAGCGCCAGGTTGCCGCCAAAGCGGCCCATGATCACGCAGAACAACGACAGGGCACGGCGGCAGTCGATGCAGCTATCAGCCAAGGCGCGTTCGGTAATGTCCTTCGGCTCCAGTTTTTCTGGCAGACGCTTATCTGACTTGACGATAGCGCGGTAGAGATTGACCAATCCTGGCCCAGATAGCACACGTTCTGCGGAGACATGCCCAACTTCAGCGCGTAACACTTGCAGAATGATATCTTCTTCTTCACTGTTCGGTGCGAAATCAACGTGCCCCCCCTCACCCGGCAAGCTCACCCAGCGACGGTCAACGTGCACCAGATGCGCGACCCCTAACCCCGTACCGGCACCATATACCGCGATCGGTTTATCTTTCTGCGCACTGCTACCGCCAAACTGCAATACGTCGTCTTGCGACAACATCGGGATCGCCATCGACACGGCGGTAAAGTCATTGATCACTTCCAGATGATTCAGCCCCAGATTGGCCTTCATCTCTTTGATTGAGAATGCCCAGGTATGATTGGTCATGGCCACCCAGTCTTCAGTGACAGGACAGGCAATCGCAATACAGGCATCCTGAACCTGGATATTCTGCTCTTTTAAATATTGGCGAATCACGGCTTCCAGGCTGTCGAACTCCAGGCCGGAATAGGTTTTCGCCTGGGTAATTTCACCCGTCGCCACAGTGCACAACGCAAGGCGGGCATTGGTGCCGCCTACATCACCTACGAGGGCATAAGTCATCAGTATCTTCTCCGCAAAATGAATAATAGAAAGCTGCCCACACTGTAAAATCCCACTGCAAAAACAACAATCACCATCCTCTGCGCGGCCATCCATTAGCGATCTTGATCACAAAAAACGGTTCAGCCAACCCTTTCCAACCCCATTTGAAACAAATTGCGGCAAAAAACGGGCCACGGTCACTGTTAACCGTCATGACAGAAAGGCACTATTAACCGGCTGCGGCCTTTACGCCCGGCCAGAAATATCTTTGCGTGCCTGCGTGCCGATTGTCTGGCAAGCTGTGGCCACAACCATCACCCGTTCGGCCTGCCATCCAGGGCCATTGATAAGGGATCCCTGCATGCTGCACCCGCGCGCCAATGCCATGTTGGCTTTCGCTCTGCCCGCTCTCGTTATCGGTGCGGCCTCAAGCCTGGTCCTCATTCTGGTGATGAAATTCGCCGATGCATTGCAGCGGCTGCTCTGGGTGAATATTCCTGCGGCGATGAATATCGATACCCATTCGCCCTGGTGGCTGATCGGCATTCTGACGCTGACCGGTGTCGCCGTTGGGCTGATTATCCGCTACATGCCTGGCCATGCGGGGCCTGATCCGGCCACTGAATCGCTGATTGGCATGCCACTGCCGCTTTCGGCACTGCCGGGTCTTGCGCTGGCACTGATCGTTGGCCTGGTGGGCGGCGTCAGTCTGGGGCCGGAAAACCCGATCACCGCCATCAATATTGCGCTTGTCGTGGCCATGGGCTCGCGTCTGCTACCCAAGGTCCCGCGGATGGACTGGATTATTCTGGCTGCGGCCGGCACCATCGGCGCACTGTTTGGTACCCCGGTCGCGGCAGCCTTGATCTTCTCCCAAACCCTGGCGGGCAATAATGATGTACCGCTGTGGGACAGGCTGTTTGCGCCGTTGATGGCGGCGGCGGCCGGTGCCGTCACCACGCAGCTCTTTTTCACCCCAAACTTTGCACTGCAGATCGATGCCTATGCCGCTACCCGGCTGACGGATATTTTCAGTGGCTCGATCGTCGCCCTCATCGCTGTCGCACTGGGCATGGTGGCCGTATGGAGCTTTCCGCACGCCCATCGCCTATTCCACTCCATTAAAAATCCGGTGCTGATGTTGGGGCTAGGTGGCTTTGTACTGGGATTGCTGGCGTTGATCGGCGGTGATATCACCCTGTTTAAAGGGCTTGATGAAATGAAACGGCTGGCGATTGGCGAGAGTTTCTCCGTCACGGAGCTGTTGCTGATTACACTGACCAAACTGGCAGCACTGGTGATTGCTGCCGCCAGCGGTTTTCGCGGCGGACGTATTTTCCCTGCGGTCTTTATCGGGGTGGCATTGGGCCTGATGCTGCATCAGCACGTCCCGGCGGTACCGGCTGCTATTACCGTATCCTGCGCCATTATGGGGTTAGTGCTGGTGGTAACGCGTGATGGTTGGCTTAGCCTGTTTATGGCCGTTGCCGTCGTGCCAGAATTGCACCTGCTGCCTGTGTTATGCGTCGTGATGTTGCCCGCATGGCTGGTACTGGCGGGCAAACCCCTGATGTTGGTGGGCAGACGCCAACCGCCCCACGACGATTAGGCCAGCGCGTATTCCGCCGCAGCGCGCGCATGGATGGCGGTCGTGTCAAATACCGGCACTGACGCATCCTGCGCGCCAACCAGCAAACCAATCTCGGTGCAGCCGAAAATAATGCCTTGCGCCCCCTGCTGTTCCAGGTCACCGATAATACGGCGATATTCGTCGCGTGACGTATCGCGGATTTTCCCCAGGCACAATTCTTCATAAATAATGCGGTGCACAATGTCACGATCGGCCGCCACCGGGGTCACGACTTCTATGCCAAACTTTTCCTGCAGCCGCCCGCGATAAAACGCCTGCTCCATAGTAAAGCGCGTACCGAGCAGCCCGACACGGCGAATATCCTGTTGCCGTACCTGCAGCGCCGTTGCGTCGGCGATGTGAATGAGCGGTAATCCGCTTGCCTGTTCAACCGCATCCGCCACCTTGTGCATCGTGTTGGTGCAAATGACGATGGCCTGCGCACCCGCGGCACGTAGTGAGGCCGCCGCCGAGGCTAACAAGCGCCCCGCGCCGTCCCAATCGCCCTGATGCTGCAGGCGTTCCACCTCGTGGAAATCAACACTGTAGAGAACGATTTTGGCCGAATGCAGCCCCCCAAGCCGGTCTTTCACCTGCTCATTGATCATGCGGTAATAGGGAATGGTCGATTCCCAACTCATTCCCCCCAGCAGGCCCAATACTTTCATCGTTTTCTCCTCAGTCATATTGCGGTCACTGCTCGACATTACCTGAGAATGACAGCGATGACGACGCCTTATTTAGCGGAAGAGTTGACGGGTTGACGCGCATCAAACCAACGCTGGCGCAGCGTATCGTAGACCCAGTTATAAAGCATGGTGTACGGCAGGAAGAACAGGAAGAAACCGATCTCCAGCATAAACGCCTGCAGTAAAGAAATACTTAACATCCAGGCGGCGATAGGTACACCGATCAACACGAATCCCGCCTCAAAGCCCAGGGCATGAAACACCCGCACTTTAAGGTTACGTACCACACGGCCCACAGGCCACAAACGGTCAAAAAGGGTGTTATAAACCATATTCCACACCATAGCGACGGTGGACAACATCACCGCCAACGCACCGACCTGCACCATCGAACGGTTAAGCAACCACGCACCCAATGGGGCACAGATCATCACTGCGATGGCTTCAAACCCGACGGCATGGACGATACGTTCAATGAAAGACTTGTTTTGCAGTTGCATACATCACCTATTTTTTACCCTATTCATTGGTAAGGGCGCTGTAATCCGCGCCCCTATGACCAGGAACGAACTTATTCGCCCCTGACGAAAACCAGGTGATTATTATCGTATTTTTGATTAGATTAAAGATAGGTTCCATCGATAAAGTAGATACATCATGCGTTATTCCCCCGAAGCCTTACAGGCGTTTGTCGAAGCGGCCGCCCTCGGTTCCTTCTCTGCCGCCGCCCGCAAACTGCGCAAAAGCCAGTCAACGGTCAGCACGGCCATCGCCAACCTGGAAGCCGATCTCGGGTTAATTCTGTTCGATCGCCAGGCCCGGCAACCGGTCTTGACCGCTGCCGGGCACAAAGTCTTGGGTCACGTGCAGGAAATCCTCGCCGCCAGCGAGCGATTGGACGCACTGAGCATTCGGTTGGCGGACAACATCGAGCCGCGCCTCAGCCTGGTGTTCTCCGACACCTATCAGCCGAAGCACCATGACCGACTGATGCAACTTTTCGAGCAACGCTATCAGGATATCGAACTGGAGTGGATGATCGCCGAAGAAGGCGACGTGCTAGATCTGCTACAAAGCGGTCGCGCGCACATTGGCATGGTTGAAGTACAGGCCAGTTACCCACCTGACATTGGTTTTGCACGGCTGCCGGAGCAGACGGAAATGGGGTTGTTCATCGCGCATACGCACCCATTGGCGCAGACTGTCACCCCAACGCCTGAACAACTGTCCAGTACGCGTCAACTTATTTTGAACACCTATACCGGGGCTGTTCCCCCCCGCTCTGGCGGTTTGGTATGGTCTGCACCCAGCTACCTGCTGTTGCTGGAAATGGCAGAGCAAGGGTTCGGTTGGGCGGTACTGCCACACTGGCTGGTTAAGCAATATGGCCACAACAAACTGACCGAGTTACGCCCGCGCGGCTGGCCCAAGCTGATATCGGTGGATGCGGTGTGGTCAAAGCTGACCCCGCCGGGGCCGGCGGGGTATTGGATGTTGGAGCGGCTACTGGAAAGCGATCAAGATCAGGCCGCCACGTTACGTGACTGAATCGCCCGCGAGATGGTGTCCAGTAATTCGGGGATATCCATCTTCGGCAGCACCACTTCAACAAAAGCCAGTTGCTGGTTGTCCGCTAACGCTTTTAAAGCCTGGCGTAGCTGTTCCGGTTCGGTGACTCGCAGCGTTTTCACCGGATGCTCACCCGCCAATGCCTGCGGCAGCAGCGTCCAGTTCCACTGAGCGATATCGTTATAACGCTGCTGCGGGCCGTGGATTGCCCGTTCAACGGTATAACCGTCATTATTCAGCAGGAAGATCACCGGTTTTAGCCCGTCACGCAACATCGATCCCAGTTCTTGCGCCGTAAGCTGCGCCGAACCGTCGCCGATCAACAGCACCACCCGCCGATCTGGCTCCGCCGTTTGTGCGCCGAACGCCGCCGGCAGGGTATAACCGATAGACCCCCACAGCGACTGGACGATAAACCTGCATCCCTGAGGCAGGCTAAGCCCCGCTGCGCCAAAACAGGCGGTGCCCTGTTCGACGATCAGGATATCGTTTGGCCGTAAAAAGTCCTGAATCTGCTGCCAAAAGCCATGTTGATCCAACCCTGTCCCCGTGGGGTCCGGCAAAGTTGGGCGCTGGATAGTCGGTAATTGCCACTGTTTCGCCAGCGACAACGTTAATTGGTGTAGGGCGATGATCGCATCATGCATCGGGATCTGGCTGAATACCTGATGCCCAGCGCGTGCTTCAAATGGCTGAACATCAATGCGCTTCTCCACAGGCAAATGATGGGTGAAACCAGCCGTAATGGTATCGGTGAAACGCACGCCGACGGTAATCACCACGTCTGCATTCTCAATCAGCTGTTTCACCTGCGGATCGCTGGCTGCCCCAGCATAGGTGCCCGTAAAGCAGGCATGCGTTTCGTCCAACACGCTCTTTCCCATCAGCATCGTTGAATGCGGCATGTCGACCTCCGCCATCCACTGTTCCAACCCCCTTTCAGCACCAAAACGTTCCGCCAAAAAATCGGCCAGCAAAGAAACCCGTCGTGCAGGAAGCAACATCTCACGTGCGGCCGCGACAAATGCCTGCAGTGATGCCTGTGAAAGATTAGCCTGCCGCAACATAAGCGGTGTAGGTCGGGACGCCAACGGCGCTTCTGCCACCTCACTCGGCAGCAACAGGTAGACAGGGCGATGCTCAAACAGCGCGGTGGTCAGCAGGCGATCGATCTCTGCTTCTGCGTTGTCGGCAGTGAGACTGGCCTGCGCCACTGTCACTTCTTTCGCCATCCGGGCAAAATGACCAAAATCCCCATCCCCCAGCGAATGGTGCAGTAAATCCCCAGCGCGCTGCGCCCGTAGCGCCGGGGCACCAACGACATGGATCACCGGCAAATATTCTGCATAGCTGCCCGCAATGCCGTTGACCGCACTGAGTTCACCGACGCCAAAAGTGGTCAACAAGGCCGCCGCCGGTTTGCAACGCGCATAACCATCCGCTGCATAGGCAGCGTTAAGTTCATTGGCACATCCCACCCAGGTGATCTGCGGGTGAGCGATAACGTGATCGAGAAACTGCAGATTGTAGTCCCCAGGCACACCGAAGAAATGCCGGATACCAATCTGAGCTAAACGATCGAGTAGATAATCAGCCACCGTATAGTTTTTACTCATGATCATCACCTACCAATGGTTGTAATTTCTACTACTAAGTATCGAAGACATTGCACAAATTTCGAACTTTGCGCTTAAAAGGCAATTGGCAACCTTGCGTTACATCCCCCGCTTTGGCATTTATGATAAATCCCCCATCAACGGGGTGAATCGTCACCCGCCAAGCGTGATCAAGCGCTCTGACAAAGACAGTGAAAACGCATACACTAAAATTCATTTCATCTCTGCTGAAAAGGGTTTGTATGCTTTATCAGGCTGATTCTTCACGCTATCAAAGTATGGAATACCGCCGCTGCGGACGCAGTGGTCTAAAACTCCCGGCAATCTCACTGGGCTTATGGCACAACTTTGGTGACACGACGCTGTATGACAATGCGCGTAAACTGATCCACTGCGCGTTCGATCACGGCATCACGCACTTTGATTTGGCAAACAATTATGGCCCGCCTCCCGGCTCCGCCGAGGAAAACTTCGGTCGCATTCTTAACGCGGATTTGAAGCCCTGGCGTGATGAACTGATCGTCTCCTCAAAGGCCGGTTACACCATGTGGCCGGGCCCTTATGGCGACTGGGGATCGAAAAAGTACCTGGTTGCCAGTCTGGATCAAAGCCTGCGGCGCATGGGCCTGGAATACGTCGACATTTTCTACCACCATCGCCCTGATCCAGATACACCACTGGAAGAAACCATGGCCGCGCTGGATCTGCTGGTACGTCAGGGCAAGGCGCTCTATATCGGGTTGTCCAACTACCCCGCCGACCGTGCGCGCCAGGCGTTCGGCATTCTGCAAAAGCTGGGCACACCTTGTGTCATCCACCAGCCCAAATACTCTCTGTTCGAGCGTTGGGTTGAACCCGAATTATTGGATACGCTGGAAGAGCACGGCGTGGGTTCCATTGCCTTTTCACCGCTGGCAGGTGGCCTGTTAACCGATCGCTACCTGCATGGCATCCCGCAAGACTCGCGCGCCGCCAGCAGCAGCCAGTTCCTTCAACCCGGTCAGCTCACAGAGGAAAAGCTAGAGAAAGTCCGCAGACTCAATGCGCTGGCACAACAAAGGGGGCAGAAGCTGTCGCAGATGGCATTGGCTTGGGTATTACGTGGCGATCGCGTCACCTCAGTGCTGATTGGTGCCAGTAAAACCAGCCAAATTGAAGACGCCGTTGGCATGCTGAACAACCGCACCTTCAGCGAAGATGAAATCGCCCAAATTGAACAGATACTAATGTAATCGCTTACAGTTATCGCCGGAATCCCCCGGCGATAACCCCACGACGACAGACAAATCTTAAATCGTTCGCCCACCCCGCTTTTCAGAATCTCTCTAAGATTCAACCCTATCCGCAACGGTTAATATGCCAATATTGCAGGTAAAACTATAAGGCTGTTTTATAAACTGATGAACGCGCTTCATTATCGATAAAACCGGCCAAACCGCTGCGGCGGATAGGAGTATTCATGTTTAAACCTCTGTTATTGGCCGCTCTCTTGGTGGTATCGACAGTGCCCGCCGTACAGCAGGCAAAGGCTGAAGGCATCAGTATCGATTTGATGCCAGGCGTTTCACTACGCATAGGCGAACAAGACAATCGCGGCCGCTATTGGGACGGTTACGACTGGCGCGACCGTGACTGGTGGCAAGGCCACCAAGGCCGCTATCTGGGCGACCGTAGCCGGCGGGGATATTACTGGGACGGTTATCGCTGGCGCGACAACGACTACTGGCGCAAAAATTATTACTATCATGATGGTCGCTATCGTAAATACGATAAGCACTACTATAAGCATCATGATAAGCACCATTGGAAAGATCGGCGTCATGATGACCGTGATCATCGCCGCCATGGCAATGACGATCGCGACGATTAACGGCAAAAACCGGCATGACACCCTAATGCCGGTAAGTTAATGTTTATCCAATAATGTGGGCAACGTTTCGGTCGAGCAAGAACCCTAAGAACCTCAGGGTGCCTTGCTCGTTTATCGACCGGAAATAACGTGACACTTGCTAAAAATACCTTATTGGGTGCCCGCTCAAAGAACACTGCTCACCAACAGATAACCATTTAGCCCAATCACCACCAGCACAATCAACTTACCTGTCGCCTGTATAGTGCGGCTGTTCACCATATCCCCCATCAGCTCACGATTACCGGTGAACGACAGCAGCGGCACCAGAGCCAATGCAATACCGAAACTCAGTAAAACCTGGCTCAACACCAGAATGCGCGTCGCATCCATCCCCAACATAATGACGATAAACGACGGCAACATGGTAACGACCCGGCGTACCCACAGCGGTATGTAAAAGCGAACAAAACCTTGCATCACCACTTGCCCCGCCAGTGTTCCCACTACGGTGGAAGACAACCCAGCAGCTACCAGGCTCAGCCCGAAAATGGTTGCCGCCGCCTGGCCCAACAAGGGTTGTAGCGTCAAATAGGCCTGATCGAGGTCGGTAATCCCGCTGTGGCCATTAAAGTGGAAAGCCGCAGCGGCGGTAGCCATCATCGCCAGATTTACAAACCCAGCAATGGTCATGGCAATAGCAACGTCAACCTTGGTGGCCGCGTAACGATCGGCCTTTGAGTTTTCCCCAGCGGTCTGGGTTAACGATGAATGCAGATAAATAACGTGCGGCATGATGGTCGCCCCCAGCACACCTGCCGCCAGAAATACCGCATCGCCGTTCGGCAAATCCGGTATCGCCATGCCTTTTAATAATGGCCCCAACTGCGGCTGCGAAAACACCAGTTCCACCATGTACGCCAACGCGACAAACAACAGCAGGCTGCCGATCACCCATTCCAAAGGTTTCTCACCGCGTTTTTGCAACATCAGGATCAGAAAGGTGGCAATACCTGTCAGGATCGCGCCCTCCAGCAGCGTAACGCCCAACAACAGTTTGAAGCCGATCGCCGCACCGATAAACTCGGCCAGATCGGTTGCCATTGCAATGATTTCTGCCTGCACCCAATAGGCCCAGACGGCCGGACGAGGGAAACGATCGCGAATATGCTCCGCAAGGTTTTTACCGGTAGCAATACCCAGTTTGGCGGACAACAGCTGGATCAGCATCGCCATGACATTGGCCCACACCACCACCCAGAGCAAGGTATAACCAAAAGAGGCACCGGACTGGATATTGGTGGCGAAGTTGCCAGGATCGATATAGCCGATAGCCGCGATAAAGGCGGGCCCCATCAGAGAAAGTTTGATCTTCCTGGATGAGCCCTGGGGACTTTCAGCCACACGACTGTTCAGCATTTTCTGAACCCTTACTTCTAATAAGCCTGTGGTTATCTTATGTAAATGATAATAATTATCAAGTGCATTTAGAGCGGTAATACTTATCTCTGTAATAGAGGAAAACGACGGGTTTAACGAAGGGTTTCGGCCAGAGGTGAACATTTTCCGCACTCTTCCGGGCCGAATTCAGAGCATAAAAGGACTTATAATCAAATTTATGTATGAATAGGAATTTCATATGCATTCATTAACCTATTGATTTTTTATGCTTTACCGTACTATTTTAAGACGTTTCCCACTATGATTTTCCATATTTGCAATAGAGCTCTCGTTTTTAAACGTGGCGTTACATAAAATGACATCCGAAATTCAGCCTGCCTCAAGTTTGGAGCAAACATGTCCCATATTGCGCACTTTGCGTTGGCGTTAGTGGTGGTCGCGATCCTGGCACTCTTGGTGTGCCGCGATCGTAAAAGCATCCGCATTCGCTACGTTATTCAACTGTTGGTTATTGAAGTACTGCTGGCCTATTTTTTCCTGCATTCGGAAGCGGGTTTAGGCTTTGTAAAAGGATTCGCAGCGCTGTTTGACAAGCTGCTCGGGTTTGCTGGGCAAGGGACTGAGTTTGTATTCGGTGGCATGGGTGATAAAGGTCTGGCCTTCTTCTTCCTGAAGGTTCTGTGTCCAATCGTCTTCATCTCCGCACTGATCGGTATTCTGCAATACATTAAAGTACTGCCGTTTATCATCCGGATTATTGGTACCGTGCTGTCAAAAGTAAACGGTATGGGCAAGCTGGAATCGTTCAACGCCGTTAGCTCATTGATCCTGGGCCAGTCTGAGAACTTCATTGCCTATAAAGATATTCTGGGCAAGATGTCAGAAAAACGCATGTACACCATGGCGGCAACCGCGATGTCTACGGTTTCCATGTCCATCGTTGGTGCTTACATGACCATGCTGGATGCCAAGTTCGTGGTCGCGGCACTGGTTCTGAACATGTTCAGCACCTTTATTGTGCTGTCATTGGTCAACCCGTACGACACCAGTAAAGAAGAAGAACTGCATCTGGGCAATTTGCACGAGGGCCAGAGCTTCTTCGAAATGCTGGGTGAATACATCCTGGCTGGTTTCAAGGTAGCTATTATCGTTGCCGCAATGCTGATCGGCTTTATCGCCCTGATCGCCGCGCTCAACGGCCTGTTCAGCGCCATCTTTGGCCTGAGCTTCCAGGAAATTCTGGGCTACTTCTTCTATCCATTCGCTTGGATTATGGGTATTCCTAAGCACGAAGCGTTGCAGGTTGGCAGCATCATGGCGACCAAACTGGTTTCCAACGAATTCGTCGCGATGATGGAACTGCAGAAAGTCTCTGCTGAACTGTCACCACGCAGCATGGGTATTCTGTCCGTGTTCCTGGTGTCCTTCGCCAACTTCTCTTCCATCGGTATCGTTGCCGGTGCGATTAAAGGGCTGAATGAGCATCAGGGCAACGTGGTGTCTCGCTTCGGTCTGAAGCTGGTTTATGGTTCTACACTGGTCAGCATCCTGTCTGCATCCATCGCAGGCCTGGTTCTGGGCTAAGCCAAAACCCTATGACACAAAGGTCGCTTCGGCGGCCTTTTTTATTGTCTGGGATTCAACATCAGGCAGGAAAGACAGAAAGCAAAAAGCCGACCCTAAGGTCGGCTTTTCAAATGGTGGTGGAGCTAGACGGGATCGAACCGTCGACCTCTTGCATGCCATGCAAGCGCTCTCCCAGCTGAGCTATAGCCCCA
>NZ_JBXWKI010000002.1:274757-352164 GCF_058190535.1 Serratia sp. CoH_134_PS_4
TTGGTGGAGCTAGACGGGATCGAACCGTCGACCTCTTGCATGCCATGCAAGCGCTCTCCCAGCTGAGCTATAGCCCCACAAAAGTGGTACGCTTTAACCGGCGTTACGGTATTCACCAACCTTTCTGAGATAAAGGTTGGTGGAGCTAGACGGGATCGAACCGTCGACCTCTTGCATGCCATGCAAGCGCTCTCCCAGCTGAGCTATAGCCCCAATCCACAATCACAAAATCCTGTGAACGGGGCGCATAATATGAAACCCCTGAAACACTGTCAACGGCTAAATTGAATTACTCAGCCAAGCGCTGAAAAAGCCGCCAAATCAGCGCGTTTCACGCTAAAAAATCGCGTTTATGGGTAAAAATCAGCCGCAGCAAGCGCCGCATCACAAAAACCAAAAAACCTTATCCAATGTGTTGATTTTTAATTAACGGAATGTTAGCGATTTAGGCTTGAGTCACCCGCCCCACAGGCATAGACTGCCCCCGTCGTAAATTCCACAACTATAAACCGAGTCAGTTATGTCGTTGCATTCACCAAAAGAAATCGCTGCGCTAGCCATTCAGGCAGGCGTAAACAAAAGCCAGGCGTCACTCGCCAACCTGCTCATTCTGGGCTTTCTCGCCGGGGCCTTTATCGCGACCGGCTTCCTGCTGGACATCCACGTTATCGGCACCTTACCGGCCGAATGGGGCTCCTTCGGCGCATTGCTTGGCGCCGCTGTCTTCCCGATCGGGCTGATCCTGACCCTTCTTGCCGGTGGTGAGTTACTGACCGGTAATATGATGACATTACCGATAGCCTGGTTTGCTCGCCAGATTTCGTTTTTCGCCATTTTGCGCAACTGGTTCTGGGTCACGCTGGCCAACTTCGTCGGCAGCGTGGCTGTCGCCTATTTCTTTGGCCACCTGCTTGGCCTGACAGAGGGCGCATTCCTGCACAAAACCCTGTCCATCGCACAAGCCAAGGTCGATGCCGATTTCCTGCACGCATTCATTTCCGGCGTCGGCTGCAATTGGCTGGTGTGTTTGGCAGTATGGTTAGCCTTTGCCAGCAAAGACGTGCCGGGCAAAGTGATTGGCATGTGGTTCCCGGTGATGGCTTTTGTGGCTATTGGTTTTCAACACGTGGTGGCAAACATGTTTATAATCCCGGCCGCTATCTTTGCCGGTGGCATGAGCTGGGGCCAATATCTGCCCAACTTCACCGCCGTATTCCTCGGTAACGCATTGGGAGGTGCAGGCTTCGTCGGTTTGATGTACTTCCTCGCTTACCGCCCCGCCGTTCCTGCCAGCGAACAGGCCTGATCGGCGCAGATAAAAAAAAGCCCCGGGATAACTCCACGGGGCTTTTTTATTTACAGGCTCAGAAACGATCAGGCCTGGGCTTCACGTCCGGCGATGTAAGCCAGCGCCAGATCAATACGCTGCAGAGAACGTGCCTGACCAATAGCATGTACGGTAACATCCATACCCGGTGACTGGCCGGCACCCGTGACCGCTACGCGCAGCGGCATACCGACCTTGCCCATACCGACACCCAGCTCATCAGCCGTGCCCTGAATGGCGTCATGCACGTTTTCTGGCGTCCAGGTAGTGATAGCCGCCAATTTGGCACGTACGGCCTCCAGCGGCTGGCGTGCAACCGGACGCAGGTGTTTTTTGGCAGCGTCAGCATCGAACTCACTGAAGTCTTCGTAGAAGTAACGGCAAGACTCCGCCATTTCCTTCAGGGTTTTACAACGCTCGCCCAACAGCTTAACGATGTCTTTCAGCTCAGGGCCATTACGGGTTTCGATACCCTGTTGTTCCACGTGCCACGCCAGGTACACCGCCACTTCTTCAGCCGGCATATGGTTAATGTAATGGTGGTTCAGCCACTGCAGCTTCTCTGTATTGAAGGCACTGGCAGATTTGTTGATCGCTTCCAGAGTGAAATACTCTTTCATCTCATCAATAGAGAAGATTTCCTGGTCGCCATGGGACCAGCCCAAACGTACCAGGTAGTTCAGCAGCGCCTGCGGCAGATAGCCGTCGTCACGATACTGCATCACACCTACTGCCCCATGACGTTTAGACAGTTTTTTGCCGTCGTCGCCCAGGATCATCGAAACGTGCGCGTATTCGGGTACCGGTGCGCCCAGCGCTTTCAGAATGTTGATCTGGCGCGGGGTGTTGTTGATGTGGTCTTCACCGCGGATCACGTGGCTGATTTCCATATCCCAGTCGTCTACAACTACGCAGAAGTTGTAGGTCGGTGAACCGTCGGTACGACGGATGATCAGATCATCCAGTTCTTGGTTGCTGAATTCGATCGGGCCACGGATCTTGTCATCAAAGATGACCGAACCTTCCTGCGGGTTACGGAAACGTACCACGTGTGGCTCGTCATCTGTATGGCTGCACTGGCTGTCCCGGCAGTGACCGTCGTAACGCGGTTTTTCGCCGTTTTCCATTTGCTTTTCACGCAGCGCTTCCAGACGTTCCTTCGAGCAATAGCATTTATAGGCGGTACCCTGCACCAGCATGTCGTCAATTACCGCGTTATAGCGATCAAAACGCTTGGTCTGGAAGTACGGGCCTTCGTTCCAATCCAGGTTTAACCAGTTCATGCCATCCATAATTGCGTCGATCGCATCCTGGGTTGAACGTTCCAGGTCGGTATCTTCGATACGCAGAACGAACTCACCGCCCGCATGGCGAGTGAATAACCAGGAATAAAGCGCAGTACGGGCGCCACCGACGTGAAGATAGCCGGTTGGGCTCGGTGCAAAACGGGTTTTGATTTTCATTGGGTTCACTGCCTTATTACGCAACGCGTGTCAGCGGTTGCCGACGATTGCTCGGAATTTAAAAAAGTGGGCAACATTGTATCACCACGCGCTAATTCCTCAACGCCGACACGATATTGCTACGCCTGATTTCGCTCTCTCTGAAACGCGTTTCGCATAACAATGTGCAAAGAATCATCATTGCCGGTTATAAATATCGCATCCTGTTTAAATTTGCGGCGAACGATTGAAATCATTTTAAAAACCGTTGACTCACTTTCAACTATCCCTATAATGCGACTCCAACAAGACGGGGCGATTAGCTCAGTTGGTAGAGCATCTCCTTTACACGGAGGGGGTCGGCGGTTCGAGCCCGTCATCGCCCACCATCTTGTTGAGCAGTAAAGCAGTAAGAAATGAGAAGAATGAGGGTGATTAGCTCAGTTGGTAGAGCATCTCCTTTACACGGAGGGGGTCGGCGGTTCGAGCCCGTCATCACCCACCACTTCTGCGGGTCGTTAGCTCAGTTGGTAGAGCAGTTGACTTTTAATCAATTGGTCGCAGGTTCGAATCCCGCACGACCCACCAATACAGAAAAAAGCGCCTTTTGGCGCTTTTTTCGCATCTGTGCCTCACTCATTTCCCAAACACCTCTGTCTCAACGTGCACAGCGTCGTGCTGGAGGAGAACCTGCGTTCAGGTTCGAGCCGAGCGAAGCGAGACGACAACGCGCAGCGTTGCCCGCAGGGTGAGGCCAAAGGCCGAATCTATCCCGCACGACCCACCAATACAGAAAAAAAGCGCCTTTTGGCGCTTTTTTCGCATCTGTGCCCCACTCAATTTCCCAAACACCTCTGTCTCAACGTGCACAGCGTCGTGCTGGATGAGACAAAAGCGTTTACGCTTTTGAACAACGCTTGAGTTTGGTGACAACGTTGTCTTTACGTCCGAGATACCCGGGCCTAGCGCACCGAGGGGCCATTATGGGACACGTCCGTGTGTCCCACCCTTCGGGCCGACTGGAAGTCGTTCCCATTTGCTCCCGGCAAATGGGTCGGCGGGCAAGCCGCTACGACCCCTTTGGCACGCTCTCCCTAATAACGGGCTTTATCAGCAGTCTGAGGCGCTTTTTCGCATCTGTCGTTCGGCCCCCCATTACCTTTTCCCTCCTTGCTAAGCCCATGAAAAAAGCGCTGCAAGCAGCGCCCTATGGTCATAAATATAGACCCTAAATAATTCGAGTTGCAGGAAGGCGACAAGAGCGAGACAAATCGGCTTTAGCTGATTCGAACAACGCTTGCGTTGGCCCGCTAGGGTGAGCCTCAAAGAGGCTCATAATCACGATGAGCTTACTCAAGTCAGTGATTCGGGTGAACGCTTGCAGTTAACGCCCCTGCAGCTTGAAGTATGACGGGTATATCAGGCCGCCAGCGTCGCCCCGCCATCAATCACAATATCCTGCATGGTGATATGACCGGCACGATCGGAAGCCAGGAACAAAATCGCATCGGCGATTTCCTGCGGCTGAGCTATTTTCCCCAACGGAATGCCCAGTTTGAACTGTTCCGGGAAACCGTTAATCGTTTTCTGCTCACCCGTTTCGTCCTGCCACATACCACGCTGCATTGGCGTATTGGTTGAACCCGGCGAAACCAGGTTGCTGCGAACGCCATAAGGGGCCATTTCCAACCCTACGGTCTGGCACAGGCTACGCAATGCCGCCTTGGAGGCACAGTAGGCCGCCATGCCGACACGCGGCACATGGGCTGCGTTGGACGCCACACTGACAATCGCACCACGCCGTTGACGGCGGAACACCGGCAAGGCATGGCGGAACATATTGAATGCCCCACCCGCATTGACAGCCAGACAAGCCAGCCAATCTGCAGCGCTGGTTTCATCCGTCAGCCCCATACGCAGTATACCCGCCCCATTCACCAGCACGTCTAATTCACCCTGCTCAGCCAACAAACGTCCGCACACAAGATCGACTGCATCACTGTCGGCGATATCCAGTACTTCGGTACGGAAGGCATATTCCGGCTCGCCAAAGTGCTTATCAAAACCAATCACCTCGGCACCGGCCCGCATAAAGGCTAACGCCGTTTCCAAACCAATCCCGGCCCCTGCACCAGTGACCCAGACGCGTTTACCTGCAAAATCGCCCGGTTGCGCCATCAGGCTTTCCCCTCTGACAACAGCGCCCACCAGCCATCAATGCTCGGGTTCTTGGCCAGGGCGATAAAATCGATATCGCCACGGATTTTACGCCAGCGCGCGGCAAGCTCCATAATGCGCACCGAATCCAAACCGTAGTCGATCAGGTTTTCGTCGTCACCCATGTCCTCGCTGTCTTCGTCGAGGAAAGGCATGATTTGCTGACGCAGTGCCGCCTTACTGGCGATACCTGGCAACAGTTCGGCGGTCGTTACCACACGGCCACAACGGCCTGCGGTATAGCGCAACGCCATAAGATGCTCTTCACGAGAGAAGTCGGCCAGGCCGTCAGCCACCATAAACGGCTGAATATTGCGCATGAAGGCATCAATCGCCGTGGTCATACAACCGATATGCGCGTACACACCGCAGATAATCAACTGATCGCGGCCTGATTCCTGCAGAATGTCCTGCAATGGTGAGCGGTGGAAAGCACTGTAGCGCCACTTCACCAATACAGTATCGTCGTCTTCCGGCGCCAACGCGGCAACCACCGCCTGCTGTTCCGGATGTTTATTCAAACCCGGTCCCCACATGTCATTGAGCAAAGCGCGATCTTCATCGCTTTGCTGGTTCGGTTGGGCGGTATAGAACACCGGGATCCCCTGTGACTTGCAGTAACGGCGCAGGTTGGCAATGTTCTCCACCACCTGTTTGATCAACGGGCTGTCTTCGCCCCAGAAATTCAGAAAATACTGCTGCATGTCGTGGATCAGCAGTGCAGCGCGCTGCGGTTCCACCGCCCAGGTCACTTTGTTGGTTGGCAGCTCAGCCTGAGTCGGCAACGCGTAATCATTAAGTTTTGGAATGGCCATGACTTATTCTCCCTGGACCAGAGTCAGTTGTTGCGCTTCCAGGCGTTGGCGCAACAGTTTTTTATCCACTTTGCCAACCGGGGTGAGCGGCAGCGTATCAACCTGTATAAAACGGTCGGGTAATTTGAATTCGGCCACGCCCTCGGCGCGTAAATGGCGACGCAGCACGACCGGTTTCAGTGCCGTGGTGGCGATAATATAGGCGCAGCTTTTTTCGCCCATCAGCTCATCCGGCATCGATACCAGCGCCGCATTGATCACTTCCGGATGACGCAACAGCAGATTTTCGATTTCCTCGGCGGCGATCTTTTCCCCGCCGCGGTTGATCTGATCTTTCTGTCGCCCTTCAACCTTCACATAGCCGTCTTCAGTCAGGCTGATCAGATCGCCGGAACAGTAAAACCCGTCGAGATCAAAAGCCGCCGCGTTATGCTCCGGGCTTTGGTAATAACCGCGGAAGGTATAGGGCCCACGGGTCATGAGACGCCCGGTTTCCCCTACCGGCAGCGGGTTGCCATCATCATCGGCCACCCATAACTCGTCATCCGGTGACATTGGGCAGCCCTGGGTCGTCAGAATATGCCGGTCGTCATCATCCAGCCGGGTGTAATTCACCAGGCCTTCCGCCATACCGAACACCTGCTGTAACTGACAGCCGATTTCCGCAGGAATACGCGCCGCCAGCGTTTCCCCCAGCTTGGCACCGCCCACCTGCAGCAGCTTAAGGCTGGTCAGTTGTTGGCAACCGCCCCACTCTTCAATAGCCTGCAGCCACAGCGTCACCGCCGGCGGTACGAGCGCCGTCACATTAATCTGATGCTGTTCGATCAGTCGGAAGCATTGTCCGGCATCGGGATCGCTGGCAAACACCACCAACCCGGCACCATAGAAAACCCCCAGGACACCCGGCGAGCTCATTGGGTAGTTATGCGCAACCGGCAATGCGCACAGGTAGCGAGTATCCACGTCGAAATGACAGATCTCCACGCTACGGCGGATGCTGTAATAGTAATCATTGTGGGTGCGTGGAATGAGCTTTGGCGTCCCGGTGCTGCCACCAGACAGTTGGAAAAATGCCACCTGGTCTGCCGGGGTTGGCGCAGCAACAAAATCACCGCTGTCCTCTTCCAGCCAGGCTGACAGTGACAGTTCGCCCCCCTCCTGGCTACGCAACCCCACCACACGCAAGGAAGGATGCTCGGCACGGAACGCCGTCAGGAATTCGTCGTTACCAAACAGAGCATGCTGACGGTCGGCAATCAGTAATGCCGGTTTGATCTGCGCAGCATATGCATTTAGCTCGTTGCGTTGATGACTGAACAATGCGTTTACGGGCACAACACCCATTTTCAGCAACGCAAAAAACGTCACATAGAACTCGACCACGTTACCCAGCTGTACCAACGCGGTATCGCCGCTTTGCATGCCCCGGCGCTGAAGGGCGGCAGCCAGCCGATCGGAAAGCTGGTTAAGCTGGCGATAGCTCAGGCTACGTTGTGGGTCGATCAACGCGATGGCGTCATTTTTAGCCTGATGAGTGACGATGTCGGTCAATGGCCTATCGGTCCAATATCCGCGTTCACGATAACGACGGGCTAAATCATCAGGCCAGGGGGTAAAAGCAATACTCATGGGAATGTCTATCCTTGGTTCAGGCCAAACGCCCGCGAAATGGTACTGAGTTTGGTGCCGGTTTCATGCCATTCAGATTCCGGCGAAGAGTCTTGCACTATGCCGGCACCGGCAAACAGTCGCACCTGGTTGCCCTGCACCGTGCCGCAACGAATCGTGACCACCCACTCACCGTTACCTTCAGCATCACACCAGCCGACAATCCCGCCAAACAGGCCGCGATCAAAGGGTTCAAGTTGTTTAATCACCTGGTGTGCCAATGCCGTCGGCGTACCGCACAGCGCAGGCGTCGGGTGCAGCAGGCAGGCCAGCGAGAGCGCATTCTCCGCACGGCTGGTTGCCTCACCGTCGATCGGTGTGGACAGGTGCCACAGCGTGGTGGTGCTCAATAATTCTGGCGTGGTTGGGATATTCAGATAGCTGCAGCGTTCTGTAAGCACCTGCCGCATCCCTTCGGTGACAAACTGGTGCTCATAGCGATCTTTTTCTGATACCAACAGCTGTTGACTGATCTCGCGATCTCGCTGTGGATCGGCATGGCGTCGAGCGGATCCTGCCAATGGGTTAGAGAAAAATTGAGCGCCGGACTTACGTAGCAGAAGTTCTGGGCTAGCGCCCAGCAATGCCCCCTGCTCCAGCGGTACGTGGAAGTGGAAACCATGCGGGTTCTGGGCGATGATACGCGCCATCAACGCCTGGCGGTCCACCGGCTCACGCGTTTCAATCTCCAGCAGACGCGACAGGACCACTTTATCCAACTGGTCGCCTTTGGTCGCCTCTACCGCATCCGCCACCATTTGCATGAAGGGTTGCTGGGCAGGCACTTCTCTTTGCCGGGTAATCTCCGGCAAAGCGTCCTGTGGGGATGTCACGCTGGCCAAAAAGGCATCGCGTTCAAACCATTGGGTGCGCTGGGGAATAAACAGCGCTGAGGGTTGATGAGTGTCAAAAGGGATCGCACCGCACAAAACCGGGTTCTTAACTCCCGCCAGTTTGGCCTCGGCAAACGCATGCTGCACCGCCTGTTGGAATTCGCCATTCAATTGGTCGCCATCCAGGGCCGGCAGCGTGATTTTGGCGAAGCAGCCTTGCGTGCTCAGGCTACGGAAAGGAGAGGTAAAGAAAAAGCCGGAAGTCGGCGACACACCTGCGACAGGCTGTTCGCTGCCCTTGCTTTGTGGCTTCTTCTGCCCGGTACCCTTTGCTGTCACACTCATCGGTTCTCCCTTTCGTATCATTAACAATAACCTGTATAATAATGATTATCATTTGTATTGAATCGCGTTAAATTACCCTCGTGAATATGCTATGTCAATAAATGTAAACAGTTCTTCCAATCATAATCATGATATAAAACCAGCAGCTTTAATTATATAAATGATAAGTATTACTATTTAACGTCTGAGGAATGCTTTATGAAGAAGAATCTGCTCATCAGCCTGGCGCTATTTGGCATGATGGCTATCGGTGCAGCCCATGCCGCAGACGCTGGCTGGCCGCGTAAAATTGAAACGTCACACGGCGTGGTGACGCTCGCACAGCCCCCTGCCCGTATCGTTTCCACCAGCGTTACCGTTACCGGCACCCTGTTGGCGATCGACGCGCCGGTGGTCGCCAGTGGTGCCACTACGCCCGGCAGCCGTCTGGCTGATTCACAGGGCTTCTTCCACCAGTGGAGCGCTATTGCGGCGCAACGCGGCGTTAAACGCCTGTACATTGGTGAACCCAACGCCGAGGCCATCGCCGGTGAAGCCCCGGACCTGATCATTATTTCAGCAACCGGTGCCGATTCCGCCCTGCGCTTGTACGATCAACTCTCCGCCATTGCCCCGGTGTTGGTCGTCAATTACGACGACAAAAGCTGGCAGGCGTTGGCGACTCAATTGGGTCAGGCCACTGGGCACGAAGCCCAGGCACAAAAAGTCGTCAGTGATTTCGATGCCCGCGAGAAATCGCTGAAACAGCGTATGACCCTGCCGGAACAACCCGTCTCCGCCTTGGTATTCAGCGCCGACGGTAAGTCTGCCAATCTATGGACCGCTGAATCTTCCCAGGGCCAAATGCTCAAGCAGCTTGGTTTTACGCTGGCCGTCCCACCCGCCAAGCTGAACAACAGCCGCAGCATGGGAATGCGCAAAGACATTATTCAACTTAGTGGAGAGAACCTGGCGGAAGGCCTGAACGGCCAGACGCTGATGCTATTTGCCAACAACGACAGTGACGCGCAGCGGCTGATGGCGAATCCTTTCCTGGCTCATCTGCCGGCAGTGCAACACAAGCGGGTTTATGCTCTGGGGAATGATACTTTCCGACTGGATTATTACAGCGCCAGCAATCTGCTGACGCTGTTGGAAAAACAGTTTATTTCTCAGTAGATTCTGCGGCGGGCTGGAGATCATTTTCTTGCCCGCCACTGCCAACCTGACGCAAACCACGCATCGCGAAAGCCAGCACTACGCCGAGTACCGCAACACCAAAACCAAAGCTGGTTGATGTCATCGCCGGCAGCATAAACGCCCCCATCGCCCCCAACAGCAACGCACCCAGTGCATCCCCTACCACGTTTTGCGCCGTCCACAAGCCATTAATACGCCCAAGGAACGCATCTGGCGTCAGGTTCTGGATCAACCCATACTGCAACAGTGAGTTCAACGCACTCAGGTAACCGAAAACCACCAGGAAAAACAGCGCCAGGCCATACCACGGCATGAGACCGAACAGACCAATGGCAATAAAGGCGCCAATCGCCGTCATCAGCATCATCCAACCCGGACGTGCAACCTGGGCAACTCGCCCACTGGTGAAAGCCCCTATCGCCGCACCCAGTGGGACAGCAGAGTACATAAAGCCCAATTGTGCTGCGCTGACATGCCACATGCCGGACATGGCCGGATACAGTACTCGCACTGCACTGGCCATGGTCAGCAATGCGCCGATCAGCGCCACCATACCGATCACCCGGTTGCGGAACAGGAAGCCGAAACCGCCGGCGAGCGCACGCAGCGGGTGCTCACGCGGCTGCGGTGGCGGCAACAGCTGAGGCAGACGCAGTAAAGGGATCAACGTCAGCAAGGTACCAAACGCCGCCAAACCGTAGTTCCACGTCACACCGGCATTGGCGATCACCAAACCCCCGATCGCCGGAGAAAGGATTGAGCCAAAGCGGACGGTCAACATGCTGATAGCCCCGGCCTGCACGATATTTTCACGCCCTACCAGCGCGGGCGTTGCCGCCAACAGTGCCGTAACGCCGACCGCACCAAAGAAACCGTCCCAGACCGCCAACAGATAAATCAGCGTCAATGAAGGTGCTGGCAACGCGGCGTTCAGACACAGACCGATAAAACCAATGCCGCAAGTGGAGCGCGCAAACAAAATCAGACGGCGACGTTCGTAGCGATCGGCCAGTACACCGCCCATCAGCAACCCGGCAAACATGCCGCTACCTGCCAGCGTTACGGACAACCCGACCAACAACGTCGATCCGGTCAAGGCTTGAATCTGAACCGGGATCGCAATGGCCATCAATCCCAGTGCGAGAATGGAAATAAAGCGCGCACAGAATACGGCGCGAAAAGCGCCATTGGTCTTAAGCAGGCCAAAATCAAGCAAAATAGAGGGCTTACTCATCAGCTTTCTCACCACAACTAAAGAAAAGGGGCAGCGTCTATAGCCAAAATAATTGGTGTTGCATCAAGGCGGCAAGCGCGAGCATCCCCAGGGTGCTTACTCAAGTAAGCCACCAGGCCAGCGCTCGCAGCCAACACAGATGCAGCTTCAAGAATGAAGGGTATGTGCTGCAATAGCGAAGGAACTCATGGTACCATAGATGAAAACAATCAATAATGATAATAAATATCATTTATATTCAATTAAATAATGGATTGTTATGTTACGGATTACACGCCATTGCACACAGCCCGTTCCCACCTCTGGGGGGCGTCACCTTGGGGGCACTCCCCGTTCATTTCGCCGCAGGCTGTTTGGTCTGCTGATTGCTCTTTTCGCACTGTTGGTCATCATGCTGCTCAGCCTGTCGCTTGGCGCCAAGTCTATTCCCTTTGATACGGTCATCCAGGCGCTGAATGGGCAATGCAGCGGGGCGGATTGCACCATCATTACCAATGCCAGGCTGCCACGCACGCTGGTTGGCGTGTTGGCGGGTATCGCATTGGGTCTGTCTGGGGTACTGATGCAAACCCTCACCCGCAATCCGCTGGCCGATCCCGGTATTCTTGGCGTTAACGCCGGTGCAGGCTTTGCCGTAGTGCTGGGTATCACCTTCTTTGGTGCCGCCAACATCAGCCAATATCTGTGGTTCGCCTTTGCCGGTGCGATGTTTGCCGCGCTGCTTGTCGCACTGATCGGTGCTCTGGGTGGCAGCAGTTTGAACCCGGTGCGCCTGACGCTAGCCGGGGTCGCAATGGCGGCGGTGCTTGAGGGCCTGACCTCTGGGATTTCCCTGTTAAACCCGCTGGTGTTCGATCAGCTGCGTTTTTGGCAGGCCGGTTCTCTGGATATTCAAAATATGCAGGTGGTGCGTACCGTCGCCCTGCCGATCTTATTGGGTACGCTGATTACGCTGTGGATGAGTAAGTCGCTCAATAGCCTGAGCATGGGCAATGAATTGGCTACCGCACTGGGTACCGGCATTGTTCGTACCCAATTGTTGGGCCTGCTGGCGATTACCTTACTGTGCGGCGGTGCTACAGCTGCCGTCGGTCCGATTGCCTTTGTCGGCCTGATGATGCCGCATATTGCCCGTCGGTTGGCCGGTTCAGAGCTGCACTGGATGCTGCCCTGGACGCTGGTATTGACCCCTATCCTGCTGCTGAGCGCCGACCTCCTCGGTCGTTTCCTGGTTGCCGGTGAATTACGTGTCTCCATCGTCACCGCCCTGATTGGTGCACCGCTGCTGATCGTGCTGGTGCGTCAGCGCCATATGTTCAGGAGGCAGCGCTAATGTCGATGTCTGCAGCCCGTCGGATGGCTAACCACAAAATTCGCGCCTTGTCGCGTCCGACGCTGACCGCGATGTTGCTCATGTTGGCCGCTCTGGGGCTCGCCATTTACGCCTTGGGCTCTGGCGCACTGTCGCTGAGTGCCTCGCAGGTGATCGACGCCTTGCGCGGTGAAGGCCCGGCAAACCTGGCGGTGATCGTCACCCAATGGCGCTTGCCACGCGTGATGATGGCTCTGTTGCTGGGGGCGGCGCTCGGCCTCAGCGGGGCCATTTTCCAATCGATATTGCGCAACCCGCTCGGCAGCCCTGACGTAATTGGCTTTAACACCGGCGCCTACAGCGGCGTATTGGTAGCCATCGTATTGTTTAATGGAAGTGTCTTCGGCATCACCGCTGGAGCGTTGGCCGGTGGCTTACTCACCGCCGCGTTGATTTATTTGCTGGCGTGGCGAAATGGTGTCGAATCATTCCGTTTGATTATCGTTGGCATTGCGGTGCGTGCCCTGTTGGTCGCCGGTAATACCTGGCTTCTTATCAGCGCCTCGCTGGAATCAGCGATGTCTGCCGGGCTGTGGAACGCGGGCTCACTTAACGGCGTCAGCTGGGCGAAAAGCCTGCCCGTACTGGTCGTGATTGCACTGTGCTGCCTGCTGTTATTGACGCTGGCTCGCCGTATGCGGCTGCTGGAAATGGGGGATGACGCCGCCTGCGCGCTCGGTGTGTCAGTGGAACGTTCGCGCGTATTGCTGCTGCTGGTCGGGGTCGTCCTGACGGCGGCCGCCACCGCCGTGGCGGGGCCCATCTCCTTTATCGCACTGGTGGCACCGCAGATTGCGCGACGCCTGTGCGCCAACCGTAGCGTACTGCTGCTGACTGCTCTGACGGGCGCCCTGCTGCTGCTGCTCGCCGATGTCGCCGCACAACGCCTGTTTATGCCTTATCAGTTGCCGGTCGGTGTACTCACCGTCAGCCTGGGTGGCATTTACCTGATTTGGTTATTAATCCGTGAGTCACGAAAAAAATGAATGCTGATCCCTTGCAGACCGCGCCATTGCGCGCTGAACACCTGACGCTCGGTTATGACAAAAAAATCGTCGCAAGCGACCTTTCCGTCTCCATCCCGCACGGTGAACTGACGGTCATTATCGGGCCAAATGCCTGTGGCAAATCTACCTTGTTGCGCACCCTCAGCCGTCTGATCCAACCACAGGCAGGCGCGGTCTGGCTAAACGGCAAACAGATTAGCGAATATGCGACCAAAGAGGTGGCACGCCAACTGGGGTTGCTGCCGCAAAGCTCAACAGCGCCGGGCGACATTACCGTGTTTGATTTGGTGGCCCGAGGCCGCTATCCGCACCAGCGTCTGTTCAGTCGCTGGCGTGAGGAAGATCAACAGGCGGTGGAACAGGCCATGCGTTCGACCGGCGTTTTTGAGCTGTCCGAACAGCCGGTTGATACGCTTTCTGGCGGGCAACGCCAACGCGTGTGGATTGCGATGGTATTAGCGCAGCAAACACCGCTGTTGCTGCTGGATGAACCGACCACCTGGCTGGATATCACCCATCAGATAGATTTGCTGGAGCTCATGCGCCAGTTAAACCGTGAAAACGGTCATACGTTGGTGGTCGTGCTGCACGATCTTAACCATGCCTGCCGTTATGCCACGCATCTGATCGCCATGCGAGACGGCAAGGTCGTTGCCGAAGGTGCGCCTAAGGATATTGTGACGCCGGAACTGATCGAAAAGGTGTACGGCCTGCGCTGCATGATCATTGATGATCCGGTTTCACACACGCCGTTGGTGGTACCACTGGGTAAGTAATCGAGATTGTAGGGGCCCAGCATGCTGGGCCCGCGTTAATCGGGACGAATGTATTCATCCCCTACCATCACTGGGGATTACAACGCTCGAAGTATGCGGTTCAATAACGGCCCCAATACTTTGAATGAGGTGGGTGAAACGATATCTACGTGCGCACAATCGAGTTCATGCACCTGCAAGGTATCCACGTATTTCGCCCAGGTCTGCTGGACATCCATCCCTTCCTGCAAGGTCTGACGTGCAACAAACAGCGTCGCCTGCCCTTTGAAGTTCGCCGTATTGGTCGCAGAAAGCAGGCGAACCGAGTCGGCGTAGTTGGCTTCGATATTATCGAACATCGCCACACGGGTTTCACCCAATGCCGGATCAAGCGCATCCTCGGACACTGCCAGGAATTGCTGACGTTCGCGCTGAACTTCTTTTAGCACGTTGTCATCCAGCATCACGTCCCAGTTCTGCGTTTCCGGCGGGTAGGTATCCAGCAACCCAAGGAAGGCCACGTCTTCACCCCGCGCCTGCAACCTGGCTGCGATACCCTGCGCCAACGTGCCACCCAGCGAATAACCGATAAAGTGATACGGACCGTGCGGCTGCACCTGCAATACTTTCTCCAGATGCGCGTCGCACACCTGATCCATGTGCTCACTGAGCGCCAGCGGGCCGTCGGGGCGCGGTGACTGAATCCCCACCAGCGACCAATGCTGATCGATATAGCGCGGCAGTACGCTGAACTGCCAGGAGAATCCAGAGGCCGGATGCAGACAGAACAACGTCGGCCCCTCGGTGGTACGCAGTGGCAATATGCTGTCAAAACCCGTCTGGTCCGCTTCTTCCTGCGTGCGCTCTTGCGCCAGCAACTGCGCCAGTTGTTCCACGCGAGAAGCGACCATCACCTGCCCGACAGACACCGCCTTGCCCAGATCACGACGCAGTTCCGCCGCCAGGCGCATCGCCAGCAGCGAGTGCCCGCCGAGAGCGAAGAAATCGTCGTCGGCAAAGACAGTTTCACGCTGCAGCAACCGGGCGAACACGGTGGCGATTGCCGTTTCCAGCCCCGCTGCAGGTTCACGCCCTGCGGCTCTGACGCCGCTTTGCGGTTGTGGTAAAGCTTTACGATCCAGCTTGCCGTTGGCACTCAGCGGCAGAGACGCCATCTCAACCAACGCTACCGGCACCATATGTGGCGGCAGACGATCGGCCAGCGCAGCACGCAGCGCGTCCAGATCAAGACGTACGTCCGGCTGCGCCACCAAATACCCCACCAGTTGGCGGGCATCGCCGCCGGCAGGATCGGTTGGCGTATTATTCAGCACCAGCGCATGCGTAACCGCCTGCTTGATGCCCGGCAACGACAGCAGCGCATGATCGATTTCACTCAGTTCGATGCGCTGACCACGAATTTTTAATTGATCGTCACTACGGCCAAGGTATTCGACCTCGCCGCCTGGCAACCAGCGGGCAACGTCGCCCGTACGGTACATTCGGCCACCCTTACCCTCAGGATCGGCCACAAAGCGGCTGGCGGTCAGCTCCGGTCGCCCCAAATACCCCTGTGCCAGCTGTACACCGGTAAGATACAAGTCGCCAGCAACACCCGGCGGCACCGGACGCAGACGGGCGTCAAGGATGCGCAACCCGGTATTCCACACCGGCAAACCGATCGGCACGTTAGCCCCCGTGACAGCGGCCAACGCCTCGCCCCAAGCCGGGTGCCAACTGACATCCACAGCGGCTTCGGTCGGACCATACAGGTTGTGCAATGGGACACCGGTGCGGCTTTGCCATAAGCGACACAGCTCGGCAGGCAGTGCTTCGCCGCTGCAGAACACCTGTCGTAATGGTGCGCAGCAGGCCACCGCTTGTCGGCTATCCAGCGCCCCCACAAAGGCCGCCAGCATCGAAGGCACAAAGTGCATGGTGGTCACCCGATACCGGTCAATCAATTGCAGCAGCTGTTCCGGATCGCGATGCGCCTCCGGCGGTGCCATCACCAATTGCGCCCCCACCATCAGCGGCCAGAAAAACTCCCACACCGAAACATCAAAGCTGCAAGGGGTTTTCTGCAACACCACGTCGCCCGCAGCCATCGGATACTGATGCTGCATCCACAACAAACGGTTGACGATCGCCTGGTGCCCCACCAGCACACCTTTTGGCCGCCCGGTCGAACCCGAGGTAAAGATAATGTAGGCCGGATGATGTGGCGTAGGCCCGTGGAGCACAGCATCCGCTGCACTGTCAGCCGCCAGCGGTGCGTCATACAGGAAAATATCGCCCTTGCCAGCAAAACGCGCTTGCTGGCCAGGTTCGGTGATGATCAGGCGTGGGGAGGCGTCCTCCAGCATCATGCTGAGGCGTTCGTCAGGATAACCGGTGTCCAGCGGTAAATAAGCCGCGCCAGCCTCAACAATGGCCATTAATGCCAACGACAGGAACACGGAACGCGGCAACGCGACGGCGACGATATCCCCAGGCTGTACGCCCTGAGCGGTCAATTGGCGCGCCAACGCCATAACCTGTTCACGCGTTTCCCGATAGCTGAACTGGTATTGCGCATCAGCCAGTGCCGGGGCATCCGGGGTTTTCAGCGCCTGGTCTGCCAACAGGTCTGTCAGCGTTTGCGGTGCCACCGGATGCGCAGTGTCGTTAACCCTGGCCAGCAGCTCATGATCTTGCTCGGTAAGCAAATCGGCTTCGCTAATCGGCATCTGGGGCTGTGCGGCAAACTGACGCAACAATAACGGCAAACGCTGTAAATGCGCAGCCAACTCATCACGCTGATAGCGCTCGGCATTGGCCAGCAAATCAACCTTCAGCGTACCGGACTCATCCAGGTACAGCGCTACCTCCAGATCCCGAACGGGCCCTGATGCCAATTCATGGGTAATACCGTCAATACCGCCAAAGTCCAACTGGAAGTCGAACATTTTAAAGTTGAAAACCGTGCCGTACAGCGGCTGAGCATCGCCAATCCGCCCCAGATCCCGTTGTACCTGTTCCGCCTCATAGCGCTGATGGCGACGGACGATTTTCAGCTCGCGGCCAATATTGCCGGCAACGTCGCTCAAGGTCGCCTGCGGCTCGAGGTGCATTTCGATCGGCAATACGTTAATCACCGGGCCGTTGGCACACAACGCCGCCGAACCGGTACGGCGCATAAAGATGAAACCGGCGCTGAAACTGGCGTGGCCACTCAGACGAGACACCCATAACGCCACCAGTGCCAGCGCCATATCTGCCACGCTAAATTGCTGCTGACCGGCGTTCACCAGTTGGCTAAAGTCCTGCTGGTCGCACAGTTGCGACAACCGATGAATACGGGTGGTCGGCGTCTGTCCAGCCAAGGGTTGCGGGCAAAGGGTTGCCGGTGCCGGCAACTGTTGTGCCTTATTGAGCCAAAACGCGGCGTCGCGTTGGCTCGTAGCCGACTGCGCATAGCGCTGATACTCCTCGACCACCTCACTAAATGCGCTAAACGGCGTCGGATCCGGCTGTTCATTACGTAACATCCGGGTATAAATATGGGCAATTCTGCGGGCAATAGCAGTGAAACTGAAGCCATCAACCAGAATATGGTGATAACGCTGATACCAGAACCAACGTCGTTCCGACAGACGAATCAAGATATGCCGATACAGCGCATTGCCGCTGCCGATACGTAAATCACCGGACATATCCAGTTGCATGACAGCGCGTGCCGCCGCCGCGGCATCAGGAGAATCGCTGAGATCAAGATATTCTACCGGCAGGATCGCGAGTGACGGATCATGCCATTGCACAGGAACCCCATCACGCTCGTCAAAGCGGTACTGCAGGGTATCCACTTCGGACAAGCCCTGTGCAATCGCCTGCATCAAACGATCCTGATCCAACGCGCCATTGAGTTCGATGTAGTGGGAAACCGCATACGCATTGGCATGCGGTGAAATTTGATCGGCAACCCAAATTCCAGGTTGCGCGGCGACCAACGGCAGCTCAGTGGCGAGCTGCTGTTCGGCCGATAACAAAGTGCTGTCTGACAAGGTACTGACTCCTGTTTTCGGTATTGACGCCATCACGCCTTACGCAGTGATGCGGGCCGTATATCCTGCCAATGCTGTTCCAGCCAGTTCACGCATTGTGACCGTGCTGCCGGGCCGAATACCGGCGTCCACCCCGCCGGTACTGCGCTAAAATCAGGCCACAGGCTGCATTGCTGCTCGTCATTGCGCACAATCAGGCAGATTTGTTGTTCGTCATCGAACGGGTTCAGAGTTTCCATCGCGGACTCCTTGGGCAGAAAAAGTTAACTTGGCCGCAGACGCAGGGTACTGATCTGCCCACAACGCCTGTAGTCCATCGATCAAACCGCCACGCCAACAGAGGTAGTCATGCCCACCCGCCACCGTCCGGTATTGCACCCGGTGACCGGCATCACGCAACAAATCTGCCATTCGGTCATTCACCCGGTGCGCGACTTTTTCGTGCACGCCGGCTTCCATAAACACGTTCAATTTACCTTTACCAACGCCCTGCTCGACTTGACGCAGCAACCAACCCGCATCGGCCGGTATCGCTTCGCGCTGGTACATATCACGTCGTGGCCACCAGAAAGAGCCTGACTGGCTGATCACCCCGCCGAAGCACTGTGGCCAGTGCAACCCGGCGTACAGTGAAGATAAACCACCGAAACTTTGGCCACACACCAGGGTGCGGGCCGGATCGCGGCTGTGCGGTGCCCATTCGGCAACCTGCGGCAACAGTTCCTCTTGCACCGCCAGCCAGAAATCTTCATTGCAGGCCAGCTCCTGAGTACGGTGCTTGAGATCGATAATGTCGATCAGTAAATAAACCGCTTCCGGCAGTGTGCCTTCTCGGGTTAACTGCATCAGCGGATCCCAGACGGGCATATTGCTCGACCAAAACTGGCCATCCAATAAGACCGCCAACGGGCGCTGCCCCGGATTGCTGTCGCCAGTGGTATACACCCAGACATTACGGGTGTTGCCCAACCGCTTGCTGTGCCAAGGGTGGCGCTGCAATCTCGCCGGCGGTGCTGGCGTACAACGTCCGCTGGCGACCGCATAGCGATCAAAATCCTGCCAGGCGGGTTGCGGCGGCGCTTCCGGCATATGCAAACCCGACAGTACATTGCCGCTGACACCGGCCCAAGAACGGTGAGGATTAAGCAGGTCTTGCGTCGCGCCGGCAAACACCTGATGCCACCAGTGACGAATCGAATGCATATTTGCATGCGCATCGTCATCACTGTGTTCCAAAGGGCGGTCGTCCATACAGGGGATAAAACAGTAGCTGCCACGCCAGTCGGCGCTAAGTTCCGTTTGCCAGTACCAGACGTCGGTGCCTTCTAATCGTTGCAGGCTCTGCGGCGGCGATGATTGATGGTGGTCGGTCAGGCAATTGATGTGGATCCAGACGCGTTGATAGGCTGAAGTGAGCTCACATCCCTGAGGATCACGCCATAAAAATGTGACCTTCCCTCGCCCATCCCCTTGCAGCTCCACCAGCGGCGTGCCGCGTTTGGCGATATTCAGCCACCATCCATGGCGCCCGGCGTGCTTGCTCGATAATAATCTGCTGCTTTCTGACTCGGATTTTGTTTTCAAAACGCCTATTCACTATTTAGCTGGCAGCTTCAGGAAAGCCGGTAAATTCGCGGCGCGAGGCGCTGCCCAAGAAAACGGTAAACCGAATACTATTGATAATTATTTGCGTTTGCAATAGTGTGTGTAGGCTCGCAAACAGGGCAGGTATTCTTCAACAGGGATGGATACCGGATTTTAGCGCTGAATCCGATGCTGTTGCCGTTGCGTCTCGGCCAGTTGGATTTTTATTTTCGAAAACACAAAAACTACAACCGCCCTTCTCTCAGCCGGTGGCCTACTGCGTCGGTGCCCCGGGAAAGGCAGCAAGGTAGGAACTCTCACATGAACCGCAAATTATCTCGTTACTCCTTAGCCACACTCATCGGGTTAGGGTTAGGCGCGTCCGCCTTTGCGCACGCCGCACAGCAAACTGATACCACCGCCGAAACCGACAACGTCGCCAAAAACAAAAAAGAAACCCACGAGGACACCATCGTCGTCACCGCCGCCAAGCAGAATTTGCAGGCGCCGGGGGTGTCCACCATCACGGCCGAAGAAATTAAGAAACGCCCACCCGCACGCGATATCAGCGAACTGATCCGTACCATGCCTGGCGTTAACCTGACCGGTAACTCTACCAGCGGTCAGCGCGGCAACAACCGCCAGCTTGATATCCGTGGTATGGGTCCGGAAAACACCCTGATCCTGATCGACGGCAAACCGGCAACCAGCCGCAACTCCGTGCGCCAGGGCTGGCGTGGCGAACGTGATACCCGCGGCGACACCGGTTGGGTACCTCCAGAGATGATTGAACGCATCGAAGTGTTGCGCGGCCCGGCTGCGGCACGCTACGGCAACGGCGCTGCCGGTGGCGTGGTTAACATCATCACCAAGAAGGACACCAAAGAGCTGCACGGCTCTTTGAATGCGTTCTTCAACGTACCGCAGCATAAGCAAGAAGGCGCTACCAAGCGTACCGACTTCAGCCTCTCCGGCCCGCTGACCGATGAACTCAGCTTCCGCTTGTTCGGTGGTTACAGCAAAACTCAGGCCGATGCGTGGGATATTAACGAATCGCATAAATCTTACCGTGCGCCGGCCTACGCTAACAGCACCCCCGCCGGACGCGAAGGCGTAGAAGACAAAAATATCGATGCCATGCTGCATTGGGACTTTGCGCACTTGCAGTCACTGGAGTTTGAGTATGCTTACGGCCGTCAGGGCAACCTGTATGCCGGTGATACTCAAAACACCAACTCCAATGCGTTGGTACAGAGCAACTACGGTAAAGAGACCAACCGCATTTACCGCGAAACCTTCGGCCTCAACCACCGCGGTGCCTGGGATAACGGTGTCAGCACCAACAACTATATTCAGTTCGAACGAACGCGTAATACGCGTCTGAGCGAAGGTCTAGCCGGCGGTACCGAAGGCATCTTCGATCCTAAAAATAACGGTTTCGGTACGACCAAACTGGACGACTTCCTGGCGCACAGTGAAGTCAGCGTGCCATTTGAACTGGGCGTGACGCAAACCGCCACGGTGGGAACCGAGTGGAACCAACAGAGAATGAAGGATGGATCTTCCACCAGCCAAACGCTGATGGGCGGAACCATTCTTGGTCAAGAAACAGGAACCCGCAGCCCTTACGCCTCCGCGCATATCTTCTCGCTGTTTGCCGAAGACAACATGGAGCTGACGGATACCACCATGCTGACACCGGGCCTGCGTTACGATCTGCACTCTGAGTCCGGCAACAACTGGAGCCCGTCCCTGAATCTGTCACAGGAACTGGGCGACTTCTTCACGCTGAAGATGGGCATCGCCCGCGCCTATAAAGCGCCTAACCTGTACCAGACCAACCAAAACTATTTGCTTTACAGCAAAGGCCAAGGTTGTTCCTCCAGCGATGTCAAAAATGGTTGTTACCTGCTCGGTAACGACGATCTGAAGGCGGAAACCAGCGTCAACAAAGAGATTGGCCTGGAGTTCCATAATGACGGCTGGCTGGCCGGTGTGACTTACTTCCGTAACGATTACCACAACAAAATCGAAGCGGGTAATAGCCGAATCGGCATCAGCAGCACCGGTACCGCCATTTACCAATGGGAAAACGTACCAAAAGCGGTTGTGCAAGGGTTGGAAGGTACGTTGAACGTCCCGGTCAGCGAGACCGTATCCTGGACCAACAACGCCACCTATATGATTGAAAACAAGAATAAGAGCACCGGTGATTACCTGTCGATTATTCCTAAGTTCACCATCAACTCGACGCTGAGCTGGCAGGCAACCCAGGAACTGTCGATGCAATCGACCCTGACCTGGTACGGCCGTCAGAAGCCGAAGAAATACAACTACCAGGGTAAACCGGTTAGCGGTACCGAAACCAAAGAAGTCAGCCCATACGCTGTGGTTGGCGCCAGTGCAACTTATGATGTGACCAAAAACGTCAGCCTGACTGCCGGTATCGACAACCTGTTCGATAAACGCCAATTCCGTGAAGGTAACTCGCAGAACGTCGGCGACCCAATAACCGGCACCATTAACATTGCCGGTGCAGGGGCTGCAACCTACAACGAACCTGGCCGCACTTACTATATGAGCGTAAACACCCATTTCTAAACGCTTGATTAATCAAGACTGCTAACACCCCGCGAAAAGGCTAAACCGGTAGGGGTCGAACATGTTCGACCCGATTTACCCCCATTGTTTATGCAACCGGGCGCAGCATGCAGCGCCCCTACCATTACGTTTGCCAAGGATCTCCGGGGCTGCCAATGCAGCCCCTGTTTTATTATTTCTCCAGTGAGACCTGTTTGAAGATGTGCTTACCAAACGGGTCGATCTCGTAGCCTTTCACTTCTTTGCGTACCGGTTCAAAAATGGTCGAATGGGCAATCATCATTGCCGGCATTTGTTCATGCATCATCACCTGTGCCTGCTCGTACATCGCCACCCGTTTGGTATGGTCGTTCTCCTCACGCGCCTGCAGAATCAGTTTATCAAACGGCGGATAGCACCACTTGGCCGAGTTTGACCCGCCGTTGGCCGAAACGCAGGTAAACAGCGGCCCGAAGAAGTTATCCGGATCGCCGTTGGCGGTGGTCCACCCCATCAGCGCCGTCTGATGCTCACCATTTTTTATCCGTTGCAGATATTCACCCCACTCAAAGGTGACAATCTTTGCCTTCACGCCGATCTTCGCCCAGTCAGACTGGATCATCTCCGCCATGCGTTTGGCGTTCGGGTTATACGGGCGCTGCACCGGCATCGCCCACAGATCGATAGCGAAACCCTGCCCTAACCCCGCCTCCTGCAGTAACTGTTTGGCTTTCTCCGGCGAATACGGGTAATCCTCAATGTTATCGTTGCTGCCCCATTGGGTTGGCGGCAGCAGGTTCTTCGCCGGCTGACCGGCACCGTGGAACACGGCTTCCAGGATCGCCGGTTTGTTCACTGCCAGCGCCAGCGCCTGCCGCACCTTGACGTTATCCAACGGTTTTTTTTGGGTATTGAACGCCAGAAAACCGATATTCAGACCGGATTTTTCCATGAGCTGGATGTTGGGATCCTGACGCATGCGCGCCAGATCCGCCGGGTTAGGGAACGGCATCACCTGGCACTCATTCTTTTGCAGCTTGGCATAGCGCACTGCCGCGTCTGGGGTGATAGAGAACACCAACCGGTCGATCTTCGGTTTGCCCTCCCAATAGTGATCAAACGCCTTGTAGAGGATTTTCGCATCCTTCTGGTACTGCACCAACTGGAAAGGACCGGTGCCGATCGGGTCGTTGTCCACCCGCTGCGGGGTACCGGCTTTCAACATGGCATCAGCATATTCGGCGGAAAGGATGGTGGCGAAGTACATGCCGAGATCGGCCACGAATGGCGCTTCGGCGCGCGAAAGCTCAAAGCGCACGGTGTTGTCATCCACTTTGACAATCTGGTTGATCAGCGTGCCAAACTCCATTGACTCAAAGTTGGTGTAAGCGCCGTTAGAGACCTTGTGATACGGATTATTGGCGTCTTTTTGCCGCATGAAAGAGAAGATAACGTCATCGGCGTTGAAATCACGGGTGGGGGTAAAATATTTATTGCTCTGGAATTTCACCCCTTTTCGCAGATGAAAAGTGTAATTTTTGCCGTCTTCACTCACCTGCCAGCTTTCCGCCAGGCTGGGCTGTAGCTCAACGGTGCCCGTTTTGAAGTCCACCAGCCGGTTGTAAATCGTTGCCGAACTGGCGTCTACCGTTGGGCCAGAGGTAAAGAGCTGCGGGTTAAATCCTTCCGGCGAGCTTTCGGAACAATAAACCAGCGTATTGGCGTGCGCACCGCTCATCACTGCCATCGCTAACAATCCCAGCATTGCTTTTGTTTTCATCCTGCCATCCCCGGTATAGAAAATAGACTCGATGGATACCAATAAATCATGCAGTTAGGGATGTAAAGGACAAATTATGAACACAAAAAACGGGGAGTGCTGGATGCTGCGCCCCCCGTGGTTAACACGCCTGCTGAAATTAAATCATCTGGTCAAAGTTCATCTGCGCCATCAGTTTATAGTTGTCAGCGTAATCGACCGGAATAGCCACAACGACGGGCCCCTGAATGTCCATTGCTTTACGCAGCATCGGGCGTAAATCCTCCACCGACTGCACGGCAAAACCGACCGCACCACAGGCTTCCGCATAGGCTTTAAAATCGATTGGGCCAAATTCCACGCCGGATTTACGCTGGTATTTATTTACCTCCTGCATTTCCACCATGTTGTAGGCGTTATCGACCCATATCACGTGCACGATATTACTTTTCAGCCGTACGGCCGTTTCCAGTTCCATGCTCGATTGCATAAAGCCACCGTCACCGGAAATCGACACCACTTTGTCTCCCGGGCGTACCAACGCCGCACCGATCGCCCACGGCAACGCCACCCCCATGGTCTGCTGGCCGTTAGAAATCAACAGCTGACGTGCACGGAAGCTGTATAGATAGCGCGCAATCCAAATGTGGAAACTGCCCATGTCGACGCACAGCGTCACGTCGTCACTGACAATGTCCTGCAGCTCTTTCACAATACGCAGTGGGTGGATCGGCATGCCACCGCGGCGCGCAGCGCGTTCCGCCAATTCGGTGCGCTGGCGGCCAAGATCACTGAGGATCAACTCCACCTCCGCAGGCACACTCACGACCGTATTAAAGGCTTCAGTCATCGTGTTGAGGGTGGCACTGATATTGCCCACCAGCTCAACGTCCGGGCGGTAACAGGTATCAATGTCTGCCGGTAACACGTCAATATGCACCAGTTTTAATCTGCCCTGGCTGTTCCACATGCAGGGATCGTATTCGATCGGGCCATAACCGACGCTGACCACCAAATCTGCCTTCTGCAATAGCTGATCGGCAGGTTGGTTGTTGAATAACCCGACGCGGCCGGCAAAACGCGCAAAGTGGTTAACGTCGATCACCCCCGCCGCCTGATAAGTCCCCACGACCGGCATATGAGTCCGGTGCAACAAATGGCGCACCGCCTCGCTATTTTCCGGGCGGCTGGCCTGTAGCCCCAACAATAGCACCGGGCATTTCGCTTGCTGGATCAGTTTTACTGCGGCGTGGATATCCTCGGTAGCCGCAGCGCCCATGCGCGGCAATCGGCACCCTGCCAGCACAGGCGCACTGACAGGTTCATTGACGATGTCCATTGGCAGGCTGACGAACGAAGCCCCCGGGCGACCAAATTCGGCGTGACGAAACGCATTGGCGATCACTTCAGAAATTGCCGAACCGGCGTGGACTTCGGCGCAATACTTGGTCACCGGCCGGAACATGCTGACAGTGTCCATACTCTGGTGGGTCTGTTTCAGGTTATCAGCACGTTTCACCGCGCCACCGAACGCCACCACCGCGTCCCCTTCCGAGGTTGCGGTTGCCAGCCCGGTAATCAGGTTGGAACTGCCCGGCCCTGAGGTCACCAGCGCGACCCCGGCCTTGCCGGTTAGGCGCCCGACCGCTGCCGCCATAAATGCCGCATTGGCTTCATGACGCACGACGACGGTTTCTATCGATGGCGCGTCTTCCAGCGAATCGAATACGCGGTCGATCTTGGCCCCTGGGATACCGAATACGTGTTTGACGCCCTGCGCCTCCAAATTTTTCACCACTAAATCTGCGCCGCATGACCAGTTATGGTCTGTATTTGCCTTGCTCATGGAATACCTCCTGAAAATAAACCCAAGACTGTCGCGGAATTAACCCTCGGCAGAACGAATCGCGCGATCCAAATCCTCTGGACAGAGGTCGGCACGCAGAAAATCCGCATCATGCGGCAACTGAAGATTGAGACGGGTGATCACGCCAAATTGCAGCCGGCCGTGGTCAAGCTGGTAATCCAGTACGTGACCACCACCGTTACGATCGTCGGTGATAAAATGTTCGTGATAGCCAGCAACCCCAACGCCCTGCATATAATCAGGCGAACGGAAGCCAACTAACGTGCCCTGCCGCTGATGGAAGGCAAATGTAGGCTGCTCCTCGATCGCTTCTAACATTGGGCGATAGGGGCGTTCCTGACGAGGCACCGTGCGGGTTTCCACATGGCTGAACTCACCGTCAACACGCACTGCACAGAACAGGTTTGGTGACGCAACTTGCTCGTCGATACACTGGTGCAGCTGTGCCTTGGTGATCGGACTGTCAAAGTGTTGGGTGACGCTCGGTTGGAAAAAGGTGACAACGGCAAACGGGGTTTTCTGCTGCAAGCTGGCCGGCCGCGCGCTACCGTCGGCGCGTAACTGGTGAATTTCCTTGTCGAAGGCGATCAGCTCACCGTCAAGGTGATTGAAAGTCCCCAGGCCGAAGTTACCGTGCCTGAGCAATTCGGCAATGGTGGTCTCCCCTTCGTAAACGCCGCTGATTAACGCGCTCATCAGCGAGATTTGATAAATCTCGCCCTCCCCAACGCTCAGCGACTGCCTGGCAAACCCCTGCGCCAAATGCTGCGCACAGGAACAGCCGTGGTTTTCGTTCATAACCTACTCCTCCACCAGCACGGGGTGAAATACCCCGCGCGTTCAAAAATGCTCACATGAGGGTGAGCAAAGATGTCGCCTGTAGCCCGCTCGGTTGGAACGATTCAGCTCATGGCGACAAAAAAACCGGCACGGCTGGCCGGCGACACTCAACATCAACAACGGTTTAGATTCACTAATCATTGTTGGTAAATAGAGTGTCAAATTGAACGGTTTATCTGGTGTTGAAGCAGTCATCAATGTCACAGGCACACGCTGGAGCCTGAGAAAACTCTGTTATCTAACGTTCTTAGAACCGCACGTTTTATGCATTTTCTCTCTGAGCGGTGGGATCACAGCCAATTCTGGCCTGCCGTAAGCCCTCAAAAAGAGTAGCTGCAATAGGGTAAACGGAGAACCTGGTATTCATAAGAAACGCTTTTGCATATAATGCAAAGATGAATGACGCACGGTATGTCGAACATCTCCCCATCTTTCTTGAGGTCGCCCTGCAAGGCAGCTTCTCCGCCGCTGCCCGCAAGTTGGGAATGGTGCCCTCTTCACTGGTTCGCCATGTTGATGCGCTGGAAAGCGCGCTAGGCGCCACGGTGTTTATCCGTTCAACACGCGGTCTGATGCTGACGGACGCCGGAGAAATGCTCCAGGCCAGAGCGGCCACGCTGCTGGCAGAGATCACCGATATTCGTGCCGAACTGGCATCGTTAAGTGATATGCCGCAGGGCACCTTACGTATCAGTTGTTTGCCGACCTTTGGAAAGACATACATTTTGCCGCTGTTACCGACTCTGGCTGAACGCTACCCGCAGTTATTTGTTGATCTGGATTTAACCGAGCGTCAAACCGACCCGACACAAGAGCTTTTGGATGCCGCCATTCGCATCGGCGAACAAAAAGACAGTGGGCTGTACGCCAGCCGGATAGCGACCCAACGCTGGGTGATGTGCGCCAGTCCCGACTACCTCGTTCGCTACGGCCAACCGGCCGACCTTAACGCGTTACCTGAGCATCGGCTGATTGCCCGCTACCACAAACAGCAGCCCGCCTGCTGGGCACAAATTCTCAGTGTTCCGCTCATGAGCCGATGCAGTATGGTACTGCGTTGCGACGACTTCACCGCTCAACATCAGGCGGCGCTGATGGGCATGGGGATCGCTTTCTTACCCAATTGGGTCGTCGGACCGGAGATTCAGGCCGGTCGATTGGTGCAGGTACTGGAAGATCCGCGTCAGGAGCAGCAAGGGATTTACCTGCTGCGGCCCGTAGCAAAAATGTCAGTCCGATTGAACCTGTTCATTACCTTACTGAAGCAAAGCATCGGTCAGCCACCCAGCTGGGAATGAAGGGGGGATATTCGGCCATACAGCGCCGGGTTATCGCTTTCGTCTTTCAGTTCTATTCCGGTCAATCGGCGCTGAAACGCCTGTTCCAGCAGCCATGCCAGTTTGAACGCCGCCTGCGGGTAATCCAGCCCCTCAGGGCGTATGTTGGAAATGCAATTACGTTCCGATTCACGCCGCTGGGTGTTCGGTCCCCAGGTGAGGTAGATCCCCAGACTGTCCGGTGATGATAACCCCGGTCGTTCGCCGATCAACATCACGACCGCCTTGGCCCGTAAACACTCACCAATATCATCCCCAAGCGCGACCCGGGACTGGTGCGCCAAAACCACGGGCGCCACCGAAAGTGATAACTGTTCGAGATAAGGCCGCAATGCCTGTAACACGGGTAGCGCCTGACGATGTACCGCTTTGGAGGACAAACCGTCGGCAACCACCAGCAAGACATCCGCAGCCTTGTCCATTAAGCCCAGCAACAGATTGCGGCTGTCCGACGCCAACCTGCACCCCAAATCTGGCCGGCTGAGATACGCGGTGCGATCGGCGGCCTGGCTGTGCACCGTCAACGTTTGCCAGCCTTGTTGTTGTATCGCCTCCGCCAGCGTATCGCTGTCGAAGGGTTGATGTACCGCATCGCGCGCCTGCGCATGCGCCAAGCCAAATTTAAGTAACTCCTGGGTCGGTAAGCTGGACCCCGTGCGCCCCAGTGCAATACGTGCATCGGTAAAGGCGCGCAGCGCGTCCCAACTGTTGACGTGGACAGGTTTGCTCATCCCCGTTCTCCTTGTAACCCCAGCAACAGCGGGTGATTAGCGGCGGTGTCGCGCAATCGTCCCTGTTCGTCGGTGATATGCATTTTCGTTAGCCAGTCGGCGAATTCCGGCGCGTGCTTCAACCCCAGCAGTTCACGGATGTACAACGCGTCGTGGAATGAGGTGCTTTGATAATTGAGCATAATGTCATCCGCGCCCGGTACACCTATCAAGAAGGTCAACCCGGCCGTAGCCAACAGCGTCAGCAACGTGTCCATGTCGTCCTGATCCGCCTCGGCGTGATTGGTGTAACACACATCACAACCCAGCGGCAGGCCAAGCAACTTGCCACAAAAGTGATCTTCCAGCCCGGCGCGGATAATCTGTTTACCGTCAAACAAATACTCCGGGCCGATAAAACCCACCACGGTATTGATCAACAACGGGGAGAAATGCCGTGCTACCGCGTAGGCGCGCGCCTCGCAGGTTTGCTGATCGACGCCATGGTGGGCATCGGAGGATAAACAGCTGCCTTGTCCGGTTTCGAAGTACATGACGTTATTGCCTAGGGTACCGCGATTGAGGCTCAGTGCCGCCTGCTGAGCCTCCGCCAGCAACGCCAGATTAATGCCAAAGCCGCTATTGGCCGCTTCAGTGCCAGCGATAGACTGGAACACCAAATCCACCGGAGCACCGCGCTCCATCAAACGTAGCGTATTGGTTACATGCGTCAGCACGCAAGATTGGGTAGGAATAGCGAAACGTTGAATGACGTCGTCCAACATGTAGTTCAACTTTTCCAATAACGGCAAGCTGTCGCTGGCGGGGTTAATGCCGACCACCGCATCACCACTGCCATACAGCAGGCCATCAAGCATACTGGCTGCAATACCCTGCAAACTGTCGGTTGGGTGATTCGGCTGTAACCGCACGCTGAGGTGGCCAGGAAGACCGATGGTGTTGCGGAAGCGCGTGACGACCCGGCACTTCTTCGCCACCAAAATCAGATCCTGATTGCGCATCAGTTTGCTCACTGCTGCCGCCATTTCCGGCGTGATGCCTGGAGCCACCCGCGCCAACATCGCGCTATCTGCCTGTTCACTCAGCAGCCAGTCACGGAAATCCCCCACGGTCAGATGAGAAATTGATGTAAAGGCCTGGGCATCGTGGCTGTCGATGATCAGCCGCGTGACCTCATCGTGCTCATACGGCACCAGCACCTGCTGGAGAAAAGCCTTCAGCGGCACATCCGCCAAGGCTATGCGCGCCGCCATACGCTCCTCTGCGCTGTCCGCCGCCACCTCCGCCAGACAGTCGCCGGAACGAGCCGGCGATGCCTTGGCCATCAACTGACGTAAATCACTAAAGCGGTAGCTGCGCCGGCTAAGCGTTGTCTGATACATTGCACCCCCTGTTCTGCCCTGATGACACAGCTAAAGTTGCAAACCCTGTACCAAGTGTAGTCAGTCCACAGTCGAAATTATTTTGTACCGGAAATCATCCGATTAGCCTCTCTCGATACCACTCCTCCCCCAGAACCGATGCACTAAAATCATGCACGGCATTCCGCCCGCAGGCGCTTCGGGTTAAAGTAGCCGCAACAAAGGAGAGGTAATGAACCGGCAACAGAAAATTATCCAGTGGTTACAGCAAGATAGTGGAAGAATGGCCGCATTGCGTACCGCGCGGCGACTCGGTCTGAATGACTGGTGCCTGGGCGCTGGCTTTGTGCGTAATCTGGTGTGGGACCAGTTACATGGGTACGCCACACCGACACCGCTCAACGACATCGATGTGATTCATTTTGATCCGCAGCGGCCAGAGGCAGAGCGTGACCAAATGCTGGAACTACGGCTGCAGGAGTGGATGCCACAGCCGTGGTCGGTCAAGAACCAGGCGCGTATGCACTTACGCAGCGGCCGAGCCCCTTATCTCAACAGCGAAGAGGCCATCAGCTTTTGGACCGAGAGAGAAACGGCGGTTGGCGCACGCCTGAATGCCGACGACAGCATTACATTGGTCGCGCCATTCGGCCTCGATGGGTTGTTTGATGACACCATCACCTTCAATACCAAAAACGGCAACCTCGACACCTATGAACAGCGTGTGGCAAGCAAGGGCTGGTTGCAACACTGGCCGCGTCTGCGACAAATTCGTGGGTAAAGTTTTACCGCGCACGGCCGATACCCTGAACAGCCACATCAAGACGCAGGGAGAGCAATATGTCGACCAATATCACCATGATTGTCCCAGTGAAAAACACCATACCCGGTGTCAGCAAGGTTTTTAGCGCCCCGGGTAACGAAGGTCAGTTGCTGATGGCCAAACCGGTCAACCAGCAACCGGAAGGCGGCAAAATGAAGGAAGCCAAGGAAGGTGGGATTAACGACCGGGTAAAAATCACCGACAGCAACGCCTCGGCACGCATCAAGGTGTTGAATAAACAGATTCAGGATCTGCAACAGAAGCTGGTGGATCTGAAAGACTCAGACGCCGATCCCAAAGAGATCGAAAAACAAAAACAGCAGATCCAGGCGTTGATTAAAATGCTGCAAGCCGAGATCGCACGAATTCAAAGAGAAGAGATGGAAAAGCAGCAAGCTGCGCAAATGGCCAAGGCTGCTGGCGGTGTTTCCCCCGCTAAAGGCGATGGTATTAACCGCCCAACCGCGCACAACGCGGTGGACGTGTATATCTGACTCAGTAATCTGCCTGTTGGCCGCGCTGCTGTTGCAATAACGCCGCCTGCTGCCCGACCACCTGCCAGATGACTTCCGCGGCGGGTGTCAGCGAGCGGTTTTTGCGCCGCACCAACATCAATGCGCGGTTGATTTCCGGCACCAATCGACGCACTTTTAGCTGGCCGCCTTCCGGCAACGGTAACGCCAGCGCCGGGAAAATGCTGATACCTATGCCCGCCGCCACCATCGGGAACAGCGTCGCTGGGTGGCCAATCTCTTGCACCACCGTGGCGTCCACCTCTTGCTGGCGCAGTGCGCTGTCAATCAGTGGCCGGCTACCGGAAGCATAATCCTGCAATACCAGGCGGCTACCGGTCAGCGCCGACCAATGGACTTCAGGTTGGCTGGCAAACGGGTGATCATTACGGCACAGTAACAGAAAGGGTTCGTACAGAATCGGCTCGCAATCAAGGTCAATCGCCTGCACCGGATCAACCACAATACCGAAATCCACTTCAGCGTTTCGAATGCTGTGAAGCACCTGCTGTTGTGCCTGGTCACGCAGCATAATGCGAATATCCGGATATTTCTTTTCACCCGCAGCGATACATTGCGGCATCAGATGTGCGGAAATAGTCTGGCTCGATGCGACGCGTACCGTACCGCTGCGCTGCACACCAAAGCTGCGTGCATCAAGCAATGACGATTGTAACTCATCGAGTAAGCGCTCTACGCGGTTTGCCAGACGCTGTCCGGCATCGGTCAGCAGCACTTCACGCGTCGTGCGATCGAGCAAGCGCACGCCTATCTCCGCCTCTAACTCTTTCACGCTATGGCTGACCGCCGACTGCGTCAAGCCAATCGCCTCACCCGCCCGGCTGAAACTGCGATGCCGCGCAATGGCCACAAACACTTTGAGCTGCTTAATCGAGTAATTCATGTTTTTTATTCATAAATGAATTAAATAAATCAATTTAATTATTATATCTCGCCGCGCGACAATGCGTGCATCGATTTCTTTCCCGAGTGCGCCACCATGAGATTTCTGCCCGATCGCTTTACTCTGACGCTGATCGCCACCGTGCTGTTGGCTTCATTTCTGCCGGCACGCGGCGAGTTTGTCGGTTGGCTGAACGCCCTGACCATCGCCGCCATCGCTCTGCTGTTCTTTATGCACGGTGCCAAACTGTCGCGCGAAGCCATTTTGGCCGGTAGCAATAACTGGCGGCTGCATCTGTGGGTGATGTTCAGCACCTTTATTATTTTCCCGGTGCTCGGTGTGCTGTTCAAATGGTGGTCACCGGTCAACGTCAGCCCTGAATTGTATTCCGGTTTTATTTACCTGTGCATCCTGCCTGCCACCGTGCAATCGGCCATTGCATTTACGTCGCTGGCAGGTGGCAACGTTGCTGCTGCGGTGTGCAGCGCTTCGGCTTCGAGCCTGCTGGGAATATTCGTTTCTCCCCTGCTGGTCGGGCTATTGATGAATGTCCACGGTGAAACCGGCAGCCTTCAACAGGTCGGCTCCATTGTGCTGCAACTGCTGGTGCCCTTTGTCGCTGGCCACCTGTCACGGCCGCTCATTGGCAAATGGATTGAACGTAACCGCAAGTTGATCGGCAAAACCGACCAGACGTCGATTCTGCTGGTCGTCTATGCCGCTTTTAGCGAGGCAGTTACACACGGTATCTGGCATCAGGTCGGCATTGGGTCGCTGGTGTTTATTGTAGTGGGCAGTCTGGTATTGTTGACGATTGTGTTAGTGGTCAACACCTACATGGCGCGCTGGCTGGGCTTTAGCAAAGCCGATGAGATCACCATTGTGTTTTGCGGTTCGAAGAAAAGCCTGGCAAACGGCATCCCGATGGCCAATATCCTGTTCCCGGCCGCGACCGTTGGGATTATGGTGCTACCGCTGATGGTGTTCCATCAGGTGCAGTTGATGACCTGCGCAGTACTGGCACGGCGCTATCAGAAGAAACAGCAGGAAAAACAGGCGGTGCCAAACGCAGAAACGGCACGGGGATAATGAAATGGGCGCGGCAAGACACCGCGCCCGGCAACTCAGCTTTTCTTCAGCGGCTTGACCAGGTTGTCGAGCCCTTCGATTTTAATCGCCAACGTCATTTCCATCAGCATGCCCAGTTTGCCGTTGGGGAACTCCCCTTTGCGGGCGAACCACAGCAGATATTCTTCAGGCAAGTCAATCAACACCCTTCCCTGATACTTGCCGAACGGCATCACGGTATTGGCAATTTCGATCAGGTTCTCTTTTTCCATCAGGCACCCAGCAGGCGGATCATTTCCGCTTCGTCGATGACCTCAATACCCAGTTCCTGTGCCTTCACCAGTTTGGAACCGGCGGCTTCACCGGCAATCACCAGATCGGTTTTCTTCGATACGCTGCCGCTGACTTTCGCGCCCAGCGCCGTCAGGCGATCTTTGGCTTCATCGCGTGAAAGCTGGCTAAGCGAACCCGTAAGCACCACTGTTTTACCGGCAAATGGGCTGTCGATCTCTTCAGCGACGATCACCACCGGGGCTGGCCAGTTAATGCCAATTTCGTCGCTGACCAGTTCCTGGATCACCTGCTGGTTAAGCGCTTCGTCAAGGAAATGGCGCGTGTGCTTCGCCACCACGTCACCGACATCCGGCACCTCTTTCAACGCCTCAATATCGGCGGCAAACAGCTTCTCAAGCGTACCGAAGTGCGCAGCCAGATTCGCGGCCGTCGCCTCGCCAACTTCACGAATACCCAGCGCATACAGGAAACGAGCAAAGGTAGTCTGCTTGGACTTCTCCAGCGCATTGACCAGATTCTGCGCCGACTTTGGCCCCATGCGATCCAGGCCGGTCAGAATTCCTGCGGACAGACGGAACAGATCGGCCGGGTTCTTGACGTACTCTTTTTCCACCAGCTGTTCGATGATTTTGTCGCCCATGCCTTCGACGTCCAGCGCACGACGGGAGACGAAATGCTTCAGCGACTCTTTGCGCTGTGCGGCGCAGATCAGCCCACCGGTGCAGCGCGCTACCGCTTCGCCTTCCACTCGTTCGACGTCAGAACCGCAGACAGGACAATGCTGTGGGAACAAAATTTCACGCGCGTCCGCTGGGCGGCGATCGGCCATCACCCCCACCACCTGTGGGATCACGTCGCCCGCGCGACGGACAATCACGGTGTCGCCGATACGCAGGCCCAGCCGTTCAATTTCATCAGCATTGTGCAAGGTGGCATTGCTGACAATCACGCCCGCAACCAGTACCGGCTCCAGACGCGCTACCGGCGTAATTGCCCCGGTGCGTCCCACCTGGAACTCCACCTCACGCACCACGGTGATTTGCTCTTGCGCCGGGAATTTAAATGCCGTCGCCCAGCGCGGCGCACGCGCCACAAAGCCGAGCGTTTCTTGCAGATCGATATCGTCGATCTTCACCACCACGCCGTCGATATCAAAGCCGAGTTGCGTGCGGTCTTGCTCCACCTGGCGATAAAACGCCAGTACCTCATCGCTGCCAGTGCAACGTTGAGCGCGATCGCTGACGGGTAAACCCCAGTCTTTGAACTGCATCAGGCGCTGCCAGTGGCTACGCGGTAACTCGCCCCCTTCCAACAGGCCAACACCATAGCAAAAGAAGGTCAGCGGGCGCTTGGCGGTAATCCGTGGATCAAGCTGACGGATCGATCCGGCGGCTGCGTTACGCGGGTTAGCGAAGATCTTGCCGTCTTTACGACGCGCTTCTTCGTTCATCTGCTCAAAACCCGCTTGCGGCATAAAGACTTCGCCACGCACTTCCAGCCGACGCGGGATATTCTCGCCGGTCAACCGCAGCGGAATAGCGCGGATGGTGCGCACGTTGGAGGTAATGTTTTCACCGGTGGTGCCGTCGCCGCGCGTGGCCGCACGAACCAATTCCCCCTCTTCGTACAACAAGCTGACCGCCAGACCATCCAGTTTCAGCTCGCAGCAGAAGGTCAGTGGGTCACTGCTCTTCAGGCGATCTTGCACTCGCTTGTAAAACGCCAGGAAGCTTTCTTCGTCAAAGACGTTATCCAATGACAGCATCGGCACTTCGTGACGGACCTGATCGAATGCCGCCAGCGGAGCTGCACCCACGCGCTGAGTGGGCGAATCCGCGGTAATCAACTCCGGGTGCGCGCTTTCCAGCTCACGCAATTCGCGCATCAGGCGATCATATTCCGCATCCGGCACTTCCGGCGCGTCCAGCACATGATATTGATATTCGTGATGGCGCAGGGAGGTTCGTAGTTGATTGATTTGTTGGATTATCGATTCCATGGCTCACCATCAAAGATATCCCCGTCATATTTCAAGCTGCATCTTTGTGGGCTGCCTTTACTGACCCGTGACTTAGTTAGCTAAGTTCCCTGGGCTTCGCTCCGTTGCCGCCTTGATGCAGTTCGACGTATTTAGGGTAACAAAACCCCCGACTAGCGGGGGCTTTAGGATTACGGGTATTGAGTGCGCGTAGCAGCCGATCAGTCGGTGTTATCCAACACTTCACGAATGCGCGCTTTGTAGGTTTCCAGCTTCTGCGGGGTCATCATGCGGCGCTCATCGTCCAGCACCACACCACCCACATCGTCGGCGATTCGCTGAGCCGACTGCAGCATCAGCTTGAAGTTCTGATTAGCGTCGCCATAAGACGGCACCATCATGAACATCGACACGCCTGGCGTGGAGAAATCAGACATCATCTCAGGATCAAAGGACCCCGGTTTAACCATATTCGCCAGGCTGAACAGCACAGGGCCGCTGCCCGCAGGGCTGATATGGCGATGGAAAATGCCCATTTCGCCAAACTGGAAGCCCGCTTGCAGCACGCTCTGCAGCAAGACTTCGCCGCCGATCACGCCACCCTGATGTGCAGTAACGTGCAACACCAGTACGGTTTCTTTCAGTTTTGCCGGTTTGATGGCGGCAGGAGCAGGCTGAGGCTCGTGCACCACCGCTGGCTTCTCTTCCGGCTGCGGCTGCTGAGCAGGCTCGGTGTGGAACACCGGTTCTGCTGCATGCGCCACTGGCGGCAGATCGTCAACGCGCGGTTCACGGCGTGTCGCAGGCTGCTGCGGCTCATCGTCTTCGTCCTGCGCGTAGTTGTCCAACAGGATGTCATCATAATCCGGCCGCTGAGACAGCGGTGGCGGAGACTGATGAGCAGCCGGTTGAACGGCACGCGGTGCTGGCTCAGCCGCTGGAGCAGGCTTGGGCGCAACCACGGGTTCTTCGCGAGCGGCATCAAAATGACCAAAGGACGGCTCATCCTGCGGGTGAGCGGAGCGTACACGCACCTCTCCCACGCCTTCATCGAGATCGTCGATCGGGGATTGTTCACGTTCTTTTTTAGAACGTTTGGCTGGGCGATCGCGGAAAAGCGATGAGCGTTCCTTACGGCTGGTCCAAAGACCGTGCAATAACAACGCTATTATGGCGATCGCGCCAACAACGATTAATATCAGACGCAAATCCTGCATCATTGCTATCTCTGTTGTTCCAATACATTGCCACCGCGGCAAACATTCACTCTTTAACTCTATTTGCCCGAGCACACAAGTGCAAGTCCGTGCTGAACTTTATGCCAATAAAGATGATTACACTGCCTTTTTTTGCTGTTTTTTCAGCCAATGTCACCCTAGCCAGTAGAAAATCATCCCGATATGATAGCGATGCCTGTTCAGACAAAGAGATAACTTAAGATATGTCCTATTCGCAGTCACCTTCTCACTCCACCAACGGCCTTCATTATTTTGCCGAAGGCTGGCGCCTGATTTCGCGCCCGGGGATTAAACGCTATGTCGTATTACCGTTGCTGGTCAATGTACTGCTGATGGGGTCCGCTTTCTGGTGGTTGTTCAGCCAACTGGGCGACTGGATCCCGAGCATGATGAGCCATGTTCCCAGTTGGCTGCAGTGGCTGAGCTATTTGCTGTGGCCACTTGCGGTCATTTCCGTGCTGTTGGTGTTCAGCTATCTGTTCAGCACCATCACCAACCTGATCGCTGCCCCCTTCTGTGGCCTGCTAGCCGAACAGTTGGAAGGCAGCCTGACCGGCAAGCCGTTACCGGACACCGGTATCTTCGGCATTGTGAAAGATCTGCCGCGCATTATGGCGCGTGAATGGCGCAAGCTGGCTTACTATCTGCCACGCGCCTTATTGTTGCTGATTCTTTATTTCATTCCTGGCATTGGCCAAACCGTGGCGCCTGTGCTGTGGTTCCTGTTCAGCGCCTGGATGCTGGCAATTCAGTATTGCGACTACCCTTTCGATAACCACAAGGTGAGCTTTGCCGATATGCGCAGCGCACTGCGTCAGCATAAAACCGATAACCTGCAGTTTGGCGCGATGGTGAGCCTGTTCACCATGATCCCCATCCTCAATCTGGTTATCCTGCCGGTCGCGGTTTGCGGCGCCACCGCCATGTGGGTCGACCGTTATCGTACGCAATTCGTACGTTCCTAAGCCATTTTCGGCCCCGCATTACGATTAATTCTTCGACAGGGCGCGCAATATGCGCCCTTATCCTTGTGCTTAAAACTTATTTCCTAATAACATATAGATATACCAATTCTTTACTTCCCTGCCGGTACTGTTAGCGTATGCTTTCGATGTTCCCCACATTTTCATAGAGTTAAAGGACGGGCTATGAGCAAGATATATGAAGATAACTCATTAACAATCGGCCATACGCCGCTGGTTCGTCTGAACCGTATCGGCAACGGACGCATTCTGGCCAAGGTTGAATCTCGCAACCCTAGCTTCAGCGTTAAATGCCGCATCGGTGCCAATATGATTTGGGACGCGGAAAAACGCGGCATCCTGGTCGCCGGCAAAGAACTTGTGGAGCCGACCAGCGGCAACACCGGTATCGCTCTGGCGTTCGTCGCCGCGGCGCGTGGCTACAAGCTGACGCTGACCATGCCGGAAACCATGAGCATCGAACGCCGTAAGCTGCTGAAGGCGCTGGGCGCCAACCTGGTGTTGACCGAAGGCGCAAAAGGCATGAAGGGCGCGATCGCCAAGGCGGAAGAAATTGTCGCCACCGATCCGAACCGCTACATCATCCTGCAGCAGTTCAGCAATCCGGCTAACCCAGCAATTCATGAACAAACTACCGGCCCAGAAATCTGGGACGATACCGATGGCGAAGTGGATGTTTTCATTTCCGGCGTGGGTACCGGCGGTACGCTGACGGGTGTCAGCCGCTATATCAAGAATACCAAAGGCAAGGCAATCACCACTGTCGCGGTGGAGCCTACCGACTCACCGGTCATCACCCAAGCGCTCGCCGGTGAAGAGATCAAACCAGGTCCCCATAAGATTCAGGGCATCGGTGCAGGTTTTATCCCGGGCAACCTGGATCTCAAGTTGGTTGACCGCGTCGAACAAGTCACCAACGACGAAGCCATCAGCATGGCGCGCCGTTTGATGGACGAAGAAGGCATTCTGGCGGGCATTTCCTCCGGTGCCGCAGTGGTGGCAGCCGTGAAATTGGCCGAAGAACCTGAATTCGCCGACAAAACCATCGTGGTGATCTTGCCGTCCTCCGGCGAGCGCTATTTAAGCACCGCTCTGTTCGCTGATTTGTTCACTGAGCAAGAATTGCAACAGTAGTGCCACTGTGCACAAATCGCTAAAAAAGCACCTTTCGGGGTGCTTTTTTGTGGACTGGATCAAAGTTTATAGCAGTCAAAGATTGATTTTACATGCCAGCTTTAGTATTTAACGGTGCATTATTTCGGTGCGCAAAATTAATCACTCATCATTCCTTGTTTAAGCTGAATCGATTTACTCGTTTGTCGGTGATGCGTTAAACACGGCATAATGGGGAGCTGATTGAAACGACGACAGAAGCTGAATTTTTTGATCTGAAGTGCCTAACTCGTCGTTTTCTGTTGCATCAATGCTCGCCCCTGTACCATAGTCAGGCGCTAACCAGACAAGCTAAAGTCACACCCTTGGGCTAAACTTTAGCTCCACAACACACCAATAAGTTGGGGAAACATCAATGTTCCAGCAAGAAGTTACTATTACCGCTCCTAATGGTCTGCACACTCGCCCTGCCGCTCAGTTCGTAAAAGAAGCTAAAGGCTTCACGTCTGACATCACCGTGACCTCTAACGGTAAAAGCGCCAGCGCCAAAAGCCTGTTCAAACTGCAAACTCTGGGGCTGACTCAAGGGACCGTAGTGACCATCTCCGCTGAAGGTGAAGACGAGCAGAAAGCCGTTGAGCACTTGGTAAAACTGATGGCAGAGCTTGAGTAATCGGCCCGTCTTCTTAGTTAACACCAGTCAAGAGTAAGGTAGGGTTATGATTTCAGGCATTTTAGTATCACCGGGTATCGCTTTTGGTAAGGCTCTCCTACTGAAAGAAGATGAGATTGTCATCAACCGGAAGAAAATCTCTGCAGATGATGTAGAGCAGGAAGTCTCACGTTTTCTTGCTGGCCGCGCCAAAGCGTCCGAGCAGTTGGAAGCGATCAAGACCAAAGCTGGCGAAACCTTCGGCGAAGAAAAAGAAGCGATCTTCGAAGGCCACATCATGCTGTTGGAAGACGAAGAGCTTGAGCAGGAAATCATAGCCCTAATCAAAGATGAGTTGGCTTCTGCGGACGCAGCTGCCTACACCATCATCGAAGGCCAGGCGAAAGCACTGGAAGAACTCGACGATGAATACCTGAAAGAACGTGCGGCCGACGTACGTGACATCGGTAAACGCCTGCTGCAGAACATTCTGGGCCTGGCTATCGTCGATTTAAGCGCTATTCAGGACGAAGTTATCCTGGTCGCTACCGATTTGACTCCGTCTGAGACCGCACAGTTGAACCTGGACAAAGTGCTGGGTTTCATCACCGATCTCGGCGGCCGTACGTCTCACACTTCCATCATGGCGCGTTCTCTGGAATTGCCGGCAATCGTAGGCACCAGCGACGTGACCAAGCAGGTGAAGAACGACGATTACCTGATTCTGGACGCGGTTAACAATAAAATTTACGTTAACCCAACCGCTGACGTTATCGATCAGCTGAAAGCAGAACAGAACCAGTACGTCACCGAGAAAAACGATCTGGCCAAGCTGAAAGATCTGCCGGCCATTACGCTGGACGGTCATCAGGTTGAAGTCTGCGCCAACATCGGCACCGTGCGCGACGTCGCAGGTGCAGAGCGCAACGGCGCTGAAGGCGTCGGCCTGTATCGTACCGAATTCCTGTTTATGGATCGCGACTCACTGCCAACCGAAGACGAGCAATTCCAGGCTTATAAAGCCGTTGCGGAAGCCATGGGTTCACAGGCTGTGATTGTCCGTACCATGGACATCGGCGGCGACAAAGACCTGCCGTACATGAACCTGCCGAAAGAAGAGAACCCGTTCCTCGGCTGGCGTGCCATCCGCATCGCCATGGACCGCAGAGAAATCCTGCACGCTCAGCTGCGCGCTATTCTGCGTGCCTCCGCGTTCGGCAAACTGCGCATCATGTTCCCGATGATCATTTCCGTGGAAGAAGTCCGCGATCTGAAAGGTGAAATCGAGACGCTGAAAGCCCAACTGCGTGAAGAAGGCAAGGCGTTTGACGAAACAATTGAAGTCGGCGTGATGGTCGAAACACCGGCTGCGGCGGTGATTGCTCACCACCTGGCGAAAGAAGTCGACTTCTTTAGTATTGGGACAAACGATCTAACCCAGTATACTCTGGCAGTAGATCGCGGCAACGAGCTGATTTCTCATCTCTATAACCCGATGTCCCCATCAGTACTTAGCCTGATCAAACAGGTTATTGATGCATCTCATGCAGAAGGCAAGTGGACCGGTATGTGCGGTGAACTGGCTGGCGATGAGCGTGCTACACTGTTGTTATTGGGCATGGGGCTGGATGAGTTCAGCATGAGTGCGATTTCAATCCCGCGCATCAAGAAAATTATTCGTAATACTAATTTCGAAGATGTGAAGGCGTTGGCAGCGCAAGCCTTGGCACAGCCAACGGCGCAAGACCTGATGAATTGCGTGAATAAATTCATCGAAGAAAAGACGCTCTGCTAAACTTCCACGACACTGGAACGCCGCCCAATTTAATGCTTAGGAGAAGATCATGGGTTTGTTCGATAAATTGAAATCTCTGGTTTCTGATGACAAGAAAGACACGGGCACTATCGAGATCGTAGCTCCACTTTCTGGCGAAATCGTTAATATCGAAGATGTACCTGACGTTGTATTTGCTGAAAAAATCGTTGGTGACGGTATTGCTATCAAACCAACAGGCAACAAAATGGTTGCCCCTGTTGACGGCACTATCGGCAAAATTTTCGAAACCAACCATGCTTTCTCTATCGAATCCGACAGCGGCATCGAGCTGTTTGTCCACTTCGGTATCGACACTGTTGAACTGAAAGGCGAAGGCTTCAAACGCATCGCTGAAGAAGGTCAACGCGTCAAGAAAGGCGACGTCGTTATCGAGTTCAACCTGGCACTGCTGGAAGAGAAAGCCAAGTCTATCCTGACGCCGGTTGTTATCTCCAACATGGACGAGATCAAAGAGCTGATCAAACTGTCCGGTAACGTAACCGTTGGTGAGACCCCGATCATCCGCATCAAGAAGTAATTGCGGATGGACATAAAAACGGCGCCCAGTGCGCCGTTTTTTTTATCCCCTTCCTCTTTCAAACTGCAGCGTTGTTGGCTGCAATTCGAAATCCTTTGGGAATACCCTGGTAATAGTCGCCATCGGCGCAAACAGTTTGGACAGCGCAAAGCCCAGTTCAAAATGGCAAGTAAGAGAGTTTATTACTGCCAGCGCGGGATACGCAAAGTGATGACCAAACCACCGGACTCACCATTACGCGCTTCAACCTGGCCACCGTGTGCCAGCACCACCTTGCGGGTGATCGCCAGCCCCAGCCCGTAGCCCTTGCCTGACATCGCCGATTTAACCCTGACGAACGGATCAAAAATGCTGGAAAGTTTCGATTCTTCCACACCCGGGCCCTGATCGCTGACCTCTATCTGGAACAGTTGATCAATACGCGTCAGCACCACCGTCACTTGCTGACCGTGGCTGGAGAAACGCAGCGCATTGCGCACAATATTATCCACCGCACGCCGCATCAGCTCGGCATTCCCTTTAACGGTATATTCCACGTCCGAACTGGCCTGCAGCACAATATCCACCCCGGGGATCTGCGCTTCGTAGCGTGCGTCACTGACCACCGCATCCACCAGCCCATACAAGTCGAAATACTCTTCATCCGGCAGATTGTTGCTTTCGGCGCGTGACAGTGCCAACAGCTCGCCAATCATTTTATCCAACCGCCCCGCTTCATGCTCAATACGCTGCAGCGAGTTTTCTACATTGCCTTCATTCTGCCGCGCCAGACCAATGGCCAACTGCAGGCGAGCCAGCGGTGAACGCAACTCGTGGGAGACGTCATGCAACAGCTGTTCCCGGGCGCTAACCAGCAGTTCTAACCGTTCAGCCATGCTGTCAAAATCACGCGCAACCTCAGAAAGCTCATCATGCCTGCGGCGCATCGCAGGGAATAAACGCACCGATAAATCCCCCTGCGCCACGCGATCAAAACCGTCGCGCAATTTGCGCATTGGGCGGGTCAGGTTCCAGGCCAGCACGGCACTGAATAACAACCCGGCCAACCCACCGACCCACAGCATCGGGGCGGGGATGTTGAAGAAATGCGAACGTTTGTTCGGGCGGTACTCCTCCCGCAGCCCACGCATGTCGTAGCTCAGCAGATACCCTTTACCGTCCCCGTCGTCTGCGACCCATTCCGTAACGGCTTTCGGCATCCGGCGGCCTTCAAATGCCGGCTCCTCTGGTGCGGGGGCGGGCGGCTGCGCCAATGCAGTCACGGACAGCAAGCGCCGGTCATCTTCCGGCCAGTCCTTCAGCATTGCCTCGAGTGCCGGCATACCGCCGCTACGCAGTTGCGTGGCGGCAGAGGTTAAATGCAGCGCAATCACTCGCCGCGCCATTGCATTTTCCGGCGGCTCGTAGCGATCGCCATACAGTGAAAAAGCCACCCACAATGCCTGGGTCATGATGATAAAGGTCAGCCAGAAGCCGAGCAGGATTTTCCAGAATAGTCTTCCGCGCATGGGCATTATCGGATTCGGTAGCCGATGCTGCGCACCGTTTCAATACTTAATGCGTTGTCCGTCAATGCACCCAGCTTCTGCCGGATATTGCTGATATGGACATCAACGCTGCGGTCATAAGCTTCGCGCGGGCGCCCCAAGCCTTTTTCTGACAGCTCATCTTTAGACACTACGCGCTCAGGTGCACGCAGCAGCAACTCCAGCAGGTTGAATTCGGAAGCGGTCAGATCGAAAGGTTTACCGCGCCATTCGCTGCTGCGAGTAGACGGATTGAGGCTCAGCTCACCAAAATTAATGGCAATCCCGTCGTCCACCTCATCCGGGCGTTCGTCAAAACGGCGCAGCACCGCACGCAAACGCGCCACCAACTCTCGGGGATAGCACGGCTTAGGCATGTAGTCATCAGCGCCCATTTCCAGGCCGATAACCCGATCGATGTTATCGCCTTTGGCTGTCAGCATAATGATTGGCATACGGCTCTTTTTACGCACGTCGCGCAGCACGTCAATGCCGCTCATGTCCGGCAACATGATGTCGAGGATCATCGCGGTGTACTCGCCCGACAGCGCGCCTTCCACACCGGCTTTGCCAGTCAGTACCAGCGTGGCGTTAAAACCTTCGCCGGTCAGGTATTCGCTCAGCATGGTGCCGAGTTCGAGGTCATCATCGACCAATAAAATTTTCATGCCTTGCTCCTTCGCGGATTTTCGCCATTTTCACGCCTATTTGTCTGCTTCGCAGCCGGTTTTACTCAATCCTTACATATTCCTGAACGCCACTTAACCGCAGGCCCGTCGGCGGCGCGTTAAATTAGTGCCAACAGATTTTTACCGCGCTTTCATGCCAGGGAATCCCATCGTCATGCCATCGTTTCAACGCTCAAAATGTTATCTGCTGCCCACTGTTATTGTGGCCGCTATCGCCCTATTTCTCTACTTCAGATCTCAAGGCGATACCGCGACGCCCCGTTATATCACCGCCGTGGCGCAAACGCGCGATCTGGAACAAACGGTATTGGCTGACGGCACCATTGAGGCGCAGAAACAGGTCAGCGTCGGCGCCCAGGTGTCTGGTCAAATTAAGGCCCTGTACGTGGCGCTGGGCGATAAAGTGCATAAAGGCCAACGGGTCGCTGAGATTGACGACTTAACCCAGCAGAACGCCCTGAGGGACGCAGAAGCAGCATTGAAAAACGTTCAGGCGCAACGCGCATCAAAAATGGCGGCACTGCATAACAATCAGCGCGCTTATCAACGCCAGCAAGCCATCGTGGCGCATGGCGTCGGTGTACAGGCAGATTTGGACAATGCTCAGGCCACACTGATTGCCACTCGTGCCGATGTCAATGCCCTGGATGCCCAGATCGTTCAGGCGCAGATTGCCGTCAACACAGCCCAGGTCAACCTCGGTTACACCAAAATCACCTCGCCGATAGATGGCACCATCGTCGCGCTGCCGGTGGAAGCTGGGCAAACGGTGAATGCGGTACAAAGCGCTCCAACCATCGTCAAAGTCGCTCAATTGGCGACTATGACCATTGAGGCGCAGATTTCTGAAGCTGACGTGGTCAAGGTAAAAACCGGCATGCCGGTCTATTTCACTATCCTTGGTGAACCCGGTAAGCGCTACCGCACCACACTGCGGGCGATAGAACCGGCCCCAGACTCCATCAACGATGAGACCACGTCGTCCAGTACCAGCAGCGCCTCCAGCTCAAGTAGCGCGATTTACTATAACGGTCTGTTCGACGTGGCCAACCCTGACGGCGCACTGCGTATCTCAATGACCGCACAGGTGTATATCGTGTTGGACAAGGCTGAAAACGCAGTGGTCATCCCTGCGACAGCCTTACAAGGCGACTGGGTGCAGGTAGTCGATAAACAGGGAAACGTTGATCGACGCCCGGTAAAAGTGGGGATTAACAACAACGTTGATGCACAGATTATCAGCGGCATATTGGCCGGTGAGAGCGTGATTGTCAGCCAGGTGAATACGGCGGCCAAAAGCAGCACGCGCCGTATGGGCCCACCACCAATGGGAATGTAACAATGAGCCAACAACCTCTGTTGCAACTGCGCGGCATCAGCCGCCGTTTTCAAGCCGGTGAACAAAACGTAACGGTATTGAACAATATCAACCTCGACATTGATCAGGGGGAAATGGTGGCGATCGTCGGCGCTTCCGGTTCCGGTAAGTCGACGCTGATGAACATTCTCGGTTGTCTTGATCGCCCGAGCGAAGGCGATTATCAGGTAGCTGGCCGCAGTACCGGACAGCGAGATCGCGATAGCCTGGCTGAACTGCGACGCGAACACTTCGGTTTTATCTTCCAACGCTACCATCTGCTGGGCGATCTGAGTGCGCAAGGCAACGTAGAGGTGCCCGCAGTGTATGCTGGCCATCCACGCCATTTGCGACAACAGCGGGCAGCCGATCTCTTGCAGCGGCTTGGGTTAGCGCAACGGTTGAATTACCGACCGAGTCAACTCTCCGGGGGCCAACAACAGCGGGTGAGCATCGCCCGCGCATTGATGAACGGCGGCGAAGTGATTCTGGCGGATGAACCGACCGGTGCGCTGGACAGTCACAGTGGGCAGGAAGTGATGAGCATCCTGAAAGACCTGCACGCACGCGGTCACACGGTGGTGATCGTCACTCACGACATGCAGATCGCCGAACATGCTCAGCGCATTATTGAACTCAGCGATGGCGAGATCGTTGCCGATCGACAGAAAACCGTCCAACGCGTCGTGCGCCTGCCAAAAGCATTGGATAACACCAGCGGCCGTTGGCATTCACAACGCGATCGCCTGCGCGAAGCATTCAAAATGGCGCTGTTGGCGATGGCTTCTCAGCGCCTGCGCACCCTACTCACCATGCTTGGGATTATCATTGGCATCGCCTCGGTCGTGTCAGTAGTGGCTCTGGGCAAAGGCTCTCAACAGCAGGTGTTGGCCAATATCAACGCCATGGGCACCAGCACACTGGAAGTCTATCCGGGCAAGGATTTCGGCGATATGCGCTCAGCCGCAGTGCAAACGCTGCGTGCGATCGACGCTGACGCGCTGGCCCAGCAAGGATACGTGCACAGCGTGACACCGACCCTTTCCACGAGCACCACGTTCCGCTATGGCAACCAATCGGTCAGCGGCACCGTCAATGGCGTCGGGGAACAGTATTTTCTGGTCCGTGGCTATAACATCGACAGCGGCATGGCATTTAACCGCCGTAGCATTGACCAGCTGATGCAGGAAGTGGTGATTGACGAAAATACCCGCGACACGCTGTTTCCTCACGGAGCCAACCCGCTGGGCGAAGTGATCCTGCTCGGTTCGCTGCCGTGCCGCATTATCGGCGTCGCGGCCAAAAAGCAGAGTGGCTTCGGCAGTGATGAAAACCTGAATGTCTGGATCCCCTACACTACCGCGATGAAACGCATGCTGGGCCAGAGTTACCTGAAAAGCATTACCGTACGCGTAAACGATGATATCGATCTTGCCAGCGCTGAAGATGGCGTCACGCGTCTGCTGAGCCAGCGCCACGGCGGCAAGGATTTCTTCGTGATGAACACCGACAGCATTCGCCAAACCATTGAGCAGACCACCGCCACCCTGACGCTACTGGTGTCGATGATCGCGCTGATTTCGCTTGTGGTTGGCGGCATTGGGGTGATGAATATCATGTTGGTGTCGGTCACCGAGCGCACCCGTGAAATTGGCGTACGCATGGCGGTTGGCGCACGTGCCAGCGACATCATGCAACAGTTTCTGATTGAGGCCGTGCTGGTGTGCCTGCTGGGGGGTACCTTGGGGGTGTTATTGTCACTGGCGATCGGCGTGGTATTCAGCCAATTCAGCGATAACTTCACGATGGTCTATTCCAGCGCATCTATCGTCGCCGCCTTTATCTGCTCGACGTTAATCGGGGTGATTTTTGGTTTCTTCCCGGCGAAACGGGCCGCCGGGATGGATCCGATACATGCGTTGGAAAGGGAATAGCACTCAGCCAAAAACGCCGGTAGAAAGATAGCGATCACCGCGATCACAGATGATCGCCACAATCACACTGCCGGGGTTGTCTGCGGCAATCCGCAATGCGCCGGCAACGGCACCACCGGAACTGACGCCGCAGAAAATACCTTCACGCTGCGCCAACTGACGCATGGTCTGCTCAGCGTCCGTTTGCTCAATGTCCAACACCTGGTCCACCAGATCCGGGCGGAATATGCCCGGCAGGTAGGCTGGCGCCCAGCGGCGGATACCGGGAATATGGCTGCCCTCTGCCGGTTGCAGACCGATGATCTGCACCTGGGCATTCTGGCTCTTCAGATAGCCGCCCACACCGGTTATCGTGCCCGTGGTGCCCATGCTTGATACGAAATGGGTGATACGCTGCTCGCTCTGCTGCCAGATTTCCGGGCCAGTGGTGGTGAAGTGGGCATACGGGTTATCCAAATTATTGAACTGGTCCAATACTTTGCCCTGCCCCTGATTGTGCATTTCCAATGCCAGATCGCGCGCGCCTTCCATCCCGACGTCTTTGCTCACCAGAATCAATTCTGCGCCATAAGCACGCATGGCCGCCTGACGCTCCAGGCTCATGTTTTCCGGCATCAACAGCGTCATCGCATAGCCTTTCAACGCCGCGATCATCGCCAGCGCTATACCGGTGTTACCACTGGTGGCCTCGATCAGACGGTCACCGGGCTGTATCTCACCGCGCAGCTCCGCCTGTTGAATCATCGCCAACGCGGCACGATCCTTCACCGAGCCCGCCGGGTTATTGCCTTCCAGTTTGACCCAAACCTCGCTGTTTAGTCCTGTAGCCAGACGTTGTAATTTTACCAGCGGGGTATTACCGATACATTGTTCAAGCGTTGTCACGATCTTTGCCTGTGTGTTGAAGTACGTAATGTAAAAAGGCAACCCCGGGGTTGCCTTTAACGTCAGTTAAAACCTATGCCCAAAATATTTCAGGGTGCAGGAAGGGCGGCAACTGCACGAGTCCCCAGGCGCTTATATCAGTAAGCGACTGGGGCAAGTAAAGGCAGCCAACACACCTGCAACTTGAAAGATAAAGGGTATATCAGGCGCTTTTAGCTAACGCAACAGGTTGTAGCAGTTGGTCACCGGCATACAGGCGTGCATTCAGGCTGCCAACGTAATAACGACCGCCGCGCACCGGGGTTGGGTTGCCTTCTGGCAAAATCACGCTGATAGGCTCCTGATGCCAGCCGATTGGCTGTACGGTCAATTGCCAGAAGTGGCCACGCGGGCTGACTTCCAGCACCTGTACCGGCAACGGGCAACGCTCACTGCTCTCGGTGCCCACTTCCATTTCCCAAGGCCGCAAGAACAAGTCTACGCTGCCTTGATGCATTGGCTGGAACGAAAGCGGCCACTGGTGTGCACCAACAAACAGCTGCGAACCACGGATCTCGCCGCTCAGGCGGTTCACTTCGCCCATAAATTCCAGTACGAAACGGCTGGCAGGCTCACGGATAATCTCTTCCGGTGAACCGACCTGCTCAATATTGCCCTGGCTCATCACCACGATACGGTCAGCCACTTCCATCGCCTCTTCCTGATCGTGGGTGACGAACACGCTGGTGAACTTCAGCTCTTCGTGCAACTGGCGCAACCAGCGACGCAGCTCTTTACGCACTTGCGCATCCAGTGCACCAAAGGGTTCATCCAGCAGCAAAATCTGCGGTTCTACCGCCAGGGCGCGCGCCAACGCCACGCGCTGCTTCTGACCGCCGGAAAGCTGTGACGGGTAGCGGTTAGCCAAATGAGCCAATTGCACCATCTCAAGCAACTGGGTCACTTTTTGTTTGATCGCCGCCGCATTTGGGCGTTCACGACGTGGTAACACGCTCAAACCAAAGGCGATGTTGTCAAATACGGTCATATGACGGAACAACGCATAGTGCTGGAACACGAAGCCAACCCGGCGGTCGCGCGCATGCACATGGCTGACGTCGGTACCGTGGAAGCCCAACTTACCGCTACTCTGGTTTTCCAACCCCGCGATAATACGCAGCAGCGTGGTTTTACCGGAACCGGACGGCCCCAACAATGCCACCATCTCGCCAGAAGCAATGTCGAGCGAGATATCGTTCAATACCTTGGTACGACCGAAAAACTTATTGATACCGTTAATCTCAATGCTCATGATTTTCCTCCCGCTCGAGACGTGCATTCTGACGTTCCAGACGCCATTGCAGGCCACTCTTCAAAAATAGGGTCACTATCGCCATCAGGGTCAATAAACCGGCGGCGGTAAAGGAGCCAACCGTGTTGTAATCCTGCTGCAATAACTCAACCTGCAGCGGCAGGCTGAAGGTTTCACCGCGAATAGAACCGGACACCACTGATACCGCACCGAATTCGCCGATGGCACGCGCGTTGGTCAGTACCACGCCGTACAACAGCGCCCAGCGAATGTTTGGCAGCGTCACCCGGCGGAACATCTGCCAGCCAGAAGCGCCCAGCAAAATGGCGGCCTCGTCTTCCTGGCTGCCCTGGCTCAGCATCATCGGCACCAGCTCACGCACCACAAACGGACAGGTAACGAAAATGGTCACCAGCACCATGCCCGGCCAAGAGAACATAAGCTGGATGTTATGCGCATCCAGCCAACCGCCCAGCAGGCCATTGCTGCCGTAAAACAACAGGTAAATCAGCCCCGCCACCACCGGTGAAACGGCAAAGGGAATGTCGATCAACGTCAGTAACAGTTGACGCCCTGGGAAGGTAAAACGCGTCACCAACCATGCCAATAACGTACCGAAAACCAGGTTGAAGGGTACGGTAATCAAAGCAATCAGCACCGTCAGCCAAATGGCGTGCAGCATGTCGCGATCGACCAGGTTGCTCCACATCACCCCAGCGCCTTTAGAAAAGGCCTCGGCGAAAATCGAAATAATCGGTACCACCAGTAGCAGTACCGAGAACAGCACACCGATACCGATCAGTGTCCACTTGCCCCAGTTGACGCGCGGCCGTTCGACGCCGTTGAACTCAGAGATATCCGCCATCAGTGCCCCCCGATGCGTCGGCCAAAGCGGCTCTGCAGAACGTTAATGCTGAACAGCAACAGCAGCGATGCCGCCAGGATCACCGAGGCAATCGCACTGGCTGCCGGGTAATCGAACTCCTGCAAACGGACAAAAATCATCAGTGAGGTCACTTCCGTCTTCCAGGCGATGTTACCGGCGATAAAAATCACCGCACCAAACTCACCCAGGCTACGGGTAAATGAGATAGCCGTGCCGGCTAACAGCGCCGGTGCCAATTCGGGTATCACGACGCGACGAAAGCTCTGCCAGCGAGTGGCACCCAACGTTTCTGCCGCCTCTTCGTATTCCGGCCCCAGCTCTTCCAACACCGGCTGAACGGTACGCACCACAAAGGGCAGGCTGGTAAATGCCATCGCCACCGCAATACCCAACCAGGTAAAGGTCACTTTGATGTCAAAATGCGCCAACCATTGGCCATACCAGCCCGTGGTAGAAAACAGCCCCGCCAATGTCAGGCCAGCCACGGCGGTCGGCAATGCAAACGGCAAATCGATCAGGCCGTCCAACAGCGTGCGCCCTGGGAAGCGGTAGCGCGTGAGGATCCAGGCCATCAGCATGCCAAACACCGCGTTAAACAGGCTGGCAACCCCCGCAGCGAGCAGCGTAACTTTATAGGCTGCAACCACCTGCGGATTGGAGATCACGTCCCAATACTGCGCCAGGCTCATTTGCGCCAATTGCATCACCAGCGCACTGAGCGGCAACAGCAGAATCAGGCAGGTGTAAAACAGGCTGCTCCCGAGGCTTAAACCAAACCCAGGCAGAACCCGTTTGCTGGACAACGACAACATTACTTATGCCCTGCTGCTAATAACTGATCCAACTCGCCACCGGTCGAGAAATGCGTTTTCATTACCTGTGGCCAGCCGCCAAACTGATCTTCGACCCGGAACAGCTTGGTATCCGGGAATTGGCCCTTCGCTGCTGCCATCGCCTGTTTGTCGTAAACGCGATAGTAGTAGCTGGTGATCACCTGCTGCGCTGCCGAGCTGTAGAGATAATTCAGGTAGTCTTTAGCTGCCTGCTCAGTCCCGTTTTTTTCCACGTTTTTGTCTACCCAAGCCACCGGGAACTCCGCCAGAATATCGACCGGCGGTACGATCACTTGGTATTTGTCTTCACCATATTGCTTGCGAATATTGTTCACTTCCGACTCAAAACTTATCAGCACGTCACCCAACCCCCGCTCCACGAAGGTGGTTGTCGCACCGCGGCCACCGGTGTCAAACACCAAGACGTTTTTCAGGAAACGGGTCATAAAGGCGCGCGTTTTCGCCTGGTCATTGCCATCGGCCTGATTCGCAGCCCCCCAGGCAGCCAGATAGGTATAACGGCCATTGCCGGAGGTTTTTGGATTCGGGAATACCAGCTTCACATCGTCACGCACCAAATCATTCCAGCTATGAATGCCTTTTGGATTGTCCTTGCGTACCAGGAAAGCCATGGTGGAATAGAATGGGGAGCTGTTGTTCGGTAAACGGCTCTGCCAGTCGGCCGGTATCAGCTGCCCACGGTCGTGCAGGATCTGTACGTCAGTCACCTGGTTGTAAGTCACCACGTCAGCACGCAACCCTTGCAGGATCGCCAGCGCCTGTTTAGAAGAACCTGCATGGGACTGTTTGATAGTGAGCTTGTCGCCCGGATGCTGCTGGTTCCATTGCTGCTCAAAGCCCGGATTCAGTGCGGCAAACAATTCACGGGAAACGTCATAAGAGCTGTTCAGCAATTCAGTTGCCGAGACGGTGCCACTGGCTAACAGCGCCGCTGCCAACCAACCTTTCAGCACAATATTTTTAACCCGCGTTTGTTTCATTCTGCACCTTAGCTAACTGAGTCAATCTGTCGGGCTTTCGCCCTGATGTTGACCAGTGTATTTATAACTAGGTGCGGAGCTGTAACGCTTTTATATACCGTTTAGTGATTTTCAAGCATCAAACGCTATAAGGCAGGGCCGGGGCGGTTTTGGCGAGGAGGGGTGATGATGCCGGAGCCGAGGGTAGCCGGCTCCGACAGCCTTATTACAGCGACAGCAAGCGCGTCAGCGATGGAGCAAAATAGTAGCTGCCGGTCACGGCACGGCTGAAACGCAGCATGGCGTCGCGTTTACCGTCGAGATCGCCGAACATGCTCAGCAGTTGCTTTTCAATGTTATGCAGACGGGCGCAATAGGCGATGAAATACAATCCGTGTTTACCGCTGGCAGTGCCATAAGGCAGGCTCTGGCGCAGAATTTTCAGGCCCTTGCCCTCTTCTTTCAGATCAACGCGGCTAACGTGAGAGGTGTCCGGGCGCTGCTCTGGCGGCAACTCTTCACTGTCATGTTTGGTGCGGCCGATAATCTGCTCTTGCTGTTCAGTAGTAAAGCGCTGCCACTGACGCAGGTTGTGTTCGTAACGTTGAACCAGCACGTAGCTGCCGCCTTCGTCCTCTTCACCCTCGGCAATCACCGCCACTTCAGGACGTTTGTCGCCCTGCGGGTTTTCGGTACCGTCGATAAAGCCGCTCAGGTCACGCTCTTCTACCCAGCGGAAACCGTGGGTCTCCTCTTCGATTTTGATCGCATTGCCGAACGCCGCAAGCGCGGCCTGCGCCAGCGTGAAGTTAACGTCATGACGCAAAGATTGGATATGGATCAACATGTCGCGCTGGGTCGCCGGCGCTAAACCTTTACCCAAGGGGGTAAAGGGCTTCAGCTCTTTGGCACCCTGACCGCTGGACAGATCGTGCCAAACGTCATACCCAAAGGCGATCACCGCACCCAAGTGGGCGTCCGGGAACTGCTGTTGCAGCTCGGTCAACGTTTGGCAAAATTGCTTACAGCCCTGGCGCAAATCGGCAAATTCGCCCTGTACGGTGGCTTCCATAAAAATGGCGAAACGGCAGTGCTCCAGCAAAATGCCGCTCTGAACCTGTGTCATTGTCGTTATCCTCAAATCAAAATCGAGTAACAGGCTACTGTTTGTACACGGATTTCCTGTTACGAATGCGCAGTATCATACCCCATGAAAACGGGATTGCCTTGCATCAGCGCAAAGAAAATAGGGATACCCGTTACCGAAAAAATCCGCGCTGAGGCGACGGTAATAGGGAGTGCAGCAGGGATTAAAACCCGATAAATCATGGGCGCCGCGGTTTGGGCGCCCAAAAAGAAAGGATTACTGAGGTTTGGCGTGCCAGATGATCTTGCTGACCGTCCAGCTTTTTAACGTGTCATCCGGTGGAATAATGTCCTGCGGGCCAGCCCATTTCCCGCTGAAGATGTAGGTAACAGACTTACTCTGTTCAGCCACACACTCCACTTTACCTGCGTCTTCGCCACCGGCCGGTTTACAGGCACCGAATGCCTTCTTGTACATGTCACTGAACGGCGTGCCGAGTTTGCTGCCCCATTCGGTCGCCACTTTGCTGTCCATCACGTCAACACGCTGCACGTGGCCCTTGGGCTCACCGGTGATCACCAGTTTCACATCGTTGCCGTCCATCGCCTGATAGTAAGAAACAATCTGACCCTGACTGGTGGCCATGCCGCCACGCAGACGATAATTGCCGTTCAGCCCGTCGTTGATCGCGCTTTCTGACATTGGCGTGCCGGCATTGAGATCGCCAACGCCTTTCGCGCTGACCTGAATGCTGCTGCCAAACCAGTTAAAGGGGGACAGGCTCGACCAAGAGAAGTTGGACATCGTCGAACAGCCGGTCAGTACCAGCGGGAGCCCTAGCAACAGTGGGCGGATATTCATCTTTAGCTCCTTAACATCAAAGGCATAGGCATAGCCTGCCGCGCTCGGCGTTTTTCTGCGTGTCAGCCTCTCACAACTGCCCACGCTTCGCCATCAGTTGCGAGCTTGGAGTGCGGAAAATAAGAAAAGTGCCGCACAACGCGGCAATTAACCTAGCTCGTCCTGCGCGGTGAAACAGGCTTTCAGGCGTGCGTTCAGCAACAGGTAAGCCAGCGCCAGCCCATCGAGCAATACCAACAGGATATCCAACGGTGGTTGATTGTCCGCTTGCTGCCACAGGCTGAACAGAGAACCCCCCAGCGCCGCCAGGAGCGAAACGCAAAGGACCCACCGCCAGATACGCCACAATTGCGGCCATTGATGACGACGTGGGGCAATCAAAAATGCCAACGCGGCCGGCAACCCAAGCATGATCCCATACCAGAACCTTTGGGTATCAGGGTAGAACAGCTGCAACAACCCTTCCCCCTGCTGGCGTGAAGCACCGGCCATCACAAACAGGATCCAGGTTCGGGCTTGTAAAACCAGTACCCCCCAAAACCACAGTGGCAAACGCAGCGCACCGTGATGATCGTAATCGTCGGGGGAAAAACGGTGTGGGGAGGACTTCAACGTCGATTCCTTATCAATCTCATGAGTATTTCTTCAGATGGGAGTCACATTTATGGTTTTCAATGCGCACGCTTAAGAACCTCTTAAGATTTCCATGCTTTACTTAATCCCATCAAACCAGCAGTCCTGATTGGCAGGGCTTTGATTCTCGATTGAGATAAGGAAGCTTAAGATGAAAAAATATACCCTGGCCGCATTAATCGCGCTGTGCAGCGCACCGGTTTTGGCACAACAAGGTGGGTTCCTCGATCCTGCCGCGCCGCAAACACAAACTACCCAGCAAGGGGGGTTCTCTGGCCCAAGTGCCGCGCTGACCACCGTAGACAAGGTGAAATCAATGAGCGATGACACCTGGGTCATGCTGCAGGGCAACATTGAGCAGCGCGTCGGCGACGATACCTATACCTTCCGCGACGCCAGCGGCACCCTGACGGTAGAGATCGACAAAAAACGCTGGAACGGTCAGACCATCACCCCGAAAGACAAAGTGCAGTTGGAAGGGAAAGTCGATAAAGACTGGAGCAGCGTGGAAGTCGATGTGAAAAACATCAAAAAATTGCCATAACGCATAGCAACGGGCGGTGAAACGCCACCGCCCAGAGTACGACTCAATATTCTTGATCTTCAATCAGCCGTTTACCCAGGCTGGTCACGTTCTGGATCTCGTAACCGAGTTTTTCATACATCTCAATGACCGTGTCGTTATCTTCACGGACCATCAATTGAATCTTAGGGCAACCGCGCGCGATCAGTTTCTTCTCCAGACGGCTAATCAACGCATTGGCAATGCCGCGTCCGCGATAATCCGGATGAACCCCCAGATAATACGCCGAGCCACGATGACCGTCGTAACCCCCCATCACCGACCCCACGACTTCCCCGCCCACTTCGGCGACCAGAAAAAGCGCCGGATCGTGGTTCAATTTACGTTCAATATCCATCTCAGGATCATTCCACGGTCGCAGCAAATCGCAGCGCTCCCACAGAGTAATGACTTCTTCAAAGTCGTCTTGTCGAAATACGCGAATTTCCATCGATGTTCGCCGCTGTTAATTAAGATGTTTATCTGATTATCGCGTGATTATTTACTTACGCAATATCTATATCCTAAATAATTGGCGTGGTATCCCGGCGGCAGGCCCGTTAGCCTCCGGGAGCATTGACAACTATTATGACCGGGGTGAATGGGCATATAGCTTCAACGATGACGCGTGTCACTGGGATTTCCCCTATCAATGACCGGGAAATACCCCGTTACACGCGTAATAAATGGACATAGTTATAAGGTCGATTAATGATTATCAATACGATATAACGTCGCAAAATAGAATTTGTCGATGGAGCGTCGCGTTATGAAAAAGCAGGTTAATCAATTCCTCAATTTTAAGCCGCTTTCCACTTCCCCCACGCGACGCCAATTATTGCTCTCCGGCCTGGCTCTGGTGCTGCTCGGCAGCAAAAGCCAAACGGCCAATGCCGAATCCGGCGGGATGCTGCGCAAGCCGCACAGCAAACCCGCGCCTAAACCGTCAGGCAGTAAAAGGCTGGTGATGATCGATCCCGGTCACGGCGGTATCGACTCCGGCGCGGTTGGCAGCGAAGGCTCGCAGGAAAAGCACGTGGTGCTGGAGATAGCCAACCATGTCCGCCGTATTCTGCACGAACAAGAGCATGTCGAAGTGCGCCTGACACGGGAAGAAGATGAGTTTATCCCCTTGTTCCAACGCGTTGAGATTGCCCACCAGCATCAGGCCGATCTGTTTATCTCCATTCATGCCGACGGCTTTACCAGCCCGGAAGCCTCTGGCGCGTCGGTGTTTGCCCTGTCCAATCGCGGTGCCAGCAGCGCCATGGCACGTTACCTGTCCAATCGCGAAAATGCCGCCGATGATGTGGCTGGCGGGAAATACAAAAACCAGGACAACTACCTGCAACAGGTGCTGTTCGATCTGGTGCAGACAGATACCATCAATAACAGCCTGACCTTGGGTCGCCACGTACTCGGACAGATTCGCCCGGTACACCATCTGCATAGCAACAGTACGGAACAGGCGGCATTTGCCGTGTTGAAATCCCCGTCAATCCCATCGGTGTTGGTCGAAACCTCGTTTATTACCAACCCGGCGGAAGAACGCCTGCTGGGTACCACCGCTTTTCGCGAAAAAATCGCCCGCGCCATCGCCGACGGTATCATCAGTTTCTTCAGTTATTACGACGCGCACCAACGAAAACCCGGCTAATACTGCCAGCCACGGCGATTAAAGGTATACTCTGCGCCTTGTTCAGTCAGACGCTGTGAATTATTCCGTATGAGTTTATCGACCATCGCAGAAGTAAAATCCTTCCTGCTGGCACTGCAGGATCGCATCTGCACGCAATTAGCCCAAGCCGACGGCGGTGCCGTTTTCAACGAAGACCGCTGGACGCGTGAAGAAGGCGGCGGTGGCCGCAGCCGGGTATTGACCGACGGCGCGGTGTTCGAACAAGCAGGCGTCAACTTCTCACACGTTTCCGGCGCCACCCTGCCGGCCTCTGCTACCGCACACCGTCCTGAGCTGGCCGGTCGCAGCTTCCAGGCCATGGGCGTGTCGCTGGTCATCCACCCACGTAGCCCCTATATTCCCACCAGCCATGCCAACGTGCGTTTTTTCATCGCGGAGAAACCCGGTGAAGAACCTGTATGGTGGTTTGGCGGCGGCTTTGATCTGACGCCGTTCTACGGCTTTGAAGAAGACGCTGTCCATTGGCATCGTACCGCCGAACAGCTGTGCGCGCCCTTCGGTGAACAGGTCTACCCCAAATATAAAAAGTGGTGCGACGATTATTTCTTTATCAAACACCGCAACGAGGCGCGCGGTATCGGCGGTCTGTTCTTTGACGATCTGAACACTCCGGATTTCGCCACCTGTTTTGCCTTTACCCAGGCGGTGGGCGAAGGCTTCCTTGATGCCTATTTGCCGATCGTAGAAAAACGCAAAACGCTGAGCTGGGGCGATAACGAACGCCAGTTCCAACTGTATCGCCGTGGCCGCTATGTGGAATTCAATTTGGTTTGGGACCGGGGCACGCTGTTTGGCCTGCAAACCGGCGGACGTACCGAATCCATCCTGATGTCGATGCCGCCGCTGGTTCGCTGGGAATACAATTATCAACCGGAAGAAGGCAGCCCGGAAGCGGCGCTGTACCGCGATTTCTTGCCGGTACGCGATTGGCTGAAGGAGCCTGAATAATGCAGATTTGGGTTGATGCGGACGCGTGTCCGAACGTGATCAAAGACGTACTGTTCCGCGCGGCGGATCGCACCGCTATGTCGGTGACGTTGGTGGCCAATCAGCCACTGAGAACGCCGCCGTCGAAGCATATCCACACGCTGCAAGTGGCGGCCGGTTTTGACGTAGCGGATAACGAAATCGTGCGCCGCTGCGAGAAAGGCGATCTGGTGATCACCGCCGATATCCCGCTGGCAGCGGAGGTGATTGAGAAAGGTGCGGTGGCGCTGAACCCACGCGGTGAACGCTACACGCCGGACACCATTCGTGAACGCCTGAACATGCGCGACTTTATGGATACGCTGCGATCCAGCGGTATCCAGACCGGTGGCCCAAATACGCTGAACCAGCGTGACCGTCAGCAGTTCGCCAACGAGCTGGACAAGTGGTTACAGCAGGCAAAACGGGCGCAGTAATTGCGCCCGTACTCTAGGTTAGAATCGCACCTCCCCGCCGAAGATATAGGTTCGACCGCGGGCGGTGTTGGTCGGTGTGACATCCTGTGACTGAGACGGCAGCGAATTCATCTTGTTCAGGGCATCCGAATAATCTTTGTCCATCAGGTTCTGCACGCTGAATTTCAGCAGCAGGTTAGGGTTAAACTGGTAGGTGCTGTACAGATCGATAACGGTAGGGATATGCGGCGCCGGTTCCTTCAGCAACTGCTCATTTTCGTCCCGATCCGAATTTGGCGACAGGCGTACCGCTTTACCCGTGTATTTGACCAAGCCACCCAGCGTCAGTTTCTCGTCGAGTAAACGTACCCCAGAATCTACAGTAAAATAGAATTCCGGCAGTTCGCTAATGTCACCAGCACCAAATTCATTACTGGCCTGATTGGTCGGCTGGCTGGTGTGCTCCTTGCTCAGAGAAAGCTTGGTATAAGCAAAACCGGCGTCATACATTGCCTCGACTTCCACCCCACGCATTCTGACCGGGTTATAGTCATTGCTGTACATAGTCATCATGACATTCTCGTCGGCGTCATCCCACTCTTCCTGAGTCGCCTGGGATCGGTTGCATTTTTGTCGATTGCTGCACACAAGGTAATTCTGGCTGGAAATGTAGTTTTTGATTTTCGATTCAAAATACACGGCTTTGAGCTGGAAGCTGTCCTGCTTAAACAACAGGTCATGCGCATTGGCATTGAACCCCGCCTGGTACGTTTCTGCGGTTTCACCCTTCAGGAACGGGTTCATCGACTGCCCGTCGCTGTTGGCAAAGAAGACTTCCTGAATATTCGGCCCTCGCATGGATTTGCTGTAGCTGACAAACGGCTGCAGCCACGGCGTCACCTGTGCTGACAGCAGCACCGACGGGTTAAAACCGTGCTCTTTCAAATTGATATTGCTGGCCCCCTGCGGGAAGCAAGCCACACGCTCATCACAGGCAGGTTTATAGCCGGAAATGTCATAAGAGCTATAGTTCAGATCAACGTTGCTCTGCCAAATCCCATAGTTAAGCTGCAGCCCGCTGTAAAGGCTGGCAATATTTTGTTTGCCCGCGATCCCCACCGGGGAGCTTTCCGCCTGGTTCTCATCCGTCACCAGCCCGGAAGCGTGTTTCTTGTATTCATTGCGGATCAGCTTACCGCCATAGCTGAAGGCAAAATCGACCTCCTGCAGGCTGAAACGGCTGGTATTATTTAAATCCAGCGCGTCCGAGATATTTTTGGCTTTGCTGTCGCTAAACCCCGCCATATTGTCCGACATGAACTTCTGTTCACCGCGGCTGGTGCTGGCGGTCAGGTTAACGTCAATCAGCTCAGAAAAAGGCGCATAGTGGTATTTAATATAGAAGTCATTACTGTCGATATGACGGCGGGTTATTTTATTCTGGTAGGTTCTGGCTGACAGTTCGATGCTATTAAAGGCATCAGGTTTAATATCCACTTTGAATAATTGAGATTTTGGGTTCTGGCGATAGGTTTTATCGACATTAAAGGCTTCGCTGTCGAAACCCGAACCGTTCTTATAATTAGACGTGATGGAACTGCCGCTGATGGCCGCCATCGCGCCCAGGCTACCGCCATCACCAAAAGCATCGGTTTTTCCGCCCACGGCAACCATGCCGCTGCGGCCAATGCCGTTATTGCCCACAGAAAATTTGGTGCGTATACCAAAGGGATTATCGGAAAACACCACATCGTCCACGCCAATGGTACGGAAGTTGGCGCTGCCTGCCAGCGCGTTCACCCCGGCGGACCCTGTCGCATTGCCACGCGCCACATCAACGCCGACGATAAAGTTAGGATCGATCAGCGCACCGAACTGACTGGTAGGTAAACCACCGTGCGCGGCATCACTCGGCGAGCTGCCGTAATAGTTCTGAGTGATACCATCTACCATGGTGTTAACCCGGCCAAAACCGCTCATACCGCGAATATTGACGCTGACCGATCCCTGGCCCGGATCGATTTGGGTATAGGTACCCGGCATGCTGCGCAGAATACTGTCTACCGATTCCAGATTTTTATTTTCCCCACGTGAACTGAACGCCCCCGGTTTCTCCAACGCGTCCCTTTCACTGCTGTTACTGTTGTCTGCCGCTGACACATTTAACGGGCTGAAAACCACCTTACCGCTGCCCTCTTTTGCCTCACTCTGTGCAGCCGCCGCCCCCCCGCTCAGCGCTATTCCCGCGCCGATCAGGCTTACTATTAATTTAATTTTCATATATCCCCAGAAATTGCCAAAAAGGTTTGATGGCCGACAATGCCCAGCAAAAATCCCCGCCCCAAAAGACGGTAAATATTGTTATTGTTTTAATACGCCGCAGCTTACTGCGGCGTTAGATATTATTTCTGCGCCTGTTGATCCATCGCCAGAATAAAAGCGTACTCCAGCGCACTGTTTTCCAACCGTGCCAGACGGCCCGATTTACCGCCGTGGCCTGCGGTCATATCGGTGGACAACAGTAGCAACGAATCCCCTTGTTTAAACTGTCGCAGCTTCGCCACCCACTTGGCAGGTTCCCAATACTGAACCTGCGAATCATACAGGCCGCTGGTCACCAACAGGTTCGGGTAATGCTGCTTGCGCACGTTGTCATACGGGCTGTAAGACTTCATCAGCGCGTAGGCCTGTGGCTCGTTCGGATTGCCCCACTCTTCATACTCGCCGGTGGTCAATGGAATACTGTCGTCCAACATGGTGGTCACCACATCAACGAAAGGCACCTGCGCCACCACCGCGTTATACAGCTGTGGCGCCTGATTGATCACGGCCCCCATCAGCAATCCACCCGCGCTGCCCCCCATGGCGTAGATACGGCCCGGTTGGCCATAGCCATCCTTGATCAAGGCTTGGGTGGCGTCGATAAAGTCGCTGAACGTATTCGGCTTATGGGTCAGTTTTCCCTGTTGATACCAGTTTTGCCCTAACTCTCCGCCGCCGCGTACGTGAATCAGCGCATAGACGAAACCGCGATCCAGCAAACTGATTCGATTCGCGCTGAAGGCCGGATCCATGCTCATGCCATAAGCACCATAGCCGTACACCAACAGCGGACTGTGGCCCGGCTTGAACATTGCCTTGTTGTAGACCAGCGAGACCGGCACCTTCACACCGTCGCGCGCGCTGATCCACACCCGCTCACTGTGATACAAGCTCGGGTCAACGCCTTTCACGTCCTGCTGCTTGAGTAAGGTTCGGCTGCCCTTATTCAAATCCCACTCGTAGGTACGGGTTGGGGTTGTCATCGCCGAATAACCGTAACGTAAGCGATCGCTGTCAGGATCGGGGTTATAACCCAACCAGGCCATGTAGCTGGCATCGTCAAACGGAATACTGCGTTGGGTCTTACCGTCCCAGCTCATCTGCCGCAATTGCACCAACCCATCGCCACGTTCTTTTACCACCAGCCAATCACGGAACAGGGTAAAGCCTTCAACCTCACGCTTTTCCTGTGGTGCAATTAGCGTCTGCCAAGGTTGCTGCGCAGACGCGGTGTGATACAGACCGAAATGCGGGCTTTGGTGGTTGGAGCGCAGATAGAATTCGCCACGATAATGATCGAGATAATATTCACGCCCGCTGTGCCGGGCCGCAAACAACTGCGGCGCACGTTGCGGACGATTGGCGTCGATCAGACGCACTTCAGAGGTGGTATTGCCGCTGATAGTGATAATGACGAAGTCACGAGAAGCGGAGCTACCGAGGCTCAGATAGAACGCAGCATCGTCTTCCTGATACACCCGTTGATCTTCCGTTACCGGCGTGCCAAACGTATGCCGGTAAACCTGATAGGGCAGCAAGGTTTGCGGGTGATTGCGCACATAGAACAGCGTCTTGCCGTCGTTAGCCCACACCATATTGCCGGAGGTGTTCTCTATCACTTCCGGCGCCCAACGTTTGTCAGCAATATCCTGCAGGGAAATCTGATACTGGCGGCGCCCCTGCACATCTTCAGATACCGCCATACGCCGGTTGTCTCGGCTGATGTCCATCCCGCCGACGCGGTAATAATCATGGCCTGCCGCACGCTGATTGGCGTCCAGCAAGGTTTGCCACGGCGCATCGGCAGTCAGTGCCTGCCGTTGATACAGCGCGAAGTTTTTACCGGCTGCGTAGCTTTCCTGATAACGGTAGCCGTTCAATTGATAAGGCACCGAACGGTCTTCCGGGCTAATGCGGCCCAGCATTTCCTGATACAGCTTATCGCGCAGTGCTTGATAGGGCTGCATCATCTGTTCGGTATAGCGATTTTCCGCCGTCAGATAATCCAGCACTTTTTTGTTCTTTCGGCTGTCGTCACGCAACCAGTAATAGTCATCAGTGCGTGTTTCCCCCTGCGCAACCAGCAGCTTGGGCACTTTTTCTGCCTGCGGCGGTTGTGGCTGCGCATCGACCGCAGAACTTAAAAATCCGAACGAAAGCACGAAAGCGGCGACCAGGCGACACTGCTTATTGGACGACAGCGGGTGATTCATAATCCCTCACGAAGTTTGGAGCTGCAGGTACCCCGTTGGGATAGCCCCTGCAGGTGTTATTTGCCGGCATTCAACGCCGCCAGATTAAAATCAATCGGCATCGTCACGCTGACGGAGCCATTTCGTAACATGTCAGACGGGGGGACGGGCAACGGCTGCGCCCGCTCTACCACGGCGAGCGCTTCACGATCGAGTGACGCGGTGCCCGAGCGAACCAACAGTGTCACCTCCGACACTCGGCCCTGAGCATCAACGCGGAACGTCACCTGCGGCATACCGGTACGTCGACGACTGCGAGCATCTGGCGGATAGCGTTTAATGTTGTTCAGATAGCCTTTCACCCGGCTTTCCCATGACAGCTTGGCTTGAGCGCTGCTGGTGGAATCGCTGTTGAGCGGTGCAGCGGTCTGGCGGGCAATGTTCTGCGCCTTTGGCGCAGCAGCACTGGAGGCCGCGGCATGACGCATCTCTTTGGCCTGCTCTTCCGGGTTCGGCTGGGCTTTCTGCGGCGGCCGGTGTTCCGTGCGTTTTTTTTCTGCCACGGCAATCTTGGTCTTTTCGGCGCGCGCCAACGTCGGTAAATCAGGTTGCTCCTGCTGCTCAGCCGGTTGCGCCGCAGAGGATTCCGCCTGTTGCACACCCAGCGGTAGTGGCTTGGGGCTTTCCGGGGCCTCAACCTGCTCCGCCCAGCTCATCATCACTGCCGGCGGAGGTAATTGCATCATCGGCAATGGCTGTGACGGCCAGTAAAACACCAATACCAGCGCGACGTGGGCCGCTATCGCACACAAAAAACCACGCACCCAACGCGGCTGCGGCATAGCAACGACCGGATAAAATAAAGACTGACTTAACATAGGGACATTAGAATACTTAATCGCGAATGATTGCAGATCACATTTGCTAATGATAATCATTTGTAACTGTTATTAACAGTTCTTTTCGCCGTGTTTACTCTATGAATTTCAAGTTGCAACAAACAGCGCTGCAACTTGAAAGGCACCGGTAATGGTTTCATTACTTCAGGGCCGGGGTAATCCACAGATAATCTGCCACCTGTTTATCGACCTGCACACCGGGTTCTGCCAGCATCAATACCGTCGGCAGCGCTGCCGGTTGCAGATCTTGCACGTGAAGTGGCACCCCCACCGATTTGGACGCATGATAACCACCGGCAATCAGCAATGCCGGCGTCGGTGCGGCCAACAAACGTTCGGCCATACGGCGATCGCGTTGCTGCTGGATTGCCAGCATCGCATGCAATTGTTGAGGTTCGATATTTCCGCCATGTGAGGTGCGAATCGTTTCCTCTAGCGCTTTTTGTACCACTGGCCGCACCGACAACGTCCCCTGCGGGAAACTCGGCTGCTGATAAAATGCCATGATTTCATTACGATCCAGGTTGGCAGACCACAGTGGATAAGGCGCGCGCATTGCCGCCATTACCACATCACCGTACAGCGACCACTTCCAACCTGGCTGCCAATCAATCAGCTCTGCTACACGACTGTCACGCACCGTCGGATTTGACTGCAGCCAGTGCTTCACCTGATCCACCTTAGCCTGCTGGTTCGGGTTTAGCATTTCCATCAGCACGCTGCCTTGTGGCCGCTGCCGAGGCAATTGCTGTACCAACCATTGTTCAATCTGATGGTGGTAAGGGTTGTCATGTTTCTCCCCAACAATCACCCGTTGCTCGGCAGACAGTCGGGCCAATAGCTGGTCAGGCGTCAGGTTTTCCCCACTGCGCAAGTCGGTAATTTTCCCCCGTTCGGCAAGCGTATTTTTTTGCGTTGGAGCGGGAGTTTGGCTACAGGCACCGAGCGCCAGCGCGGCCAGTAAAATCAAAAATCTCATGATGCTGCCCTGTAATAAAAAGTGGCGACATTATAGATAATAATTATCATTTGCATATAGGCGATAACCTATCCTGAGATGCCGATAACTATTTTTACGCTATGGTTTTGGTCTCACATTGATTTCATGAGGTATTGCAGGTATAACCAATAGCCATTTAGCTGCTTAGACGTCTATACGGATAGAATATCATGCACTCACCTGTTCCCGCCGAAGGGCAATTCAAACGCACCATGAAAGCCCGTCACCTGGTGATGCTGTCGCTGGGGGGGGTCATCGGTACCGGACTGTTCTTCAACACCGGTTATATCATCTCGACTACCGGTGCCCTCGGAACCCTGCTGGCCTATTTGATCGGTGCGCTGGTGGTCTATCTGGTGATGCTGTGCCTGGGTGAGCTGTCGGTAGCGATGCCGGAAACCGGCGCCTTTCATGTCTACGCCTCCCGCTATCTTGGCCCGGCGACCGGTTATACCGTGGCTTGGCTGTACTGGCTCACCTGGACGGTAGCGCTGGGTTCCAGCCTGACCGCCGCCGGTTTCTGCATGCAGTACTGGTTTCCGCAATCGCCAGTTTGGCTGTGGTGCTTGATCTTCTGCGCGGCGATTTTCCTGCTCAATGTGGTCACTACCCGGTTCTTTGCTGAGAGCGAATTTTGGTTTTCGCTGATCAAAGTGGTCACCATTTTGGCATTTATTATCCTCGGTGGTGCAGCAATGTTCGGCGTGCTGCCGATGAAAGACGGCACTCCTGCGCCCTTCCTCCATAACTTGACCGCCTCTGGCTGGCTGCCAAACGGCACACTGCCGATCCTGATGACCATGGTCGCGGTGAACTTCGCGTTCTCCGGCACCGAGCTTATCGGTATTGCCGCCGGCGAAACAGAAAACCCGGAAAAGGTGGTCCCTTGGGCAATACGCACCACGGTGATCCGTCTGATGCTGTTCTTTATCGGTACCGTGTTTATTTTGGCTGCGCTGATCCCGATGGATCAGGCCGGGATTGTCAAAAGCCCGTTTGTCTTGGTATTTGAACGCATCGGTGTCCCTTATGCTGCCGATATCTTTAATTTTGTCATCCTGACCGCCATCCTGTCTGCCGCTAACTCGGGCCTGTACGCGTCAGGCCGCATGCTGTGGTCGCTGGCCAACCAACGCACCCTGCCAGCCTATTTCTCACGCGTCAATAAACGCGGCATCCCCATTAATGCCCTGACCTTCAGCATGCTTGGCGGTGTGCTGGCCCTGCTGACCAGCGTAATCGCACCAGACACGGTGTTTGTTGCCCTGTCGGCAATCTCCGGCTTTGCGGTGGTGGTGGTTTGGTTAAGTATCTGCGCGTCGCACTACGCGTTCCGCCGCCATTACCTGCGTAGCGGTCAGCCGATCGGTGGCCTGAAATACCGCGCTCCGGGTTATCCGTTAACGCCGATCCTGGGTTTTGCGCTGTGCCTGCTGGCCTGCGTCGGGCTGGCATTCGACCCGGAACAACGCATTGCACTGTATTGCGGCTTGCCGTTTGTGGCCCTGTGCTACGCCGCCTATTATCTGACCCGCCGCAGCGGGCAAACAACCTCTTTGGGAGACAATCATGCCGGTTAACAACCCTGTCGCGACCTTATTAGCCACTCAGCGCACGCTGATTTTAGATGGGGCACTGGCCACCGAACTGGAGGCACGCGGCTGCGATCTCAGCGATCCCCTGTGGTCGGCAAAAGTCCTGATTGAGAACCCTGAACTGATTTATCAGGTTCATCTCGACTATTTCAACGCGGGTGCACAATGCGCTATCACCGCCAGCTACCAAGCCACCCCACACGGCTTTTTACGCCGCGGTTTGGATCACGCACAGTCCCTGGCGTTGATCGCCAAAAGCGTGCAGTTGGCGCAGCAGGCACGCAACGACTATCTGGCACAACAACCGCAGGCGGAACCGCTGTTGATCGCCGGGTCGGTCGGCCCCTACGGGGCTTATCTGGCCGACGGGTCCGAATATCGCGGTGACTATGCCTTGCCGCAGGAAGAAATGATGGCCTTTCACCGCCCACGCATCAAAGCGTTGGCCGAAGCCGGGGTTGATTTGCTGGCCTGTGAAACCCTGCCGTCGTTTGGTGAACTGCAGGCCTTGTTGGCCCTGCTACACGAATTCCCAACGCTCGGTGCATGGTTTGCCTTTACCCTGCGTGACAGCCAACACCTCAGCGACGGTACGCCGTTAACCAGGGTCATGGCCGCACTGCACGCTAATCCGCAGGTATTGGCTATCGGCGTTAACTGCATTGCACTGGAAAATGTCACCCCAGCGCTGCAGCAGTTTGCCGCACTGGCTGACAAGCCGCTGCTGGTCTATCCGAACTCCGGTGAACACTACGATGCGGTAACCAAAACCTGGCATGCCTGTGGTGGCGCGCACGGCAACCTGATTGATCAAATTAGCGAATGGCAACGTATAGGCGCACGGCTGATTGGCGGCTGTTGCCGCACGACGCCGCAGGACATCCATCAGATCGCCGCCCGTTGTAAGGCATAAATTCACGCTTCTGTTAGCTGGCGTAATTGGTCGGCAACTTGTTCTGTATTGAGATGCCCCTGGGCTGCCTCGATCGTTAATTCAACCAGTTGCGCGTCTTCGCGCAACGAAACACCATTAATGCCCAGAAACAGCGCCATGCTCTGAAAAGCGATACGCTTGTTACCATCGAGAAAAATGTGTCCGTGACTGATGGCAATAAGATAGATAGCGGCAAGCCGATAAACATCGCTTATCCCATCATAGTGAAAGGCATTAAGCACCCGATTGGCCACGGCCTCAACTTTGCCGCCTTCCTGACGGCCGTTGGGCACAATTTCAGCATTGAATTCCGCAATATCCTCTGCGGTTAAAAAAATCATTTATCGGCAAGTGCTTTTATCGTCGTGGCGTGTTTAGCCTGAATACGCGCTTTGATTTTAGCTTTGACCAAAACCTCGTAGTCCGCCTTGCTAATGATGTAGACCTCATCATGCCCGCGACGCGTAACTTCTACCGGCTGATTCTGGGCTTCAGTGAACACTTCGGCCAGATTACTTCGGGCCGCCGTATAACTTATGGTTGTCATACCTCAACACCTGTACATGTACATATTTGAACAATATTTGTACCATAACATGCCAATATAAAAAAGCCCCCTGCGCCGAAACGCAGGGGGCTTATTGTCACTCAAGGCTTATAGCGGTTCGGTTTGCGCTTCCACCACGGCCAAGGCCACCATGTTGACGATGCGGCGCACCGAGGCGATTGGCGTCAGAATGTGTACCGGTTTTGATACCCCCATCAGCACTGGCCCGACGGTCACCCCTTCGGAAGACGAAACGCGCAGCAGGTTGTAGCTGATGCGTGCGGCTTCCATATTGGGCATGATCAACACGTTGGCCGCCCCTTTCAGCGGGCTGTCTGGCATCAGGTCATTACGAATGCTTTCGACCAGCGCAGCGTCACCGTGCATCTCACCGTCAATTTCCAGCTCCGGTGCCATCTTGTTCACCAGTTCCAGCGTTTTACGCATCTTGCAGGCTGCAGGATTATCCGAAGAACCAAAGCTGGAATGGGACAACAGCGCCACCTTCGGCTCAATGCCGAAACGACGCACCGTTTCCGCTGCCATCAGGGTGATTTCTGCCAGTTGTTCCGGCGTCGGATCGTCATTGACATAGGTGTCAGCAATAAAGGTGTTGCCGCTAGGTAGCAGCAACGCGTTCATTGCCCCGGCGACGTGTGCCCCTTCGCGGAAGCCAAACACTTTCTCTACCACATCGTAATGCTCGTGATAGCTGCCGATGGTGCCGCAGATCATCGCGTCCGCTTCACCACGATGTAGCATGATGGCTGCAATCAACGTCGGGTTGCCAATGACCGCACGGCGTGCCTGCTCTTGCGAAACGCCACGACGCTTCATGATCTGGTAGTACTCGCCCCAGTATTCATTGAAGCGCGGATCGGACTCGTTGTTCACCACTTCAAAGTCTTTACCCGGCGTCAGTTGCAAACCAAGTTTTTTCAGCCGCATTTCAATTACGCTCGGGCGTCCCACCAAAATAGGGTAAGCCAGCCCTTGCGACACCAGTTCCTGCGTCGCATGCAGCACCCTTTCTTCTTCACCTTCTGCCATCACCACACGTTTTATTTCTTTCTTCGCCTGGGCAAAAATAGGCTTCATGAACAAGTTGGTTTTGTAGACGAACTCCGACAGTTTCTCGACGTAGGCATCAAAGTCTTCAATCGGCCGCGTCGCGACACCAGACTCCATCGCCGCCTTGGCGACCGCAGGCGCAATTTTTACAATCAGGCGTGGGTCGAAAGGTTTTGGAATAATGTATTCAGGGCCGAATGACAGGTCCTGATCGCCATAGGCTGAAGCCACCACGTCACTCTGCTCCGCCAGCGCCAGATCGGCAATCGCATGTACGCAAGCCAGTTTCATTTCTTCGTTAATGGTGGTTGCGCCGACATCCAGCGCGCCACGGAAGATGAACGGGAAGCAGAGGACGTTGTTCACCTGGTTGGGATAGTCAGAACGGCCGGTACAGATGATGGCGTCTGGACGCACGGCCTTCGCCAACGGCGGCAGGATCTCAGGCTCTGGGTTGGCCAGCGCCATGATCAGCGGATCCTTGGCCATGGTTTTCACCATATCCTGCGTCAACACACCCGGACCAGAACAACCCAGGAAGATATCCGCATCAGGGATAGCATCCCCCAGCGTACGTTGGCCATTATCTTCAATGGCGTAAGCCGCCTTGGTTTGCTCCATATTGGCGTCGCGTCCCTTATAGATCACCCCTTTAGAGTCGCAAACAGTAATATTCTGCTGACGCAGCCCCAAGGCCACCAACAGGTTTAAACAGGCAATCGACGCCGCGCCGGCACCGGAAACCACCAGGCGCACGTCGGAAATGTTCTTTTTCACTACCCGCAGGCCGTTCAGCACCGCAGCCGTGGTGATGATGGCCGTGCCATGCTGATCATCATGGAACACCGGAATCTTCATGCGCTCACGCAGTTTCTGCTCAATGTAGAAACACTCTGGCGCTTTGATGTCTTCCAGGTTAATACCGCCGAAGGTCGGTTCCAACGCGGCGATAACGTCAATCAACTTGTCAGGGTTAAGTTCATCCACTTCGATATCAAATACGTCGATACCGGAAAATTTCTTGAACAGGACACCTTTCCCTTCCATCACCGGCTTACCGGCCAATGCGCCAATATTGCCCAGCCCCAGCACTGCCGTTCCGTTGGAAATGACCGCCACCAGGTTGCCACGCGCAGTGTATTTGTAGGCTGCCAACGGATCGGCGGCAATTTCCAGACAGGGTGCGGCGACGCCCGGCGAGTATGCGAGCGCCAGATCGCGTTGCGTAGCCAGCGGCTTAGTTGGGGAGACCTGGATCTTGCCTGGGACCGGATATTGGTGGAAATCAAGCGCACTCTGTTTGAGCTGTTCGTCCATTATGGGTTCCTATGCTTTTTGCTTTTATGTTGAGGTAAGACTTGTAAACCTTTAAGGCTATGAGGCTGTACGCACCGCTTATTTGGCCCACCAAACCCCATGGCCGCGCCTTGTTGCGCGTTCAAATGACCGCCAGCGGCGCTCACGTACAATGGCAGGGCACAGCCTTTAAGTATAGTGAGAGAAACGTCACAAACTTTGAAGCGGCCCATAACCTTGATCGAAATTGTTTTTTAAAAGTAAAAAAAGAAGTACCACAGGACGAGACAAAAACACGGCCGTCAGTGCAGCGGCAGTTCAGCTCGCCAGGCATTGAGCGTCGCCACCCGGCCTGCGCAAATTTGTAACGAGGTTTGTAGTGCCAGGGTGTAACTCAGCGCATCGCCCCAGGTGTTACCCAGTAACTGCGGCTGTTCGCACGGGGTAAACACCGACTCAGGGGGCAACAGCACCACCGGCGCTGCCGCCTGCGGCGGTTGGGCGCAGGAGCTCAATAACAGCGCCAGGCAGAGGCTGCCCAGCACAGGCGTCATTTTTAATCGCTTCACGGTATTTCCTCTGGTAAACGTCGCTTTGCTGACGCAGCTGACGTTCCTGTTGCTGTTGAGCCGCCATCAGCGCACGGTTCTGCGCATCCTGGGTTTGCAGTGTGACAATCAACCCCGCCTGCTGCGCCAGTGTCTTTTGCTGTTCGCTCGCCTGCTGTCGCACCAGATCCAGCCTGTGCGACAGCAGTGAGCTGTATGCACCGAGGCAAATTGCCACCATCAACAGCAGCAGCAATCCGCCTTGTGACAACCTGCTTAACCAACCGCTCATGCCGGATAATCCCTAAAGGAAAGCTGGAAATGCGGCCCATCTTTCAGGGTTTTCCATTCGCCGCCCCACTCAACGTTGACTGCACACTCGCGCGCCGCACGACGCACTGCCACAGCAATTTGCGCGTAGTAGTCCCATTCCCAGGACACCACACCCGCGGGCATGGCCACCACATCCACTGCATGACCGGTCAAATGACGGCTTTTCAGCGTTTGGCTTTGCCCCCCGCGCACCAGTTCACGCTGACGTGCCATGGTGCGTAATCCCTCGGTGATGGAAAACGGCACCAGCGAATAATGCAATGCCAACCGAATCACCCGTACCAAATCCGGGTGAACACCCACTAAATTGGCTTCGCTGCGGGCGGTGAAGCGAATATCTTCTATTTCATTTATCATTTTTGAACCCCGTTTTATTTCCAATGAATTTTTTAATTAAACCGCTGATATAATCGGCCCCAAGAAAGCCAATCAATACGCTGGCAAGATTCGCCCATTTTAATTCCAGCCCGGCCAGTGCCAAGGCATCGCGCACCGTCCAGGCCAATAAAGCGCACATCCCTGCATTTAATAGCCGCCGCCGCATACCCACGTTACGATAGGCCCCGTGTAATAACGCCATGAGGCCTGCCAAAATGGCATTCATCACCGGCTGAAGATATTCACATGCTCGCTGGATAATTAAGCCAACAGCGTCTGGCTCTAAGCTGGACATAGCTACACTCCTATTTTACTTTAATTAAATGCCAATCACGGCCGGTGGAATATCGGTACCATCAGAATCTAGTTAAGGATGCTATAACAAAGCAAATGAATAAATACAGCCTCTAAGGTCAAATTCATTCACGCTCAACCATGACACAACAAGGGCCAGTAAATAACGACACTGCTCGATGAAAAAATTCATCCTTACTGTGATTTATTTCGACTTTTCTTTACCTTGAAAATAAACATTAATAGCGGCGGGAGATTCACTCTCAATAACAAAAAACCTCAACCTGGAGAAATACCATGTCCGAACGCAAAGCCGTTATTGGTTATTACTTTATTCCAACTAACCAAATTAATAACTATACCGAATCTGATACCTCAGTCGTGCCTTTCCCGGTGTCGAACATTACACCGGCCAAGGCCAGGCAGCTCACCCACATTAATTTCTCGTTCCTCGACATTAACAGCAATCTGGAATGTGCCTGGGATCCGGCAACCAATGACGTCAAAGCTCGCGATGTCGTCAGTCGGTTGACGGCGCTAAAAGCGCATAACCCTAACCTGCGCATTATGTTCTCCATCGGCGGCTGGTATTACTCCAACGATCTGGGCGTTTCCCACGCCAACTATGTCAACGCGGTGAAGACCCCGGCGTCACGCACCAAATTCGCGCAATCCTGCGTCCGCATCATGAAAGACTATGGTTTTGACGGTGTAGACATTGACTGGGAATACCCGCAGAGCAGCGAAGTGGATGGTTTTGTCGCTGCACTGCAAGAGATCCGTACCCTGCTCAATCAGCAGACCCTGGCCGATGGCCGCCAGGCACTGCCTTATCAACTGACCATTGCCGGTGCCGGCGGCGCATTCTTCCTGTCACGTTATTACAGCAAGCTGCCGCAGATCGTCGCCTCACTCGATTACATCAACCTGATGACCTACGATCTGGCGGGCCCATGGGAAAAAATCACTAACCATCAGGCCGGGCTGTTCGGCGACAGCGCCGGGCCAACCTTCTATAACGCACTGCGTGAAGCCAATCTGGGTTGGAGTTGGGAAGAACTGACTCGCGCCTTCCCTAGCCCATTCAGCCTGACGGTGGACGCCGCGGTACAACAACACCTGATGTTGGAAGGCGTACCAAGCAGCAAAATCGTTATGGGCGTGCCTTTCTACGGCCGCGCATTTAAAGGCGTCAGCGGCAGCAACGGCGGCCAGTACAGCACTCACAGCACGCCGGGGGAAGATCCGTTCCCAGGCACCGACTACTGGTTGGTGGGGTGTGAAGAGTGCGTCCGCGACAAAGATCCCCGCATTGCCTCTTATCGTCAGCTGGAACAAATGCTGTTGGGCAACTACGGTTATCAGCGCCTGTGGAACGACAAAACCAAAACGCCGTACTTGTACCATGCGGCCAAAGGCCTGTTCGTCACCTACGACGATGCCGAAAGCTTCAAGTACAAGGCTAAGTACATCAAACAGCAGCAACTGGGTGGCGTCATGTTCTGGCACCTGGGCCAGGACAACCGCAATGGTGACCTGCTGGCCTCGCTGGACCGCTATTTCAATGCTGCGGACTACGATGACAGCCAATTGGATATGGGTACTGGTCTGCGCTATACCGGCGTGGGTCCCGGTAATCTGCCGTTCATGAGCGCGCCTGCCTACGTCGCCGGCACCGTCTATAACCAGGGTGCGCAAGTGTCTTATCAAGGCTATGTCTGGCAGACCAAATGGGGTTACATCACCTCGGTACCTGGCTCGGATACTGCCTGGCTGAAAGTGGGCCGCGTGGCATAACAACCGGTTGCACCATAAAAAAACCCCGTAGCCGACGGCGACGGGGTTTTTATTGTTTAATTTTCGCATCCCTTCGTCACTGTTCCCTTAGTTGTTACACCAAGGGTAACCTCCATCACGTATGACTTCGCGCCCCATCAGGCTAAAAACGTCGCTTTTACGCGTCAGGCGCTCATGCCACCAGGTAAAACCAGCCCCTTTACTGGCCGGATGCCAAGCCAGCCAAATCATTTCGTCACCTTTTTGCATATCAACCGGAACCGTCACCAGTTCACCACTTGCCAACTCTTTTTCGATCAGCGCTGGCGGCAAGAAACCATGACCAATACCCCGTTTCAACAGCGCCAGTTTGCTCTCAACATCGCACACCACCAGTTGACGCTGTAACGGCATGGTGCCGTGATTACGCTTTGGCAATTCGTGACTGCTGTCGGCAATCACCACCACGATGTCGTTCAGCCGCTGGTTTTTGTCCACCGGCTTTTTCTGCGCCGCAAACGGATGTGAAGGCGAGACGCATAGCACAAAGTTCAGCTTGCCCAGCATCAGCGTTTTCGCCTGCACGCTGTCCGGGATCTGGCCGATAGCGATAATCAAATCCGCCCGGTTGTTCTTCAAGGCATCCCAGGTACCGTTCAGTGCTTCTCGCTGCACAGAAATGTTGGCGTTTGGGCTGTGCTGAATATACTCACGGATATCCTGAGTGATCGTTTCTAACGGAAAGAAATTATCGACGACGATGCGGATATTATTATCGAGTTTGGGGATGTTTCTTACCCTACTTTCGAGATCCTGTACCGCATTTAAAATCCAACCGCCCTCCTGCAACAGAAATTCCCCTTCATCTGTTAGGGTAATCATCGGGCCATTACGATGAAAAAGTTTCACACAGAGCTTACTTTCAATATTGGACACACGGTAGGATATTGCCGAAGGCGTTTTATGCAGCGCCTCCGCCGCCATTGAGAAAGAGCCCGTACTTTTGATGGTGCTGATTATTTTAATCGCATCCAGGGATAATCTAGTCATACAAATTCCTCTTTGACATAAAATAAGAAAAAATTGACACTAAATTCCCAAGTGGTTGGCGCGTAAAGTCGTTCAAGTCACACAAGAGTAAGTAAAACCACAAGCAATATACTCCATATCAGAGAAAATCATCTGAAAGAGTATTCATCAATCCTTTAAATAAAATTCATCATGGCATCGATTTTTTAGACTGTAGCGTTTAAATAAATTCAACAAAGAAATAAAAGACAATCATCATAACAATTTTAGTTAATAGCCTATAAAACATTCCACCCTGACGAGAGAGACTACGCGTAAAAATAAATCAAGCCGCCAAGAATGATGTTTTTAATTCCATTAATGACCCCTCATTTTACCGGTGAAAATAAACCCAACTTACAATACAACTTCAGTCAGGAGTGACTTATGAACAATACTTCCCGTACCCTTATGTCTCTTGGTTTGCTGAGCGCGGCACTGTTCGGCGTATCTCAACAGGCTTCAGCCCACGGTTATGTCGAAACACCCGCCAGCCGCGCCTATCAGTGCAAACTGCAGCTCAATACTCAGTGCGGCAGCGTGCAATATGAACCACAAAGCGTTGAAGGGTTGAAAGGCTTCCCGCAGGCCGGTCCGGCTGATGGGCACATTGCCAGCGCCGACAAATCCACCTTCTTCGAGTTGGATCAGCAAACACCTACCCGTTGGAACAAGATCAACCTGCACACTGGCCCGAACTCCTTCACCTGGACGCTGACAGCACGTCACAGCACCAGCAGCTGGCGTTATTTTATTACCAAGCCAAACTGGGATGCATCGCAGCCACTGACCCGCGCTTCGTTTGATCTGACGCCGTTCTGTCAGCAAAACGACGGGGGTGCCATCCCTGCTGCGCAGGTCACCCACCAGTGCAACATACCGGCAGACCGTAGCGGTTCGCACGTCATCCTCGCCGTGTGGGATGTAGCAGATACGGCCAATGCCTTCTATCAGGCCATTGACGTTAATTTGACCAAGTAATAAGAAGAGGAATACCCTAGGGCTCAGCCAAGGCTGGGCCCTTTTTTATTGTCTGATGCCGCATAGGCCTCTCCCTCGCATGCCCATGAGGCCGCTTTTCGGCACATGCCAATGGCTAACAAGCCTTACTCTGCCTGGCTTCGAACGGGATCCATTGTTCTTATCCATCGCAACAATCAGAAAAAGCGCATTTTAATCATTACGCTTCTGATGCAGTGTGTTCAGCCTATGATGGAAAACGTTCTCATTTCCCTACATTGACGTTTGGTCAAGGAGCTTATAAATGAACCAATTAGACGCACTCAAGCAGCTAACCACGGTTGTGGCCGACAGCGGCGATATCGAATCTATTCGCCAGTTCGAACCGCAAGATGCCACCACCAACCCTTCACTGATCCTGAAAGCCGCTGCGCTGCCTCAATATAAGCCACTGATCCTCGAAGCCCTGAGCTATGCTCGCCAGCAGGGTGGCAGTAAAGAAACCCAACTGATCAACGCCAGCGACAAACTCGCCGTGAACATCGGCGTCGAAATTCTGAAAAGCGTACCGGGGCGCATTTCCACCGAAGTGGATGCCCGCCTCTCCTTTGACCGCGGCATGTGCGTTGCCAAAGCACGCAAACTGATCGGTCTGTATCAAGAACAAGGCATCGACAAGTCACGTATCCTGATCAAACTGGCCTCTACCTGGGAAGGCATTAAAGCCGCCGAGGAACTGGAAAAAGAAGGCATCAATACTAACCTGACACTGCTGTTCTCTTTCGCTCAGGCGCGTGCCTGCGCCGAGGCCGGGGTCTACTTGATCTCTCCCTTCGTCGGCCGCATCTATGACTGGTATCAGGCCAAACAGCCTGCCGCTGACTATGATGCCGACCAAGATCCAGGCGTGAAATCCGTACGCACCATCTACGAATACTACAAACAGCACCGTTATCAGACGGTGATCATGGGAGCCAGTTTCCGCAAGGTTGAGCAGATCCTGGCATTGGCCGGTTGCGATCGCCTGACCATCGCACCGAATCTGCTGGAACAGCTTAAGCACAGCAATCAACCGGTCGAGCGTAAGCTGACGCCTTCCACTGAAGCCTTCCACCAACCTGCCCCGCTGGCTGAGGCCGAATTCCGCTGGCTACATAATCAAGACGCGATGGCGGTTGAAAAACTGGCCGAAGGTATCCGCCTGTTCGCCGTTGACCAGCAAAAGCTGGAAGACATGCTGGCCGCTGAACTGTAATCACTCTGGAGTCCCGTAATGTCTTCTCGTAAAGAACTCGCCAACGCCATCCGCGCACTCAGCATGGACGCCGTACAAAAAGCAAATTCCGGCCACCCGGGTGCACCTATGGGCAT
>NZ_JBXWKI010000003.1:0-302036 GCF_058190535.1 Serratia sp. CoH_134_PS_4
TGCCCGGACTCGGAATCGAACCAAGGACACGGGGATTTTCAATCCCCTGCTCTACCGACTGAGCTATCCGGGCAACGCGCAGCATTAAACCGTATTGGCCGAAGGCAGTCAACGGCTTTCTCAACGAAATCAGGCAAAATGCGTCTGATTGCTGGCTTTTCGGTCAAAGGGCGTGAAATTTGGTCCAAAACTGTCGACGCTCTGCGGCGGCTGTGTGCCGCCGGGAGTGAATTCAGCTTAATGCCCCGTTTCTGCGGCACTGGGCCACCTGTAAGATGTCTTCCGCCAGTCGCTTAGCGACAGATACGTCCTGTAGCTGACGTTTTACCAGCAGTTTACTCAGGCAACCCTCCTGAATCAGCTCCATCTGCTGTGCCACCATGTCGGCGTCATCGGCGTCCATTTCACGGAGTAGATCACGGGTCAGATCCAACGATGTCAGCTTCTGCTGTTCCGCTAGCTGGTGGATCGGGTGGTCCACCTCTGGGAAGAAACTGCAGGCGGCAATAAACAGGCAACCCGGGTAGCGGTCATGTTTGACGTATTCTTCCAGAACGTCATATCGCGCCAGCAGTTTTTGCTGTGGGCTCAGGGTTTCGTCCAGCAAGAGTTGGCGGCGCCAGGTGTCAATTTGCTGACCGTGATAACGCAGGCAGTCATACAACAATGCTTCGCGATCCGGCCAGAATCGCTTTAGGTCACCCGGTTGCACGTCGAGTTTATCTGCCAGCATTTCTAGTGTGGCGGTCGCCAGGCCCTGTTGTTCTAACAGCCCCAGTGCCGTATCAAGAACGTGTTCACGTTGCACTTGTGCTCCCTCCAAATTCGGTTCTGAAATTCAGTGTTATTTATTGCACCACTTTCTGCAAATGCGCGTTGAACGCCGTTGCATCCATAAATCCGGTTACTCGTTGGTTTGTTAACTCTTGCCCGACACCATTAAAGAACAGAATTGTCGGTAATCCCAAGACTTTTAGGTGTTTGAGAAGCGCGACCTGCTCGGTATTGTTGGCGGTCACATCGGCCTGCAGTAGCACTGTGTTGGAAAGCGTAGTCTGAACCGCGGTATCACTGAAGGTGTACTTTTCGAACTCCTTGCAGGCTACACACCAATCAGCGTACAGATCCAGCATTACTGGCTTCCCTTGCGCCTGTTGCAGCGCAAGATTGAGCTCTTCTACGTTACTAATACGTGTGAACTTCAAATGTTGCACTGCAGCTTGCTGTGCGCTATTGGCACCAAACGCCCAGTCTTGGAGCGGGCGTGCAGTAATCACTGCCGCTGCCAGCAGGAGTAATTGCAATGCACGCCCCCAGCCGCGGGAGGTTTTCAGACTCAACGTGAATGCCCAACCAAAGAACGCCAGGCCGAGCAGGCTCCACAACCGTAGCCCCCATGGCTCGCCAATGACACGTTCCAGCAAGAATACAGGCAGCGCCAGGATCACAAAGCCAAAGGCTTCTTTGACATACTGCATCCATGGGCCGCTGCGCGGCAACAGGCGATTGCCGAACAGGGTCACCAGCACCAGCGGGATACCCATGCCTAACGCATAGAGGTACAACGTACCGCCGCCTGCCCACATGTTACCGCTTTGGGCAATGTACAGCAGGATAGCGCTGAGCGGCGCGGTAGTGCAGGGAGAACAAATCAGCCCAGCCAGCGCACCCATCAGGAACACGCCAGGCAGAGAGCCGCCTTGTTGGGTGTTGCTCCAGCCCGCCAGCCGTGTTTGCAGTGAAGACGGCAACTGCAGCGAATACAGACCGAACATCGACAAAGCCAATGCGATAAACAGTATCGACAGGCCGATGAGAACATAGGGGTGTTGCAGTGCTGCCTGGAACTGTAGCCCGGCGGCCGCAACCACTAAACCCAGCAGGGTGTAGGTCAGCGCCATGCCCTGAACATACACCACCGCCAGTGCCAGTATGCGTCCACTGCTGTGCGGTTTTTCTCGCCCAAGGATGATGCCGGAAATCAAGGGGTACATCGGCAGTACACAGGGGGTAAAGGCAATACCAATACCAATCAGCAGTGCCCACAGCGGGGAAAATGGCAGACCGGCCGGCGCAGGTGCTTCAGGCGCAACGGTAGGCGGCGCGGTGACGGCACTTACGGCATCCAAAGGGATCACCCGTGTTTCCGGTGGGTAGCAGAAACCCGCTTCGGCGCAGCCCTGATAAGTCACACTCACACTGGCGCCACTGGCAGCCTGCCGCAGGGGAATGGGCAGAGTAAGCTGCTGCTTGAAAATGGCCACTTCGCCGAAGAACTCATCTTTATGGCTCAGCCCGGCAGGCAGCGTAAAGGCGCCTAACGTCGCCTGCTGTGGTACCAGTTTGATCTGCTGGCGGTACAGGTAATATCCGGGGCGGATTTGCCAGTTTAGCGTGAGCTGGTGGCCTTGCTGCTTAAAATCAAAGGCAAATGCCTGATCGACGGGCACGAATTGGCTGCCACCCTTTTGGGTGAACAACGAGGCCTGAGCCGCCTGTGGCAAAAAAAACAGGCTGCAAAGCAGGAATATCAATTTAATGAGGCGTTGATCCATAACAGGTAGTCTTTATCTCCAGCCATCACCGGCAGTACCAGTAGCTCGGGCGTTTGGTACGGGTGATGTTGTTTCAAGTAGTTGAGCAGGGCGTCTTGGTGGTGGCGATCGCTTTTGAACAGCATTTGCACTTCGTACTCCTGCTCCAGTTTCCCTTCCCAGTAGTACAACGATGATGCGCCGGGTAGCAGCGTGGCGCAGGCCGCCAGCTTTTCTCCCAATACCCGGGCTGCCAGGTCTTGTGCCGTGGCCTCATCGGGTGCGGTGCAGAGTATGACGATAGCTTCGCAGTCAGACATCTTCGGCCCTCTCATCCAAATTATCAGTGGGCACTATACCTTGAAGGACGGTTGGCTAGAAGGCGAGTTTATCGCCAGTGGGGCAGGATTGGAGGAAACCGGGGCGGTAAGCCCCGGTGAGAGCATTACAGCATTACGCCGCCCAGCAGGAAGCCGAATAGCACCGCCAATATCACGCCGATGGTGCCGGGGATAAAGAACGGGTGGTTAAAGACAAAGCGCCCAATGCGCGTTGTGCCGGTGTCATCCATCTGCACTGCCGCGACCAGCGTAGGGTAGGTCGGCAGGATGAACAGGCCCGAGACGGCAGCGAAGGATGCCACGGCGGTCAAGGGGGATACATTCAGCGCCAGCGCCATTGGCATCAATGCCTTGGCAGTGGCGGCCTGAGAGTACAGCAGCGCAGAGCAGAAGAAGAAGATCACTGCCAGCAGCCATGGGTGTGACTGAATCACGCTACCCGCTGTCTCTTTGATCCAATCAATATTGGCCTGCACGAAAGTATCGCCCAACCAGGCTACGCCCAGAATACAGATACAGGCGCTCATACCGGCCTTGAAGGTGCTGGAGTTCAGCACTGCATCAGTATCGACGCGACACAGCAGGGTCGTCAGGGTGGCGACGCTCAGCATGATGATCAAAATCGCATTGGTGGTGTTCATCAAGGGTTTTGCCACCAGGCCCAAGCCTGGGCTGTTAATGATGGCGTAGGCTACCACGCACAACACGCCCAGCAGGAACAGCAATACTGAAACTTTGGCGCGCGGTTTGATTTCCATTACCTTGTTGCCGCGCAGTGTCACCAGGCCTTCTTCAAGGCGTTTCAGGTAAACCGGATCGTCCGACAATTTAGAGTCGAACAGCCAGCTCACTAGCAACGACATCACCAGTACGGCACAGAAAGTTGAAGGCATGACCACCATCAGCAGGTGCAGATAGCTGACGCCGTGGCCTTCCATCACGGAAGACATGTAAACTACAGCCGCCGAAATGGGGGATGCGGTGATGGCAATTTGAGCGGAAACCACTGCGGTAGACAGCGGGCGGCAAGGCTTGATGCCCTGTTCTTTCGCCACTTCTGCAATGACGGGCAGTGCGGAAAGAGAGATGTTGCCGGTACCGGCGAAGATGGTCAGAAAATAGGTGACGATCGGCGCTAAGATCGTGATGTGTTTTGGATTCTTGCGCAGCAGTTTTTCAGTTTGCTGCACCAGGTAATCCATACCGCCCGCGACCTGCATTGCCGAGATCGCGGCAATCACAGCCATGATGATGGAAATCACGTCGAAAGGGATGCTACCTGGCTTCACGCCAATCAGCGCCAAGACCAAAACCCCGAGTCCGCCTGCAAATCCAATTCCGATACCGCCCAGCCTGGCCCCTAAAAAAATGGCCAGCAGAACGATAACCAATTCTACGGCTAACATAGTGTCTACTCCTTAAAGTGAGCTATACCCTGCATTTTTAAAGCCGCATCTGCGTTGGCTGTCAGTGCTCACCCCAGTCACTTATTTGAGTAAGCTCTTGGGATTCCCTCTTGCCGCCTTGATGCAGCCCCAATTATTTTGGGTGTAAATTGAAAATAAAAAGTTAAATTTTTGTGGGCGATGGAAAGTAAAAAGGCACGCTATCCAGGGGATTTAGCGTGCCTTTTTGGGCTACCGGGTGTATCTGCTATTGTTCATTTTCATCCGTATAGCGTTTGGCTTTATAGGCCGGGTGCATCAAGTTCTCCACGGAGAAGATGTCATCCAGCTCGGCTTCCGTCAGCAGACCGCGTTCCAATACGACTTCACGTACGGTTTTACCTGTTTCGGCGCAGATCTTCCCGACGATGTCACCATTATGGTGGCCAATGAACGGGTTCAGATAGGTGACGATACCGATAGAATTGAAGACGTAGTGTTCGCACACTTCTTTATTCGCGGTGATGCCGTTAATGCATTTTTCCAGCAGGTTATAACATGCGTTGGTCAGTATATGGATAGACTCGAACATGGCCTGGCCAATGACCGGTTCCATCACGTTCAACTGCAGTTGGCCTGCTTCGGCCGCCATGGTAACGCAAGTGTCGTTGCCAATCACCTTGAAACACACTTGATTGACCACTTCCGGTACAACCGGGTTCACCTTGGCTGGCATGATTGAGGAGCCTGCCTGCAGTTCCGGCAGGTTGATCTCGTTCAAGCCGGCACGAGGGCCTGAAGACAGCAGGCGCAGGTCATTACAGATTTTAGACAGTTTAACCGCCAGGCGTTTCAGTGCGCTGTGTACCATCACATAAGCACCGCAGTCTGAGGTGGCTTCGATCAAATCTTCGGCGGGCACGACCGGCAAGTTACTGACCTCTGCCAGTTTCTGTACGGCCAATTGTGGGTAGCCTTCAGGCGTGTTGAGCGCCGTACCAATCGCGGTGGCACCCAGGTTCACTTCCAGCAAGAGCTCAGCAGTGCGATGCAAGTTGCGGGTTTCTTCTTTCAGCAAAACGCTGAAAGCGTGGAATTCCTGACCCAACGTCATAGGGACGGCATCCTGCAGTTGGGTACGCCCCATTTTCAGGATGTTTTCAAATTCCTTGGCTTTATGGTCAAAACCTTCGCGCAGTTGGTTGATGGCGTCGATCAGCTTTTGGTTGGAGGCATAAACGGCAATGCGGAAACCGGTTGGGTAGGCGTCGTTAGTGGATTGGCATTTGTTGAGGTGGTCGTTAGGGTTCAGGTATTGATATTCCCCTTTCTGATGCCCCATCAGTTCCAGGCCGATGTTCGCCAGTACTTCGTTGGTATTCATGTTCAGAGACGTGCCGGCGCCGCCCTGGAACACGTCTACTGGGAACTGGTCCATGCATTTGCCTTTATCCAGCACTTCATCACAGGCCTGGATGATGACATCAGCGATTTTGCGCGGAATGGTTTTTAGTTCTTTATTCGCCATCGCTGCGGCTTTTTTTACCATCACCATGCCACGAACAAATTCGGGCACATCACTGATTTTGCTGTTGCTGATATAGAAGTTTTCAATCGCACGCAGAGTGTGAACACCGTAATAGGCTTCTGCGGGGACTTCACGTGTTCCTAACAGGTCTTCTTCGATACGAATGTTATTTGACATGAGAACCTTCTTTAAATTGCTGCCGAATTAATTAATTGTCAGGTAACCAAATTATGTTGCCGAAGGCTTCAGGCGTGAAACGATTAACCATAGTGCCCGTTGCTGCCCAGATCATATGCTGGTTAGTAATAAATGACTGAATCCAGATCACCTTCTGGGCCTTCTTAAATCACGTGTTTCGTGTTCTGTGATCTCATTCACGTTTACTCACTTTAGCAATAAAAAAGGGTCTTTGGTTGAAATGGCTACCGGCTGACCCCATTGTATTGAGGTCGGCCGTTTACCGGCCTCTTTTTCCGCGTCGTCGCCAGTGTGCGGCTACGCAACGCTACCAGAGGAGAACCAGGTGCGCTGGTTACCGTTACTGCTGATATTTCTGTTGGCTTACATAGAAATATCTTTATTTATCAAAGTTGCCGCCGTATTGGGTGTGGCAATTACTCTGTTGCTGGTGGTGTTCACCTCCTGCGTCGGCATTTCGCTGGTACGCAATCAGGGCATGAAAACCTTCATGCAAATGCAACAGAAACTGGCTGCCGGTGAAAGCCCGGCAGCGGAAATGGTGAAGAGTGTTTCGCTGGTGCTGGCGGGTTTCCTGCTGCTTGTCCCAGGGTTTTTTACCGACTTCCTCGGTCTGTTGTTGCTGCTGCCGCCCGTGCAGAAGTCGCTGACGCTTAAGTTGATGCCGCATCTGTCCGTCTACCGCCCAGGCGGTTGGGGGCAAGGGGGCGACGCTGCTAATGGCAACACTTTCGACGGTGAGTTTCAGCGTAAGAATGACGATCGTTATACGTTGGATCACCAACCTGACGATCATGACAAGCGTAACGATCGCTGAAAAAACGCGGCTCAGGCCGCGTTTTTTGTATCGGTAGCCCAGTATTGCCATTAAAAGCGAAAATTTTTTTGGCCGGCCCCTTGAAGGGGAATGGAATGCCCCCATTTCAAATTCCACGAGGCCGGTAATCACAATCCGGTGACAACCCTAAATCTGATAGAGACCTTCTTACAGGAGAGCGTTCAATGAGTATTCGTCCATTGCATGACCGCGTTATCGTCAAGCGCAAAGAAGTTGAATCAAAATCTGCTGGCGGCATCGTTCTGACTGGCTCTGCAGCGGGTAAATCTACTCGTGGTGAAGTAGTTGCAGTTGGTAAAGGACGTGTTCTGGAAAGCGGCAACATCCAGCCGCTGGATGTAAAAGTTGGCGATATCGTGATTTTCAACGACGGCTACGGCGTGAAAGCAGAGAAGATCGACAATGAAGAAGTGTTGATCATGTCCGAAAGCGACATTCTGGCAATTGTTGAAGCGTAATTACGCTTTTATCTTCTGAACTGAACGAGTTGAAGGGAAATACCAATGGCAGCTAAAGACGTAAAATTCGGCAATGACGCTCGCGTGAAAATGCTCCGCGGTGTGAATGTTCTCGCTGATGCAGTGAAAGTGACCCTGGGCCCGAAAGGCCGTAACGTAGTGCTGGATAAATCCTTCGGCGCTCCTACCATCACTAAAGATGGCGTATCTGTTGCTCGTGAGATCGAACTGGAAGACAAGTTTGAAAACATGGGTGCGCAAATGGTGAAAGAAGTTGCCTCTAAAGCGAACGACGCGGCAGGCGACGGTACCACCACTGCAACCGTACTGGCTCAATCCATCATCACCGAAGGCCTGAAAGCAGTCGCTGCCGGCATGAACCCGATGGATCTGAAGCGCGGCATCGACAAAGCGGTTATCGCTGCTGTTGAAGAGCTGAAAAAACTGTCCGTACCTTGTTCTGACTCCAAAGCTATCGCTCAGGTAGGCACTATCTCTGCAAACTCCGACGAAACCGTGGGTAAACTGATTGCAGAAGCGATGGAAAAAGTCGGTAAAGAAGGCGTCATCACCGTTGAAGAAGGCACTGGCCTGCAAGACGAGCTGGACGTGGTTGAAGGTATGCAGTTCGACCGTGGTTACCTGTCTCCATACTTCATCAATAAACCAGAAACAGGTTCTATTGAGCTGGAAAGCCCGTTCATCCTGCTGGCTGACAAGAAAATCTCCAACATCCGTGAAATGCTGCCAGTACTGGAAGCCGTAGCGAAAGCGGGCAAACCACTGCTGATCATTGCTGAAGATGTTGAAGGCGAAGCGCTGGCTACCCTGGTGGTTAACACCATGCGCGGCATCGTGAAAGTGGCTGCGGTTAAAGCACCTGGTTTCGGTGACCGTCGTAAAGCCATGCTGCAGGACATCGCTACCCTGACTGCCGGTACCGTTATCTCTGAAGAGATCGGTCTGGAGCTGGAAAAAGCGACCCTGGAAGACCTGGGCCAAGCTAAGCGTGTTGTTATCAACAAAGACACCACCATCATCATCGATGGCGTGGGCGATGAAGCGACTATCAAAGGCCGCGTTACCCAGATCCGTCAGCAGATCGAAGAAGCGACCTCTGACTACGATCGTGAAAAACTGCAAGAGCGTGTCGCTAAACTGGCTGGCGGCGTTGCCGTTATCAAAGTTGGCGCAGCAACTGAAGTTGAAATGAAAGAGAAGAAAGCACGCGTTGAAGATGCCCTGCACGCAACCCGTGCTGCGGTTGAAGAAGGCGTGGTTGCGGGTGGTGGTGTTGCACTGATCCGTGTAGCAAGCAAAATCGCTAACCTGAAAGGCGACAACGAAGACCAGAACGTCGGTATCAAGGTTGCACTGCGCGCGATGGAATCCCCGCTGCGTCAGATCGTAATCAACGCCGGTGAAGAAGCTTCTGTTATTGCGAACAACGTGAAAGCAGGCGAAGGCAGCTACGGCTACAACGCTTACACCGAAGAATACGGCGACATGATCGCGATGGGTATCCTGGATCCAACCAAAGTAACCCGTTCTGCTCTGCAGTACGCGGCATCTGTGGCTGGCCTGATGATCACCACCGAATGCATGGTAACCGACCTGCCAAAAAGCGATGCACCTGATTTAGGTGGCGCTGGCGGTATGGGTGGCATGGGCGGCATGGGCGGCATGATGTAATCATCCCCCACGTTAGCGTGTGCAAAAGCCCCGGCCAATTGGTCGGGGTTTTTTTTTGCGTGCTTTGTCGTACGGCTTTTGATGATATTTTTGCAGACCGGACTGATTTAGCTGGTAAACTGATCTTTCATCAGCTGTCGCTCAAGACGTTGGCCAGCACCAGTGGCAACGGATGCTTAAGAGATGGCAACGCTTTCTGATAAGCTTTTGCGAAATTCTCAATATAGATGGGGAACAAGATGCGGATTAAAGCCTTACTGGGTCTTTCGGCAGCGGTACTGCTGGCAGGTTGCAGCAGCACCAATGAACTGTCCGCTGCAGGCCAACAGGTTAAATTCACCGACACCAAACCGGCAGCAGAATGCCAGCTGGTGGGCGAAGTGACCGGCACTCAGAGCAACTGGTTGTCAGGTAATGGCGGTGAAGGTAGTTCCATGCGCGGTGCGGCAAACGATCTGCGTAATAAAGCGGCGGCAATGGGTGGCAATGTCATTTATGGTGCAACCAGCCCAAGCCAGAACTTACTGTCAAGCTTTGCCCCATTAGACAGCAAAATGGTTGGCCAGGTTTATAAGTGCCCGTAACATAATACGATTTACAAGATGGCATAAAAAAGAGGCATGCTCAGGCATGCCTCTTTTTGTCTCGATAAACCGCCATCGTCAGTCTTGCATCAGGTGCAGGTCGAGAGGGGTTTTGCTTGGCTTACCACCGACTTCACGGGTGAGGCGTGGCACCATATAGCCGGAAACTTTGCTCAGCAGAGACTGCATGATTGCGCGTGCCTCGTCATCACTGACCATAAAGTGCGCGGCTCCCTGTACCTTATCCAGTACGTGGATGTAGTACGGTAGAATACCTGCATCAAATAGCGCGTTACTCAGTGCCGCCAGCGTGTCAGCATTATCATTAATACCACGCAGCAGCACGCTTTGATTCAGCAACGTGACACCGGCCAGGCGCAGCTGTGCCATGCTGGCTTGCAGTTCGCGGTCAATTTCATTGGCGTGGTTGATATGCGTGACCATCAACACCTGTAGGCGTGATACTGAAAGCCGCTGACACAGCTCAGGCGTAATGCGCGCAGGGATAACGACGGGTAAGCGGGTATGAATACGCAGCCGTTTCAGGTGCGTAATGGCCTCTAGTTCACCGATCAACCAGTCCAACTCATGGTCTTTCGCCATCAACGGGTCCCCACCGGAGAAAATAATCTCATCCAGTTCTGGGTGTTGGCGGATATAATCCAGCGCTTGACGCCAGTTGGCCTTGTTGCCCTGGTTGTCCTGATACGGAAAATGGCGGCGGAAGCAGTAACGGCAGTTGACCGCACAGCCTCCTTTGACCAACAGCAAAGCACGATTACGGTATTTATGCAGCAGGCCTGGCACCACACTACGTTGTTCATCCAGCGGGTCGTTTGTGAAGCCAGGCGCATTGATGAACTCTTCGCTGGCAGTCAGAACCTGGCGCAGTAACGGGTCATCGGGATCGCCGGAACGCATGCGTGCGGCGAAGGCGCGTGGTACGCGCAATGCGAACAGGCGCCGGGCTTCGCGGCCCTGCGGCAGCTCTGGATGCGTATTCAGTGATAAAAGCTGCAGTAATTCATCGGGATCGGTAATAACATCGGCGAGTTGATGCAACCAATCTTCTCTATATGCCGTACTTTGGGTTATAATGTGTGCCATTTTTTTGGCTAAGCTACCAGTTTAAATATTCAGAGGGCCATCATGGCGACTTATTCTAGCAACGATTTCCGTCCGGGTCTTAAAATCATGTTCGAGGGTGAACCTTACGCCATCGAATCCAGTGAGTTCGTCAAGCCGGGCAAAGGCCAGGCGTTTGCACGCGTTAAGATGCGTCGTCTGCTGACCGGCAGCCGCGTTGAAAAAACCTTCAAATCTACTGACTCTTGCGAAGGCGCAGACGTTGTAGATACCAACATGAACTACCTGTACAACGACGGTGAGTTCTACCACTTCATGCACCCTGAGACTTTCGAGCAACACGGTGTTGAAGAAAAAACTGTATCTGATGCGGCAAAATGGCTGCAAGATAACGCAGAATGTATCGTTACCCTGTGGGACGGTCGTCCTATCGCGGTTCAGCCGCCGAACTTCATCGAAGCTGAAATCGTTGATACCGATCCAGGCCTGAAAGGCGACACTGCGGGTACCGGCGGCAAGCCTGCTACCCTGAGCACTGGCGCTGTGGTTAAGGTTCCCCTGTTCGTACAGATTGGCGAAGTTGTCCGCGTTGACACTCGCTCTGGCGAATACGTTTCACGCGTTAAATAAGTTTCAACACAAAGGAGCCAAACTTGGCTCCTTTGTTTTATCCCTTCCCGCATATTGTTGGCAGAATCTGAATAATGAAGAAAACTCTGTTAGCCGTTGTCTCCCTGTTGTTACTGATGTCCCTTAGCGGTTGTAATACTTTCCGTGGCTTCGGTGAGGACGTCCAGCACCTCGGCGGCGCTATTTCGCGCACGGCCAGCTAATACACATAAAATGCACTAATGTCATAGTGCAAAATAAAACCATTTTAAACAGCAACGCCCGCTAATATTTACTAAGCTTAGAAAGTCGTATTTTTTCATCACTGATAAATAAGGACTTCCCTATGCTGAAGAAAAGTATTATCGCGATTTTCTCTTTGATGATTTTGACCTCATTGACCGCATGCAATACCACTCAAGGTGTGGGCGAAGATATTCAGGCTGGCGGTAAGGCCATCCAGCGTAGTGCGCAATAGCCCGCATTCCTGACCCCGGTGGTATTTCCCACGGTGGAATACCACCGCATCGTCAAACCTGCTTGCCTGCCCGTTTACGGGCCTGATATCCTGCCTCTGGCGCTCTTCTTGCCCGCAATTCATCATCAAACTGAACGGGACGACCCGTTTACGTGTCATTGTTCGGGGACGACCCCACTTATGGAGGCCGTCTCATGGCTTGGATTATTTTACTTATCGCGGGTTTACTTGAAGTTGTGTGGGCTATCGGCCTGAAATACACCCATGGGTTTACCCGCCTGACGCCGAGCATCATTACCGTTGTCGCTATGGTGGTCAGTATGGTGCTGTTGGCGAACGCGATGAAAACGCTACCTGCGGGCACCGCTTATGCCGTCTGGACGGGAATCGGCGCTGTGGGGGCAGCAATTATGGGGATGGTATTGCTGGGTGAGTCGACCAATATCGCGCGCATTATCAGCCTGTGCCTGATCGTTGTCGGCATACTTGGGTTGAAGTTCAGCAGTCACTGATGTTGCTGTTGTTTCACCCAGATTAGCTTATCCGTATCAAAGCCGTTGTTTTTCGCGGTTTGTACTAATCTGTCGCGCGTGGCGGTGTCCAGTGTCGGCGTGCGCGACAGTATCCACAAATACCCCCGGTTTGGGCCGCATACCAGGGCGTATCGGTAATTCGCATCCAGCTCAATCACGTTATATCCACCGTAGAAAGGCCCAAAAAAGGACACCTTAAGTGCGGCAACCTGTGGTGAACCCGTAAAATAGGCCTTGCCCGTGCTTTCCTGCCATTGTTGTTTTTGCGAATTAAAACCCCGATTAACCACTTTTAGGCCACCGTCTTCGCGAGGGCTGTAACTGGCGGTAACCTGCTCGAGGCCCCGTTCAAAACGGTGATCAAAGCGAGCGATTTCATACCAGGTACCGAGGTAGCGTTGGCTGTCGAAATCATTCACTACTTTGATATCCTTCGGAGGGGAAACGCTGCACGCGGCGGAAAGGAAGGCGGGAATAATCGTGCATAGCTTTGACCGAAGACGCATGGGTTACTCCTGTTTATTACCTGATGTGAATAAACAGTGTAGCCGAAAGGCAAAGCTGGCGGCCAATAAGCGTTGGCCGCCAGCGGTGTTTTATAGCGTTACTACGCCGATAACGGTGACGACGCTGAGGATGGCTGCCAGGCCATAGAACACCCATTTGCCTGCCGGCACGTGGATTTTCAAATCGTGCATCGCATGATGGATACGATGCAGACCGCACCACAGTGGCAGGATGATCATCAGCAGCAGGAACAAGCGGCCGATCAGGCTTTGACAGAAAGCCAGCACGCGGTCATAGCCTAATGCATCGCCGGGGAACCACCCCAGCGGCAGCAGAATGCCGACCAGCAGTACGATAGCGGGCGCGATGATCGCCCCCCACATGCCGCCAGCGCCGAATAATCCCCAGAAAACCGGTTCGTCTGAGCGTTTAGGTGCTTGATTTATCATGTTTCCTCCGGATTACAGCAAGGCCACGGCCAGGATGACCACGCTGGCGAGCAGCGTTACTGCCCATAGCGCTTTGACGATAGGCCCAGGCCCCATTTTCTCGCTGTTGACCACGATATTGGCGGCTTTCGGTGCCAAGTCGAACCAGGTTTTGGTATGCAGCAGTGCGGCCAGCAGGGCGATGATGTTAATCAGCAGCACCAGTGGGTTTTGCAGGAAACCGACGAAACCTGCCCAACTATCCGCTCCACCTTTCAGTGCAAAAACGCCGTAGATCAGCACGATACTGAACCAGACTGCCGGTACTGAAGTCCCTTCACGCAGCATATAGAAACGGTAAAAGCCGAGTTTTTGCCACCAGGTCGGCGTCATGGTGCGCACATAGGGCTTACGTTGTGTAGTCATTGCTGTTTATCTCCCTTATTGCGGCTTCAGCATGGCGATCATGAAGTCTTTGGCGCTTTCTACCTTGCCTTGCTGAATCGCAGCGGCTGGATCAACGTGCTTCGGACAGACTTCAGAACAATAGCCAACAAAGGTACAGCTCCATACGCCGTTCTGGCCGTTGAGCTGCGCCATGCGCTGTTTCTGGCCGTGGTCGCGGTTATCCAGGTTATAGCGATGCGCCAGAGTAATCGCCGCAGGGCCAATAAACTCTGGATTCAGGCCGAATTGCGGACAAGCGGCGTAACACAAACCGCAGTTGATGCAGCCAGAGAACTGGTGATACTTGGCCATCTGCGCAGGGGTTTGTACGTTAGGGCCATCTTCCGGTTTGCGGTTATTGCCGATGATATAAGGCTTAATGGCTTCCAGACTTTCGATAAAGTGAGTCATATCGACCACCAAATCACGTTCAATCGGGAAGTTACCCAAGGCCTCTACTTTCATACCGTCGGTGTATTCGCGCAGGAAGGTTTTACAGGCCAATTTCGGAACCCGGTTGACCATCATGCCGCACGAACCGCAAATCGCCATGCGGCATGACCAGCGGTAGGACAGGTCGGGCGCCAGGTTATCCTTGATATAGCCCAGCGCATCGAGCAGCGAGGTTTGTTCGTCATAAGGGACTGCAAAGGTTTCGAAATGCGGCTCTGCATCGCGTTCAGGGTTATAGCGCATGACCTCGATTTTCAGGGTCTTCATCTCAGCCATTTGCCTGCTCCTTATCCTTTTTATCCTGTGCTTCGGCTTCAGCACCGTACACGCGTTTGGCCGGTGGCAGTTTGGTGATCTTCACGTCGCTGTATTCCAGGCGTGGTGCGCCGTTCGGGTTATGGAACGCTAAGGTATGCTTCAGGAAGTTCACGTCGTCACGTTCGGTACAGCCTTCATCCAGGCGCTGGTGAGCACCGCGGGACTCTTTGCGGTTCAGGGCAGAGTGTGCCATGCATTCTGCGACGTCCAGCCCGTAACCCAGCTCGATGGTGTACAGCAAATCGGTATTGAACACGCTGGAACTGTCGGTGATTTTTACGCGTTTGAAACGTTCTTTCAGCTCAGCCAGCTTATCGACAGTCTTTTGCATCAACTCTGGCGTGCGGTAAATGCCGCAGCCTTCTTCCATCGACATGCCCATTTCGTCGCGGATTTTGGCCCAGTTCTCGTTACCTTCCTGTTTCATCAGGTTGCTCAGACGGGTCTCGACGTCGCGGCCTTGTGCATCCAGAGCACTGCCGTTGGCCGGGCCGCTTTCCAATGCCCGACGTGCGGCGTGCTCACCGGCGACTCGGCCAAACACCACTAATTCTGCCAGTGAGTTGGAACCCAGCCGGTTGGCGCCGTGCAGACCGACAGACGAACATTCGCCAACGGCAAACAGCCCCTTGATGCGTGTCTCACAGTTTTGGTCGGTCTCAATACCCCCCATGGTGTAGTGCGCGGTCGGACGAACCGGAATGGGGTCTTTCACCGGATCCACGCCGACATAGGCTTTGGCCAGTTCACAAATAAACGGCAGGCGTTCGAGCAGTTTCTTTTCCCCCAAATGGCGCAGGTCGAGATAGACCACGTCACCACGAGGTGTCGGGATGGTGCGGCCGGCACGCCATTCGTGCCAGAAGGCCTGAGAAACTTTGTCGCGCGGGCCCAGTTCCATGTATTTATTCTTCGGTTCGCCCAGCGGGGTTTCTGGCCCCATGCCGTAGTCTTGCAGATAGCGATAGCCGTCTTTGTTCACCAGAATACCGCCTTCACCACGGCAACCTTCAGTCATCAGAATGCCGGAGCCTGGCAAACCGGTCGGGTGATATTGGACGAATTCCATATCGCGCAGCGGTATGCCGTGATGGAACGCCATACCCATGCCATCACCGGTAACGATGCCGCCGTTGGTGTTGTAGCGGTATACGCGTCCAGCACCGCCGGTAGCCATGATCACCGCATTGGCACGGATCTGCACGCGGGTGCCTTCCATCATGTTCATCGCTATCAAACCACGGGCCTGACCGTCATCCACCAGAATATCCAGCACAAAGTGCTCGTCAAAACGCTGGATTTGCGGGTATTTGAGTGACGTCTGGAACAGGGTATGCAGCATATGGAAGCCGGTTTTGTCGGCGGCGAACCAGGTACGTTCAATCTTCATGCCGCCGAAGCGACGCACGTTGACTGAACCGTCTGGTTTGCGGCTCCACGGGCAACCCCACTGTTCAAGTTGGATCATTTCACGTGGGCAGTTGTGAACGAAATGGTCGACTACGTCCTGTTCACACAACCAGTCGCCACCGGCAACGGTGTCGTTAAAGTGGTAGTCAAAGGTATCGTGATCCTGAGTAACGGCGGCGGAGCCCCCTTCGGCGGCCACGGTATGGCTGCGCATCGGGTAAACTTTAGAGATCAGCGCGATTTTCAGTTGGGGATTGGCTTCCGCTGCGGCTATTGCTGCACGTAAACCAGCACCCCCGGCCCCAATAATGGCAAGATCGGCGTTAAAGGTTTGCACTGCATTCCTCCAATATTCTTGTTAAGAACGGCAAATTAAATATCTATGCTTAATATTTATAAAAATTCTTCGGGTGCTAACTAATTGAGTTCATTGTTGTTGCATAAAGACTAAGGATAGATATCTCCCACCAATAATGTGGAATTAACTATACCTAAAGATAAGTAGAAGAAATTTGATGTGATCGATTGTTTTGCCTTTTAACTCGAAGCCGGAAGGATAATTGCCTGCAAGGGGTATTTAACGTTTATTCACCTTTTATTAACCTTTCTGCTAATTATTTATCAGGAAATACCGCCATTAAAGGTGCCGGGCTGTTAAGAATTTGTTTGCATGCCAGGATACGAGTAGACTGCATCCCCTGTTTGATTTCGGAGTAATTACCATGAGCGAAACGGCAAGCTGGCAGCCAAGTGCACCCATCGCCAATTTGTTGAAACGCGCAGCGATCCTGACTGAGATCCGGCGTTTCTTCGCCGATCGTGGCGTATTAGAAGTTGAAACGCCAACCATGAGCCAGGCGACGGTCACCGATATCCACCTGTTCCCGTTCCAGACGCGCTTTGTCGGACCCGGTGCCGCGGATGGCCTGACGCTGTACATGATGACCAGCCCGGAATACCACATGAAACGGTTGTTGGCGGCAGGCAGCGGACCGATCTATCAGATGGGGCGCAGTTTCCGTAATGAAGAAGCGGGCCGGCACCACAACCCGGAATTCACCATGCTGGAGTGGTACCGTCCGCATTACGACATGTACCGGCTGATGAATGAAGTGGACGATCTGTTGCAGCAGGTTTTGGATTGCGACAGCGCGGAGACGCTGTCGTATCAGCAGGCTTTCTTGCGCCATCTGGATATCGATCCGTTGTCGGCGGAGAAAGTGCACCTGCGTGAAGCGGCAGCCAAGCTCGATCTGAGCAACATCGCCGATACTGAAGAAGATCGCGACACGCTGCTGCAACTGTTGTTCACCGTGGGTGTGGAACCGCACATCGGCCGTGATAAACCGGCATTCGTTTATCATTTCCCGGCCAGCCAGGCATCGTTGGCGGAAATCAGTACTGAAGATCACCGGGTGGCGGAACGTTTCGAGGTCTATTTCAAAGGGATTGAGCTGGCGAATGGTTTCCGTGAACTGACCGACAGCCGTGAACAACGTCAGCGTTTTGATCAGGACAATCGCAAGCGTGCGGAACGCGGTTTGCCGCAGCATCCGATTGATAACAATTTATTGGACGCTTTGCAGCATGGCATGCCGGAATGTTCTGGTGTGGCCCTGGGGGTTGACCGGCTGGTGATGCTAGCGCTGGGGGCAGAAAGCCTGAGCGACGTGTTGGCCTTCCCGGTTGGGCGCGCGTAAGCGTATCTCTGTCGTCTTTCACGGCGCAGCGTTCAGACAGATTTATCGCTCCCCCCACTGACTTACTGAAGTAAGTCAGTGTCTGGGGATCGGCGAGCTGGCCGCAACGTGAAATCCATAGGGTATATTGTGGTGATAAAAGGGTTCGGTGTTGCATTGCACGCCGAACCCTTTTTGCATGCTGAGGTTACAAACTGCCCGATTCGCGTTTGGTGTTAGGCGCCGGCGTGGAAGGCGGCGTGCGACCGTTGCTGGTCAAGCGGGATAGCGTTTCGCTGCGCACCTGGAACGGCGGGTATGGCAGCGTAATGCCATGCTCGCGGTAACCGGACAGGATCAACTGATGGATCTCGTGACGCAGCGGCATGCGGTGGCCCATTTCTGCGGCATAGATACGCAGTTCAAAGATCTGGATGCCTTGCTGTAGATCGACCAGATAGACTTCAGGCGCCGGGTTATCCAGCACCAGTGAGCAGCGCTCTGCGGCGTTGGTCAGGATCTTGGTCACTTCTTCACTGTTGGCATCCGCAGGTGCCGGCACGGTCAGTACCACACGGGTCAGGTTGTCCGACAGCGACCAGTTGATAAACTGTTCAGTGATGAATGCCTTGTTAGGCACGATGATCTCTTTGCGATCCCAATCCGAAATTGTCGTGGCTCGGGTGTTAATCTTGGTGACGCTGCCGGTCAGATTGCGGATCGTCACGGTATCGCCGATGCGGATCGGTTTCTCGAACAAAATGATCAGGCCGGAGATAAAGTTAGAGAAGATCTCCTGCATACCAAAGCCCAACCCCACGCTGAGCGCAGTCACTACCCATTGCAGTTTCGACCACTCGATGCCGATCCAGGCAAAGCTGAGCAATGCGCCGAACAGCAACAGCAGATACTTGGTGATGGTGGTGATGGCATAGCCAGTGCCCGGTGCCAGATCCAGGTGTTGAAGCACTGCCAGTTCCAACAGCGCCGGCAGGTTACGCACCAGCTGCATGGTGACGATCAGCACCAGAATGGCGATCAATACCGCACCAAGGGTGATTGGATGCGCGGTATCCACCCCATTGACCGTCGAGCTGACGTTCCACAGGGTGATGTTTTCCAGGAAGCTAAAGGCGGAATGGATTTCTGACCACAGGACGATCACTGACACCAGCGCGATCATTGTCAGGATCGAACGCACCAACCGCAGGGATTGGGCACTGATGGTGTCCAGATCGATCTCCGAGTCATCCAGATCCATCGAACCTTCGGTGCTGTTGGGGGCGTGTGAGGTTTCCTCTTCACCACGCGCACGCTGGGCCAGGATATCGGCACGGCGCTGCTTGGCGCGGTCGAAGGCGATACGGCGGCGCTGGATAAGCATCCACCGGCGAATAATATGGTAGATCACTAGCAGGAAGAACCAGATTGCGACGGAGGTTTCCAATCGTGCCAGCAGCGCCTGTGACGTGGTCAGGTACCCGACGGCGGAGGCGAGCGCCGCCAACACTGGTGCTGACAGCAGCAGCCCCCAGAGTGCGGTGTTGATGATGTTCTCACCGGAGCCTTTCTTGTCCAGATACAGCGGAATGCCGGCACGTTTCAGGCTGTTGGTGACGATAGCCAGCGCTAAACACAGCAGGATAAAGCACAGCCGGCCAAGAGTATTGGCAAATTCGCGTTCTTTCAGGCTGTCGAAGGTGATCAGGGCCATGATCAGCGGCACGATCAGCCAGATCGACATTTTGTAGTAGCGCATGGCGCGTGAAACTTGCTTCGCCGGCCAGCGGAAATGCACGATGAATAGCCCTTGCGGGTGGGCAAACGCGGCGCAAATCATACATACCCAGAGGATTGGCAGTGTGGCCGTCACCCCTTTGCCGATCGCTTCTGCGACCGGATAATTCCAGGCGCTTTGCAGGCCAAACCCGAGTGCTGCCCAGAGTACAGGTAGCGGCAGTGCAACCAGAATTGACCAGAATACGGTGCGTACGGTCAGGAAAAATTCGTCTTGGGTGACCTTACCAACTCGGCTGCTGGCCCGAGCCAGGAAGTCGTGGTAGTGCTTACGGGAACTGATGCTGAAAATGACCAGCAGCAGAGCGCCAAAGATGGGGATCAGTGTTTCGCGGCTGGTTACCATCATCATAAAGGCGCCGCCCAGCTGCGATAACGTATCCAGCGACAGCAAGAGCGTAAGATCGTGCGCCACGTTAATCGGGTAGGACAGGGTGATCGGATTAACATCCGGGACCCAGAACAGATAGCGGTGCGTGGCGTCCTTGATTTCGTTCAGCGCCTCGATCAACTGGGTATTTGCTACTTTAAGCTTGGTCAGTTCGAGGATTTGAGTGTCGCAGCCAGAAAGCAGTGAATTCAGGAGTTCACGTTGGGTACGCAATTGTGCGTCGACAATGCGTCGTTCCGCGCTGGTCAGTTCACTGCCGTCGTCACGTTTGAATTCTCGCTGAGGCAGCTTCTCCAACTGGCTTTCAAACTGCAGCCGTTGCACGCGCAGTTGGGCCATATCGCCATCGAGCTGCTGTGGCTTGGGCATTTCCGGTAGCGTTGCCACCTGAGCGCGCAGGGTTTCGCCGAGCGCCGACGAGGAGCCGAGCCATTGCGCCTGTTCGATAATGGTGCTTAGTGCCTGACGCACCTGCAGTGTTTGGGCGGCGGCCCGGCGTTGTTGGGATGAGATCAGGTCCATACGCTGGGCCTGATTATTCAACGCGGCAGAAAGCTCGCGGTTAATCTGTAACTGCTGACTGACGCTTTTTGGCAGATCGCCATTTTGTTCGGCGAGTTGTTCGGTCTTTTCCAGCGCCAGCTCGGCTTCACGTTGCCGCTGTGCGTTGAGGTTATTGCGTAACGCCTGCAGTTGAACGTCAATCTTCTCATGGCGCTTTTTGTAGACTTCTGCGCGCATTCGCGCCAGCTCTTGACGGTTGTTGGCGGACAGTTGCGCCAGCTCGAGCTCGTCCACCTTTGCTTTGCGCGCCGCGGCCTCTGCCTGCAATAACGCCAGCGCTGCTTGCGCATGCGGGGTGGTTGGATTGGCGGGTTGAGCCTGCAGGCGGCGCTGTACTTCCGTCAACGCACGGCGTGCATCGGTCTGCTGCTGTGGCAATTGGCCCAGAGAGTCACTGATCTCTCGCGTACGGTCCTGTTCTTGTTGAAGCAGGCGTGCCTGTTCCAGCAGCAGGCTGCTGGTCTGCAGTATTTGCTGCTCCAGATCGCTGGCCGGCAGATTATCGCCGTTTGGCAGGATTTTACTGTTTTCCAGCGTTAACTGACGGCGCAGTTCCTGCGTCATCTTGGGGAAGTCGTCAATTACGCGTTGGTACTGTTCAACGCGCGTTAACGACTCTTTCCTCTCTGACAACCAATTGAGGGCGCTTTGGAGTGCCTCTGTCGTTTCCGCCTGATTAGGCGCGCTTTTGTTGCCCTCGGCCTGCTTTAGCTCTTGCTTAATCTGAGCTTCAGTGGGCACCGTAGCGGCCAGCACCGGTTGAGACAGTAAACAACCGAGCAATAGCGTGATAATCAGGCGCACAGCGTCAATTCCTTTAGATCTGCGGTGATTCAGTGGCGACAGGCGCGGCTGGTATTTCTGCGTAGGCTTCACCCATGCGGGTCACGGTGCCGTTATTCAGCTGCGGAGCAAACGCTACGCTGCCTGGTGTAAACAGGTTGATGACGGTAGAGCCGAGCTTGAAACGGCCCATTTCTTCGCCTTTTTCCAAGGCGATGGCACCTTCTGCGCCCTCTTCCGGATAGGTCCAGCGCTTGATCACGCCTTCGCGTGGTGGCGTTACCGTACCAGCCCACACCGTTTCGATACTGCCAACGATAGTGGCACCGACCAGAATCTGCACCATTGGCCCGATGGCGGTATCAAATACGCAGATGACACGCTCGTTGCGTGCGAACAGGTTCGGCACGTTGGCGGCGGTGAGTGGGTTGACGGAAAACAGGTCGCCCGGGACGTAAATCATTTCGCGCAATACGCCAGCGCAAGGCATATGTACGCGGTGATAATCACGCGGGGCCAGGTAAGTGGTGGCAAACAAGCCGTTACGGAATGGCTCCGCCAGCATATAGTTGCCGGCAAGCAGCGCTTCCAGACTGTAGTAATGGCCTTTAGCCTGGAAAATTTGATCGTCGTTGATCGGGCCGAGCTGGCTTATCGCACCATCGGCAGGCAGCGCCAACCAGTGGGCGTCGTCGATGATCGGACGCGCACCGTCACGCAGCGGTCGCACAAAGAAATCGTTAAAAGTGGCATAAGAAGCCAGGTCAGGATTTTTTGCTTCCTGCATGTCCACGCGGTAATAGCGGGCGAACGCCTTCAGTACAAGCTGGGTTAGCCAGCCCGCGTTTTTATCCGCACCCCAGCCAGCCAGGCGGGTCAGTGCCAGCTTTGGCAACCAATACTGCAATTTAATTTTGATGCTATCCAGCACGTTAACCTCGTAAATCGGGGTAAAAGGGCGCGCATTGTAACTGTGGCTCCGCCACAGTCAACGCCGCCCGGTATGATCAGTCTGCGGCATCAGTAAAGTTCTTGCGAACCTTCACTTGCGCCATGCTTTCCAGAATACGGTGGTAGTTGTCAAAACGTTCTTTCGCGATGTCGCCTTTCTCCATTGCGGCACGGATCGCGCAGCCTGGATCGGTATCGTGGCGGCAATCACGGAATTTGCAACCGCCTAAATAATTACGGAATTCGACAAAACCTTGGGTGATTTGTTCCGGTTCCAGGTGCCACAAGCCAAACTCGCGCACCCCTGGGGAGTCAATCACGTCGCCGCCGTGCTGGAAATGATACAGCCGTGCAGCGGTAGTGGTATGTTGCCCGAGGCCAGAGACATCGGAAACCTGATTTACCAGAATTTGCTCTTTGGACGCAGGAAGCAGAGCGTTCAGCAGGCTGGACTTGCCGACCCCTGACTGGCCCGCAAAGATGCTGATGCGCCCAACCAGCGCTTGTTCAAACGCTTCCATGCCTTCGCGCGTCTGGCTGGAGACTTCCAATACCCGATAGCCAATCTTGCGATAGGTATCCATCATACCGTCGACCCGTTTACGCGCTTCGGCGTCTAACAGATCAATCTTGTTCAGGACGATCAGTGGCTCAACTTCCAGCGTTTCACAGGCGACCAGGTAACGGTCGATGATGTTTAGCGAAAGTTCGGGCAAGATCGCCGAAACAATAACGATTTGGTTGATATTAGCGGCGATCGGCTTCACGCCGTCATAGAAGTCTGGGCGTGTCAGTACCGAGGTGCGTTCATATACCGCCTCGACAATCCCTTTGACCCCTTCATGGGTGCCAACGCCAGGACGCCATACCACACGATCGCCGGTGACCAGTGAACGCAACGTACGGCGGATATTACAGCGATGCTGGGTACCGTCCGTTGCTTCAACGTCAGCATGCATGCCAAAACGGCTGATTACGATGCCGTCCTGCGGCTCGCCCAGTTGGGAATCATCCAGTTCCGGTTTGTTATCGGTGCGCTTCAGGCGACGTTGATGGTTCGCCTGCACGCGGCGTTCTTGACCTTTGGACAGTTTGTTCTTGCTCACTGCGCCTCACTTGAATCCGCTTTATCGCTCATGGCGACCAAAAAGACTATGATACACGCTATTTTATATTAAATAACCGTTGTTAGCCGCCACGCGCAGCGTACCTCTGCCAGCAAACAGCCAGCGTCGGTCGCCGCCTTGTCCACAGTTTGTTTATCTTTTGGCTTTTACGCAGGAAATATCATGACAGGAAACGAAAATAACCTGATTTGGATCGATCTGGAAATGACTGGGTTGGATCCTGAACGCGATCGCATTATCGAGATCGCCACATTGGTCACTGACGCCAATTTGAACATCCTTGCAGAAGGCCCGGTAATCGCCGTACATCAATCAGATGAACAACTGGGGCTTATGGATGACTGGAACGTGCGCACGCATACCGGCAGTGGGCTGGTGGAGCGTGTGAAGGCCAGCCAGTTCGACGACCATGCCGCTGAACTGGCGACCATTGCCTTTTTGCAGCAGTGGGTTCCTGCCGGTAAATCACCGATTTGTGGCAACAGTGTTGGTCAGGACCGTCGCTTCCTGTTCCGTTATATGCCAGAGCTGGAAGCCTACTTCCATTACCGCTATCTGGATGTCAGTACGCTAAAAGAGTTGGCTCGTCGTTGGAAGCCGGAAATCCTGAGCGGTTTTAAAAAGCAGGGGACGCATCAGGCAATGGATGACATCCGTGAGTCGGTGGGCGAGTTGGCCTATTACCGTGAGCATTTCATTCAGTTGTAATGGATGTGGGGCCCTCGACAGGGGCCGTATTCCAAAAGTGCTCGGCTGCGCCGCTTAATTGTTCAATCAGCCGATTTAATCAGCAATCAAACAAAAATCGTGTTTTTTTGCTTTTAGGGGCTTGCGGCCAAAAGGATTTCTCGTATAATGCGCACCCCGTACCGATGAAGAATTTCGTTTAGTTCCGACATCGATACGCCGGGCGGGAATAGCTCAGTTGGTAGAGCACGACCTTGCCAAGGTCGGGGTCGCGAGTTCGAGTCTCGTTTCCCGCTCCAAAATTATACGCTGCAGAGCATTCTGCAGATGACGAAGAAAGGGGCTTTTGCCCCTTTTTTCGTTTTTGTATTTCCTGACCACGCGTTTTCCTGGTCAATGCAAGTGGGTCACTCCTTGCTCCCAATATTTGTATTCCCCAAAGCCCCCCTGCTTCAACGTCATACTCACCCGATCTCTGTTTCGACAGAATGGGGTGTGCTTTCTCATTTAGGCCCAATTAATAAGAAATTAATATACTAAAATTACAATATATAAATAATTTTTATTATTTATATTCAATGTATTAAAGGTTTTTCTGAATTTTCATTTTTTGGGAAACTTTAATTTCTTTAAGTTAAATGCCGTGTGTTATTTTTAGTGCGAATAATGCAGGCAATAGGGTATCGGTAAATATGTGCACGTAGATATTGCCGGGCCTCCGCCAATGTACCAGGGGATTGCATGCCCAACCCAGGCTTCGTAGGCGCCAGGCACACGGAGCGTCATGAAATGGATTTTGTCGGACGACTTTTTGGCCCGATGTGCAGCAAGTATATTGTTTTTGAATTGCTGCCAGCGGCCATAAAGGCTGGAGCAAATTATAATGAATCACGTATTTCGTATCGTATTTAATTCGGCTTTGCGGGTATATCAAGCCGTATCTGAATTGACTTCAGGACTTAGCAAAAACGTAACTGCGGGGGTTACACCTGCTTTACATCGGCCCTATAAACGGGCTCCTTTCCGTTACAGTGTCGTTATGCTGGCGCTGTTCAGTTCTGGATCCAGCTTTGCGGAAGAATACGGGCAAATTGTCGTGGATGATCCCAGTGGCAACACCCAAATTATTCTGGCGCCTGGCGATAGGGTGAATCACATTGGCAGGGGGCCCGCCATTTTGGTCTCTCAGGTCGGTAATAGCTTCACTGGCGAGGATATCTCCATTCGTGCAGACGGCACGGACACTGGCGACACGCCAGCCGTGCTGACGCGGTACGGCGGTGTTGTGTTCTTGAGCAACAGTACCGTTGAGACCATTGGTACAGGTTCTAAAACCCATGCACTGTACGCGAGAGATACAGGTAGCAGCATTGCCGGTACCGGGGTGACGCTTTCTACAGAAGGGACAAGCTCGCATGGCGCGATGGCTCAGGCGGGCGGGAAAATCATACTGAATGGTGGGACTATCACTACGGCGGGTACCAACAGTGATGGTCTGCATGCGAAAGACGCAAAAGCCAGCATTACTGCAAAAAACGTGACCATCATGGCTGCGGGAAAAGGGGCATTTGCCGGGCCAGGGGCTTCTATTCGGCTGGATAATTCAACAATAACCGTTAAAGGTAGCGCTAACGCCGCTGTATATGCAGAGGGCACAAACGCGTTGATAACCTTAAAGGACACGGATGTGCTTTCTGTCAATGGGCCTGCAGTGATCGTGCGAAGTGGTGCCTTTGACATGAATGGCGGCACGCTAACCGCCAAAGGCGATGCGATCCGGCTGATGTCTCTTTATAACGGAACCTCGCCTGTGGTTTATCTTCGCAATGCCAAATTGGTTGCGGGAGGAGAGTTCAGTTATGGCCTCAATATCAATTCGCAAAATGCGCGCGTTGTCATGGAGAACGTGCAAATCAGAGCACCAGACCCTTATACCTCCGGTGCGTGGCTGCCCTCTGCGGGCACTAGCCTGACGGCAAGTCGCTTCGATATTCGCACCCTCTATGTCGGCATAGATAACCGTGCAGGAAAGGTCTTGTTGGATGAGGGTATCTTGGCGACAGAGGGCAACAGCGGTCATGCGCTTTATGTCGCGGCTGAAGCCAAGAATCTGGCAGCAACCACGGCCAAAAATGTAAAAATTGAGACGTCTGGCTCCGGTGCTGTGGGGGCCTTGGCGCGCTTTGCCGGATCGACAATCGGTCTTGAAGATGTGGTTATCAATACCTACGGTGACAATTCCCATGCTCTTTACGCCACCGGAAGCGGTGCGACTCTTACAGCACTTAATTCAGCAATAACCACGTCGGGTGCGTCTGCCGCTGGCTTGTTTATCAGCAACAGCCCAACGGTCAGTCTGAATAATGTCCAATTAACGTCGACGGGGGCGAAATCACAGGGTATTTGGAGCTACGCGACTTCCGCTGACTTCAGCAATGAAGTCTCTGTTACAAACGGCTCGCGGATCGATACGCAGGATGGTGTCGGTTTGTTTGCTAACGGAGGCAACCATCGGTTTATCCTGGATAGCACCAACGTCACGGCAAGAACTGAAGGGGCCGAAGAACAGGGCATATTGCTGTATTCAAAATCGGCTAACATTACCTCCGGTGGGGTAGCGAAAGAGATTGAAACAGGCACGATTCTGTTGGACGCGAAGAATAGCCAACTGACGGGCGATATTCTGATAGATAGCGGTTCCGCAAACCTTTTATTGGCCAAGGGTTCCCAGTTGGTAGGGGCCGTGAACCAACGTGAGAAAGGCTTGGTCAACCGTTTTGCGCTGGATAATGACAGCTATTGGTATGTGCGAAATAGCTCATTGCTGGGGGCGTTAGAAAATGACGGCACCGTTGCCTTCCTGGCCCCAACGGACAACAGCGGTTTTAAAACGGTGACAGTTAACCACTACCGGGGAAATGGGACCCTAGTGTTAAATACGTGGCTCGGTGATGATAATTCGCTGACAGATCGCCTGGTCATTGATGGCGGAACGGCTGAAGGTAAAACCGCGTTGCGCGTTATCAACGCTGGTGGCACCGGCGGGTATACCCAGCGTGGAATTCGCCTGGTAGAAACACTTAACGGCGGTACAACGGGTGTGGATGCCTTTAGACTTGATGCTGCCTCAACGGGCTATCGCGCGGGAACGGCCACTCTGGCCCTCAATGGTTACGATTACAGTCTGGTTCGCGGTGGGAATCAGGGTGTGCCGGATGACTGGTACCTGACCTCGACTTATACGCCGCCCGTTGAACCCCCGGTAATCCCCCCAACGGTGGAGCCACCGGTAGTCCCCCCTACGGTAGAGCCGCCTGTGACACCCCCAACGGTTGAACCTCCGGTCATACAGCCGCCGACAGTAGTGCCACCAGAGGAAATTGTGCCGCCCCCGGTGGCCCCAAGCGTGAGTAATGTTTCGCCGGAAAGCGGCGCTTACATCGGCAACCAACTCGCTGGAACCAGACTGTTTATTCATAACCTGCGCGATCGTCTGCCTATTTCCGCAGAAGGGAATAGTGTGCCAGACGAACGTGGGCTATGGCTTCGTACTCAGGGCCGACATGATAAAGGGATGAGTATGTCGGAGGGGCGGGTCGATATGAAATCAGACAGTACTCTCCTGCAACTGGGTGGGGACGTGCTTCAGATCTCGGTGCTGAACAAGGGTACGGCCCACGTGGGAATCATGAGTGGGTACGGTACAGCGCGAACGGATTCGGTTTCCACTCTTGTATTGCCAGGCAAAGGCACCCGTGCACAGGCGAAAGCAAAAGGGAAAATGTCGGGGTATGCGGTAGGGATGTATGCCACCGTTTTTGAAAACGAAGCAACGCGTCAAGGGGGGTATGCCGACGCCTGGTTGCAATATGGCCGCTATGCTAACCACATTGGCAGCGAGCTTGGGAGGGTCGATTATCATTCGAATGTGTGGTCTGCCTCGTTGGAAGCGGGTTATGCGATGACGTCATTCGCCGCCGGCTCGGCCTTGGAGGGGCTGGTGATGGAACCAAATGCCCAGTTTGTCTACAGTGATTACCGTGCCTCGGATGCGGTGCTGCAAGGTACGCGCATGAGGAGTCATGTGAATAATCCCTGGTTTGCACGTACCGGTTTACGCATTTACCCGCAGCGTGAAACGGGCATTCGGCCGTTTTTGGAAACCAACCTACTGCATTATGGCGAAAAGGCATCTGTGCAGATGGGAAGCTCCGTGTTGGATGCCTCATTGGCACGCAGCATGCTAGAGATGAAGCTTGGTGCCGCAGGGGACGTTGGACAGAAGCTTCAAGTTTCTGGGCATGTGTTTGGGCAAGCGGGTAACAACGGTCAGCAGGGATATGGCGGGATGCTGAACGCACGTTATCATTTTTAGCTAAGATGAGAATGATCGTGCCAGCCTGGCACGATCATTCTGCCGTTCCAGCAGATGTTGAGAAATTGTCAGCTTGTGGTACCTTCGATTGCAAATTGAGCAAACGCCCTCTAATTTGCATTTTTTCGCTATGTGGGGGGTTGCCAAGGCGCGATGACTAGTCCATAATGCAGTCCATTGATTGAGTGTCGCCAAAAAAGCCCATAAAAATCAATAAGATAGGGATAAATAATGCAATTTATCTCCTATTGTCTATTCAACAATGCTGCGTAAGCGGTGTGATGAATAAAAAGAGTATTAAGCAGTACCCATGCGACGCGGGAATAGCTCAGTTGGTAGAGCACGACCTTGCCAAGGTCGGGGTCGCGAGTTCGAGTCTCGTTTCCCGCTCCAATTTTCTCTTCGGTTTATCTCAGTTCAACGCCTTTGCTGGCGCGGTTCTTTGCCTCGTTATACATATCCTGTCGAAATGTTGTGAACAGACTTATCCACAGGTAGCGTACATAATACCCTCAGTTCAAAAAATCAACGCCACACAAATGAAATATTTATCTGATTGATTCGTAAGTATATTTATTTATCGGAAAACGTTATGCCGATCACTTGCTCTTTTTGTTGCAGTTGAAAGACAAAGCATTTTTATTTTTATACACAAATCCACAGAGTGACTCTCTGATAAGCATGGAAGCTTTTAAGCATCCCTCGGTAATCCTTTTTCCACAGCACGTACCAATCGTTTTTTCTGCGTTGTTTGCACGTCTACACCTTGCGCCTCACGTCGTGCCAATTGTTGTTCAATCGCCCAATGGATATGTTCGTCTAGCATGGCGTCCTGTTCTAAGCGGGAACGTAATGCCATCACGACGGTATCCTGATAAGGGGCATTGCCCAGCGCGACGGCGATATTACGCAGCCAGCGCAAATGGCCGATTCGCCGAATGGCGGAACCTTCGGTGATGCGCAGGAATTTTTCTTCCGTCCAACCAAACAGATCGATAAGTTGTGGTGCATGCAGGGCCGCGCGTGGGCTGAAATCATCTTCGTCGGTGAGTTGCGAGAAGCGGTTCCAGGGGCAAATTAGCTGGCAATCGTCACAGCCGTAAATGCGGTTGCCCAATAATGGACGGAATTCTTCCGGAATAGCCCCTTCCAGTTCGATAGTCAGGTAGGAGATACAGCGCCGTGCATCGACGGTATAAGGGGCGACGATGGCCCCCGTTGGGCAAGTGGTGATGCAGGCAACGCAACGGCCACATTGCTCCTGCTGTGGTTCATCCACCGGTAACGGCAAGTCGATAAGCAGTTCACCGAGAAAAAACCAGGAGCCTGCCTCGCGATTCAAAATAAGTGAGTGTTTACCAACCCAGCCAATCCCGGCCTTGGAGGCCAGGGCGCGTTCCATTACCGGTGCGGAATCGACAAAGGGGCGGAAATTAAGTTCACCGCAATAGGCCTGGATCTGATCGCCGAGCTTTTTGAGCCGTTGGCGCAGGAGTTTGTGGTAGTCACGGCCCAGCGCATAGCGGCTGATGTAACCCAGGTTAGGATTTTGGAGTGTGCTGGCAAAGGCCGCTTTGGCTGGCAGGTAGTTCATGCGTACGCTGATCACCCGCAATGTCCCCGGCAGTAGCTCATGAGGGCGGGCGCGTAACATGCCATGCCGCGCCATCCATTCCATTTCACCGTGGTATTGTTTGTCCAGCCATGCCTGCAATTTGGGTTCTTCGGCGCTGAGATCGGTGTCGCAGATGCCTACCTGCTGGAATCCTAGCGATTGCCCCCATTGCTTGATATGTTGGGCGAGTTGATTGAGATCGAGGGGGTGAGTCATGACGGGCCACAGTGAAAAACAATACTCTGACAGTTTATCACACTCTGTCTGGTCTGCGGACTGGATCCGGCGCTCGGAAGCGAGTGCTGCTGCTTCGCTGGGTATCTCACTCTATCAACTCATGCAGCGCGCTGGTGAAGCGGCTTACGCTCTGGCGTGCGACCAATACCCGGCTGCCCACCATTGGCTGGTGCTGTGTGGCCATGGTAATAACGGTGGTGACGGCTATGTTGTCGCTCGGCTGGCAGCGGCAACTGGCGTCAAGGTTAGCCTGATCGCCTGTGAGGGGACGCGTCCATTACCGCCGGAAGCCGATGCAGCCAGGCAAGCCTGGCTGGCCGCCGGCGGTGAAATCCATCCGGCTGACGCCCAGTGGCCAGCAGGCATTGATCTGATTATCGATGGTTTGCTCGGTACGGGGTTGAGCACTGCACCGCGGGCGCCGTACGACGCTCTGATTGAAGCCGCTAACCGCAGTCTTGCGCCGGTTATCGCACTCGATATTCCTTCAGGCCTGTTGGCCGAAAGCGGTGCTGCGCCCGGTGCGGTCATCCGCGCGATGCACACGATGGCTTTTATCGCCCTCAAACCTGGCTTGTTGACAGGCCAGGCACGTAATTGGGTCGGGCAACTTCACCAGAGTACGCTAGGATTATCTGGTTGGTTGGCGAAGCAACCGGCACAGATTCAGCGGCTTACTGACAAATCGTTGCCTCAGTGGTTAAAACCACGCCGCCCCTGCACGCATAAAGGTGAACAGGGGCGTCTGTTGGTGGTAGGAGGCGATCAGGGTTTTGGTGGCGCAATACGTATGGCGTCAGAGGCGGCGTTACGCAGCGGCGCGGGGTTGGTGCGAGTGCTTACTCACATAGAGCATGTCGGCCCCTTGTTGACCGCCAGGCCGGAGCTGATGGTACAGCCGTTGAAGGACGATACGCTGCAGCAGGCGCTCGATTGGGCAGACGTACTGGTCGTGGGGCCAGGGTTGGGTCAGGGAGAATGGGCTAGGAATGCGCTGAAAGTATTGCAAGCCAGTGATAAACCGGCGTTATGGGACGCGGATGCGTTGAACTTGCTGGCATTAAATCCCGAGAAGCGTCAGAATCGTGTAATGACCCCGCATCCTGGGGAGGCAGCACGTCTACTGGGGTGCCATACCGCTGATATTGAGAGTGACCGCTTACTTGCAGTGCGCAATCTGGTTGCACGCTATGGCGGCGTTGCTGTGCTCAAAGGCGCGGGCACGCTGATCGCAGACGACCAGGGCCAGATGGCAATCGCTGACGTCGGCAATGCTGGCATGGCCTCGGGTGGTATGGGGGATGTACTGTCAGGCATAATCGGCGGTTTGGTAGGGCAAAAGCTCTCGCTGTATGATGCTGCCTGTGCCGGGTGTGTGGTGCATGGCGCAGCCGCCGATCGCGTGGCGGCAAGACAAGGAATAAGGGGAATGCTGGCAAGCGATTTGCTGCCGGAAATTCCTTATTACGTTAATCCTGAGTTGGCATAATAGAAACTATCGAATGAAAGAACTCGTTTTACCTCTGTCGGATGAGGCATCGACTGTCGCATTGGGTGCCGCCTTGGCTAAGGCGTGCGATCGCGCCAGCGTAATTTATCTTTACGGTGACCTGGGCGCCGGTAAAACCACCTTCAGCCGTGGTTTCTTGCAGGCATTAGGCCATCAGGGCAATGTTAAAAGCCCAACCTACACGCTGGTGGAGCCTTATGCGCTGCAGCCATTAGCGGTATACCATTTTGATCTGTATCGCTTAGCCGATCCGGAAGAACTCGAATTTATGGGTATTCGCGATTATTTTGCGCAGGATGCCATTTGCCTGGTGGAATGGCCACAGCAGGGCACGGGCGTATTGCCAGAGCCAGATCTGGAGCTGCATCTCAGCTATCATGATCAAGGCCGAGAGGCAAAAATTCAGGCGGTTTCCGCCTACGGCAGCCAGCTTTTAGACCGTATTCACGGGCCACAGGAATGACGCCGCAATGACGTATGCGTTGAGAAAACTATTCGTAATCGCTCTGATCGCCGTATTGGGGCCTTTGGGTGCGGCAAGTGCGCTGGCTGCATCATCACTATCAGATATTAAAGTCACCAATGCCCAGCGAGAAGCTACGGTCTCCGTGAGTTTCACTGGCCCGCCAGACTATGCCTTTTTCCCGCTACACGGCCCGGATCGCGTGGTTTTGGATGTGAATCAGAAAGGTAAGGTGGGTGGCCTGCCGCTGAATTTTAGCGGCCAGAATCTGGTGAAAAGCATTCGTTCCAGTACGCCGAAAGATGCCCAGAGCGTGCGTTTGGTGTTTGATTTAACGCAGCGCTCGAAGACCCGAGTCGCTACTCGTCAAAATGGCAGTGTCTATACCGTGGTGTTCACTATTGCTGCAGAGGGCAGTCCTAATACCAACACCGCGCGTAAAGCCCCTGCACCAGCGCCGCTGGTTGTGAGCCAGCCGGCGCGCAAAGCACCGGTGGTTGTGGAGGAGTCTGAGCCGGAACCGGTGCGTAAAGCGCCAAGCGGTTCGAATCCTTTCACCAATAAACCTACCGTTGTTGCAGGGACCGCATCAGAGGTTACACCGCGCAGTAGCCGAGTGTCCGCAGGTTCTGGCGATCGCGTGGTGGTGGCGATTGACGCAGGTCATGGCGGGCAGGATCCGGGCGCGATCGGCCCGAACGGACTGAAAGAGAAAAATGTCACTATCGCCATCGCACGTCGCCTTCAGGCGCTGCTGGATGCCGATCCTCAGTTCAAACCGGTGTTAACGCGTAATGGCGACTACTTCATCTCTGTGATGGGGCGTTCGGATGTGGCCCGTAAGCAGGGCGCGAACGTGTTGGTGTCCATTCACGCTGACGCTGCGCCAAATCGCAGTGCCAATGGGGCTTCGGTTTGGGTGTTGTCCAACCGCCGTGCCAACAGTGAGATGGCGGGCTGGCTGGAACAGCATGAGAAACAATCTGAATTACTGGGTGGTGCGGGTGATTTGCTGGCCAACAGCCAAGCGGATCCTTATCTGAGCCAAGCGGTACTGGATCTGCAATTCGGTCACTCGCAACGTGTGGGTTACGATGTCGCAGTTAAAGTCTTGCAGCAGCTGCAGAGTGTGGGTGCATTGCATAAGCGTCGTCCAGAGCACGCCAGCCTTGGCGTACTGCGTTCGCCGGACATTCCATCATTGCTGGTGGAAACAGGATTTATCAGTAATAGCACGGAGGAGCGGCTGCTCGGCAGTAGCGCATATCAGGATAAAATTGCCAAGGCGATCCACAATGGCCTGCGCAGTTATTTCCTGGCGCACCCGCTACAAGCCGACCCAAAGGTGGAAAACCGACCGCTGGACGTCGCAGCGGCGGTTAAATCCTCAACACCAGACGTCATCAGTCAGCCTACACCGGTCGTTAGTTCGGCCGGTGGTAGCCGTATTAACGGCAAAACACAGATTCACGTGGTGAAACGTGCAGAGACGCTCTCCGGTATCGCAGACAGTTATGGCACCACCATGGCGGCGTTGCGTGATCTGAACAAGCTGAAGAAGGATGGCGTGTGGGTTGGCCAGCGTCTTAAAGTGCCAGCGGGTAACACCGCCGTCACGACCAGCACCATCGCTAAGGCTAAACCTGGCGTGAAGAAAGCGTCAAAACATAAAGTGACCCGCGGCGATACGCTGACATCTATTGCGACTCGCTATGGTGTCAGCGTCAGTGACTTGAAACGTGTAAATAAACTGAAGTCGGACGTCGCGCCGCTGGACCGGACGTTGACCATTCCGCAGGCCTAGCGCCAATATTACAGGAGTCAGCATGCCCATCCAGGTGTTACCGCCCCAACTTGCTAACCAGATTGCCGCCGGTGAAGTGGTTGAACGGCCTGCGTCAGTGGTCAAAGAACTGGTGGAAAACAGTCTGGATGCTGGGGCGACGCGTATCGATATCGATATCGAACGCGGGGGCGCCAAGCTGATTCGTATCCGCGATAACGGCTGTGGTATCGGCAAGAACGATCTGGCGTTGGCTTTGGCCCGTCATGCCACCAGTAAAATCAGCACGCTCGATGATTTAGAAGCCATTGTTAGCCTCGGTTTTCGTGGTGAAGCGCTGGCCAGTATCAGCTCGGTTTCGCGTTTGACGCTCACCTCACGTACCGCAGAACAACACGAAGCCTGGCAGGCCTACGCTGAGGGTCGCGATCAGGCGGTGACGGTCAAGCCAGCGGCCCACCCGATAGGTAGCACGCTGGAAGTCCTGGACTTGTTCTACAACACGCCCGCGCGGCGTAAATTCATGCGCACCGAGAAAACGGAGTTCGGCCATATTGATGAAGTGGTGCGGCGCATTGCGCTGGCGCGTTTCGATGTGGCGATCAACCTCAGCCACAACGGCAAACTTATCCGCCAATACCGCGCAGCGAAAGACGAGAGCCAGCATGAGCGTCGATTAGGCAGCATCTGTGGCCCGGCCTTTTTGCAGCATGCGCTGAATATCTCATGGCAGCATGGCGACTTGACCATTCGTGGTTGGGTGGCCGACCCCGCGGGCGCTCGGCAACTGGGCGAAATGCAGTATTGCTACGTCAATAGCCGAATGATGCGCGATCGTCTGATCAACCATGCCATCCGCCAGGCCTACCAGGATCAATTGAAAGACGATCAGCAGCCTGCTTACGTGCTGTATCTCGAGGTAGACCCCCATCAGGTTGATGTGAATGTTCATCCGGCCAAGCATGAGGTGCGGTTCCATCAGGCGCGGCTGGTACATGATTTTATTTATCAGGCGGTAACCACCGTGTTGCAGCAGGTCGGCAATGCGCAGCTACCGCTGGCTGATGAGCCGGAGCAGGAACCTGCGCCAGCTTGGCAGCCTGAAAACCGCGTCGCTGCCGGGGGTAACCATTTCTCGCAACCGGCGCCGTACCGCGAGCCGCAACCTGCCGTCGCGCGTGAACGTGCTCCGCAACCTGCCTATCATGCAGGCAGTGGTTATCAAAAACGCGAAGGCGAGCTGTACGGCAAGCTGCTACAGGTGGCTACCGCGGCTGAACCTCAGCAAGAAACGCAGAAGCAACCGCTGTTTCCGCCGGCTAAAATTGCGCAGGAAACGCCGCTGGCCGGTAGCCAACATAGTTTTGGGCGTGTGTTGATGATCCACCCCCCCTGCTATGCGTTGATTGAAAACCGTCAGCAACTGATGTTGCTTAATTTGTCGGTGGCTGAACGTTGGTTGCGCCAGGCGCAGCTTAACCCGTCAGAAGAGGGGTTACGGCCGCAACCGCTGTTGATTCCTATCAAGCTGACGCTGAGCAAAAACGAGGTGGCCGCTTGCGTGCATCATCAGCCGTTGTTCGTCAAAATGGGGTTGGACCTGCAGTCTGAGCATGGGCGTGTGACGCTGCGCGCAGTACCTTTACCATTACGCCAACAAAATTTACAAAAACTGATACCCGAACTGTTAGGCTACTTGGCCGAGCATCAGGAGATGTCGCCCGCGGTGTTGGCCACGTGGTTTGCTCGCCACTTAGGCAGTGAGCATGAACAATGGAACACCTCGCAAGCGATACAATTACTGACCGACGTTGAACGACTTTGCCCGCAGCTGGTCAAATCACCACCGAGCGGACTTTTACAACCTGTTGATTTACAGGCTGCACTGGCAGCCCTTAGGCATGATTGAAACTGAAATGACACCACGTCCCCCGGCTATTTTTATTATGGGGCCGACCGCCTCGGGCAAAACCGCGTTGGCGATCGCGCTGCGCGAACGCCTGCCTGTGGAATTGATCAGCGTGGATTCCGCCCTGATTTATCGCGGCATGGATATCGGCACTGCCAAACCGAGCGCTGAGGAATTGGCGCAGGCGCCACATCGGTTGATTGATATTCGCGATCCCGTTGAAGCCTATTCTGCAGCGGATTTTCGCGCTGATGCGTTGAAAGAGATGGCTGAAATTACCGCTGCCGGGCGTATCCCGCTGCTGGTGGGTGGCACCATGCTTTATTTCAAAGCACTGTTGGAAGGATTATCGCCGTTACCCTCAGCGGATCCTGCGGTGCGTGAACGCATCGAACAGCAGGCAGCAGAGTTGGGGTGGGACGCTTTACACCGTCAGTTACAAGAGATTGACCCCGTTGCGGCATTGAGAATTCATCCGAATGATCCGCAGAGACTGTCCAGAGCACTGGAAGTTTTTTTTATTTCGGGTAAAACTTTAACGGAACTGACTAAAATTTCGGGTGAATCGTTGCCGTATCATGTTCACCAATTTGCGATAGCACCGACCAGCCGTGAGTTGATCCATCAACGCATTGAGCTGCGGTACCATCAAATGTTGGTGGCGGGTTTTGAGACGGAAGCGCGTGCACTTTTTGCACGGGGTGATTTGCATACGGATTTGCCTTCCATTCGCTGTGTCGGTTATCGCCAGATGTGGTCATATTTATCTGGCGAGATTAGTTACGATGAGATGGTTTATCGTGGTATTTGCGCAACGCGTCAGTTGGCCAAGCGCCAAATGACCTGGTTACGAGGCTGGAACTCGGTACATTGGCTGGACAGCGAGAAGCCGGGAGAGGCTTTGGACTCGGTAATACAGGTTGTTAGTGCATAGGTTGAGTGATTGTGTACAATTGATGAGTATTCAGCGCGCAAATTTTTTAGGTCGTTTATTTTAGAGCCGACAGGTTCTTAGTTAAAAACAACAAGCAAATAAGGAAAAGATAGAATGGCTAAGGGGCAATCTTTGCAAGATCCGTTCCTGAACGCATTGCGTCGTGAACGTGTTCCGGTTTCTATTTATTTGGTGAATGGTATTAAGCTGCAAGGCCAGATTGAGTCTTTTGACCAGTTTGTCATCCTGTTGAAAAACACGGTGAGCCAGATGGTTTATAAGCACGCTATCTCTACCGTTGTCCCGTCACGTCCGGTTTCGCACCATAGCAATACTCCGAGCGGCGGCACCAGTAACTATCACCATGGTAACAACCCGTCTGCGCCGCAACAGCCGCAGCAGGAAAGCGATGACGCTGAATAAAGCGCGTTGCGAGTCAACCATGACGGGGAGCATAAGCAGCCATGGGCTGTTTATGTCCCCCAAACTCACGGGTTCCCGTTTGAGAGGTTGCACGCTTGTTTGACCGTTATGAAGCCGGTGAGCAGGCCGTCCTGGTTCATATCTATTTCTCGCAAGACAAAGATACGGAAGATCTCAGTGAGTTCGAGTCCCTGGTGTCCTCTGCCGGTGTCGAAGCTTTGCAAGTGGTGACTGGTAGCCGCAAAGCCCCGCATCCCAAGTACTTTGTCGGTGAAGGAAAGGCCGAAGAAATTGCAGATGCGGTAAAAGCCAGTGGCGCATCTGTTGTCCTGTTTGATCACTCCCTTTCCGCAGCGCAAGAGAGAAATCTTGAACGCCTGTGCGAATGCCGGGTGATCGATCGCACCGGGTTGATTCTAGACATCTTTGCCCAGCGTGCCCGTACCCATGAAGGTAAGCTGCAGGTAGAGCTGGCGCAGTTGCGTCACATTGCTACGCGTTTGGTCCGTGGCTGGACGCACCTTGAGCGTCAAAAAGGGGGGATTGGCCTGCGCGGGCCAGGGGAAACCCAGTTAGAGACCGACCGTCGTCTGTTACGCGATCGCATTAGCTTAATTTTACGCCGCCTTGAGCGCGTAGCTAAGCAGCGTGAACAGGGCCGACGTGCGCGTACCCGTGCTGATGTGCCAACCGTTTCGTTGGTGGGATATACCAACGCCGGCAAATCAACCCTGTTTAACCGAATAACGTCTGCTGATGTGTATGCGGCAGACCAACTATTTGCCACCCTGGATCCGACTCTGCGGCGTATTGACGTCGCCGATGTGGGCGATACCGTGTTGGCGGATACCGTAGGGTTTATCCGACACCTGCCGCATGATTTGGTGGCGGCCTTTAAGGCAACGCTGCAAGAAACGCGTCAGGCATCTTTGCTGTTACATGTCATAGACGCCGCGGATACCCGCGTCGATGAAAACATTGAAGCGGTAAATACCGTGTTGGCTGAGATTGACTCGGATGAGATCCCTACACTGCTCGTGATGAACAAAATAGATATGCTGGATGATTTTGTCCCGCGTATCGACCGCAACGATGAAAACTTACCGATCCGGGTGTGGCTGTCCGCCGCCAGCGGTGAAGGTATCCCGTTGCTGTATCAGGCGTTGACGGAGCGCTTATCGGGGGAAATTGCGCATTATGAGCTGCGCTTACCGCCAGAGGCAGGCCGTCTTCGTAGCCGTTTTTACCAGCTTCAGGCAATTGAAAAAGAGTGGAACGAAGAAGACGGCAGTATTGGCGTGGTGGTGCGTATGCCTATCGTCGAATGGCGTCGCCTCTGCAAACAGGAACAGGAACTGATTAACTTTATAGTATGATCATATCCTGTTACATTTGAGCACTCGGTCCGCAGGCGTTATCGGCTCAGCCAGTTTTGGGTGGCCAGCGCGCAGGAACCAGAGCGTACACCAAGTACGTGAGGATTCTGAGCACTGCCCAAGCGAAAACGGGCAAGTAAGATAGCCTGCTGTAACTAAGCGTAAGCCTGAAGTACCCAATCACAGAATATGGAGCTAAAACATGGCGTGGAATCAGCCCGGTAATAACGGACAGGACCGCGACCCGTGGGGGAGCAGCAATAACAATGGCGGCAACTCTGGCGGTAATAACAAAGGCGGTCGTGATCAAGGGCCACCTGATTTGGACGATATCTTCCGCAAGCTGAGCAAGAAATTGAGCGGTTTGGGCGGAGGCAAAGGCTCCAACAGCAATAACAACGGTGGTACCGGCACTTCTGGTCCGGGCTTTAGTGGTCGTATTATCGGCATTGCTGCAGTTGCAGTCGTGGTGATTTGGGCCGCTAGCGGCTTCTACACCATCAAAGAAGCCGAGCGTGGTGTTGTCACCCGTTTTGGCAAGTTCAGCCACCTGGTACAGCCGGGTCTGAACTGGAAGCCAACCTTTATCGATGAAGTGCGTCCGGTCAACGTGGAGTCAGTGCGTGAACTGGCAGCCTCAGGCGTGATGCTGACTTCTGATGAGAACGTGGTACGTGTAGAAATGAACGTACAGTATCGCGTGACCAACCCGGAAGCGTATCTGTTTAGCGTGACGAATGCTGACGACAGCCTGAGCCAGGCGACTGACAGCGCCCTGCGTGGCGTTATCGGCAAGTACACCATGGACAAGATCCTGACCGAAGGCCGTACTATCGTACGTAGCGATACGCAACGCGTACTGGAAGAGACTATTCGTCCGTACAACATGGGTATCACACTGCTGGACGTTAACTTCCAGGCTGCTCGTCCGCCGGAAGAGGTGAAAGCCGCATTTGATGATGCGATTGCCGCACGTGAAAACGAGCAGCAGTACATCCGTGAAGCAGAAGCTTACGCCAACGAAGTTCAGCCACGTGCGAACGGCCAGGCGCAGCGTTTGCTGGAAGATGCCAAAGCGTATAAAGACCGTACCGTCCTGGAAGCTCAGGGTGAGGTTGCACGCTTTGCCAAGCTGTTACCGGAATATAAGTCCGCACCGCAGATTACCCGCGAGCGTTTGTATATCGAAACCATGGAAAAAGTCCTGAGCCATACCCGTAAAGTATTGGTGAATGACAAAGGCAACAATCTGATGGTGCTGCCGCTGGATCAAATGCTGCGCGGTCAAACTGGCGCGGCGGCTGACGGCAATAAAGACACCAGCCTGATTCGTCTCAACCCCGCTCCGTCTGTCAACAGTGGCGCCAGCTCTAGCAGCCAGCGTACAAGCAGCGGCTCGGTCATGGACCAGCGCCGGGCGAATGCGCAGCGTGACGACACCACTCGCGTAGGGAGAGAGTAATCAATGCGTAAGTCTTTTATAGTTATCGTCCTCGCGGTGCTGGTGGCGTTATACGCCTCTCTGTTCGTGGTTCAGGAAGGCCAGCGTGGCATTGTGTTGCGTTTCGGCAAGGTATTGCGTGACAGCGACAACAAACCGCTGGTGTATGCACCGGGTTTGCACTTCAAGATTCCGTTTATTGAATCAGTGAAAACGCTGGATGCACGTATCCAGACTATGGACAACCAGGCAGACCGCTTTGTGACCAGCGAGAAGAAAGACCTGATTGTCGATTCTTATCTGAAATGGCGCATCAGTGATTTCAGCCGTTACTACCTGGCAACCGGCGGTGGTGATGTTTCACAAGCCGAAGTTTTGCTGAAACGTAAGTTCAGTGACCGTCTGCGTTCCGAGATTGGTCGTCTGGATGTGAAAGACATCGTGACCGACTCGCGCGGTAAGCTGATGTCCGACGTCCGTGATGCATTGAACACCGGTACCGTGGGTGATGACCAAGAAGTTGCGACTACTGAAGCCGATGATGCTATCGCTTCTGCAGCGGCGCGTGTTGAAAAGGAAACCACTGGCAACTTGCCGAAGGTTAACCCGAACAGCATGGCGGCACTGGGTATCGAAGTTATCGACGTACGTATTAAGCAGATTAACCTGCCGGCAGAAGTGTCTGACGCAATCTATCAGCGTATGCGTGCAGAGCGTGAAGCTGTCGCGCGTCGTCACCGTTCACAGGGTCAGGAAGAAGCTGAGAAGTTGCGTGCAACTGCAGACTACGAAGTAACTCGTACTTTGGCAGAAGCCGAACGTACAGCCCGTATCACTCGTGGTGACGGCGATGCCGAAGCGGCCAAACTGTTTGCTAACGCATTCAGCCAGGACCCGGACTTCTACGCCTTTATCCGTAGCCTGCGTGCGTATGAAACCAGCTTCAGCAGCAATAACCAGGACGTGATGGTACTGAGCCCGGACAGCGACTTCTTCCGCTACATGAAGTCGCCTGATTCCACGCGTAAGTAACCGCGACAGGTTAATGATCGAGGGCCCGTTTAAACGCGGGCCCTTTCTTTTTGGGAGTGTCTGATGAATTCAACGATCTGGCTGGCGTTAGGGCTGGTTTTGGTGCTGGAAGGCCTGGGGCCGATGCTGTTTCCGCAAGCCTGGCGTAAAATGATACTGGCAATGACCCAGTTACCTGACTCTACGTTACGGCGATTTGGCGGCGGAATAGTGGTTGCGGGCTGTGTGATCTACTACATGTTGCGTAGTCGCACGGGGGTTTAAAGTTTAGCCTAAAAAATACGCAACTCAGCGCTAAAAGTGCTGAAACTCACGAATTACGGTGGTAGAATCCATTTTTAAGCAACCGGTGATTTTTAAAATGGGTAAGAACGTCGTCGTACTGGGCACTCAATGGGGTGACGAAGGTAAGGGCAAGGTCGTAGACCTGCTGACCGAACGGGCTCAATATGTAGTGCGCTATCAAGGTGGTCACAACGCTGGCCATACTCTGGTCATTAACGGTGAAAAAACCGTCCTTCATTTAATTCCTTCAGGCATTCTGCGTGAAAACGTGACCAGCATCATCGGCAACGGTGTAGTTCTGGCGCCAGACGCTTTGATGAAAGAAATGGGTGAACTCGAAGCGCGTGGCATCCCGGTACGTGAACGTCTGTTACTGTCCGAAGCTTGTCCACTGATCTTGCCTTACCACGTTGCGCTGGATAACGCGCGTGAGAAAGCGCGTGGTGCGAAAGCTATCGGTACCACCGGTCGTGGCATTGGCCCGGCTTACGAAGATAAAGTGGCTCGCCGCGGTCTGCGCGTTAGCGACTTGTTCAACAAAGAAACCTTCGCTGTTAAGCTGAAGGAAATTGTTGATTATCATAACTTCCAGTTGGTCAACTATTACAAAGTTGAAGCCGTTGATTATCAGGCAACGCTGGACTATGTGCTGTCTATCGCTGATATTCTGACTGCAATGGTTGTTGACGTTTCTGAACTGCTGGACGGCGCGCGCAAGCGTGGCGATCTGATCATGTTCGAAGGCGCACAAGGCACCTTGTTGGATATTGACCACGGTACCTACCCGTACGTGACCTCCTCTAACACCACTGCTGGCGGTGTTGCTACCGGTTCTGGTATTGGTCCGCGTTACGTAGATTACGTGCTGGGTATCGTTAAAGCCTACTCCACTCGCGTGGGTGCAGGTCCATTCCCAACTGAACTGTTCGATGAAACCGGCGAATACCTGTGCAAACAAGGTAACGAGTTCGGCGCCACCACTGGCCGTCGTCGTCGTACTGGCTGGTTGGACGCCGTAGCTGTTCGTCGCTCAGTGCAGATCAACTCCCTGTCCGGCTTCTGTCTGACCAAGTTGGACGTGCTGGATGGCCTGAAAGAAGTGAAAATCTGTGTGGGCTATCGCATGCCAGATGGCCGCGAAATGACCACCACTCCGCTGGCGGCTGAAGGTTGGGAAGGTATCGAACCCATCTACGAAAGCATGCCGGGCTGGAGCGACACCACCTTTGGTGTGAAGGAATACAGCAAACTGCCACAGGCGGCGCTGGACTACATCAAGCGTATTGAAGAGCTGACCGGCGTACCCGTAGACATTATCTCTACTGGCCCTGACCGTAGCGAAACCATGATTCTGCGCGACCCGTTCGACGCATAATCTGGCAATAAGATAAACCGGGCATGTCCCGGTTTATTTTTATCATTATTCTCCTCAGTTGCGGTTTCACATCAAAAAATCCCTTCATAACCTGCCCCAGAGCCTGACATGCGCTAAATAATTAGCGGCGAACTCTCCGGCTGGTTTATTATCCAATAAGTAATCTTTTGAATAATGCCGAAAATCGGCGTATCAGACGGGTAAAATGACACCCAGAGGTAGATGTGCAGTTAACAAGTTTTACTGATTATGGCCTGCGGGCGTTGATCTACATGGCCTCGCTGCCACCGGACAAAATGACCAGTATCTCGGAAGTCACCGAGGTCTACGGCGTGTCCAGAAACCACATGGTAAAGATCATCAATCAGTTAAGCAGGGTTGGGTTTGTGACCGCGGTGCGCGGTAAGAACGGTGGCATCCGTTTGGGCAAACCGGCCGAAACCATTCGCCTTGGCGACGTGGTAAGGGCGCTAGAACCGCTCTCGCTGGTTAACTGCAACAGTGACTTTTGCCACATAACCCCTGCCTGCCGCCTGAAGCAGGTGCTGCAACAGGGCGTACAGAATTTCCTTGAAGAGCTGGACAGCCACACGCTTGCCGATATGGTTGAAGACAATCCATCGCTCTACAAGCTATTGCTTGTCGAATAAAGCGTTGCTGAGAAGACAAGGCTCAGCGACACCCTGCTGATGACAACGGAGGAACCGCAATGTCACAAGATCCATTCCTGGAACGAGAAGCAGAAAAATATGAATCCCCAATCCCGAGCCGTGAATTCATTCTGGCCCATCTGGCGAAAAGAGAAACGCCGGCCAGCCGCGAAGAGCTGGCCAAAGAACTGAATTTAACCGGGGAAGAGCCTTTAGAGGCATTACGCCGTCGTCTGCGTGCAATGGAACGTGACGGCCAATTGATATTTACTCGCCGCCAGTGCTATGCGCTGCCGGAACGCCTGGATCTGCTGCGGGGTACCGTCATTGGCCACCGTGATGGCTTCGGTTTCTTGCGCATTGAAGGCAGCAAAGATGACCTGTATCTGTCCGCCGAGCAGATGAAAATGGCGATCCACGGTGATGTGGTGCTGGCACAGGCAATGGCCGCAGATCGCAAGGGTCGCCGCGAAGCCCGTATTGTGCGGGTGTTGGTACCGAAAACCAGCCAAATCGTTGGCCGTTTCTTTATGGATGCCGGTACTGGCTTTGTCGTACCAGACGACAGTCGCCTGAGCTTTGATATCCTGATCCCAGCCGATGCGGTGAGTGGCGCACGCATGGGCTTTATGGTGGTGGTTGAACTGACCCAACGCCCGACCCGTCGTACTAAAGCGGTTGGCAAGATCGTTGAGATCCTCGGCGATAAAATGGGCACCAGCATGGCGGTGGATATCGCGCTGCGTACCCACGAAATCCCGCATGTTTGGCCACCACAGGTGGAAAAACAGGTTGCCGATCTTAGCGAGCAGGTGCCTGAAGCGGCCAAAAAAGGCCGTGTTGACCTGCGTCATCTGCCGCTGGTAACGATTGACGGTGAAGATGCGCGCGATTTTGATGATGCGGTCTACTGTGAGAAAAAACGTGGCGGGGGTTGGCGCCTGTGGGTCGCCATTGCCGACGTCAGCTATTATGTTCGTCCGCGTACAGCGCTGGATGACGAAGCACGTAACCGTGCAACGTCGGTATACTTCCCGTCGCAGGTTATCCCTATGCTGCCGGAAGTGCTGTCCAACGGCCTGTGTTCGCTTAACCCGCAGGTAGATCGCCTGTGTATGGTGTGTGAGATGACCATCTCCGCCCAGGGGCGTCTGTCGACATCCAAGTTCTATGAAGCGGTGATGAGCTCGCATGCTCGCCTGACATACAACAAAGTCTGGCACATTCTGCAGGGCGATCAGGAGCTGCGTGAGCATTATCATCCGTTGGTCAAACACCTGCAGGAACTGCATGCGATGTACAAGGTGTTGGATCAAGCGCGTGCCGAACGCGGAGGCATTGCTTTCGAAACGGAAGAGGCCAAGTTTATCTTCAACGCCGAGCGTCGTATCGAACGCGTTGAGCCAACGGTACGTAACGATGCTCATAAACTGATCGAAGAGTGTATGATCATAGCGAACGTTGCCGCTGCGCGCTTTGTTGAGAAGCACAACGAGCCGGCGCTGTTCCGTGTGCACGATCGTCCAAGCGACGATCACATTACGGCACTGCGAAGCGTCTTGAGCGAGTTGGGTCTGACACTGGGTGGCGGCAACAAGCCGCAACCGAAAGACTACGCGACCTTGATGGATGAAGTGTCCGAACGTCCTGACCATGAAATGCTGCAAACCATGTTGCTGCGCTCCATGAAGCAGGCGATCTACGATCCTGAAAACCGCGGCCACTTTGGTTTGGCGTTGGCTTCTTATGGTCACTTCACTTCGCCGATTCGTCGTTACCCCGATCTGGCACTGCACCGCGCGATCAAATATGTGCTGGCTAAAGAGCATGGTCAGCCGAAAGAGCGCTGGACCCCGACAGGCGGTTGGCACAGTGAGTTCGAAGAGATGCTGCAGCTGGGCGAGCACTGTTCGATGGCTGAACGTCGCGCCGATGAAGCGACACGTAATGTCGCTGACTGGTTAAAATGCGACTTTATGCAGGATCACGTCGGGGAAGTGTTCAGCGGTATTATTGCCAGCGTGACGGGCTTTGGGTTCTTCGTCCGTTTGAACGATCTGTTTATCGACGGCCTGGTGCATGTGTCATCGCTGGATAATGATTACTATCGCTACGATAATATCGGCCAGCGACTGATTGGCGAATCCTCAGGTGTGGTTTATCGCTTGGGCGATACCGTGGAGATCCGCGTGGAAGCAGTGCATATGGATGAGCGCAAAATTGACTTTGCGTTGGTCTCCAGCACCCGTAAACCACGCGGTGAAGGCAAAACTGAACGCGATCGTGCCAAGGGCGGCCAACGCACCCTACGTGGCGGCGCAGGCGCAGGCCGTACGCAAGCACCGCGTAAACGTCGTGGTGGCAAGACACCGGCTAACTTCGAACCTGACAGCGCTTTCCGTAAAGATGACGCCAAGCCTGCCGACAAGGTGAAGAAAGACAAAAAGGCGAAAGCCAAGAAAGTGTCCGATAAAACCCGGAAAATAGCGGCGGCGACTAAGGCCAAACGCGCCGGCAAGAAGAAAGGTGCTGAGCAGGCTTAACCTGCCACACGTTATTATCACCGGCTGGCAAACGCCAGCCGCACAGTTAAAAGAGCATCATGAGCGAAATTATTTACGGTATCCATGCCGTCAAAGCCCTGTTAGATAACGATCCGCAACGCTTCCTGGAAGTGTTTATCCTCAAAGGGCGAGATGACCGCCGCTTGCAGCCGCTGATTGCTGAGCTGGAAGCGACCGGTATTGTTATCCAGGTGGCGAACCGCCAGTGGCTGGACGATAAAGTTGAAGGCGCAGTGCATCAGGGGATTATTGCCCGGGTGCGTGAAGGGCGTCAGTATCAGGAAAATGATTTGCCGGCGCTGCTGGAAAGCGTGGATACGCCATTCCTGTTGGTATTGGACGGCGTGACCGACCCACATAACCTCGGCGCCTGTCTGCGCAGTGCTGACGCTGCCGGTGTACACGCGGTGATCGTCCCTCGCGATCGTTCCGCTCAATTGAACGCAACCGCCAAGAAAGTGGCCTGCGGCGCGGCGGAAAATGTTCCGTTGATCCGTGTCACCAACCTGGCGCGTACGCTGCGTTTGTTGCAGGAGATGAACGTCTGGGTGGTTGGTACTGCTGGTGAAGCCGATCACACGCTGTTCCAGAGCAAAATGACGGGCCCGATGGCGCTGGTAATGGGGGCGGAAGGCGAAGGTATGCGTCGTCTGACCCGCGAACACTGTGATGAGTTGATCAGTATCCCGATGGCAGGAACGGTTTCTTCCTTGAACGTGTCTGTTGCTACCGGCATCTGTTTGTTCGAAGCAGTACGTCAGCGCAGTTGATTTACCCATAAGGGCGCAATGTAGGCATTGCGCCCTTATTACCTTCTCATTTCCCACCCTGTGATCTCACCTGCGGCAGAAATCGCCCTGACGACCATAATTACTCCTGACGCTTTTATCAGGGAGCAAGCTCATGGTCTGGAATACACACACCGTTTTTAATCAGCCGAAGCCACTGGGTAACAGCAATCTCTTCCTGTCTGACACGCCGCTGCTTGAGGCAATACAGCGTGAGCAAGCCGGTTGGGATGCCGACGTGCTGGCTTCGTTAGGCCAACAGTTGGGTACTCAGGAGTCACTGGAACTGGGGCGGTTGGCCAACGTCAATCCGCCCGAACTGCTGCGCTATGACGCCACCGGCCAGCGGCTGGATGATGTCCGTTTTCATCCTGCCTGGCATATCCTGATGCAAGGCTTGATCGCTAACCGCGTGCACAATCTGCCGTGGGAAGAGGATGCGCGCATGGGGTCATTTGTGGCACGTGCCGCGCGTTTTGTGTTACACGCCCAGGTTGAAGCCGGCACGTTGTGCCCGGTGACCATGACTTTTGGTGCAATTCCATTATTGCAACGTTCATTACCCGCGGAGTTCCAGACTTGGCTGACGCCGCTGCTGTCTGATCGTTACGACGCCCATTTGTTGCCTGGCGGACAAAAACGCGGATTACTGATTGGTATGGGGATGACCGAGAAACAAGGGGGGTCCGATGTATTAAGCAATACCACAACGGCCACGCCGCTGGCTGCACGTGGCCCGGGTGAAGCTTACCGGCTCGTGGGGCACAAATGGTTCTTCTCGGTGCCACAGAGTGATGCGCACCTGGTGCTGGCACAGGCGGAAGGCGGGCTGTCTTGCTTCTTTCTGCCGCGGATCCTGCCTGACGGCACGCGCAACGCAATACGGCTGGAACGTCTCAAAGACAAACTCGGCAACCGCTCCAATGCTAGCAGTGAAGTTGAATTCCAGGATGCCATCGCCTGGCTGGTGGGTGAGGAGGGCGATGGCGTACGACATATCCTGAAAATGGGCGGGCTGACCCGTTTTGACTGTGCATTGGGCAGCCACGGTTTGATGCGGCGTGGCTTATCGGTAGCGCTATATCATGTTTTGCAGCGACAGGCGTTTGGCAAGCCACTGATCGAACAGCCGATGATGCGCCAGGTGTTAGCGCGGATGGCGTTGCGGTTAGAGGGACAGACAGCGGCCTTGATGCGACTGGCGCGTGCCTACGACAGCGTGGGTACCGGTGCGCCTTTGGAGCAGGCGCTGTGCCGTGTGATGACCCCAGCAGCGAAATTTGAAGTTTGCCGACAAGGCATCCCTTTTGTTGGTGAAGCCATGGAGGCGTTAGGAGGAATCGGTTACTGCGAAGAGAGTGAGTTGCCGCGACTGTACCGTGAAATGCCGGTAAACAGCATCTGGGAAGGGTCAGGCAATATCATGTGCCTGGACGTGATGCGGGCATGGGGAAAACTGCCGGCGGTGCAGGAGGCTTTGGAGCGCGAACTTGGCGAAGTGAAGGGACAAAACCGCCATTATGATCATCAGTGGCGGCGGGTGCTCCAGCTGATGCGTAAACCGCATGAAGAGCAAGGGCGCGCGGTTACCGGGACATTATTCAATTTGTTCGCTGCGGCACAGCTTCTGCGACACAGTTCCCCCCCGTTGGCAGAGGCCTGGTGTCAAATGATGCTCGATGCCCGTGGTGAAAGGGCGTTACCAGACCGGCTGTGCGAAACGCTGTTTACCCGAGCGATGGGAGGCTAGGGAAAACAGTGGCGCCAGAACGAGAAAAGCTTTTTAATTCAGCACTTGGCCCGTAAGGGATACTGACCTCTGATCAGGAAGCATGACATGGATATTCTTAGCGCGTTGGCGGCATTCGCCTCTTATTTCTTCAGTGGCTTTGCCATGGTTCTGGTGTTCTTGTTTGTTTATACCCGCATTACACCACACGACGAATGGGCGTTGATTAAGGCCGACAATCAGTCTGCTGCTTTCGGCTTCATTGGTGCTTGCCTGGGTTATGTGATCCCGCTGGCCAGTGCGGCGATCAACTCTGTCAGTCTGTTGGACTACTTGCTATGGGGCGTCGTGGCTTTAGTGGTGCAACTGCTGCTGTTTGCGGCGGTGAAAATTTACATGCCGCGGATCAGTGACAAGATTGAATCTAATCACGTGGCCGCCGGGATTTTCCTGGGGGGCGTTTCGATCAGCGGCGGCGTACTGAATGCGGCTTGCATGACCTATTAAAGATAGAGTATTGCCGAGGCGCGCCAGCCAGGTTGGTGCGCCTGTTCTTCCATCTTCAGGATTCGATAATAGCTGGCCCCGTGTTCATCGGCCTTACGGGCTATCAGTTGTTCTACATCCTGAGGTGAGCCGGACAGGTTATTTAGGGTGATTTCAGCAATTTCGCTAAGAGGCGTCACGCGGTCTGCGGGGGCCAGTTCAGCGGACTGGGCGCTGGCGCTAAGTAACCCCATGGAAAGCAGGAGGGCGGTGAGTGCGGCGGAGCGTGTCATGGCGTTCCCCTTCGTCGGATCCTGTATCCACGCCGCAGGGTGCGGCGCGCTGTTTGCCAGTGTGCAATATCCAACTTCAGTCTGTGCAAAGCCAATGTAAATCTTATTAAAACTCTAAAGGTTACCGATACAGGATCGCCTGTGAGTACCATTGGCCGGGAACCACGGTTTCACTGTTCATAATGATCATGTAATAACGAGCCCCACTGGCGTTGGCTTTCTGCTGTATTGCCGCTTCCACATCCATCGGGCTGCCGCGGACCAGGGCGCTGGTGGTACCCATTTTCACCAGAGTGCCGGTTTGTGTCCGGGTGATCTCCTGTGCTTGACCGGTCGGTGATGGCGGTGCTTTTGGGGTTGTGGTCATGATGCCGCAGGCGCTAAGCAGCGTGATCAGTGTTAGGGGGAGCAACAGGCGGGAAAGCTTCATGAGCACCTCGGGAAAGTCGACGGCATGATTTCAGTGTAACCCATTATAAATTGGAACAGATTGAGCTAATGCTTTTTAGCGCAAGTTTGCCATTATGAAGGCAACAAATATGCAGAGGGAAAACGGATGATTGAAATCTATGACGAGCGGGCAGGGAATATTGCCGTGATCCACGCGGTACCTGCGGGGCAGTACCATCAGCCGCTGCCGACGATATTTTTCTACCATGGTTATACCTCGTCTAAAGAAGTGTATGCCTATTTTGGCTATGCGTTAGCCAAGGCAGGATTTCGCGTGGTGTTGCCGGATGCCGATTTTCACGGCGAGCGCTTTGACGGAGATGAACAGAAGCGGTTATCCCGTTTTTGGGAGATCCTGCGCAGCAATATCGATGAGTTGCCGGCGCTGAAAGCGCATTTTGAACAGCGCGGACTGATTGCTGAAGGACGTATCGGCGTTGCCGGTGCGTCTATGGGCGGGATGACAACACTGGGGAGCTTCGCCCGTTACCCATGGGTGAAAGCGGCTGCCAGCCTGATGGGGGCCGGGTATTACACGTCCCTGGCGCAGACACTGTTCCCCCCTTTGGATGAACAGGGCAACCCTTTGACAGCAAACGGCTTTGAGGCTCGTATTGCTGCGCTCGCGGATTATGGTCTGGAACACCAGTTGGAGAAAATTGCCGATCGCCCTCTGTTGTTGTGGCACGGCGAGGCAGATGATTTAGTGCCGGTGGCAGAAAGCTTGCGGTTGGCGACCGAACTTCGTCAGAGCGGTTGGGATCAACAACTAACGTTGCTTACGGAACCTGACGTCAAGCACCGCATTACACCACAGGCGCTTAGCGTAACGGCCGATTTCTTCAGGCGCACGTTATAAAAAAAGCCCCCTGAATCAGGGGGCTGACGATGACATTCACATTTTTATTTGCCGCTTTTGGGCGCGGCTGACTTCCTGGTGCTGCATTTTCTCTTAGCGATACAGCTCGGCACTCACATGCATGGTGCTGTTGTTTTCAGGTTCATGCAGAGCGATGATCCGATAGGCCGTCGCGCCGCGCTGCTCGGCTATTTTGTTCACTTGGCTACTGGCATCGTCAGGGGAAACAACGTCCTGGTTTAGGGTCACAAACCCAACGCTTTGGCGTTGATCGGCCTGATGTGATGTGATTTCAGTGGCGGCCATGGCATGGGCAGAAAACAGTAAAGCAATGGCAGTGGCGATGGTAACGTGTTTCATAAGTGCCTCTCTTAACTGTTTGCTTCAACGGCCTGACAGCCGGTGCCAGTGCAGCAAAAAGTTATTTGTATGTATTGAATAACCTCGAATCTTTTTCGTCGCGCTGTCTGCGGCGGATAAGTACAATTTTAGACCTTCATTCAGGATTAAAAAGGGAGGTATTTTGATAGCCTCTTTCAAAAAAAATGAATGAATTTTGCGCATCAGTGATGATTTCATTGAAAGATTTTCTGAAGTGATGGATCTGTGTACATAGGTTGTGCAGACAGCAAATCGTGCTATTTCCGTAGCAGGCTCGCATTACTGATAATAAATCCCCCTCGGTCCTTGAGTTTCCCCGCTAGCGCAAGTATGATTACGCGTCATTTTTTCAGCCGCACACACATACACGTTCCTTGCTTCCATGGGCCGCGGTTGACCCTGACAGGAGGCTGAATAATCCGTAAGGAGCAATTCGATGCGTCATTACGAAATCGTTTTTATGGTCCATCCTGACCAAAGCGAACAGGTTCCGGGCATGATCGAGCGTTACAGTGCTACCATCACTAACGCTGCTGGTCAGATTCACCGTCTGGAAGACTGGGGCCGCCGTCAACTGGCTTACCCGATCAACAAACTGCACAAAGCTCACTACGTTCTGCTGAACGTTGAAGCTCCGCAGGAAGCGATCGATGAGCTGGAAACAAACTTCCGCTTCAACGACGCCGTTATCCGTAGCATGGTTATGCGCGTTAAGCACGCGGTAACTGAAGCATCTCCGATGGTTAAAGCGAAAGACGAACGTCGTGGCGATCGCCGCGAAGACTTCGCTAACGAAACCGCAGATGATGCAGATGCTGGGGATTCTGAAGAGTAATTGCTGCCGTGACATCTAATCGTCTGGTTTTGTCGGGCACTGTGTGCAAGACGCCGGTTCGAAAAGTGAGTCCTTCCGGGATACCCCACTGCCAATTTGTGCTTGAGCACCGTTCGCAGCAAATGGAAGCCGGATTCAGCAGACAAGCATGGTGCCGAATGCCCGTGGTTGTCAGCGGACAACAGTCACAAGCACTAACTCAAAGATTAACGGTCGGCAGTCAGATAACCGTGCAAGGCTTTGTTAGCAGCCATCAAGGGCGCAACGGGCTGAACAAACTGGTTCTGCATGCCGAGCAGATTGAATTGATAGATTCTGGAGACTAGCCTAATGGCACGTTATTTCCGTCGTCGCAAGTTCTGCCGTTTCACCGCGGAAGGCGTTCAAGAGATTGACTATAAAGACATCGCTACGCTGAAAAACTACATCACTGAAAGTGGTAAAATTGTCCCGAGCCGTATTACCGGTACTCGTGCAAAATATCAGCGCCAGCTGGCCCGTGCTATCAAGCGCGCGCGCTACCTGTCTTTGTTGCCGTACACTGATCGTCATCAGTAATCGGCCACTGTCCATTAACGACTTTGAGAGGATAAGGTAATGCAAGTTATTCTGCTTGATAAAGTAGCAAACCTGGGCAGCCTGGGTGATCAAGTTAACGTTAAAGCGGGCTACGCCCGTAACTTCCTGGTACCACAGGGCAAAGCTGTTCCTGCTACCAAGAAAAACGTAGAGTTCTTCGAAGCACGTCGTGCAGAACTGGAAGCCAAACTGGCTGACGTTCTGGGCGCTGCTGAAGCTCGCGCAACCAAGATCAACGAACTGGGTTCAGTCACCATCGCGTCTAAATCAGGCGACGAAGGTAAACTGTTCGGCTCTATCGGCACCCGCGACATCGCTGACGCAGTTACTGCGGCAGGCGTTGAAGTTGCCAAGAGCGAAGTTCGTCTGCCGAATGGCGTTCTGCGTACCACTGGTGAACACGAAGTTCACTTCCAGGTACACAGCGACGTGTTCGCACAGCTGAATGTAGTTGTGGTAGCAGAAGCTTAATCGCTCCTGTTCACCAAGTTAAAACGCCAGCCTCGTGCTGGCGTTTTGCTTTTCTGCGCCCGGTAAAACGCGTTATTCTGCCAGCACCTTGGGTGAGGAGCAGCGGCAAATGGCAGAGATTCACTTAGAACGCGTGTATGGGTTTACAGGCCCTGCACCGGTTAACTGTTACCTGATTGACCGGTTATGGCCGCGGGGCATCAGTAAGGAGCAGTTACTGGGAGTGCAGTGGCTAAAAGAGATTGCGCCAGATAACACACTACGACAGTGGTTTCACCAGCACCTTGAACAGTGGGAATTATTTGAGAGCCGTTACCGGCAGCAATTGGCTGAAAATGACGCCTGGCGGCCCCTGGTGGCGTTATTACGGCAAGGGGAGCCCTTAACCTTGCTCTATGGCAGCAAAGACACACAGCACAACCACGGCATCGTGCTGCGCGACTTTTTATTGGCGCAGATTTAAGTTGCCTGGCCATTGCGTGCGATCACGCGGTCAATGGCCGGGGCAAGGTTAACGCTCGCGGCGATAGCTGCCGTCGGCCTGGCGGCGGAATAATACCTGAGTGTTATCCGCGGCAGTGACCGATAATGCAGTAATCACGCCGTTGGTGTCACGTTCGATACGCACTTCCTGGCCGGCCTTCATGTTGCTGAGTGGTTTATCGTTACCTTCCACCTGCGCCATCGCGAAGACTTCATTCACCGGCAGACTATTGTCGCGGAACAGTTGCGCCAGCGTTTGCCCTGGTTGGATCTGGTAACGCTGCCAGTTGCCGGCGGGTTCCGGTTCGGCGGCGTGCTGCTGCTGAGGATCATTTTGCAGATCGGCCTGCAGGGGTATGTTGTTGCCCTGCTGGGTGACCGGGAATGGCTGCCCGCTGTTTTCCGATGAATACGGCCACAGCAGTGCCAGTAGCAAGATGCAGCCGAAAATCAGTGTCCAGCGGCGGTGGAAATAGGGTAATGGCTCCATCCAACCGAAGCCGTCCGGCAGGTGCCAGATCTTCAGCATTAGCGCTTTGATGTTTTGCCCCTTACCGCTTTCCGGTGGTTGTTCTGAATCCGGATTCTCTACTGCCTCTGGCGCGGACCCCGGCTTCAGGCGCTGGCTGAAGTTCAACCAGGTGCGCAACAACGGCTGGTAGACTCGGGTGGTCTTCCTTCTCCTGGGCGAGATTCTGCCCATGGTAACCTCTCTTCAACGGCGTAAAAATATCACGGTACAAAAGGGTGTACCGCCGACCCGATGCCCTGTTTCCAGTATAGTCTGCTAACTGATTGAAGTGAAAGGCAGCAGCAAACCCATGCCTGTTGCGACAGGCGATTCGCCTGGGCTCGCGGGAGCGGGTGTTAACTGAGGGTTATTGTTTCTTTTTCTACGACAAAAGTCATCATTCTCCACACAAGATTTTACCCGGCATTGCGGCGCTGTTATGCTGCGCTTTCGACTTTTTACAGACTAAAGGAAAACCCCATGACAACCCCTTCTTTTGACAGCGTTGAAGCGCAGGCGAGCTACGGGATTGGTTTACAGGTCGGCCAGCAGTTACAAGAGTCCGGTCTGGAAGGTTTACAACCGGAAGCTTTGCTGGCAGGTTTGCGTGACGCGCTGGAAGGGAATGCCCCGGCGGTTCCGGTAGACGTGGTGCACCGTGCGCTGCGTGAAATCCACGAACGTGCGGATGCCGTGCGTCGTGATCGTCAACAGGCGATGGCTGTTGAAGGCCAGAAATTCCTGGAAGACAACGCCAAGCGTGACGAAGTGACGCTGACCGAATCCGGTCTGCAGTTCTCCGTACTGGAGCAGGGCAATGGCCCAATCCCGTCCCGTCAGGATCGCGTGCGTGTGCATTACACCGGCCGTCTGATCAACGGTGACGTGTTCGACAGCTCCGTAGAGCGCGGCCAACCGGCAGAATTCCCGGTTAGCGGTGTGATCCCAGGTTGGATCGAAGCGCTGACCCTGATGCCGGTCGGTTCTAAATGGCAGTTGTATATTCCACACGACCTGGCCTACGGCGAGCGTGGTGCTGGCGCATCCATCCCGCCATTCAGCGCGCTGGTGTTTGACGTCGAACTGCTGGAAATTCTGTAATCCTCTGACAGGTTTCTCTGGGCGCCTACATGGCGCCCTTGTTTTATGCGCCGTTCAGTGCGCGCGGGAACAACAGGTTGTTCTCCAGATTGATGTGTTCCATCAGGTCACCGATGAACTCGTCGATACCGCCATACAGCGCCTGCCAGGTATTGCAGGCACCTTCTGGTGGCGTCACGTTGTTGGTGAGGAACTTTACCACTTCCAACTGTTCGCCCGCGTCGTCATGCTCATGTTCCATCACCGAGATGGGTCCACTCGCCTGGCGTCCCATACCTTGCTTGATCATCGGGAACAGGATCTGTTCTTCTTTCATCATATGATTTTCCAGATCCAGCCGGATCAGGTTCAACTGTTTCGCCAGTCCACGTGGACAGGTGGGTTTGTCGGCATGAACCCGTTCGACTTTTTCTGCCATCAGTACCAGCTCGGCTAACTGTTCACGGTGCCGCTGATGGAAGCGTGGCAGGATATAGTCAATCACTTCGCCGAGGGGCGCAGTGCGCCAGTCGCGGGTTTGTTCCGGTTTGGCGGCGAGGACGGCCAATTCGGTTTCCAGACGGTCGATATCCAGCCCTCTGCGCTCGGCGGCGCGTTGCAGCGTTTGTTTGCCGCCACAGCAGAAATCCAAGTCGTTCAGGCGGAACAGGCGTGATGCCCGGGGAATAGCGATGGCGAGAGCGCCGAGGGATTGGTCACGGTAATTCATGGGAAGGCCTCTTTAAATGAAAAACTATAACATGCATTTTAAATGCAATTTAAAGGGCGCGCCAGAGAGAAAAAGGGGTAGATGGCCAGAGGGAAGGTGATTTCCCCTCCGGCCTACTGCTTATTTGCTGCTTAAATCAATCTGATAAACCGCAAATCCAATGTTATCCGTACCTTCGGATTTCATTGGATACTGGGCATGGGTTTTGATAAACGCCGTAGCCTTCTCGCTTGGTGATGTTTCGAAACGAATATCCAGTGGCTGAGGGCTACTGAACGTCGCCAAACGCCAGTTATTATCCACCTGTGGCCGTACTGCGCCATGCAGCTTAGTTTCAGCGCTGATATAAGCGGCCAGCACCGAACGGTTCTCATCCGGCGAAGCGAAGGCAATATGTTGATCGCCGGTGCCGGCAAACTTACCACCGTAAGCACGGTAGTTATTGGTGGCAACCAGGAAGGTGGCGTTTGGATCAATAGGCTTGCCTTTGAATGTCAGATCTTTGATGCGTTCCGCCTTATCGTTGATCAACTGGCATTCACCGTCGTAACGCGCAGGCTGGCTGACGTCGATCTGGTAATTTACCCCGTCAATCACATCAAAGTTATAGGTGCGGAAACCGTCCCAGTTGATCAGGCCCTGTGGTTTGGGGCTGTTAACGTCGATCTGATTAAATTGCCCAGCGGAACACTCGAGCCACTCCTTCACCTCTTTGCCGCTGGCTTTCACGACCACCAAGGTATTGGGATAGAGGTAAAGATCCGAAGCGTTACGGAAGGTGAGCTGGCCTTTTTCCACTTCGACGAAGCTGGCCGGATCGTTTTTGCGTCCGCCCACCTTGAACGGTGCAGCGGCTGACAGCACGGGCAGGTCGGCCAGGTCGGGATCGCCCTGAATATAGTGCTCCACGTAAGCCTTCTGCGCATTATTCACGATTTGCACTGTGGGATCATCCTGAATCAGTGCCAAATAGCTGTACATGTTGTCGTCCGCTTTACCGACGGGTTTACTGACGAAATCACGTGTGCCTTTATGATCTTCCGCCAGGACTTTCACCAGACTGGCATCTTCTGCGGCCAGCGATTTCTTGTTCTCTTTGTCGTAGATTGGCCGTGCTTCCGCTTTGGCGGAGGCCACTTTCCAACTGCCAGAGTCGTTGTTTAGCTGCAGATCGACTACGCCGAGGTGATCACCCCATTGACCCGGCATTACCGCAGGTATGCCATTGAGCGTACCCTGTGCAATGTCTGCGCCTTTGATATTGGCAAAGTCCTTACTTGGGAACACGGCGTGAGCATGGCCGAACATGATGGCGTCAATGCCTGGTACTTGGCTGAGGTAGTACACCGAATTTTCTGCCATTGCCTTGTATGGCTCGCTGGACAAGCCGGAGTGCGGGATAGCGACCACCAGGTCGGCGCCTTGTTTGCGCATTTCCGGTACATAGCGTTTAGCGGTTTCGGTGATGTCGTTAACCCTAACCTTGCCCTGCAAGTTGGCTTTATCCCAGACCAAAATTTGCGGCGGTACAAAACCGATATAGCCAATTCGCAAAGTATGTTCTTTGCCATCACGATCTTTTACCGGTGTATCGACGATAATGTAAGGTGTGAACAAGGGTTTCTGTGTTTTAGCGTCGATGACGTTGGCGTTGATATACGGGAATTTGGCTCCGGCAATGGCATTTTTCAGGTAGTCGAGCCCGTAGTTGAACTCGTGGTTACCGATGTTGCCAACCACATAGTTCAGGGTATTCATCGCTTTATACACCGGGTGAACATCTCCCGGCTTCAAGCCTTTGGCCGCCATATAGTCGCCGAGCGGGCTACCCTGAATAATGTCGCCATTGTCCACCAACACCGTATTGGCCGCTTGTTGACGAGCCTGTTCAATCAGGCTGGCGGTACGCACCAGACCGAATTTATCGGTCGGTTTATCCTTGTAGTAATCGAAGTCCATCATGTTGCTGTGCAGGTCGGTCGTTTCCAGCACGCGCAGATCGACCGTAGCCGCCTGCACCGAGGCGCAAACCAGTACAGCGAGGGCAGACAACGTCAGCGAACGCTTCATCATTTTTGGCTTTCTCCATTCCATTTTTCGAGTTTTATCGCAGAGGGACATGTAATTAACATTGGTTGTCTCACCAAACTGTGAAGTGTGGCAGAAAACTGACCGAGGTATCTGAGGAAATATCGCAGTTGTGACGGGAAAGACTTGAGTAATTACCGCAGGTTAAATCGTTATGATGGATATTCCCTGCAAAAAAAACTAGGCTGCTAGCAATGAGAAAGGGGAAATGCCCCACTGAACTGTATACCCGTCATACTTGAAGTTGCCTCTTTGTTGGCTACGTCTGGTCACTCCGGTCACATAGTGGACTGTGCTCCGGGGATTCGTAGACTTTCCACCGCGGTGCAGCTCCAGTTATTCAGGGTATTTATCTGAGGTGAATGATGTTAGAACAAATTTGCCAACTGTCCCGCGAGGCGGGTGCGGCGATCATGGCGGTGTATCAAGGTGAACAACCGCTTGATGCTGCAAAGAAAAAAGACGATTCTCCGGTGACAGCGGCCGACTTGGCGGCGCACCATATTATCAAACGCGGTCTTGCGGTATTAACGCCGGGCATCCCGCTGCTCTCAGAGGAAGATCCACCGGCGTGGACTGAACGGCAGAGCTGGACGCGTTATTGGCTGGTCGATCCGTTGGACGGCACCAAGGAATTCCTCAACCGCAATGGTGAATTCACGGTAAATATTGCGCTGATTGAAGACGGCCAAGCCGTGATGGGCGTGGTTTACGCCCCGGCGATTGACGTGCTGTATCTGGCCGAGCGCGGCAAAGCCTGGAAAGAAGAAAAGGGCCGACGCCAGGCCATTAGCGTCAGTAACGCCCACCCACCGCTGGTGGTCGTCAGCCGCTCACACAGTGACGAAGAATTGAAGGATTACCTGAACCAGTTGGGCGAGCATCAGACGGTTTCTGTCGGATCCTCGTTAAAGTTTTGTCTGGTCGCGGAAGGTAAAGCGCAGCTGTACCCACGTTTTGGGCCAACTAACATCTGGGATACCGCTGCCGGTCATGCCGTCGCCGTTGCGGCCGGGGCGCAGATCCACGATTGGCAGGGCAAACCTCTGCTCTACACACCGCGTGAATCGTTCCTTAACCCCGGCTTTCGGGTATCGCTGTTCTAATTTACTTTGCCAGAAGCTGGTGCAGTTGGGTCATGACCTGCTGCACTTCTTCCGGTGTCAGTGCGCCGTCTTTGGCAAACTGGATCCTGCCTTGATTATCCAACACCACAATGGCTGAGCCCTTTGGCTGCAGATCCCACGCTTTTCGTACATTGCCGTTGCTGTCGACAATAAACTGCGACCACGGGAACTCTTTCTTGCTGTCTTCAATGCTGTTGCGCACAAACATCGCGGTGCCGAGCAACGCATCGTCGGTATTCACAATTGTCGTCGTTTGGTAACGATCGTGCGGTAGCTTAGCTTTCTTAATCGCTTCTATCAGTGGGTCGTTCATGTCCTTGGCAGAACTGCGGCCGGCAATGTGTTGGATCACTCGCACTTTCCCACTGAGCTGCGCGCTATTCCAGTTTTGATAGCTAAACTTATTATTAGCGTAATCCAACTCTCCTTTATCGCTGACGCCAACCGGTGCGACGCGTTGCTGGAGCTGGAAGTTGTGCGCGGAGGCAAAAAGGGGAGCAAACAGCAGGGATACAATGAGCATGTGACTTTTTTTCATGCCTTCTCCTTAAGGGGAAATGGTGCCGACAGCACCCGATAGCCTAAAGCATAGGTGGTGATCAGAGGTCTGTCCTGTTAGCCGGATCGCAGTTTTTCCTTCTGGGGGCAAATGCCTGTATTTTGAAGGGATATACTGAAAAAGTTATATATTATCATATACAATTCTGTCAAAAAGTGTAAATCCAGTGCAGATCTCCAAGCGGAAATGAACGATATGGTCTTTACTGGGTCTACTACATGGCAATCACGTTGCGTTCTTATTTTAGAGGCTGCCACCTTGGCGGCTCGCTGAGCGCATGGACAAACGGAGGAGAGTAATAGAATGAAAATCTTCCAGCGTTATAATCCGTTGAAAGTGGCAAAGTATGTAAAGACCTTGTTTCGCGGTCGGCTGTATATCAAAGATGTTGGTGCGTTTGAATTCGATGAAGGAAAAATCCTGTTGCCAAAAATCCGCGACAGGCGCCATTTCAGTGTGATGTCAGAGGTAAACCGTCAGGTGTTGCTGCTGCAGTCTGAAATGGGGTGATTGGGCACAGAGCGCCAATCAAAAAATACGGCCCCGAGGGGGCCGTTTATGTTTTTGCTGTAGGTGCGTCAGGCTGAAGGGGTGTCGTCCGGCGCTTTTGGCAGCGTCGACGCCGGCTTATCGCTCAACCGGGTGACCAGCAGCTGGTCAATCTTGTAGCTGTCGATATCTACCACTTCAAACTTGTAGCCGGCATATTTGACGAAATCGGTACGCTTAGGGATCTTGCGCAGCATATACATCATAAAGCCGCCAATAGTCTCGTAGTTACCTGCTTGTGGGAACTCGTCGATATCCAGCACGCGCATCACGTCATCGATAGGCGTACCGCCTTCAATCAGCCATGAGTTCTCATCGCGCGCCACGATCTGTTCTTCCTGACCCTGGCCGACCAAATCACCCATCAGCGTGGTCATTACGTCATTCAGCGTGATGATGCCCACAACCAATGCATATTCATTGAGAATGACGGCAAAGTCTTCACCCGCCGTTTTAAAGCTTTCCAATGCTTCAGACAACGTCAGGGTATCTGGCACGATCAGGGCTGAACGGATCTGCACACCACTGCTCAATACCAGGCTTTGATTACCCAGCACGCGGTTTAACAAGTCTTTGGAGTCAACGTAGCCGACAACCTGATCGATATTGCCGTCACACACCAGGAACTTGGAGTGCGGATGCGTTGAGACTTTCTCGATGATGCTTTCTTCGCTCTCGCGCAGATCAAAGTAAACCACGCTTTCACGTGAGGTCATCGACGAAGGCACCGTACGTGATTCCAGCTCGAAAACGTTTTCGATCAGTTCATGCTCTTGCTTACGCAGAACGCCAGCCAGCGCACCGGCTTCCACCACCGCATAGATATCGTCGGAGGTGATGTCGTCTTTACGCACCATCGGCAGTTTGAACAGACGGAAAATCAGGTTTGCCATACCGTTGAAGAACCAAACCAGCGGCCGGAAAATCATGATCGAGAAACGCATCGGGTTGATGATCCGGACGGCGACCGTCTCTGGTGCAATCATACCGATGCGCTTCGGCGTCAAATCTGCGAACAGGATAAACAAGCTGGTCACCAGCACGAACGAGCAGATGAAGCTAACCTGCTCAGCCATCTCTGGGGATAAGAAACGGTCGAACAACACTTTAAAACTAGGAGAAAAGGCTGCATCACCGACGATACCACCCAGGATGGCGACGGCGTTCAGGCCAATCTGCACCACGGTAAAGAACAACCCCGGCGTTTCTTGCAGCTTGAGGACTTTGGTAGCATTGACGTTACCTTCGTCAGCCATCAGTTTCAGTTTAATCTTGCGTGACGCGGCCAGAGATATTTCCGACAGCGAGAAAAACGCACTCACTGCGATCAGAAAAAGAATCAGTAAAATACTGTTTAACATAATCTATCCATACGTGCCGACGGGATGACGGCGCTCTTGAGGAAGGGTAGTACATTGTAAAAAAAGTAGTGATAACAACCAGAAAGGAGGCTATCAGGCCGCAGATGCGGCCCGCACAGTATAGCAGCAGCCTTACAGGAGCCGCCAGCGGTTAAAAATTACCGCTGGCCAGTGAGTTAGCGTTGAGGAGGCAAGCAGACACCGATACCGCCCAAGCCACAGTAGCCTTCAGGGTTCTTGTACAGATATTGCTGGTGGTCATCTTCGGCATAGTAAAACGGCAGCGCGGGCACGACTTCAGTCGTGATGGTGCGCTTGTCGCCCGCTTCAACCATGGCCCGCTGGAAGCGCTGCAGGCTGTTTTCGGCTTCGGCCTGCTGTTCTGGCGTTAGCGTATAAATTGCCGAGCGGTACTGGGTGCCGACATCGCCACCTTGACGCATGCCCTGTGCCGGGTCGTGGTTTTCCCAGAAGACCTGCAGCAGCTGCTTATAGCTGATGATTTTCGGATCGAACACGACACGAACCACCTCAGTATGGCCGGTCTGGCCACTGCACACTTCACGGTAGGTTGGATTCGGCGTATAGCCGCCGCTGTAGCCCGCAGCGGTGCTGTATACCCCCGGCTGTTGCCAGAACAGGCGCTCCACACCCCAGAAACAGCCCATGGCGAAGATCGCTACCGCCATGCCATCCGGCACGTGAGTCATCGAATGATCGGTGACCACATTGAGTGTGGCAACCGGCATGGGAGTCGTGCGGCCAGGCAGTGCGTTCGCCTTGTCGACGGTTTGTGTTTTATCAAAAAATGGCACCACGGTTGACTCCTGTTGTCACAGTAAGAATTGGCCTAAGACGCGGCAGTTCGGTTGTATCTAACCGAAACTTTGCCCACAATAAGCTACATATTCAGATTATGTATCAGATTAACGCAGTATTTAGAGCGCCAAAAGCGAAGAATGCGCCAGTTTACTGCGACAGTAAAACCGTAACATGCAGCGTCTGGAATAATGCTGAAAGGGCTGCCGTCTTGATAGCGCGGAGTATGCCCTGGTACCAGAGCGAGTGTTATTACAGGAAAGTAAAATAAATTAAGGAGAACGCGTGCCACGATACCGAGCCCTGTGCTTTTTGTGTGCGCTGCTCGCGACGCCTGCGGCGTATTCGGCGAATGTGCGGCTGCAGGTTGAAGGACTTAGCGGGGAACTGGAAAAAAACGTCCGGGTGCGTTTGTCATCCATCACGCCGGAAGAGGTCAGCACTGACGGCCGTTTCCGCGCACGCGTGGATGAGGCTGTCCGTCAGGGGCTGCGAGCGCTCGGCTATTATCAACCCACCATCGACTTTACCCTGGACGATCGCCCTGGTCTGTCACGTCCGGTATTGCATGCCAAGGTGAACCCAGGTGAACCTGTGCGGATTGCCGGTGCCAATATTGTGTTGGAAGGCGGCGCGAAAACCGATGACGACTACCTGGCACTGGTCAAGAAAGGCAAGCCGACGATAGGCGAGATCCTCAATCACGGCAAGTACGACAGCTTTAAAGGGTCATTGACCGGCATGGCGCTTCGCAAAGGCTATTTCGATGCTGACATGACCAAAAGTCAGCTTGGTGTCGCGGAAGATCTGCATAAGGCCTATTGGGACATCGACTTCAACAGCGGACAGCGTTATCGCTTCGGCCAAGTGAAGTTCAGCGGCTCGCAAATCCGTGAAGACTATCTGCAAAATCTGGTGCCCTTTCATCAGGGGGATTACTACAGCTCGGAGGATTTGGCCGAGCTGAACCGCCGTTTGTCCGCCACCAACTGGTTTAACTCGGTGGTTGTGTCTCCTGATTTCCAAGACGCCAAAGAGAACAAGATTTTGCCGCTAGATGCGTTGGTAACGCCACGCACCCGCAACACCATTGAAACCGGGGTGGGTTATTCCACGGATGTTGGCCCGCGCGTGAAGGGCACCTGGAAAAAACCGTGGCTCAACGATCGTGGTCACAGCCTGGAAACCAGCGCCAGTGTTTCGGCCCCGGAACAGCAGCTCGATTTGACCTATAAAATCCCGTTGCTTAAGAATCCGCTTGAGCAGTATTACCTGCTGCAAGGGGGGTTCAAAAACGTCGACCTCAACGATACCAAATCCGTCACGTCAAAAGCCGTGGTCTCCCGTAACTGGGATCTGTCCAGCGGCTGGCAACGGGCGATAAACCTCACCTGGCGTTGGGACCACTTTACTCAGGGTACCGTGACCAATACGACTATGCTGCTGTATCCCGGGGTGAGCGTAAACCGGACCCGTTCCCGGGGTGGTTTGATGCCGACCTGGGGCGACAGTCAACGTTATTCTATTGATGTGTCTGACAGCACCTGGGGTTCGGACGTGGACTTTGCGCTGATGCAGGCACAGAACGTCTGGATTCGCACGTTGGCCGACAAGCACCGCTTTGTTGCGCGTGGGCAGGTAGGGTGGATTGAAACCAACGACTTTGAAAGAGTACCGCCAGACCTGCGATTCTTCGCCGGTGGTGACCGCAGTATTCGCGGTTATAAATACAAGGGCATTTCCCCTCGCGACGACGACGGCAAGTTGACCGGGGCCTCTAAAATGCTGACCGGTTCGCTGGAGTATCAATATAACGTGACAGGCAAATGGTGGGGCGCAGTGTTTGTGGATTCCGGTGAAGCCGTAAACGATATCACCCAGAGTAATTTCAAGACCGGTGCCGGTTTTGGTGTGCGCTGGCAGTCACCGGTCGGCCCGGTGAAACTGGATATCGCTGCTCCGGTTGGGGATAAAGATACCCACGGGGTGCAGTTCTATATTGGTTTGGGGCCTGAACTATGAGCCTGATAAAAAAGATTTGCCTGGGTTTCCTGATTATTCTGCTGCTGCTGATTGGCGGGGTTGCGTTCTTGCTGGGCACCACCAGTGGTTTGCATATGGTGATAAACGGTGCGGCGCGTTGGGTGCCGGGACTGGATATTGCCAGTGTCAGCGGCGGTTGGCGTGATCTGACGCTGAAAGGCGTGAAATATCAAATGCCGGGTGTCACCGTGAATGCCGGGCAGTTCCATTTGTCACTCGATCTGGCCTGCTTTAAAAACAGTGCGTTGTGCGTCAATGCGTTGACGGCACAGGACGTGGACGTCGTGGTGAAAACCAAAGAAATGACGCCGTCCGCGCCAGTCGAAGAGACCAGCGAGCCAACAACCAATCTCAGCACGCCATACCCGATTACTTTGCGCATGTTGGCGCTGAATAACGTCAAAGTCAGCGTAGACGACACGGCGATTTCGCTTGCTGAATTCCGTACCGGTGCTCAGTGGCAGGAACGTGCGTTGACACTGCTGCCAACCAAGATCAGCGGATTACTGATCGCACTGCCGAAAACGCCGCAAAATCCGCTGCCGGAGGCCGTGCAGCCGGTGGTAGACGCAGCGAAGAAAGTAGAGGAAAAGGCCAATCCGGCCACGAAACCCGTACCGCAGCCCGAAGAGAAGCCACTGGGCGAAACGCTGAAAGAACTGTTCGCGAAACCGTTGCTGCCGGACTTGCCGGATATCCGTTTGCCGCTGGACATCACCGTCAAGGAGATCAGGGGTGAACAGCTACGGCTGACAGGGGATACCGACGTACTGATCGCAAGCTTGCTGTTGCAGGCCAGCACTCAAGATCAGCATATCAAGCTGGACAATTTCGATGTGAAATCCCCACAGGGCACGTTGTCAGCGCAAGGGCAGGCAACGCTGACCGGCAGTTGGCCGGTAGAGATGGTCGCCAACAGCACGGTGAACATCGAACCGCTGAAAGGCGAAAAGATCAAACTGAACATTGGCGGTGGCTTACGCGAAGAACTCAAGGTCGCACTCAACCTCTCTGGGCCCGTTGGCGCGCAGCTTGATCTACAAACCCAATTGGCCGAGGCCGGTTTGCCGCTCGCGTTGACGCTGCAAAGCAAACAACTGAAATGGCCTCTGAGCGGTGAGGCGCAGTACCAGATCAATGATTTCCGCCTGCGTTTCAATGGCAAGGCGACCGATTATGCGTTGTCGACACGTGCAAATATCAAAGGGCAGGATCTGCCCCCAGCCGTATTGACGCTGGACGGTAAAGGCAACACTGACCAGTTTAAGCTGGAACGCCTGCGGTTGGCCGCCTTGCAGGGCAATACCGATCTGACGGCGCTGGTGGACTGGAGTAAGGCTATCAGCTGGAATTCACAGCTGACACTGAGTGGGATCAATACCGCTAAGCAGTGGCCGGAATGGCCAGCGAAGTTGGACGGTAAAATTACCACGCGTGGCAGCCTGCACGGCGGCAGTTGGCAATTGCAGGTCCCCGTCTTGCAACTCGACGGTAACGTGAAGCAGAACAAGGTCACTGCACGTGGCACGCTTAGCGGCAATGCCGCCGGTCAGTGGAAAATCCCAGGTATCGACCTGACGCTGGGACGCAACCAACTGAACGTGAAGGGCCAACTGGATGAAAAGAGTTGGAACCTGGATGCAAATATTGACGCACCGCGTCTGGACGGTGCCCTGCCAGGACTTGGCGGCACGGCGAAAGGCTTGATTAAACTGCGTGGTAACCTGCAGGCACCTCAATTATTGGCCGATCTGACCGCGTCTGGTCTGCAGTGGCAGGCGTTACGCATTAACCGTGTGAAAATCGACGGCGACGTGCGTTCCAGCGATCAAATTCAGGGCCAGCTGGCTGTGCGTGTTGAACGGCTCAAGCAAGATGCGTTGGACATCAACCTGCTGACGCTGGATGCCAAAGGCAGTGAAAAACAGCATCAGTTGCAACTGAAAATTGATGGCAAACCGGTATCCGGCCAACTGGCGTTGCAAGGCAGTTTCGACCGTCAGCAGCAACGCTGGCGCGGCAACCTGAACAACACGCGTTTCGATACGCCGGTGGGCGAATGGCGATTAACGCGCGCCATTGCGCTGGATTACCTGAATACCGCGCAGAAAATCAGTATTGGGCCACATTGCTGGCAGAACCCGAATGCCGAACTGTGCGTGCCGAAAACTATCGAAGCCGGTCAGAGCGGCCAGGCAAGCGTTGTGCTGAACCGTTTTGATCTGGCGATGATCAAACCTTTCCTTGGCCCGGAGACGGCCCTGAGTGGCGTCTTTACCGGACGGGCCGACGTTAGCTGGAAGCCTGGTGGTGCACTGCCAGAGGCGAAAGTCTCGTTGGTGGGCAACGGGGTTAAAGTGGTACAGCAGGTGCAGGGGAATCCATTGCCGATTGCCTTTGACAAGTTGAACCTCAATGCCGGCCTCACCAAGGGTCGGGCGCAGGCCGATTGGTTGATCAAACTGAATAACAATGGCCAGTTTGACGGCAATATTCAGGTGGCTGATCCACAGGTACGCCGCAATATCAGCGGTAACGTCAATATCACGAATCTTTCACTGGCGATGATTAACCCGGCGCTGATGCAGGGCGAAAAAGCCGCGGGTATGTTGAACGCCAACCTGCGTTTGGGCGGCAGTGCATTAAAGCCTTTAGTGTATGGCCGGATGGCTCTGGACAAGGTGAAGGTGCAGGGGCACTGGATGCCGTTTGACATGACGGAAGGCCGGCTGGCGATGAATTTCGACGGCATGACGTCGACGTTGGAAGGGTTGGTCAGCACGACCCACGGTCAGCTTAACCTGTCCGGTGATGCCGATTGGCGTGATATCAACGCATGGCGTGCACGCATTGCCGCTAAGGGCGATAAGCTACGCGTGACGGTACCGCCCATGATCCGGATTGATGTGTCGCCGGATTTGATATTCGAGGCCACGCCGCAGCTGTTCTCGCTCAACGGTTCCGTTGATATTCCTTGGGCGCGCATTACTGTGCAGGAACTACCAGAGAGCGCTGTGGGTGTTTCCTCAGACGAGGTGATGCTGGATGATCAACTGAAGCCGTTACAACCGAAAACGGCGGCGATCCCGATCAATAGCAACCTGATGATCCACGTTGGCAATGACGTGCGGCTTGATGCCTTTGGTCTGAAGGCGCGATTAAAGGGCGATCTGAAAGTTGTGCAGGATAAAAACGGGTTGGGCTTGAATGGTCAGATTGACATCCCATCCGGGCGCTTCCATGCTTATGGTCAGGATTTGATTGTCCGCAAGGGACAGTTGCTGTTCTCGGGGCCACCGGATCAGCCGTTGTTGAACCTTGAGGCCATCCGTAATCCGGAGTCGACCGAAGACGATGTCACCGCAGGGGTGCGCGTCACCGGGCTGGCTGATGCGCCGAAGTTGGAGGTGTTCTCGGACCCGGCAAAATCGCAGCAGGAAGCGCTGTCTTATCTGTTGCGTGGGCAAGGACTGAATAGCTCCGGCGCTGATGGTAACGCAATGACCTCAATGTTAATTGGGATGGGGGTTGCACAAAGTGGTCAACTTGTGGGTAAAATCGGCGAGGCGTTTGGCGTAAGTAATTTGGCCCTGGATACTCAAGGGGTCGGTGACAGTTCGCAGGTTGTCGTGAGCGGTTATGTTCTCCCAGGCTTACAAGTAAAATATGGGGTGGGTATATTCGACTCACTGGCCACGCTGACGTTGCGCTACCGCCTGATGCCTAAGTTGTATCTGGAAGCGGTGTCTGGTCTCGACCAGGCATTAGATTTGCTCTATCAGTTTGAGTTTTAGCGATGCGAATAATTGTCTACGGCAGTTTACGACGCAAACAGGGAAACAGCCATTGGATGACCAACGCCCAATGGCTCGGCGAGCATGAGCTCGAAGGCTATCAGATTTATAATCTGGGCCATTACCCGGCGGCGATCCCTGGAGAGGGCACGGTACATTGTGAGGTGTACCGTATTAACTCATCGATATTGGCCGAGCTGGACGAACTGAAAAGCAACACCCGGGACTATAAGCGTGAGCTGATTCAGACGCCTTATGGGAGTGCGTGGATCTACCTGTATAAACACAGCGTAGACGGTTACCCGCGGATTCAAAGCGGAGACTGGCTGAAGCGTCTCGACGAAAAGTAAAAAAAAACACCGCTCACTGAGCGGTGTTTTTTTTCGAGCGGCAGGTAAGAATTACTTCTTGGCTGCGCGTTCGAAAGAGGCAACGATTTCAGCTTTAGCCGCAGCAGCGTCTGCCCAGCCTTCCACTTTCACCCATTTGCCTTTTTCCAGATCTTTGTAGTGCTCGAAGAAGTGAGCGATCTGCGCTTTCAGCAGTTCTGGCAGGTCGTTCACATCTTTGATGTGATCATATTCTTTGGTCAGCTTGCTGTGCGGTACGGCAACCAGTTTCGCATCTTCGCCAGCTTCGTCAGACATCTTCAGCACGCCAACCGGACGGCAGCGGATCACAGAGCCAGGCTGCAGTGGGTATGGCGTCGGCACCAGCACGTCAACCGGGTCACCGTCCAGAGACAGGGTGTGGTTGATATAACCGTAGTTGCACGGGTAGAACATCGCGGTGGACATGAAACGGTCAACGAACAGCGCGCCGGTGTCCTTGTCGATTTCATATTTGATCGGATCGGCGTTTGCCGGGATTTCGATAACTACGTAGATGTCTTCCGGCAGGTCTTTGCCAGCAGGGACCAGGTTCAAGCTCATGTCGGTTTCCTTTAATCAAACCAGAAATGGAGTGGCGGCTATTATAGCGGACTCTTTTACGAATTCCTGCCCTTTTCATCATCCACGCCCCGGCGCAGGGCCATCCATCGAATTTCCAGATAAATCTTCCTGCGGCGTTAAGTTTTCCCAAGGGTTGCCGATAACTTCATCAAATAATAATGAGTCAGCGAAGTCTGACTCTCCGTTTTACCTCCTCTACGTAAGATCTCACTATTTCTGAAGCCGGGAAGAACTCATGCTAAAAAAGATTACGGTCAAGGCCGGGCTGATTGCCCTGTTGAGCCTGATGACGCTGCTGTTGATTATGGTCAGCACGATCGGCGTCAACGCGATTAACGAAGGATCGCGCTCGTTACACACTCTGAATCAAATCCTGGGGGAAGAATTGGGGTCGCTGGCCAGCAGCTCCAACCTGACGCTGCGCGCCAGAACCGCGGCCTCACTGGCGGTGCGCCAACGGGAAATCGGCCAGATTGAGGTTTCCGACGCGACAGTGGGGCGCATTTATGACTACCTTGCGCAATCGAAGCAGGAAATGGCGCGTTTTGTCAAAGTGGGCACCGTCACCGAACGTGGCCGCGAGCTGTCTGCCCGTCTGCAAAACAGCTATCGAGCCTATTTGGAGCAAGGTGTTGGTCCGATGGCTGATGCCATCAAGGCGGGTAAAGTCGACGATTACTACGAGATTCAGGAAACCAAAATCTCTGCCTTGAGTATTGCTTTTGAGAAAGACCTGAGCGATTTCCGCAGCTTTGCGATGAAGATTGGCCAGCAGCGGGTAACGGAAGCGGAAAGTAATGCCAGTACCAAGATTACCCTGATTGTGATCGCAGGTCTGCTGAGCGTATTGCTGGCAGTATTGGCCTGGTTTGCATTGAGGATGATTATCTTGCGCCCGCTCGATGAATCTATCGCCCAACTGGAATATATTGCAGGTGGCGATTTGACGCATACCATCACGGGCGAAGGGAATACCGAAATGGGCCGTTTGGTGCGTGCAATGCAGCGTATGCAGCAGGCGCTGGCGAGTTCGGTCAGCAAGGTACGTGATGCCAGCAGCCAAATTGATACCGGCTCGCGCGAGTTGGCTGCCGGTAACTTACATCTGGCCCAGCGCACTGAAGAGTCGGCCGCCTCGCTGGAAGAGACGGCAGCCAGCATGGAGCAATTGACCTCGACGGTGAAAATGAATGCCGAAAACTGCGAGCAGGCCAATCAACTGGCGTTGAGTGTATCTGGCATTGCCAATCAAGGCAGTGAGGTGGTCAGTCAGGTGATGAGCAAGATGCAGGCGATTACCGACAGTTCGCGTCGTATCGCCGATATCATCAGTGTGATGGACGGCATCGCTTTCCAGACCAACATTTTGGCGCTGAACGCGGCAGTAGAAGCGGCACGTGCTGGCGAACAGGGCCGTGGTTTTGCGGTCGTGGCCGGTGAGGTACGCAGTTTGGCCCAACGCAGCGCACAGTCAGCGAAAGAGATTAAAGGGCTGATTGAAGCGTCGCAGAATCGCGTGCAGGAAGGCGAGCAGATGGCAGAGTCTGCGGCGAAAACCATGAATGGCATTACCGGCGAAGTCGGGCGTGTAACGGCGTTGATGCGGGAAATCTCTGCGGCTACGCGCGAACAAAGCAGTGGGATTGAGCAGGTAAACCTGGCGGTGGCTCAGATGGACCAGGTGGCGCAACAAAATGCGGCGTTGGTCGAAGAGTCAGCGGCGGCGACACGATCGCTGGAGGATCAGGCGCAGTTACTGGCGCAGAGTATGGCGGCGTTCAAATTATAATGTAGGGGTGCAGCATGCTGCACCCCTGCGTTGGGCGCTTTATTCGTCCGGATTTTCGGCGATAAAGCGTTCTGCGTCTTCAACCATGGATTTGGTGCCGACGAAGAAAGGTGCACGCTGGTGCAGTTTCACCGGGGTAATGTCCAGAATACGGTTTTTACCGTCACTGGCTTTGCCGCCGGCTTGTTCTGCCAAGAACGCCATCGGGTTGCATTCATACAGCAGGCGCAGCTTGCCTTGTGGGTGGCTGGCGGTGCTTGGATAAATGTAGATGCCGCCTTTCAGCAGGTTGCGATGGAAATCTGCAACCAGTGAACCGATGTAGCGTGAGGTGTAAGGACGTTGTGTCGCTTCGTCTTGTTCCTGGCAATACTTGATGTATTTCTTCACACCGCGTGGGAACTTGATGTAGTTACCTTCGTTGATGGAATACATGTTGCCGCTGGCTGGGAAGCGGACTTTCTCATGGGACAGGCAGAACACGCCCAGAGAGGGATCGTAAGTAAAGGCATGCACGCCATAACCGGTGGTGTACACCAGCATGGTGGATGAACCATAAACTACGTAGCCAGCAGCCACCTGAGCACTGCCCGGTTGCAGGAAGTCTTCTTCGGTTACCGGAATGCCTACCGGGGTAATGCGACGATAGATAGAGAAAATCGTACCGACCGAGACGTTGACATCAATATTGGACGAACCGTCCAATGGATCCATCAGCACCACATACTTGGCATTTTCAGCCCGCTCGCCGTCGAATATCACGATTTCGTCTTCTTCTTCGGAAGCGATACCCGCAACTTCACCGCGCGCTTTCAACGCCGCTTTCAGCTTTTCATTGGCGTACAGGTCCAGTTTCATCTGAACTTCACCTTGTACATTGGAAACGCCGCTGGTGCCCAGAATATCAACCAGACCCGCTTTGTTGATATCGCGGTGGATGATTTTGGCGCCCAGTTTAATTGCAGAAAGTAGCGCAGTCAGCTCGCCGGTGGCGTGAGAGAAGTCGTGCTGTTTCTCGACGATAAATTCGCCTAACGTTTTCATGACACAATCCCTGAATCTACGGATGGGTAGCGGTTTGTTAACATACCGCCAACGTATTCGCGAGCAGTGTAGCCCAAAGATGAGCGCTATTCATAGGCAAATCCATTTCTTCTGGATGATTCTGGGCGTTAGAATAAGCCAACATTCGACGTACTCTATGAGAAAACTATGCGCATTCACATTCTTGGGATCTGTGGCACCTTTATGGGCGGGCTCGCTGTGCTGGCTCGCTCGCTAGGGCATGAGGTGACCGGCTCTGACGCTAATGTCTATCCGCCGATGAGCACGCTGTTGGAGAAGGAAGGGATCGAACTGATCCAAGGCTACGATCCCGCTCAGTTGGATCCCATGCCGGATCTGGTGATCATTGGTAACGCCATGACGCGTGGCAATCCCTGTGTTGAAGCGGTACTGGAGCAGGGCATCCCTTACGTTTCCGGTCCACAGTGGTTGCATGACTATGTGCTGCGCGATCGCTGGGTGCTGGCCGTTGCCGGGACTCACGGTAAGACCACCACTGCGGGTATGGCAACCTGGATCCTCGACGTCTGCGGATATAAACCGGGCTTTGTGATCGGCGGTGTTCCTGGCAACTTTGACGTTTCCGCCCGCTTGGGCGACAGCCCGTTCTTTGTGATCGAAGCTGACGAGTATGACTGCGCGTTCTTCGACAAGCGTTCCAAGTTTGTGCATTACAGCCCACGTACGCTGATCATGAATAATCTGGAGTTTGATCACGCCGATATCTTCGATGATCTGAAAGCGATCCAGAAACAGTTCCATCATCTGGTGCGCTTGGTTCCCGGCAAGGGCAAGATCATTTTGCCTGACAACGACAATCACCTAAAACAGGTGATGGCGATGGGCTGCTGGAGCGAGCAGGAGCTGGTCGGGGAAGAAGGCGCATGGCGTGCACAGAAGCTAACACCGGACGCCAGCCATTATGCGGTATTCCTGCATGGTGAGCAGGTGGGGGAAGTGAAGTGGTCGCTGGTGGGTGAACACAACATGCATAATGGTTTAATGGCCATTGCTGCTACGCGCCATGTTGGTGTGATGCCTGCGGATGCTTGCCGTGCGCTCGGTGATTTCATCAATGCGCGCCGCCGTCTGGAACTGCGTGGTGAAGCCCATGGAGTGACGGTCTACGACGACTTTGCCCATCACCCAACGGCTATCTTGGCAACCTTGGCCGCGCTGCGTGGCAAGGTTGGTGGCACTGCCCGTATTCTTGCCGTGCTTGAGCCCCGCTCCAATACCATGAAAATGGGGATCAGCAAGAACGATTTGGCGCCATCGCTTGGTCGTGCCGATGAAGTATTCCTGTTCCAGCCGCATCATATTCCCTGGCAGGTGGCAGAAGTGGCGGAAGCCTGCGTGCAGCCGGCCCATTGGAGCGCCGATCTCGACACCCTGGTAGAGATGATTGTGAAAACGGCTCAGCCGGGTGACCATATTCTGGTCATGAGCAACGGCGGCTTCGGCGGTATCCACGATCGACTGTTGGACGCTTTGGCTCGCAAGTCTGAACCGAAAGTCACCTATTGATCATATGGGGGGCGTGAAACAACCTTTCTAAGGGCCGGTCGCGGCCCTTTTTTTCGCGCATAAAAAAGCCCTCGCGAGCGAGGGCAACGGGGTTCGTCGGATAGGACGACGACATTTCTTCAGGGAATCAGTGCTTACGACAGAACTCGGCAGTGGCAGTGACGAGGGTAGTCAGCTCCGTAAGCACGTCCCCTGAATTGTTATTTATAGATTTCAGCCGTCGCGTGCCAATTACCGTTTTCATAGGCTTCAATTACACGGTAAGCCTTGGCACCTTGCTTATCAGCTTTGTCTGACAAGGCCTGGCGAATATCAGAAGGCGCGCCGGTGATGCCGCTGACGGTGATGGTACCGGCAGATTGCAGGGTATCGGCCTGGTCATTAGTGATTAACGTGGCGGCCGAGGCCCCGAACGAAACGACTGACAGCAGGCTAAGTGCGGCGAGGGTTGTTTTCATGTTCATCATATTGCGTCCTGTTGCGATAACCGCCTGGAAGGGCTTTTACAGCGTTTTTATTCTTGAAGGCAGTTATCGGTGATGCTGGGTACCAGAGTTCTTTTGCCCGTTTCCGGGTAACATTTTGTACTTACTTGTAAATTTCTGCGGTGGCGTGGAAGTTACCTTCGTTACGCGCCTCAATGACACGGTATGCAGTTGCGCCTTTGGCATCGGCCTTCTCAGACAGTGCCTGACGGATGTCGGAAGGTGCACCGGCTACGCCGCTTACGGTAATGGTACCTGCAGCCTGCATTTTTGCTGCCTGGCTTGCATCAACAGATTGTGCTGCAAATGCGCCGAAAGAAAGCATGGATAGAATGCTCATAGTTGCAACGGTAGCTTTAATTTTCATGGTTTGACCTCATCGTATTCTTTTATCAGTTCCAGTGAACTGTGATTTACGTCACGGAAATGAGTATACATCTAGTAACGCTAAAAATTAATAGTTAGCTAACAGTTTCTAGTGAAACTTTATCAGGGTGTTGTTTGTTTTTTATAACCAAATGGAATAAAAACGGGTCATAAAATGATCTTTTGATGTTAAATTTATGTAATTTCAATAAGGTAAGTGCTTTTGACCAAAAGTGCGAAAGATTGCAGTGGCTATCACTGGTTACACAGAAATGTCATTGAAATGTGCTGTGGTGTGAAGGAAATCTAGAGTTTTACGTGGAAAGGGATGAGAGAAACGTAAGCATAGGGTTAAAGAAGCGCTAACAAAACGCGACGGCTAGCCGCATTTTGTTAGCGCTAAGCATCATAACTCTTGTTCAAACAGCGTCAGGATGGCTTCGTACAATTGGCGAGCGGTAAAGCTGCTGGCCGGGGTAACAAAAATAGTGTCGTCGCCGGCAATGGTGCCCAGGATACCTTCGGACTTCCCTAATGAATCCAACAGGCGGGCAATGAGCTGTGCAGCGCCAGGGCTGGTGTGGATGACCACGACTGCATCGTTATGGTCGACATCGAGTACCAGGTTCTTCAGCGGGCTGGTGGTGGTCGGCACACCGAGTTCTGCTGGAAGGCAATACACCATTTCCATCTTGGCATTGCGCGTACGCACTGCGCCGAACTTGGTCAGCATGCGCGATACTTTGGATTGGTTGATGTTTTCGAAGCCTTCTTCTTGCAGCGCCAAAACGATCTCGCCTTGAGAACTGAATTTTTCTTCTTTCAATAACGCTTTAAACGCTTTGATCAGATCTTCCTGCTTTGCGGGATTACGCATTTTGCACCGTAGAATGTTGACAATAGAAGTGATTATTATGCATATAAATGAATTTTTATGCAATAAAAGGACGTCCAGGAAAAACAATCATGCCCGGACAATGAGGAAAGGGCGGCATTTTAACAAAATCCGAACCCCATGAATATGCCCTTTCGGCGACCTTAAAGTGGTTCGTGGTGGTAAAGAAAATGTTATTAAAATGATGTTGTTCTGATGTTGTGTAAGGGTGTAATGTAACCGCCGGTTAACTTGCTCGTGAATAACCTCGCAGTATTTTTGATTAGTGTGCGCTATGCCCTTAATGCGTAAGCTATTTAATCTAAAATGAGCGCGACATCGGCTGTTTTATTGCGCCAGTTCTCAAATGAACTGTTAAGAGATTGTTTTTAAAGGTGTAATAATCTAAGGTCCGTAACCAACATATTCACGGCGCTTTATATATTTAAGATAATAAAGGAGTATAGGATGAAAGTTGCAGTTCTCGGTGCTGCTGGCGGTATCGGCCAGGCCCTCGCCCTTCTACTCAAAACCCAGCTTCCTTCAGGTTCTGAACTCTCTCTCTACGACATCGCCCCAGTGACTCCAGGTGTTGCCGTCGATTTAAGCCACATCCCAACCGCAGTTAAAATCAAAGGCTTCAGCGGCGAAGACGCAACGCCAGCTCTGCATGGCGCAGACGTGGTGCTGATCTCTGCCGGTGTTGCACGTAAGCCGGGTATGGACCGTTCAGATCTGTTCAACGTGAACGCGGGCATCGTGCGTAATCTGATTCAGCAAGTGGCAACAACCTGCCCGAAAGCCTGCATCGGTATTATCACCAATCCGGTTAACACAACCGTGGCTATCGCAGCAGAAGTGCTGAAGAAAGCCGGTGTTTATGACAAAAATAAACTGTTCGGCGTCACCTCGCTGGACATCATCCGTTCTAACACCTTCGTGGCCGAGCTGAAAGGCAAGCAGCCAGAAGAGTTGAACGTGCCAGTTATCGGTGGGCACTCTGGTGTGACCATCCTGCCACTGTTGTCACAGATCCCTGGCGTGAGCTTTACCGAGCAGGAAGTGGTGGATCTGACCAAACGTATTCAGAATGCGGGTACGGAAGTGGTTGAAGCCAAAGCCGGTGGCGGGTCTGCAACCCTGTCAATGGGCCAGGCAGCAGCGCGTTTCGGCCTGTCCCTGGTTCGTGCACTGCAAGGCGAAAAAGGCGTGGTGGAATGTGCTTATGTGGAAGGTGATGGCAAATACGCTCACTTCTTCGCGCAACCGCTGGTGCTGGGCAAAAACGGCGTTGAAGAACGCAAAGACATTGGTACCCTGAGTGCATTCGAGCAGAAAGCGCTGACAGATATGCTGGATGTGCTGCATAAAGATATTGAACTGGGCGAAAAGTTTATCAATAACTGATCACCCCGCGATGTAAGATATGCATAAGCCGCCGGACAGTGTTCCGGCGGTTTTTTTATGCCTGCGGTTATGACCGAATTCGCGCTTTTCGATCCAGCAGGTTATGGGTGTGTGGATCGAAGTAACGGCTTGGCCAGATTTCTGCAGGATGAATGTCGAGTGTTTCGGCAATGAGCCATTCTCCTTTTGGCCAGGGGCGCGATAGCGCGTTTGCCAGCGTTGAAGAGCTAAGCCCCGCCTTGCGCGATACCGCCGCCAATGTCGTTCCCTTCTTACGTAAAGCCGCAATGATATCCGCCGGGTGCCAGTCCTTATTCTCTGAGTTCATGTTTGCATTCCTTTTTTTGATTAGCGAAAGTTCTGTTAGTGGTATAACTAACAGGTCAAGATTAATCGTTTAAACAACATGAATCGCTTATGCGGAAACTAGCATACCACTAAGTTTCTTAAAAAATACCCGAATAGTTTCCAAAAAAAAGATATTTGCCAACTTCCCAGAGATCATGGCTATGAAAAAAGAGTGGTTTACCGCCAAGGAGCTGACAAGCGTGGCAGGGTTACCTTCCTCACCACAGGGAATAAATTTGATGGCGCGCCGTGAAGGTTGGCTCAGCCGACGCCGTAAAGGCGTACAAGGCAAAGCGCTGGAATATCACATCGACAGCTTACCTAATAGCACCCGTAATCTTCTGATATTGAAAGAGGACTCGGCAATTTATGACGTTGAGCGTCAGGACCCACTGACGGTGTGGGTTGAGTATTACTATCACCTGACAGAGAGCGAACGTGAGAAAGTTTTGACGTTCTTGATGCGTGAAGGTATTGGTGGCCTGTTGGCGCGAATTTCACCGGAGAAATGAGCAGACCCGCCGAGCGGGCCTGTGGAAACAGCGGTTGCCTATAGTTTCTTAAAAATCACGTTGAACCGCGAGGTGCGCCAATCCTTCCAGCGCGGTGCGATGGGGGGATTCAGGCAGGGCCTGCAACGCGGCAATGGCCTTGTCGGCTTCTTCCTCCGCGCGCTGGCGAGTGTATTCCAGCGAACCGCATTGCTCCATGGCTTTCAGTACGGGCTCCAGCAAATGACGACCGTTGCCTTGCTCAATTGCGCCGCGGATCATGGCTTTCTGCTCGCCTTCACTATTATGCATGGCATGCAGCAACGGCAATGTCGGTTTACCTTCGTTGAGGTCGTCACCGGTATTTTTACCCAGGGTGCTGCCATCGGCGCTGTAATCGAGCAGATCGTCGATCAACTGGAAGGCGGTACCAAGATAGCGGCCGTAATCCTGCAGCGCTTTTTCCTCTGCAACGCTTGCGTCTGACAGGATTGCCGAAGACTGCGCCGCTGCTTCAAACAGGCGTGCAGTTTTGCTGTAGATCACCCGCATGTAGCTTTCTTCTGTGATATCCGGATCGTGCACGTTCATTAACTGCAGTACTTCGCCTTCGGCAATAACGTTAACGGCTTCGGACATCAGTGCCAGCACGCGGAGCGATTCCAGACTCGTCATCATCTGGAAAGCCCGTGTATAGATGAAGTCGCCAACCAACACACTGGCAGCATTGCCAAAGGCGGCATTGGCGGTCGCTTTGCCGCGACGCATGTCGGATTCATCTACCACGTCATCATGGAGCAGCGTGGCGGTATGAATGAATTCGATCAGCGCAGCAACGGTAATGTGTTTATCACCCTGATAATGCAAAGCCCGGGCCGCCAGAACGGCGATCATCGGGCGGATGCGCTTACCGCCACCACTGATAATGTAATAGCCAAGCTGATTGATGAGCGTGACATCAGAATTCAGCTGTTCGAGAATTGTTGCGTTCACGGCCGCCATATCTTGCGCGGTTAACTCGGTAATTTGCTCTAGGTTCATTGTATTTTTTTCAGCTGTGTTTCTCTTCACCGCGTTGAGATCGCTGCTCACATCGGTACATGGCGGTAACTGTCCTCCTGATTGTACTTGAAAAACGGTTCAGATAAACGCCATGAAAGAAACTGTGCTTTTTTTCTTCTTTTTTCTGCTTCTGGTCTTATTCTGCTCTTGTCATATGCGGGATTATTGCGTAGAATTCGCGCCCTATTGTGAATATTTATAGCGCGCTCTGTACTGAACAGTTGGGCACGCGGAAAGCGGAGTTTTATATGTACGCGGTTTTCCAAAGTGGTGGCAAACAACACCGAGTAAGCGAAGGTCAAACCGTTCGCTTGGAAAAGCTGGACATCGCAACTGGTGAAGCTGTTGAGTTTGACCAGATTCTGATGATCGCTAATGGCGAAGATATCAAAATCGGCGTTCCTTACGTCGATGGCGGTAAGATCAAAGCTGAAGTAGTTGCTCACGGTCGTGGCGAGAAAATTAAGATCGTTAAGTTTCGTCGTCGTAAACACCATCGTAAGCAGCAGGGCCACCGTCAGTGGTTCACTGACGTTAAAATCACCGGCATCAGCGCTTAAGTTAGGGGAGCAGATTAATGGCACACAAAAAGGCTGGCGGCTCGACTCGTAACGGTCGCGATTCAGAAGCTAAACGTCTGGGCGTAAAACGCTTTGGCGGCGAAGCAGTACTGGCAGGCAGCATCATCGTTCGTCAGCGCGGCACTAAATTCCACGCTGGTACCAACGTGGGTTGCGGCAAAGACCACACTCTGTTTGCTTTGAAAGACGGTAAAGTCAAATTCGAAGTTAAAGGCCCGAGCAATCGTAAATTCATCAGCATCGAAGCTGAATAATTTTCCGAGCCTGACTAAATAGATGTAAGCCCCGCAATTCGTTGCGGGGCTTTTTACATTCTAGGGTGTTGGGCTGCTTGTGCGCAGACCCGTTAGCGCTGGCAAAGGTAAGATGGAAACGAAACAGCAGGTCGGAATTGGCATTTCTCTGGCGGTGACTACAGCGGTTTGTTGGGGCGCATTGCCGATTGCGATGAAAGAAGTGCTGGTAGTGATGGAGCCGTTTACCGTTGTTTGGTATCGCTTTACCATTGCTGCGCTTGGGTTGGGGCTTATTTTAGCCGTGCGCGGCAGGCTGCCGCCAGTGACTCTATTTCGCCAACCGCGCTGGTTGCTGATTTTGGCTATCGCGACGGCGGGCCTTCTGGGGAACTTCATTTTCTTCAGCTCTTCGCTGCAGTATCTCAGCCCGACAGCATCGCAGGTGATCGGCCAACTGTCGCCGGTCGGCATGATGTTTGCCAGCGTGCTGATTTTAAAAGAGCGCATGCGCATCACTCAGGTGATAGGCGCGCTAATGCTGATTTTCGGGTTGTTGTTGTTTTTTAACGTCAGCCTGATTGAGATTTTCACTCGCTTGACGGATTACACCCTTGGGGTGCTGCTAGGCGTGTGTGCGGCGATGGTGTGGGTCACTTATGGCGTTGCGCAGAAAGTGTTGCTGCGCCGATTAGCCTCGCCGCAAATACTGGTAATGTTGTACACTTTATGTGCAATAGCTTTATTTCCTCTGGCCAAGCCAGGGGTGATTTTTCAGCTCAGCGGCTGGCAATTAGCCTGCCTGCTGTTCTGTGGCGCCAACACGCTGATTGGCTATGGTGCGCTGGCGGAAGCCATGGCGCGCTGGCAGGCGGCGCAGGTGAGTGCGTTAGTTACGCTGACACCGCTGTTTACCCTGCTTTTTTCAGATTTATTGGCGTTGGCCTGGCCACACGTATTCGCCGCCCCGACATTAAATGTCGTTGGCTATGTCGGTGCTTTCGTGGTGGTTGCGGGCGCCATGTTTTCCGCAATTGGTCACCGTTGGTGGCCGCGACGGGCAGAAACCCGCCTGGTTGCTCCTTTGAAGCAGCCCGGTGAATGATTTACGGAGACGGTAAATGAAGTTTGTAGATGAAGCAGCGATTTTGGTCGTTGCAGGTGACGGTGGTAATGGTTGCGTCAGCTTCCGCCGCGAAAAATATATCCCGAACGGCGGGCCAGATGGTGGTGACGGCGGCGATGGCGGCGACGTCTATTTGTTGGCGGACGAAAACCTCAACACGCTGATCGACTACCGCTTTGAGAAATCTTTCCGTGCCGAACGTGGCCAGAACGGCCAAAGCCGTGACTGTACAGGCAAGCGTGGCAAAGACATTACTATCAAAGTCCCTGTCGGCACCCGTGTGCAAGACCAGGGCACGGGTGAAATCCTCGGTGACATGACCCGCCATGGCCAGCTTTTGATGGTCGCGAAAGGCGGTTGGCATGGTTTGGGCAATACCCGATTTAAATCATCCGTTAACCGCGCTCCACGCCAGAAAACGCTGGGTACCGCAGGTGAAGCGCGTGACATCCTGCTGGAGCTGTTGCTGTTGGCCGATGTGGGCATGCTCGGTTTACCGAATGCCGGCAAGTCGACCTTCATCCGTGCAGTCTCCGCGGCCAAGCCGAAAGTTGCTGACTATCCGTTTACCACCTTGGTGCCAAGCCTGGGTGTGGTACGTATGGATCACGAACAAAGCTTCGTGGTTGCCGATATTCCGGGGTTGATCGAAGGGGCCTCTGACGGTGCCGGGCTGGGGATTCGCTTCCTGAAGCATCTGGAACGCTGCCGTGTGTTGCTGCACCTGGTGGATATCGCTCCTATCGATGAATCTGATCCGGTAGAAAATGCCAAAATCATCATCAATGAGTTGAACCAATACAGCGCAAATCTGGCAGACAAGCCACGCTGGCTTGTTTTCAACAAGATTGATGTGATTGGTGAAGAAGAAGCTGCCGTGCGTGCCAAGGCGATTGCAGAAGGCATGGGCTGGGAAGGCAAGTACTACATGATCTCCGCCGTTAATCGTGAAGGCGTCAACGCGCTGTGCTGGGATGTAATGCAGTTTATCAACACGCAGCCGAAGGCGATGGCGATCGAAGAAAGCGCGCCGGAGAAAGTCGAGTTCATGTGGGATGATTACCACCGTGAACAACTCGCAGAAGTGGAAGCTGAAGCGGATGACGACTGGGATGATGACTGGGACGAAGATGACGACGAAGGCGTCGAAATCGTTTACCAGAAGTAATCTTGTGAAGAGAAGGGCTCAGTTAACACTGGGCCCTTTTTTTATCGACACTATTTATTTAGCACGTTTTCCGGTAGCCAGCATTGGGCATTCAGCCCGTGGGTATCCTGGCGGTTTTCCATCGTCAGGCGCCCTTGGTGCAGCTGCACGATACGGGTCACTATATTTAGCCCCAATCCACTGCCGCCGTAGCGCTGGTCCATACGACGAAACGCCTGGGTGAGTTCGCCAACCATTTTTTCTTTGATTCCCGGGCCTTCATCAATCACTTGCAGCAAATAACCGTGCTTCTGCGCGGCAAGCTGTACCCGAATACTGCTGCCTTCTGGGCTGTAACGGTGGGCATTTTCCACCAAATTACGCAACAACAGGCGCAACAGGACAGGGTCACCATGAACCGGCGCGGTTTCAGGCAATTGCCATTGCAGTATTTGCTCGCGCTGGGCGACCAATTCCTCAAGCTCTTCCTGCAGCGGTTGGATCACGTTGTTTACCCAGTCGAACTGTTGGTAATGGCCGCTGGCAAAATCTTGCCCGGCGCGCGCGAGCATCAGTAATTGTTCGACGGTGTGCATCAGCTGGTCAATGCGGGCAATTAACGGGCCGCTTTGTGGAATGCCCTGTTTTTCCATGAGTTCCAGATGCAGCCGAATCCCTGCCAGCGGCGTGCGCAGTTCGTGTGCGGCATCGGCGGTAAAGAGCCGCTCTTGCTGAATAGTGTTATCCAGTCGTGAAAACAGTTGGTTGAGTGTGGTGGTAACCGCCATCATTTCAAGGCTGTCACTGCTGAGCGGGAGTGGCGTCAGATTATCGGCGGAACGCTTCTCCAGCCGTTCCTGCAATTGATTGAGTGGCCGGATAATCCAACTGATAGCCCAAAATGAGGCGAGCAGCGTGACTATCATCATGATTAACGAGGGGGCAAGTAGCGAGGCGATGGCTTCGGCGATCTCCGTATCGACACGTTCGGTACGCACTTTAGCCGACAGGGTTTCATCTACCAGAAAGCTGATTTGCTCCTGGCTTTCGTGCCAAAGCCAAAATGCGCTAATAAGCTGGGTGACCAAAAGGATCAGCGCCAGCATCAATAACAGACGGCGGCGCATGCTGATCATGATGAAGACTCCAGGCGGTAGCCGATGCCACGTACGGTACGGATACGGTCCTTACCTAATTTGCGGCGCAGGTTATGAATATGCACTTCTAGCGTGTTAGAGCCCAAATCATCCTGCCAGGTATAAAGATCCTGCTGTAACAACTCGCGGTTGACCGTTTGGCCGGCGCGCATCATCAGGCGTGACAGAATGGCGAACTCTTTCGGTGTGACTTCCACCGGCTGTTGCTGAACATAGACTTGTTGGCTGGAAAGATTGAGCTGGAGATCATCCAACTGCATCAGATTGTCACTGTGGCCCTGATAGCGGCGAATTAAGGCGCGTACACGCGCTTGCAGTTCAACCAACGCAAAGGGTTTTACCAGGTAATCGTCAGCACCGGCGTCCAGCCCATCAACACGGTCTTCAAGGGCATCGCGAGCCGTCAGAATGAGTACCGGCAGGTCAACTTGTTGACGACGCCACTGCCGCAGCAGACTGGCGCCATCCATGTCAGGCAGACCCAAATCGAGGATGATCATGCTGTACTGGCTAGTAATGAGCAGGGCGTTGGCCTCCGCCGCCGTCGCGGCGCAGTCGCAAGCATAGCCTTCCCCTGCTAATGCCAGCGCCAATCCTTGTTGCAGGAGCTCATCGTCTTCCACAATCAGCAGTTTCATCATAACCCTCAGTTATTCTGATAAATATCCCGGTACAGGCGACTTTCAAAACGCACCAATGGAGCGCGGCGCTGTTTTTGATCTTCCGGCGGTACGGCATAACCTGACAGATACTGTACGAATGCAAAGCGCTGACCGCTGGCGGTTGTAATGAACCCGGCCAGATTATATACGCCTTGCAGCGCACCGGTTTTTGCAGAAACCTTACCGTCAACGCCGGCTTCGTGTAACCCGCCGCGGTAGCGCAGGGTTCCGTCGTAGCCTGACAGCGGTAGCATCGAAATGAAGTTCAGCTCATTGTCATGCTGCGCAATGTACTGAAGCGCCTGCATCATGGTCGCTGGGGCCAGCAGGTTATGGCGTGATAACCCTGAACCGTCCACGACGATGCTATTGCCCAGATCAACACCGGCCTTCTGGCGCAGCACTTGACGTACGGCATCGGCGCCGGCACGCCACGTTCCTGGGACACCAAAACGTTCATGCCCGATCGTCCGGAATACGGTATCGGCGATCATGTTGTCCGATTTCTTCAGCATGATCTTCAGCAGGTCGTGCAGCGGTGCTGACTGCGTTTGTGCTATCACGGTCCCTTTCAGCCCTGGCTGGGTCTGGCGCTTTAGGTGGCCGTCTACCTGGATGCCAGCCTGTGTCAGCTCATCTTTCAGGATGGCTCCGGCATAGCTGGCACCATCCTGGATAGCGAAGGCCAGCGGCAATGGATCGCTGCGCTGGGTCAGACAGCCAGTCAGAGTAAAGCGGTTCAATTCGCCGGGTACCACATCCAGCTCACAATATTGAGCATCCGCAGAGCCTTTCGCCAGCGTGCGCACCTGGCTGAACATATTGACCGGGTAATAAGAGGCCACGCGAATAAAGGCCATATCGCCCGGATTCGGCGCGCTGTAGAGCGACACCGAGAAGCAGTTGCGATCGACAATCGCCGCGGCCGGCGGTGCGCTGAAACACTGCGTCAGATCGTTCCACGGCCAACCGGGAGCTTTGTCATGGCTGGCGAATACGGACGTATCGACCAGCACATCACCGGTAATTTGCCGCACACCCTGCTTTTTCAGTATGGCGACCATATTGCGCAGGTTCTGGCGCTTAAAGGTGGGATCGCCGCTGAAGCGGGCAATCAAATTGCCGCGCAAAACGCCGTCGCTGATATCGCCTTGGCTCTCCAGCGTGGTCGTGAAGCGGTAATCGGGGCCGAGCTGCAACAATGCAGCCAGCGCGGTCAGCACTTTTTGGGTACTGGCCGGTAACGCCATTTGCTGTGAATGATAATCGATGGTCGGCGTATCGGCGCCGATCTTCTGAACTACCAGGGCAAGGTTGGCCCCATCAGGCAAATATTGTGTGTAATCTTCAACCGGGGCCGCATTCGCATTTAGAACAAATGCGCAAGCCAATGCACTGACAATTCGTGAAAAACGCATAATCTCGGGATAACAGCTGGATAACGTGCCGTCATACTACGGTGCATTCAGGGAAAAAGTAAACGATGACCCTCAAGGAACTCTACGCTAAAATGCGTATCAAAATGCAAAATCGATCCTGACTTGGGCTAGTGTCCCGAGTCAGGCTTCTTTTGTTTATCGCCTGGAGGCGGCGGGCACGTACCCCCCGTTTTTTCATACGAACACGTCAGGATGACGGCTATTTGAACAGGAAAGATTTAGAGGTATTTACACGATGAAACAGATTCCGATGACCTTGTTTGGCGCAGAAAAACTGCGCGAAGAGCTCGAATTTTTGAAAAGTGTGCGCCGTCCGAAAATCATTGCGGATATCGCTGACGCCCGTGAACACGGCGATTTGAAAGAAAACGCAGAGTACCATGCCGCGCGTGAGCAGCAGGGATTCTGTGAAGGGCGTATCCAGGAAATTGAAGCCAAGCTGTCGAACGCGCAGGTGATCGATATCACCAAGATGCCCAATAATGGCCGCGTGATTTTTGGCTCCACCGTTTCGGTGATGAACCTGGATAGCGAAGAAGAAGTGACTTACCGTATCGTTGGCGACGACGAAGCTGATTTCAAGAAAAATCTGATTTCGGTCAATTCCCCAATGGCGCGCGGTTTGATCGGCAAAGAGCAAGATGATGTTGTTGTGATAAAAACACCGGGCGGCGATGTCGATTATGAGATCTTGAAGGTTGAATATCTCTGAATATTCGCTATTCGTTCAGAAATTCGCCAGGGTTTTGTAAAGAAAGGAAAAAGGCCGCACGCGGCCTTTTATCTGAATCAGGTGCATGGCACCTTTTCGTTAACCCAATGCTTATTAACGCGGTAGACTGATCTTGCGCTCTTTAGACGGGCGGTAAAGAATAAGCGTACTGCCGATAACTTGCACGTTGCAGGCACCCGTTTCACGCACGATAGCGTCGGCGATCAGGGTTTTGGTTTCGCGATCTTCAGCAGCGATTTTTACCTTGATCAGCTCATGATGCTCCAGAGCCTGTTCAATTTCAGCCAGCACCCCTTCGGTGAGACCGTTATTACCCAGCATGACAACCGGTTTTAACGGATGCGCCAGGCCTTTCAGGTGCTGTTTTTGTTTATTATTCAGATTCATTGTCTTTTTTGCTTAAGTTGGGATTGAAAACGGTACATTCTACCGCCATCTCATGTATATCACCAAATCGGTCTTCACCGGTGTGAGTCTACAAGAGCTGCGAACCTGACATTAAGACTCTTTTTATGATAGTTGGAAAACGAGATGGCTAATAAAAAGCGTTCTGCTAGCTCCAGTCGCTGGTTACAAGAACACTTTAGCGATAAATATGTGCAACAGGCGCAGAAAAAAGGGCTGCGTTCGCGCGCCTGGTTTAAACTTGATGAAATACAGCAGAGTGACAAACTGTTTAAACCTGGCATGACCGTAGTGGACTTAGGTGCGGCGCCGGGCGGTTGGTCGCAGTATGTCGTGACCCAGATCGGCGGTTCCGGCCGCATCATCGCCTGTGATATTTTGCCAATGGATCCTATCGTTGGCGTCGATTTCCTTCAGGGCGATTTTCGTGATGAACTGGTGCTCAAGGCTCTGTTGGAACGTGTAGGTGAAAGCAAGGTTCAGGTAGTCATGTCTGACATGGCTCCGAATATGAGTGGCACTCCGGCCGTCGATATTCCAAGATCGATGTATCTGGTGGAATTAGCACTGGGAATGTGTCGTGATGTCCTCGCACCAGGCGGAAGTTTCCTGGTGAAGGTGTTCCAGGGAGATGGTTTTGACGAGTACCTACGGGAAATTCGCTCCCTGTTTACGAAGGTTAAGATTCGTAAGCCAGACGCTTCCCGCGCACGTTCGCGCGAAGTGTACATTGTAGCGACAGGGCGCAAGCTGTAGTACCCTAACGCTGTTTGTTAACACAGTTGTAATATGAGGTTAATCCCTTGAGTGACATGGCGAAAAACCTAATTCTCTGGTTAGTCATCGCGGTAGTGTTGATGTCTGTATTCCAGAGCTTTGGGCCCAGCGAGTCGAATGGCCGTAGGGTGGATTACTCTACCTTCATGTCCGAACTGACCCAAGATCAGGTTCGCGAAGCGCGAATCAACGGACGTGAAATTAACGTTACCAAGAAAGACAGTAACAAATACACGACCTACATCCCTGTCAACGATCCTAAGTTGCTGGATACGTTGTTAACCAAGAATGTGAAAGTTGTTGGTGAACCGCCTGAAGAGCCGAGTTTGCTGGCTTCTATATTTATTTCATGGTTCCCAATGCTGTTGCTGATCGGGGTTTGGATCTTCTTCATGCGGCAAATGCAGGGCGGCGGCGGCAAAGGCGCGATGTCCTTTGGCAAGAGCAAGGCCCGCATGCTGACTGAAGACCAGATCAAAACCACCTTTGCTGACGTTGCAGGTTGTGACGAAGCGAAAGAGGAAGTGAGCGAACTGGTTGAATACCTGCGCGAGCCGAGCCGCTTCCAGAAATTGGGCGGTAAGATCCCTAAAGGTGTGCTGATGGTTGGCCCTCCAGGGACCGGTAAAACGCTGCTGGCGAAAGCGATCGCCGGTGAGGCAAAAGTGCCGTTCTTCACCATTTCCGGTTCCGACTTCGTCGAAATGTTTGTGGGTGTTGGTGCTTCTCGTGTGCGTGATATGTTCGAGCAGGCGAAAAAAGCCGCACCGTGCATCATCTTTATCGATGAAATCGACGCCGTTGGTCGCCAGCGTGGCGCCGGTCTGGGTGGCGGTCACGATGAACGTGAGCAAACGCTGAACCAGATGCTGGTTGAAATGGATGGTTTTGAAGGCAACGAAGGCATTATCGTCATCGCTGCAACCAACCGTCCAGACGTGCTTGACCCGGCATTGCTGCGTCCAGGCCGCTTCGACCGTCAGGTGGTTGTTGGCTTGCCAGATGTACGTGGTCGTGAACAGATCCTGAAGGTGCATTCACGTCGTGTACCACTGGCTCCAGATGTTGATGCTTCCGTGCTGGCACGTGGTACTCCGGGCTTCTCGGGCGCCGATCTGGCCAACCTGGTCAACGAGGCCGCGCTGTTTGCTGCCCGTGGCAATAAACGTGTCGTGTCGATGGTTGAGTTTGAAAAAGCCAAAGACAAGATCATGATGGGGGCAGAACGCCGCTCCATGGTGATGACCGAAGCGCAGAAAGAGTCGACCGCGTATCACGAAGCAGGCCACGCCATTATCGGTCGTCTGGTTCCTGAACACGATCCGGTGCACAAGGTAACGATTATTCCTCGTGGCCGTGCATTGGGTGTGACCTTCTTCCTGCCGGAAGGTGACGCGATCAGCGCTAGCCGTCAGAAACTGGAGAGCCAAATCTCTACTCTGTATGGCGGTCGTCTGGCTGAGGAAATCATTTACGGGCCAGAGAAAGTCTCTACCGGTGCGTCGAACGACATTAAAGTGGCAACCTCGATTGCCCGTAACATGGTGACCCAATGGGGCTTCTCCGAGAAGCTGGGGCCACTGTTGTATGCGGAAGAAGAGGGCGAAGTGTTCTTGGGCCGTTCCGTCGCCAAGGCGAAGCACATGTCTGACGAAACTGCGCGCATTATCGACCAGGAAGTTAAATCCCTGATCGAACGCAACTACATTCGTGCGCGTGCGTTGTTGATGGAAAACATGGACATCCTGCATTCTATGAAGGATGCCTTGATGAAGTATGAAACCATCGATGCGCCACAGATCGACGATCTGATGAACCGTAAAGACGTGCGTCCGCCAGCGGGTTGGGACGATGCGGGTAAAGGCAGCAATTCCGACAACGGCGGCACACCAAAAGCCCCAACGCCGGTTGATGAACCACGTACGCCAAACCCAGGCAATACCATGTCTGAACAGCTAGACAAGTAACTTTAGCTGTGTAATAACATCGAACCCCGGCATGCCGGGGTTTTTTATTGCCCGGTGGGCAGTAAACCAGGCAATCAGGCAATAGTAAGGTGAATTAGCCATGCAGTTAACCGTGCGAGACATGACTCTCGATCTTTCCCACCCAAGGGTGATGGGGATCCTCAATGTAACTCCGGATTCTTTTTCTGACGGCGGTAAGCACAACCAGCTCAATCAGGCGTTGCTACATGCACATGCGTTGATTTCGGCCGGTGCGACCATGATTGATGTGGGGGGTGAGTCGACCAGACCGGGAGCGTCAGAGGTCAGTGAAGAGGAGGAGATCGCACGGGTAGTGCCGGTAGTCGAGGCGATAGCTCAGCGTTTTGAAGTCTTTATCTCTGTGGATACCTCGAAAGCCGGGGTGATTCGCGAGTCGGCCCAGGCGGGCGCACACCTGATCAACGACGTTCGTTCGCTGCAAGAACCGGGTGCGCTGGCGGCGGCGGCAGAAAGTGGCCTGCCGGTGTGCCTCATGCACATGCAAGGTGAGCCGCGTACCATGCAGCAAGCGCCACACTACGATGATCTTATCGGCGATGTGCATGCATTTTTCCAACGACATATTGAACGTTGTCATGCTGCCGGTATTACAAATCAGAAATTGCTGCTCGACCCAGGATTCGGTTTCGGTAAGAATTTAGCGCACAATTATCAGCTTCTGGCCAGATTGTCAGAGTTTCATCGTTTCGGCCTGCCGCTATTGGTAGGGATGTCGCGCAAGTCGATGATTGGACAACTGCTGAATGTACCGCCTGATCAGCGAGTTATCGGCAGCGTGGCCTGTGCGGTGATCGCCGCCATGCAGGGCGCACAGATTGTCAGAGTGCATGACGTTAAAGAAACCGTCGAGGCGATGCGTGTCGTCGAGGCAACACTTTCAGCTAAAGGATGACAGAGACATGAGCGAGCGCAAATATTTTGGTACTGACGGCATTCGTGGCAAGGTCGGTGATAGCCCGATTACCCCTGATTTCGTTCTGAAACTTGGCTGGGCGGCGGGTAAAGTATTGGCACGTCACGGTTCACGTAAAATTATTATCGGCAAAGATACCCGTATTTCCGGTTATATGCTGGAGTCGGCGCTGGAAGCGGGGCTCGCAGCTGCAGGGTTGTCTGCCTCCTTTACCGGCCCCATGCCAACGCCGGCGGTGGCATACTTGACGCGGACCTTCCGTGCGGAGGCCGGTATTGTGATCTCGGCATCGCATAACCCGTTTTACGACAATGGCATCAAATTCTTCTCCATTGACGGGGCGAAGCTGCCAGACCACGTCGAAGAAGCCATTGAAGCTGAAATGGAAAAACCGCTGACCTGTGTCGAATCCTCAGAATTGGGTAAAGCCAGCCGAATTATCGATGCAGCGGGTCGTTATATCGAATTCTGTAAAGGTACCTTCCCGAGCGAACTGAGCCTGAAGGGCCTGAAAATTGTGGTGGACTGCGCCAACGGCGCGACTTATCACATTGCACCTAGCGTTCTGCGTGAACTGGGCGCCACGGTGATTGCTATCGGCGTTGAGCCGGATGGCATGAACATCAATGAAAAATGTGGTGCCACAGACGTGCGTCAACTGCAGGAGCGCGTGCTGCTGGAAAAGGCACATGTCGGTCTGGCGTTTGATGGCGACGGTGACCGCGTGATGATGGTGGATCACTTGGGCAACAAGGTTGATGGCGACCAGATTCTCTACATCATTGCCCGTGAAGGGCTGCGTCAGGGGCAACTGCGCGGTGGCGCTGTCGGCACGCTGATGAGCAACATGGGGCTGGAGCTGGCACTGAAACAGCTGGGCATCCCGTTTGCGCGCGCTAAAGTTGGCGACCGCTATGTACTGGAAAAGCTGCAGGAGCTGGGCTGGCGCATCGGCGCAGAAAACTCAGGCCATGTGATCCTGCTGGACAAAACCACCACCGGCGATGGCATTGTGGCCGGGCTACAGGTGCTGACTGCCATTGTTCGCAATAACATGAGCCTGCATGATCTGTGCAGCGGCATGAAATTACTTCCGCAGATTCTGGTCAACGTGCGCTTTGTCGGTGAGCACAACCCGCTGGAGTCTGAAGACGTGCGTAAAGTTACCGAGCAGGTTGAAGCTGAATTGGCGGGTCGTGGCCGCGTGCTGTTGCGTAAATCGGGTACTGAACCTTTGATCCGTGTGATGGTGGAAGGTGAAGATGAGCAGCAGGTTACTGCGCTGGCGCATCGCATTGCTGATGCGGTGAAGTCTGCGGGTTAATTGACCATTACTGCGTTCCGGGGGCACTAAGTGTCTCCGGAAATCACAGCCTGCGAATTTTATTGGTGTTTTTTTCTGCAAACGCGCCAGTGGCTGCAAATTGCCCTTGCGCGGTTTGGCGCCTTTGGTTAGTATTCACACCCGCTTCAGTGGGCAGTTTGATATAACGCCTGCGACTTCTTAATAGAAATAGAAGCCTTTGGGGTGTGAAGCATTTGGCACGCGGTGAAGCCGCAAGGATACGGGTACAACTATGTACGAAGCTCTTCTGGTAATTTTCCTGCTGATCTCAATCGGGCTGGTTGCTCTGATTATGCTGCAGCAAGGTAAAGGCGCTGATATGGGAGCCTCATTCGGAGCAGGTGCATCTGGCACATTGTTCGGTTCGAGTGGTTCCGGTAACTTCATGACCCGCATGACAGCTGTGCTGGCGACGTTGTTTTTCGTCATCAGTCTGATCTTGGGCAACCTGAGCACCAACCAGAGCAAGAAAGGCAGCGAGTGGGAAAATTTGGGTCAGCCAGTGAAATCTGAGCAGACTACCGCGCCGGCAGCACCAACCAAACCGAGCAGCGATATCCCGCAGTAAGCGCCAAGCAGTAACAGAGTTTGAAAACGGTTGTTGTTACCTCATATAAATAACAGCCGTTAGCAGTAAGAATCAGTACCGAGGTGGTGGAATTGGTAGACACGCTACCTTGAGGTGGTAGTGCCCTAACGGGCTTGTGGGTTCGAGTCCCATCCTCGGTACCAAATCCCAGAGATAACTTGCAATTTTGCGATTATCGGCGTAATATTTGCCACGTTTTCGGACGCGGGGTGGAGCAGCCTGGTAGCTCGTCGGGCTCATAACCCGAAGGTCGTCGGTTCAAATCCGGCCCCCGCAACCACTTTCCTTTAAGTGTTTATTTTCAAATACACTTTTCGATTGAATTCCGCTTTTCTCGATCAACATTTGAAAATGACACTTGTTAGAAAGTTGCACCGAAGCCGCTTAGCGGCAAACAGGGTCCAGTTGCATAAAGCCCCGAATTTTCGGGGTTTTTTGTTATTTGGCAACAGAATCACTGGGCTATTAGGCCCTTTTTTTATGTCTTGGGGGTGGGCTTGTCCACATTAGAGCAAAAATTAACAGAGATGCTTTCGGCACCGGTAGAAGCGTTGGGCTTTGAACTTGTAGGCATCGAATTTATTCGTGCGCGCCAATCGACGCTCCGTATCTATATTGATAGTGAAAACGGCATCAATGTTGACGATTGTGCTGATGTCAGCCACCAGGTCAGCGCTGTATTGGACGTTGAAGAGCCAATCACAGTCGCTTACAACTTGGAAGTCTCCTCTCCTGGCCTTGATCGCCCGATGTTCACCGCAGAGCACTATACGCGTTTCCTCGGTGAAGAAGTCAGCCTGGTCCTGCGCATGGCCGTACAGAACCGTCGCAAATGGCAGGGCATTATTAAGTCTGTCGATGGCGAGATGATCACGGTTACTGTGGAAGGGAAAGATGAAGTGTTCGCGCTGAGCAATATCCAGAAAGCGAACCTGGTACCCCACTTTTAAAGTTTGGATGAGGCAACTAGGATGAATAAAGAGATTCTGGCTGTTGTTGAAGCTGTTTCCAATGAAAAATCCCTTCCGCGTGAGAAGATTTTCGAAGCGCTGGAAACCGCATTAGCCACCGCCACCAAGAAAAAATACGAGCAGGAAATCGAAGTTCGCGTCAGCATTGATCGCAAAACTGGCGATTTCGATACCTTCCGCCGTTGGGTCGCCGTAGATGAAGTGACTCAGCCGACGCGTGAAATCACGCTGGAAGCTGCACAGTATGAAGAGCCAGGCATTGAGCTGGGCGGTTACATCGAAGATCAGATTGAGTCTGTTACCTTTGACCGTATCACCACTCAGACTGCGAAACAGGTTATCGTACAGAAAGTACGCGAAGCTGAGCGCGCCATGGTTGTTGATGCTTTCCGTCAGCACGAAGGTGAAATCGTCACCGGCGTGGTGAAAAAAGTTAACCGTGACAGCATTGCGCTGGATCTGGGTAGCAACGCTGAAGCAGTGATCGGTCGTGAAGACATGCTGCCACGCGAAAACTTCCGTCCGGGCGACCGCATCCGCGGCATCCTGTACGCTGTTCGTCCTGAAGCCCGTGGTGCGCAGCTGTTTGTCAGCCGCTCCAGCGCCGAGATGCTGAAAGAACTGTTCCGCATCGAAGTACCGGAAATCGGCGAAGAAGTTATCGAAATTAAAGCGGCAGCCCGTGATCCTGGCTCCCGTGCAAAAATTGCAGTGAAAACTAACGACAAGCGTATCGACCCTGTCGGTGCTTGCGTCGGTATGCGCGGTGCGCGCGTTCAGGCCGTTTCGAGCGAGCTCGGCGGTGAACGTATCGACATCATCCTGTGGGATGATAACCCAGCGCAGTTCGTCATCAACGCTATGGCGCCAGCTGATGTTGCCTCTATCGTGGTTGATGAAGATAATTGCACTATGGACATCGCCGTTGAAGCCAGCAATCTGGCACAGGCGATCGGCCGTAATGGCCAAAACGTGCGTTTGGCATCCCAGCTGTTAAAACAACATCGTGACGATGACCGTTGGGAACTGAACGTGATGACGGCGGACGATCTGCAGGCCAAGCATCAGGCCGAAGCTCATGCCGCCATTGATACCTTCACCAAGCATCTTGATATTGACGAAGATTTCGCCACCGTACTGGTTGAAGAAGGCTTCTCTACTCTGGAAGAGTTGGCTTACGTGCCAATCAAAGAGTTGCTGGAAATCGACGGTCTGGATGAAGATATGGTTGAAGCGTTGCGCGATCGCGCCAAAGCTGCATTGACCACGCTGGCCCTGGCACAAGAAGAAAGCCTGGGCGACCAAAAACCTGCTGATGATTTGCTCAACCTGCCGGGTCTTGAGCGCAGCATGGCCTTTAAACTGGCCGCGCGTGGGGTTTGTACGCTGGAAGATCTTGCCGAGCAGGGTGTTGACGATCTGGCTGATATTGAAGGGCTTAGCGATGAGCAAGCCGGCGAGCTGATTATGGCCGCACGTAATATCTGTTGGTTTGGCGACAACGCGTAATAAACTGTAGCAGGAAGGAACAGCATGACGACAGATGTAACCGTAAAATCGCTGGCAGCAGAGATTCAGACTCCAGTTGATCGCCTGGTACAGCAGTTTGCTGATGCAGGGATTAACAAGTCTGAGACAGACTCTGTAACCCAACATGAGAAAGAAGCTTTACTGGCGCACTTGAACCGTGAACACGGTAGCGCGCCGGGTAAGCTCACGTTGCAGCGCAAAACGCGCAGCACCTTGAATATTCCGAGCACCGGCGGTAAAAGTAAATCGGTGCAAATTGAGGTCCGCAAGAAACGCACTTATGTAAATCGCGATACGCCAGAAGCCCAACAGGCTGAAGCGGCAGAGCAGGCACAGCGTGAAGCGGAAGAGCAGGCACAGCGCGCAGCAGAAGAGCTAGCGAAACGCGAAGCAGAAGCAAAGCGCGTAGCCGAAGAGCAAGCCAAACGTGAGGCCGCGGAGATTGCTAAGCGTAATTCAGCGGAAAAAGAAAAAGTGACGAATCAACATACCGACGAAATGACCAAGCCAGCTCAGGCAGAAAAAGCACGCCGTGAAGCCGAAGCCGCCGAACTGAAACGTAAAGCGGAAGAGGAAGTACGACGTAAGGTTGAAGAAGACGCCAAACGTGTCGCGGAAGAAGCGCGCCGCATGGCCGAAGAGAACGGTGAGAAGTGGGCCGAAGCTGAAGCAGCAAGCGCTGCGGTTGAAACAGCCGACTACCACGTGACCACCTCTCAGCACGCCCGTGCAGCCGAAGACGAAAACGACGCTAAAGTTGAAGGCGAACGCCGCAGCCGTACGCGTGGCGGTAAAGCAACCAAGCAGAAGAAAGGCAACAAGCTTTCCGAGTCTAAAGCAGACCGTGAAGAAGCGCGCGCCGTTACCCGTGGTGGTAAAGGCAAGCGTAAGCCAAGCACTCTGCAGCAGGGCTTCAACAAGCCGGCTCAAGTGGTTAACCGTGACGTTGTGATCGGTGAAACCATCACCGTAGCTGAACTGGCTAACAAGATGGCGGTTAAAGGCTCTCAGGTCATCAAAGCGATGATGAAACTGGGCGCAATGGCCACTATCAACCAGGTCATCGATCAGGAAACCGCACAGCTGGTTGCCGAAGAGATGGGCCACAAAGTTATCCTGCGTCGTGAGAACGAGCTGGAAGAAGCGCTGATGAGCGATCGTGATACCGGTGCCGCTGCTGAGCCACGTGCGCCAGTTGTGACCATCATGGGCCACGTTGACCACGGTAAAACTTCTCTGCTGGACTACATCCGCTCCACCAAAGTGGCAGCAGGCGAGGCCGGCGGTATTACCCAGCATATCGGTGCTTACCACGTAGAAACCGAAAACGGCATGATCACCTTCCTGGATACCCCAGGCCACGCAGCGTTTACCTCAATGCGTGCCCGTGGTGCTCAGGCGACTGACATCGTTGTTCTGGTTGTTGCTGCCGACGACGGCGTGATGCCGCAAACCATCGAAGCTATCCAGCATGCGAAAGCAGCGCAGGTGCCGTTGGTTGTTGCAGTGAACAAGATTGACAAGCCAGAAGCTGATCCAGACCGCGTTAAGCAGGAACTGTCCCAGTACGGCGTTATGCCGGAAGAGTGGGGCGGCGAAGCACAGTTCGTCCACGTATCTGCGAAAGCCGGTACCGGTATCGACGAACTGCTGAACGCAATCTTGTTGCAGTCTGAAGTGCTTGAACTGAAAGCAGTTCGCAGCGGCATGGCAAGCGGCGTGGTTATCGAATCCTTCTTGGATAAAGGTCGTGGTCCGGTTGCTACCGTACTGGTACAAGAAGGTACGCTGAATAAAGGCGATATCGTTCTGTGTGGTTTCGAATACGGCCGCGTACGTGCGATGCGTGACGAACTGGGTCGTGAAGTGACCTCTGCGGGTCCTTCTATTCCGGTTGAGATCCTGGGCCTGTCCAGCGTTCCTGCTGCCGGTGATGAAGCGACTGTTGTGCGTGACGAGAAGAAAGCGCGTGAAGTTGCGCTGTACCGTCAAGGCAAGTTCCGTGAAGTTAAACTGGCGCGTCAGCAGAAATCTAAACTGGAAAACATGTTTGCGAACATGACCGACGGTGAAGTTTCTGAGCTGAACATCGTACTGAAATCTGACGTACAGGGTTCTTGTGAAGCCATTATGGATTCACTGCTGAAACTCTCTACCGACGAAGTGAAAGTGAAGATTGTTGGCTCCGGTGTCGGTGGTATCACTGAAACCGACGCAACGCTGGCAGCCGCTTCCAACGCCATCATCCTGGGCTTCAACGTCCGTGCCGACGCTTCTGCGCGCCGCGTGATTGAAGCAGAAAGCCTGGATCTGCGTTACTACTCCGTGATCTATAACCTGATCGACGAAGTGAAGCAGGCGATGAGCGGTATGTTGGCGCCTGAGTACAAGCAGCAGATTATCGGCCTGGCCGAAGTACGTGACGTGTTCAAATCCCCTAAATTTGGTGCCATTGCAGGTTGTATGGTTACCGAGGGTAACATCAAGCGTCACAACCCAATCCGCGTTCTGCGCGACAACGTGGTTATCTATGAAGGCGAGCTGGAATCCCTGCGCCGCTTCAAAGATGACGTTAACGAAGTCCGTAACGGCATGGAATGTGGTATCGGCGTTAAGAACTACAACGACGTGCGCGTCGGCGACATGATCGAAGTGTTCGAAATCATCGAGATCCAACGCACCATCGCTTAACGCTAGCACATCTGCTTAAGTCTGTTCTGGGGGGCCTTGTGCCCCCCGATTTGTCTGGAGAATCCAAAATGGCAAAAGAATTCAGCCGCGGTCAGCGCGTGGCACAAGAGATGCAAAAAGAGATTGCTATCATTCTGCAGCGTGAAGTCAAAGATCCGCGTATCGGCATGGCTACCGTTTCTGGTGTAGAAGTTTCTCGTGATTTGGCCTACGCCAAAGTTTATGTCACCTTCCTGAACGTGTTGACCGAAAACGCCGATCCGGAACTGGTGCCTAACGGCATTAAAGCATTGCAAGACGCTTCCGGTTATATCCGCACGCTGCTGGGTAAAGCTATGCGCCTGCGTGTCGTTCCAGAGTTGACCTTCGCGTACGACAACTCCCTGGTTGAAGGCATGCGCATGTCTAACCTGGTCACCAACGTCGTGAAGAAGGACGTCGAACGCCGTTCCGCATCAGGCGATGACGAGGAGGCTTAATGAGTCGCCCTCGTCGCCGCGGCCGTGATATCCACGGTGTCCTGCTGTTGGACAAATCGCAGGGCTTGTCATCCAACGACGCCCTGCAAAAAGTAAAACGTCTCTATAACGCCAACCGCGCGGGCCACACGGGTGCGCTCGATCCGCTGGCGACCGGTATGCTGCCGATCTGTCTCGGTGAGGCGACCAAGTTTTCACAGTTCCTGCTCGATTCCGATAAACGTTATCGTGTTATCGCCCGTCTTGGTCAGCGTACGGATACTTCGGATGCCGATGGTCAAATCGTGCAAGAGCGTCCGGTGAATTTCACCCAAGCCCAGCTTGACGTAGCGCTTGAAAGCTTCCGTGGCGATATCAAGCAAGTGCCTTCGATGTACTCAGCGCTGAAGTATCAAGGCAAGAAACTCTATGAGTATGCACGCCAGGGTATTGAAGTTCCACGTGAAGCACGCAGCATTACCGTTTACGAGCTGCAATTTATTCGCTGGGAAGGGGATGAGCTGGAGCTGGAGATTCACTGCTCAAAAGGCACTTACATCCGCACCATCACCGATGACCTCGGCGAGCTGTTAGGCTGCGGTGCGCATGTGATCTACCTGCGTCGTCTGCAGGTGGCGACCTATCCGACCGAACGCATGGTCACGCTGGAGCAGTTGAACGCACTGATGGAGCAAGCCCAGGCGCAGGAAATCGCGCCGGCAGAATTGCTCGATCCGCTGCTGATGCCGATGGATAGCCCGGTTGAAAACTACCCGGAAGTGAACCTGCTGCCCGTTGTTGCGGGTTACGTCAAGCAGGGGCAGCCGGTACAGGTCGCCGGCGCACCGGCTTCAGGTATGGTGCGCATCACTGAAGGTGAAGAACGTAAATTTATCGGCGTGGGTGATATTGCCGATGATGGTCGTGTGGCGCCGCGCCGCCTGGTCGTCGAATATTTCGACTGAGGGTAGAAAGCGCGCTGCCTTGCGATCGCACTGCGCTAAGAGTAGAATGGCGCAGCTTATGCATTGGGTTGCTGAATTAGAGATCGGCGCCTGTATTTATTATCTATAATTCTGGAGTATGACAATGTCTCTAAGTGTTGAAGCTAAAGCTAAAATCGTAGCTGATTTCGGTCGTGGTACTAACGACAGCGGTTCTTCCGAAGTTCAGGTTGCCCTGTTGACTGCGCAGATCAACCATCTGCAAGGCCACTTCTCAGAGCACAAAAAAGATCACCACAGCCGTCGTGGTCTGCTGCGTATGGTTTCTCAGCGTCGTAAGCTGCTGGACTACCTGAAGCGTAAAGATGTAGCACGTTACACCAGCCTGATCGAGCGTCTGGGTCTGCGTCGCTAATCTAGCGAGTTTCAGTGGAAAGGGGCCTATTTTGGCCCCTTTCTTCTAGGAAGCATAAGCAAATCAGGTTAATGTATTACTGATGTTTCCAAATAGGATCTTCCATTACAGAGGTTCGCGCGGCTAATGAGAGGCTTTGTCTCAGGCTTGAGATAAGGATTGTCATTAGTCGCGAGGATGTAGTGAGAAGGCAAGTCGAGTCACTGGCGTGTCGAGTCGTCAATACGATTGCGCGCCTAATCAAAGGATATAATTTTGCTGACACCGATCATTCGCAAATTCCAGTATGGCCAGCATACCGTCACTATTGAGACGGGCATGATGGCTCGTCAGGCCACTGCCGCTGTTATGGTGAGCATGGATGACACCGCCGTATTCGTTACCGTGGTTGGCCAGAAAAAAGCCAAACCAGGCCAGAGCTTCTTCCCACTGACTGTTAACTATCAGGAGCGTACCTACGCTGCTGGTCGTATCCCAGGCAGCTTCTTCCGTCGTGAAGGCCGCCCGAGCGAAGGCGAAACGCTGACTTCACGTCTGATTGACCGCCCAATCCGCCCACTGTTCCCAGACAGCTTCCTGAACGAAGTTCAGGTGATTGCGACCGTTGTTTCTGTAAACCCACAGGTTAACCCAGACATCGTTGCGATGATCGGTGCCTCTGCAGCCCTGAGCCTGTCCGGTATTCCGTTCAATGGCCCAATCGGTGCAGCGCGCGTCGGTTACATCAACAGCCAGTACGTGCTGAACCCAACCACCGACGAGCTGAAAGAAAGCAGCCTGGACTTGGTGGTGGCGGGTACCGCGGGTGCAGTGCTGATGGTTGAATCCGAAGCAGACGTTCTGAGCGAAGATCAAATGTTGGGCGCGGTGGTATTTGGCCACGAACAACAGCAGGTTGTTATCGAGAACATCAATTCTCTGGTTGCTGAAGCGGGCAAACCTAAGTGGGATTGGCAGGCACCTGCCATCAATGAAGCGCTGCACGCGCGCGTTGCAGAACTGGCAGAAGCCCGTCTGGGCGACGCTTATCACATCACCGAGAAACAAGAGCGCTATGCTCAGGTAGATGCGATTAAGAGCAGCGTTGTTGAAACCCTGCTGGCGCAAGACGAAACTCTGGACGTGTCTGAAATTCAGGACATCCTGGGCAGCGTTGAGAAAAACGTCGTTCGTAGCCGCGTACTGCGTGGCGAACCGCGTATCGATGGCCGTGAAAAAGACATGATTCGTGGCCTGGACGTGCGCACTGGCGTTCTGCCGCGTACTCACGGTTCCGCACTGTTCACCCGTGGTGAAACTCAGGCTCTGGTTACTGCAACGCTGGGTACTGCCCGTGATGCACAGAATCTGGATGAGCTGATGGGCGAGAAGACCGACAGCTTCCTGTTCCACTACAACTTCCCTCCGTACTCCGTTGGTGAGACTGGGATGGTGGGTTCGCCTAAACGTCGTGAAATTGGTCACGGTCGCCTGGCGAAACGTGGCGTATTAGCTATGATGCCTAAAGCAGAAGATTTCCCGTACACGGTGCGTGTGGTTTCTGAAATCACCGAATCTAACGGTTCTTCTTCCATGGCTTCAGTCTGTGGCGCTTCTCTGGCGCTGATGGACGCAGGTGTGCCAATCAAGGCTGCTGTTGCGGGTATCGCAATGGGCCTGGTGAAAGAACAAGACAACTTTGTTGTTCTGTCCGACATTCTGGGTGACGAAGACCACCTGGGCGACATGGACTTCAAAGTGGCCGGTAGCCGCGACGGTATCACCGCGCTGCAGATGGACATTAAAATTGAAGGCATCACCCGCGAAATCATGCAGGTGGCACTGAACCAAGCCAAGGGCGCACGTCTGCACATCCTGGGCGTGATGGAACAGGCTATCAGCACTCCGCGTGGCGATATCTCTCAGTTTGCACCACGTATTCATACTATCCGCATTAACCCGGATAAGATCAAAGACGTGATTGGTAAAGGCGGTTCTGTCATCCGTGCGTTGACTGAAGAGACCGGCACTACCATTGAAATCGAAGATGATGGTACAGTTAAAATCGCTGCTACCGACGGTGAGAAAGCGAAATTCGCTATTCGCCGCATCGAAGAGATCACTGCTGAGATCGAAGTTGGCCGTATTTACCAGGGTAAAGTTACCCGTATCGTTGATTTCGGCGCATTCGTGGCGATCGGCGGCGGTAAAGAAGGCCTGGTTCACATCTCTCAAATCGCTGACAAGCGTGTTGAGAAAGTGACCGACTATCTGCAAATGGGTCAGGAAGTGCCTGTGAAGGTACTGGAAGTTGACCGTCAGGGCCGTGTGCGTCTGAGCATCAAAGAAGCGACCGCACCAGAAGCAGGTTCACCTGCGCCTGAAGCAGAATAAGTAGAAAAACTGTATAGATAGATTTACAGCTCCCCGCCATGGGGTTGGGAGCTGTTCGTATCGCGCGGGTAGGATGCCTGCGTATTAGCAAACGGATGACAGGACGTTCATCCAATGTTTGTCTTCGGGAGTGGGAAATGAAGCCTTTCTTGCGCTGGTGTTACGTTGCGACAGCACTCATGCTGGCAGGATGCAGCAACCATGATTGGCGTAAAGACGAAGTTTTGGCAATCCCGTTGCAGCCAACTCTGCAGCAGGAAGTGATCCTGGCGCGCATGGAACAAATACTTGCCAGCCGGGCACTGACGGACGATGAGCGTGCGCAGCTTTTATATGAGCGCGGTGTGTTGTATGATAGCCTCGGGCTACGTGCATTAGCGCGCAATGATTTCTCGCAAGCGCTAGCAATACGTCCTGATATGCCAGAAGTTTTCAACTACCTGGGCATTTACTTAACGCAGGCAGGCAATTTTGATGCTGCCTATGAAGCGTTTGATTCTGTACTAGAGCTTGATCCAACTTACAATTACGCGCGTTTAAACCGGGGCATCGCACTGTATTATGGCGGCCGCTTCCCGTTGGCGCAGGATGATCTGCAGGCGTTTTATCAAGACGACCCAAACGATCCCTTCCGTTCGTTGTGGCTGTATCTTGTGGAAAGAGAAATCGATCCCAAGAAGGCTGACGTAGCGCTCCAGCAGCGTTATGACAAAGCGAACCGAGGGCAATGGGGATGGAATATTGTCGAATTCTACCTGGGCAACATTAGCGAAAAAACGCTGATGGAACGCCTCAAGGCAGATGCAACGGATAACACTTCGCTCGCTGAGCATCTCAGTGAAACTGACTTCTATTTAGGTAAACATTACCTAAGTCTGGGGGACAAGGACACCGCTTCGGCGCTGTTCAAACTGACGGTTGCTAACAACGTTCATAATTTCGTTGAGCACCGCTATGCATTGTTGGAATTGGCGCTGTTGGGCCAAGAACAAGACGACCTATCGGAATCGGACCAGCAATAGCTGACGAACACCTCTACCCAAAAGATTTCACGTTGCGGCAAGGCGGCAATCTAACGAATCCCTGGGAGCTTAGTTCACTAAGTGACGAGGATGAGGGAGAGCAGCTAACACAGCAGCTTGGAAGATGAAGGGTAATCAGCCTGATTGACATTGGTTTTATCGCCAAAGTTATCGCCTTTACGGGCGAGGGCTTTTTTGTTCGTTTTATAATCTAATTTGAGCCGGTTCACACTTTTCAATGAAAATGACTGAAAATTTTCTCGACGAGTTATGTAGACTGGCTGCCATTATTAATGAGGCACGTGTACATGACTACTGAGCTTGAAACCTCTTTTGTTGACCTGGGGCTGTCTGCTCCTATCATTTCTGCCCTGACCGATCTGGGCTACGAAAAACCATCACCGATCCAGGCTGAGTGTATTCCTCACCTGTTGAACGGCCGTGATGTGCTGGGCATGGCACAGACCGGTAGCGGTAAAACTGCAGCATTCTCGCTGCCACTGTTGCACAACCTTGACGCTTCCCTGAAAGCACCTCAGATCCTGGTGCTGGCACCGACCCGCGAACTGGCGGTTCAGGTTGCTGAAGCGATGACCGATTTCTCTAAACACATGCATGGCGTTAACGTCGTGGCCCTGTACGGCGGCCAGCGTTATGACGTGCAGCTGCGCGCTCTGCGTCAGGGCCCGCAAATCGTAGTAGGGACTCCAGGCCGTCTGCTGGACCACCTGAAGCGTGGCACCCTGAACCTCTCTAACCTGAGCGGTCTGGTACTGGATGAAGCCGACGAAATGCTGCGCATGGGCTTCATCGAAGACGTAGAAACCATCATGGCGGAGATCCCGGCTGAACATCAGACCGCGCTGTTCTCTGCAACTATGCCGGAAGCGATCCGTCGCATTACCCGCCGCTTTATGAAAGAGCCGCAGGAAGTGCGCATCCAATCCAGCATCACTACCCGTCCGGACATCAGCCAGAGTTACTGGACTGTACAGGGCATGCGTAAAAACGAAGCGCTGGTGCGTTTCCTGGAAGCTGAAGATTTTGATGCGGCGATTATTTTCGTTCGTACCAAAAACGCGACCCTGGAAGTGGCTGAAGCGCTGGAGCGCAGTGGCTACAACAGCGCCGCGCTGAACGGTGACATGAACCAGGCCCTGCGTGAGCAAACCCTGGAGCGTCTGAAGAGTGGCCGTCTGGACATTCTGATCGCGACCGACGTTGCGGCTCGTGGCCTGGACGTTGAGCGTATCAGCCTGGTTGTAAACTATGATATCCCTATGGATTCAGAGTCTTACGTTCACCGTATCGGCCGTACCGGTCGTGCTGGTCGTGCCGGCCGTGCGCTGCTGTTCGTAGAAAACCGCGAACGTCGCCTGCTGCGCAACATCGAACGCACCATGAAGCTGACCATTCCAGAAGTAGAACTGCCAAATGCAGAACTGCTGGGTGAGCGTCGTCTGGCCAAGTTCGCCGCTAAAGTACAGCAACAGCTGGAAAGCAGCGATCTGGACATGTACCGCGCACTGCTGGCTAAACTGCAACCGGAAGAAGAGCTGGAAATGGAAACGCTGGCCGCAGCACTGCTGAAAATGGCCCAGGGTGAACGTCCTCTGATTCTGCCACCGGATCCTGTATTCAAACCGCGTCAACGTCGTGAATTCAACGACCGTGACGATCGTGGTAACGACCGTCGTCGTGATTCACGTCCAGACAGCCGTGATGGTGGCGCTGAGCGTCCACGTCGTGAACGTCGTGACGTTGGCGAAATGCAGCTGTACCGCATTGAAGTGGGCCGTGATGATGGCGTGGAAGTTCGTCATATCGTTGGCGCGATCGCTAACGAAGGCGACATCAGCAGCCGTTACATCGGTAACATCAAGCTGTTCGCTGGCCACTCTACTATTGAGCTGCCAAAAGGTATGCCGGGCGAGATCCTGTCTCACTTCACCCGTACCCGTATCTTGAACAAACCGATGAACATGCAACTGCTGGGTGATGCACAGCCGCATGAGCGTCGTGAGCGTCCTGCTTCTGCCGGTAACGGCGAGCGTCGTGGCGGTGGTCGTCCATTCAACGGCGAACGTCGTGAAGGGGCAAACCCAGGTCGTCGTTCTTTCGGTGATCGTCGTGAAGGCGGTGCTGCTGCACCTGCTGGCAACGGTGGCGAGCGTCGTGGCGGCAACTTCAACCGTGATGGCCAGCGCGCACCACGTCGTGATGACGCCGCTCCGGCTACACCACGTCGTCGCTTCGGTGATGCATAACGCCTGATTTAACCGTTCGCGGTGAGTCGGACTAAAAACCAGCCTTCGGGCTGGTTTTTTTATGCCTGAAATTCACCATGAAGTGCAGGAAAATGGCGTATCATTTATAAGGTTTTTTCTTATGGATACTATGCACGGGAGATGCCATGAGTTGGCAGCAGTTTAAGTCTCAATACCTGGTGCGTTTTTGGGCACCTTTACCCGCGGTGATTGCTGCGGGGATCCTCTCTACCTATTACTTCGGCCTGACCGGTACCTTCTGGGCGGTAACGGGGGAATTTACCCGTTGGGGCGGCCATGTATTGCAATGGTTTGGTTTCCACCCTGAACAATGGGGTTACTTCAAAGTCATTGGCCTTGAGGGGACGCCGCTGCAACGCATTGATGGCCGGATGATCATCGGCATGTTCGCCGGCTGTATCGCTGCGGCGCTGTGGGCCAATAACATCAAGCTGCGGCAGCCACAGCATCGTATCCGTATTGTACAAGCGCTGCTGGGCGGTATTATCGCCGGTTTTGGGGCGCGTCTCGCGATGGGTTGCAATCTGGCTGCGTTCTTTACCGGTATTCCTCAGTTCTCGCTCCACGCTTGGTTCTTCGCGTTGGCAACCGCCGCGGGCTCTTACTTTGGCGCTAAATTTACCCTGTTGCCCATGTTCCGCATCCCGATAAAATTACAGAAAGTGAAGGCTGCCGCACCATTGACGCAAAAGCCGGAGCAGGCTCGTCGCCGCTTCCGTTTGGGGATGGTGATTTTCTTCCTGTCGATTGCCTGGTCATTGTGGACGTTATTTGATGCGCCGAAGCTGGGTATTGCCATGTTGTTTGGTATCGGTTTTGGCCTGTTGATTGAACGCGCACAGATCTGCTTTACCTCGGCGTTTCGTGATTTATGGATCACCGGACGTACTCATATGGCAAAAGCGATCATCATCGGCATGGCGGTCAGCGCCATTGGCATTTTCAGTTATGTGCAACTGGGTGTGGCGCCGAAAATCATGTGGGCCGGCCCGAATGCGGTACTTGGCGGCCTGCTGTTCGGCTTTGGCATCGTGCTGGCCGGTGGTTGTGAAACCGGCTGGATGTATCGGGCGGTGGAAGGGCAAGTCCACTATTGGTGGGTCGGGCTGGGTAATATTATCGGGGCCACGCTGTTGGCTTACTATTGGGATGATTTGGCCCCGGCATTGGCGACGGATTACGACAAAGTCAATTTACTCGATACCTTCGGTCCTATCGGAGGGTTGCTTGTGACCTACCTGCTGCTGGCATTGGCATTTGCCGCGATGCTGTGGTGGGAGAAGCGTTTTTTCCGCGCGAAACCCAATGCGCAGGTGGTTAATTTAAGGAGTATGTCATGAAGCAAGCGGCGATAGTGCCGGATTACCGGCTGGATATGCTCGGCGAGCCTTGTCCTTATCCGGCGGTGGCGACGCTGGAGGCGATGCCGCAGTTGAAGCCGGGGGAAATCCTGGAGGTAATCAGCGATTGCCCGCAGTCGATCAACAACATTCCTCTCGATGCGCGCAACCATGGCTACAAGGTGCTGGATATCCAACAGGACGGGCCGACCATCCGTTATTTAATCCAGCGCTGATAAAATGAGGGCGCCGTGCAGGCGCCCGAGTCGTTTAGCCTTTCACCAGATCGCCTTTGACTGCGGCAACAATCTCAAACGAATGTAGCCGTGCCTGATGATCAAAAATCTGGCCGTTGACCATGATTTCATCCGCGCCGGTTTCGCGCAGTAATGTCTGAAATCCGTTACGAACCGTGCTTTCATTCCCGACAATCGACATGCGCAACGCCTGATCGACCCCGTATTGCTCCCCGGCTGTCCACAGCGCGTGGATATTGTCCACTGGCGCTGGCAGCGGGCCCGGCGAGCCGCGGCGCAGATTAATAAATTGCTGCTGCATCGAGGTAAACAGGAAGCGCGCATCGGCATCGCTGTCGGCAGCCACCACGTTGACGCATACCATGGCGTGCGGGTGTTGGCATTGTTCGGAGGCCTTGAAATTATCGCGGTACAGGTTCAGTGCCTGGAACAGCATCTCCGGCGCAAAGTGGGACGCGAAAGCAAATGGCAGGCCGAGCTTGGCTGCCAGTTGGGCGCTATACAGGCTGGAGCCCAATAGCCAGAGCGGTACATGTAATCCTTGCCCGGGGACGGCCTGCACCGGCTGTCCTGGCTGCGCATCGCAGAAGTAATGTTGCAGTTCTTGTACGTCGCGAGGGAAGTTATCCACTTCGCCGGACAGATGGCGCCGGAGTGCCATCATCGTGCGTTGATCGGTGCCGGGTGCGCGACCAAGGCCCAAATCGATACGCCCAGGGTACAGCGATTCCAGCGTACCGAATTGTTCGGCGATCACCAACGGCGAATGGTTAGGCAGCATTACGCCGCCGGAACCAAGACGAATGCTTTGGGTGCCGGCCGCAAGATAACCTAGCAGCACCGACGTTGCCGCGCTGCCGATGCCGGTCATATTGTGGTGTTCAGCCAGCCAATAGCGTTGGTAATCCCATTTCTCGGCGTGTTGTGCTAAATCTAAAGAGGCATGAAACGCATCACGCGGTTTGGCCCCTTGCGGGATGGGGGATAAATCCAGTACCGAAACCGGTACCGCAGTTTTTTCAGTCATGTCATCGTCCATCAAAGAGTTGATCGCTTAAAGGGCGATTGCAGGGATCTGCAAACTACAAAGCAGAATGTGCTTTTAGTGTTAAAAGCATAATCCAATTTATGGTTATAAAAGAGGATATATGTGCTTGTAATATCCTTATGATAAAAATGGTTTTTTGGGAGCTTATTGAAATATGGACGTGTTGATTTCCGCCTGCCGCTTACCGCTCAGGGAGCTGAGATAATGAAAAAAAAGACATTGTTTACCCTGCTATTGATGGTGGTAGCGATCGCCATGGCGATTTTGTTCCGTGCCCATAACCAAGACCTGCTGCTGCAAGGGGAAGTGGACGCACCCGAGGTGATTGTGGCGTCTAAGGCCAAGGGGCGGGTCGTAGAACGTTTAGTGGAACGTGGCGATGACGTGAAGGTCGGGCAGGTGATGATTCAGCTCGACAGCCCAGAGCTGATGGCCCAACTGCGCTCCGCACAGGCGACGCGGGACGAAGCCAAGGCGCAGCTCGATCAGTCGTTGCACGGGACGCGTGAAGAAAGCATCCGTAACTTGCGTGCCAATCTGGCGCAGGCCGAAGCGCAATACCGTAATGCACAGAACGATTACAACCGTAACTTGAGCGTATCCGGCAAAGGCTATATTTCAAAGTCTGAGCTGGACAGCTCACGCCGTGCGCGTGATACCGCCTTCCAGCAGGTGCAAGCGGCCAAAGCCAATCTGGATGAAGGCACCAACGGTGACCGTATCGAACTGCGGCAACAATACGCGGCGGCGTTGCGGGCGGCGGAAGAAAATCTGCTGCAAGTCAAAGCACAGACGGACGATTTGCAGGTGTTAGCGCCGGTCGATGGTGAAGTGGGGCCTATTCCGGCAGAGGTCGGGGAACTGTTGAACGCCGGTAGCCCGCTGTTGACGTTGATCCGCATTCCTGACGCCTATTTCGTGTTCAACCTGCGCGAAGACATTTTGGCCCATGTGCGCAAGGGCGATAAGATCAAAATGCGTGTACCGGCGCTGAAGGACAAAATGATTGAAGCCGAAGTACGCTATATCGCCCCACTGGGTGATTACGCCACCAAACGCGCCACGCGCGCTACCGGTGACTTCGATCTGAAAACGTTTGAAGTGCGTCTGTATCCGTCACAACCGGTGGAAGGCTTGCGTCCAGGGATGAGCAGCTTATGGCTATGGAAAGAGTAAGGGCCGGTTGGCGCTGTTTTAGCCACGCATTCGATAACGAATGTCGCATGGCCTTCCGCAGCCCGGTTGTACACTGGCTAAGCTGGATCTTTCCGTTGATCCTGTTTGGGCTGATCAGCAGTAACTTTTCGGAAGGGACCTTGCTGGATCTGCCTGTGTCGGTGGTGGATAACGATCACAGCTCATTGTCCAAGTCGTTGACCCGCAGGTTGGATGCCGGCTCACATGCCCATGTTGAAGCTTATAACGGTGGGTTGGCTGAGTCGCTGCATCGTCTGCGCAGTGCGCAAGATTACGCACTACTGTATGTGCCACCGGATTTTGAAGCCAACGCGCTGGCAGGCAAGCAGCCCAGCGTAGTGATGTACTACAACGCGTTGTTTTACGGTGCCGGTTTGTATTCCACCCAGGATTTCAGCGGGTTGATGGCTGAGATTAACGCCAGCTACCGCAGTATTATCGCGGGTGAGATGGGTAAGACGCTGCCGCCTTTGGCGGACGTGACGTTATCGTATGGCAGCTTGTTTAACGCCAGCGGCAGTTACATCTATTACCAGCAGTTTGCCGCCACCATCCATTTACTGCAGCTGTTTGTGGTGACCTGCACGATCTACGTTTTGGCGCGCAGTAAATCGCTGTTGAAAGCCCGCCCGTTCAGCTTGGCACTGCTCGGTAAACTGGCGCCCTATACCCTTTGTTTCACCAGTTTGCTGATGGTGGAGATTGCCGCGCTGGTCGGTATTTTTGATGCTCGCGTCAGCGGCAATCCGCTGTTCATGCTGATGATCGCTTTTTTCTATGTCATGGCGGCGCAAAGCATTGGCCTGCTGTTATTTACCTTCACCAGCACGACCATCACCGCTTACAGCCTGATCGCCATTTTGGTGAGTATCGCTTTGACCTTCTCGGGCATGGCGGTGCCGGAACTGTCGATGCCGCTGCCTGCGCGTATTATCTCCAATATCGAGCCGCTGACCCACGCACTGTACGCGATGTTTGACGTGTTCCTGCGGCAGGTGCCGGCCAGTGCCATTTTCAGTGTTTGTGCGTTGCTGTCGATTTATCCGCTGGTGGCTGGGCTGTTGGTGCGCAACCGGCTCTTGGTGCGGCTGCAAAAAGAAGGGAGCGCAGGATGAAGCTCTATTGGCAAACTTTCGTCCGGGTACTGCTCGGGATGCTTGAGCGGCCGATGTGGCTGATGTTGATCCTGTCGCTGTGCGTGATGAGTATGGTCTATGCCAACCGTACGGTATGGGATTTGCCGGTGGGTGTTATCGATCAGGATCACAGCACTGCCAGCCGTCAACTTATCCGTCAACTGGACGCCACATCGAAAATCGCCATCGTGACCTACGACAGCCTGGAACAGGCACAGCGCGATCTCGGTTGGCGCAAGCTGTTCGCGGTGATCATCATGCCGGTGGATCTGGAGAAGAAGATCCTGAGCGGCCAAAATATTGTGGTGCCGGTTTACGGCGATGCGACCAACCGCCTGGCTAATGGCCAGATCCAGCAGGACGTCGTAGCGGCCTATCAGCAACTGCTGACCCAGTACAACAACGGGCTGTTGCTGCGCAGCGGCTTCAGTGAGCGCCAGGCGCAGGTGATCCTGACGCCAATAGTGGGGCAGACGTTGGATGTGTTCAACCCGGGTATCAGCTTTGCGGCAATTATCTTCCCCGGCCTGTTGGTGATGCTTCTACAGCACTCACTGTTGATTGCCTGTGTGCGAGTCAGTATTGCCATGAAGAGTATGCCTGGTGGGAAAGCACCGCTGGCAGCACATCTGGGGGGGCTGACGGCGTTGCTGCCTATCTGGTTATTTTTGTCTATCGTGCTGTTTGTGCTGTGGCCATGGGTGCTTGGTTACCGGCAAACCGCGGGCATCGCGGAAATTCTGCTGCTGACGTTCCCGTTTTTGCTGGCGGTATTGGGGCTGGGCAAGCTTGTGACCGAGTGTCTGCGCAGCGTAGAGATGATCTACCTGACGCTGGCCTTTATTACCACGCCAATATTCTACCTCTCCGGTACCATTTGGCCGCTGCAGGCAATGCCGGGCTGGGTGCGGGCGATTTCCTATTGTATTCCCTCCACTTGGGCGACCAAAGCCGTTGCGGGGGTTAACCAGATGGGGCTTTCGTTGAACGAAGTCGGGGGTGACGTAGTGATGCTGCTGGTGCTGGGGATCATTTACACCCTGTTGGGCTTCGGTGTGGGCTTTATTCGCAACAGCGTGGCGTTGCGCGGGATGTTCAGGAAACGGCGGGCGTAACCAATGCCGCCGCGTTCAGCCTTGCGCGGCGGCGACTGACATCGTGCCAACCAGAGCGGCGATCTGCGCGATATCCTGTGGCGACAGCGCGTTTTCTCCCAGCCTTCGCAACAGCGCCTCGCGCGCGACGGCGAAGGACAACGCCTGGCCGAGTATCGCGTGCGCGCGCAGGATATTCTCTTTCAGGTCAGGTCGGTCGGAGCGGATCGCCGTGACCAGCTCGCTGACGGCATGATGCAGCGGTGAGAATAAACGGGTATGCAGAGCATCGAAATCCGCACTGGGCTGGAGCTGTTCTCGCGCCAACAACAGGCTGCTTGCCGCAGATGTTTCCGACCCCAGCAAGGCGGTGACGAAATCTTGCATCAATGACCGTAACCCTTCCGCCGGGGTTTGCCCGGCGAGTAGGCGGCGCGGCAAGGCCAAATGAGCGACAATGCTACCGGCTACATGTTCCAGCACCGCCAGATAGACGCCCTCCTTGCCGCCAAAATGGTAGGGAATGGCGGACTGATTCACCCCTGCCGCTTCGGCAAGTTGGCGGGTGCGCACGCCTTCGAGCCCATGTTTGCTGAACAGGCTCAAGCCTGCCCGGATAAGACGTTCCTGGGTTTCGCGGGTACGCTCATTGAGCCTGTCCTGATTCTGCATTGAAACATTGTCTCCTGATTATCGATGTTAGCCGCCTGCGAACATCAGCCGGGTTGAGTTCTCATTCAGTGCCACGCCGCCTGTTTCACCCACCAATACCGTACCACCGATGTTGGCCATATGCCTGCCGAAAGCACAGTTGGGTTCAAAAGCGAAGCACATGCCCGCTTGCAGCGGCAGTTCACGCCCCACGGTAGGCAAACGCCTGAGCTGCGCATAACGGGCGGCTTCGGGGAGAGACTCTATGCCGGGCGCGGTGCCGAAACCGACCGGACCATAGGGATTAAGGCTATGGATCAGCGGATGCACGTGCCAGCCACCGGCGGCCAGCAGCGGTTGTTCCATGGCGTCGACCACATCGCCGAAGGTGTTACCCGTTCGTAGCGCGCCTAATCCCGCCTCATAACTCGCTCTGGCGATCGCCGCAGCGCTCAGAATATCGGGGTGTACCTCGCCGATGGCGACGGCGGCCTGATGCTGGGTTTCCATCATACCGTACAGCGCGAAGATCTCCGACAATACCAAATCGCCTTCTTGCAGAATCCGTGGCGCCTGAGCGCGATATTGCCAGGCCGGTGGCCCCCAACCGACGTATTCGGGGCCGGATCCCAACAGCAGCTCTGCAGTATAACCGCCCATCGAGAAGCAGGTCGCCGTCACCGCCGCCACCAGATCGGCTTCGGAAACGCCGGGGCTGGCAGTGGCTCGCAATGTTTCGCTCATGGCTTCGCCGATGTGTGCGGCATAGCGTACCAGCAGCAATTCCTCCTCGCTTTTTACCGAGGCGCGCCGGAAGAATTCGCGGTAGACCGGTATCCAATTGGCCGTTGGGAGCGCCTCCGTCAACCCCTGCAGCGTGCGGGCCGGCATGGCGCCGTCGAAGTAGAAGGGGGGGTATGGTTCCAGCCCGATGATGCCGATGCGGGTTCCTGCTAAACGGCGCTCGGCCAGCCAGGCACCGACATCGCGGCCGGTTTTACCGACGAACAGCTGTTCCGCACCGACCCACTGTAGATCGCCGCGCAACGAGGCCTGCAGGTGGTCGGCCACCATCATTGAAGCGAAGGTGTAAATGCGTGGTGATTCATCGCCGACGAAAACGACGATCGAACCGGGACGATCGTTGGTGAAGTAGCAATCCGGTGCGAAACCGGCAGGGGCGGCCGCTTCCCGGTCGCCATAGACGATCAGGGCCGCAAGATCTTCCGCCTGCATAATGTCCCGCGCCAACTGCCAGCGGCGGTCGCGCTCGGCCAGAGATAACGGTTCAGGGCGTGTCAACATGTCGTTACTCCTCATCTCATTTATTGAATGTCGTCTAAAAAATTAATTCATTCAAATGAATTAATCAAGAAGCACAGTGAACAAAACAGATAATGGCGCGTAAAGCGGGTGATTGAAGGTGGCAAAGTGAGGAATGCTGCAGAGAAAACAGGAGAAACGTACGGCGTAAACCAACACCGGCGGCAGAGTGCCGCCGGCGCTTACCTCGCTAAGACACCAATTCCAGCCCCGCCACCCGGCGCCAGTAGCCGTTGCAGTCGGTGTGATTGGTCAAAGCCAGCGGCTGCGCACCTTGCTCGTTGGCGCGGAAGCGCTCGACCAGTGCCAACGTCTCCGTGCTCTGCGGAGACAGGCGTACGATATCCACTAATCCCTGCATACTGGCCAACTCGTTACCCAGGTTGTAGCAGTAACCACTCATGGTCTGAATGCCATTGAGCACGAACACCTGCTGCTGTTCCTGCGAGCGCATCATTCGCCCCTGCGGGTATTTGATACAACAGGTTTCGCATTCATCTTTGGCGCGATCTTCCGAGCGTGCGGTAAAGCAGCGTGCAGAATAGGCCAGCGGCAGGTGACCATAACTCAGCACTTCAACCTCAAACTGCTGGCGGAAACCCAGTTCATCGCACTGTTCCAGCAGTTTAGCCAGCCAGTCACGTGACAATTCAACGGGCATACACCAGCGCATCATGCCCTGACGGTGCAGCAGGCGCAGGGTATAGGCGTTGTAGCAGTTTAGGGCATGACCGGCGATGAACGGCAGGCCACGTTCTGCCGCCATGTTCACACTGCCTAAATCGTTGGCCTCAATCAGGAATTCCCCGTTTTCCACATAGCGTTTGAGCTCGTTCAGCTCAGAGGGGGCCTGCAACAGCGCCAGCGTGGAGATCACCACCTGTTTACCGCGGCGGGCGATCTCTTGTGCCAACGCGAGCCAATCACCTACCTTCATCTCGCGCCGTTTGGTACAGACACTTTCGCCGAGGTAAATAATCTCTGCGCTGCTGCTCACCGCTTGCCGGTAAAAATCTTCGACCTCGGTTTTCGGCCAGTAGTACAGCACCGGGCCTAATGCGTATTTCATGTTTCCTCCTGCTACTGCCATTTGCGGTGATAGGCACCGAGCGTCGTTTGCGTACCTTCAGACATCGCCCCAAGGGCTTCCATCCAGCCGGCATCAGCATGATAGGCAGCCGGATCGGCCTGACAGCGGTCAATGGCCTGACGCCAAACGCGGGCAACCTGGCTGACATAGGCCGGGCTGCGCTGGCGACCTTCGATCTTCACAGAGGCAATATTGGCGGCCAGCAGCTCTGGCAGCAGCTCCAGCGTATTGAGGCTGGTGGGTTCTTCCAGCGCGTGATAACGCACGTCGTCGACTAAATAGCGGCCCTTACACAGGGTAGGGTAGCCGGCATTCTCATCATCCCGGTAACGGTCGATCAACACGCCGTTCAGGCGTGACTCCATACCTTGAGGCGTTTGTTGCCAGCGCACGTAGCGTGCCGGCGAGCAGGCACCGACGGTATTGGGCGACTCCCCCGTCAGATAAGAAGAGAGGTAGCAGCGTCCTTCGGCCATGATGCATAGGCTGCCGAAGGCGAAGACTTCCAGCGGTACTGGGCTGGTACGTGCCAACTGCTTGACCTGATGCATCGACAACACGCGCGGCAGGACGACCCGGCCGACATCAAAATGGCGTTGGTAAAAGCGGATTGCCTCTTCATTGGTGGCGGAGGCTTGCACTGACACATGACGCTCAAGCTGCGGGTAACGTTCGGCGGCGTATTCCAGCATGGCCAAATCAGCCAGGATCAACACGTCGGCACCCAATTGTGCCGCCATGTCTACTGCGCGCTGCCAGCGGGCATAACCGTCCGGGTGGGCGAATGTGTTGATGGCAATGTGCAGTTTACGGTTGTGGCGGTGCACGTAGTCGACCGCTTCCTGCAGCTTTTTCTCGGTGAAGTTAAGGCCGGCAAAGTGGCGCGCGTTAGTATCATCTTTCAGGCCGATGTACACGGCATCTGCGCCGTTATCCACCGCAGCCTTCAGGGCCGGCAGATTACCGGCGGGACAAAGCAGCTCCATAGATTTATCCTGACTCAGCCGCACACCCGTGACGGGCGTAGGCTGTCACAATGGTTGCCGGTGACCGTTTCCAACCGGCAAACGCTAATCGGGAGGCAATTTTAGTGAAAGCGCGATGAACAGGCTTTGATTTGGGGCAGCTTCTGGCGTATTGATAACGTTGGCGGTGAAATGCACTATTTGTTGATATAGAGCGCTTCAGCCGCGCGTCATTGTGGCAAAATAGCGCGAGTCTGTATTGAAAGGAGTGAACGACAGTGTTGGAACAATTACGAGCGCGCATTGTGCGCCAGGGGCCGTCGCTGCTGCGCGTACCGCTAAAATTCACGCCGTTTGTTTTGCAGCGTCAACTTCTGGAACAGGTGTTGGGCTGGCAGTTCCGTCAGGCGTTGGCGGATGGCGATCTGGCATTTCTCGAGTCGCGCTGGTTAAAGATCGAAGTTCGCGATCTGGCGCTACACTGGTTTATGACGGTAGAAAACGACAAACTGGTTGTCAGCCAACACGCCGAGGCTGATGTGAGCTTCAGCGGGGACGCCAACGATCTGATTCTGATCGCGGCGCGTAAGCAAGATCCGGATACGCTGTTCTTTCAGCGTCGGCTGCAGATTGAAGGGGATACCGAATTGGGCCTGTACGTAAAAAATCTGATGGACGCCATTGAGCTGGAAGCTATGCCTACACCATTGCGCGTGGGTCTGCTGCAACTGGCTGAGTTTGTGGAAGCAGGGCTGCAGGAGGGCACGGTGCACACTTCCCGTGTGCCGGTATCATGCTAATTCGCGTAGAAATTCCGGTAGATGCCGCGGGGATCGATGCGCTGCTGCGCCGCGCCTTCGGCCGTGATGATGAGGCTGACCTGGTGCAACAACTGCGCGAAGATGGCCTGCTGACGCTCGGCATTGTCGCCACCGACGATGAAGGCGGCGTGGTGGGTTATGCCGCGTTCAGCCCGGTAGATGTCGCAGGCGTTGATCGCCAATGGGTCGGTTTGGCTCCGCTGGCGGTAGATGAAAGCCTGCGCCGGCAAGGGTTGGGCGAAAAGCTGATTTACGAGGGGTTGGATGCACTGAACGAGTTCAGCTATGCCGCGGTAGTCGTACTGGGCGAACCGGCCTACTACGGGCGATTGGGCTTTAAGCCTGCCGCCGCCTACGGCCTGCAATGTCGTTGGCCGGGAACCGAAACTGCGTTCCAGGTGTACCCACTGGCGGAAGATGCCTTGACCGACGTAAGCGGATTGGTTGAGTACTCAGAGCCGTTTAACCGGCTTTAACATTAACGTCCGGCAGTAAATAATCCAATGAAAGAGGCGGGTGACTCACCAGCCTCTCTTTTTGCATTTTAGTCAGTTGTTTTACCCGGTATTCCAGTCTCAATGCTTTCGAGCGATCCCCCACCAGGCAGTGAAACGCCAGCACCAGTTCCCCTTTCCCTCGCAGTGCCTTCGCACCTTTACCGGCTTGATGTTGCGTTAACCGCCGTGCCACATCGGTGGTGATGCCGGTATATAGCATACCGCTGGGCATGCGCAGCATGTAGAGATGCCAGGCTGAGTGTGTTTCCGTCATGGATAAGCAGCAACGTTGGTGGCCAAGGTCGGAATATGATGGCATGTTCCCTGCCGTAATCCCATCCCCGGCCACCCAGAGTTGACGCCCGTTAGCCTTTTTTCCCCGCCATTTCAAAGCGCGGTGAAACCATGCCGTATAACGTCCAGCCGAGGAAGGTGGCAATTGCGCCCCACATCATGGCTTCTTCGCCGGAACTGTAGAGTGCATAGAAGCTGTAGAGTGCCCCAATACCGGCGATAATATTGGCGATCCGCGCTTTGTTCTCCGGCACTTTCGCCACCTTTTGAATAATGATCAGCGCTGCCATCGACAAGATGTAGGGGATGATATTGGTCACCACCGCCAGATTCACCAGCACGTTGAACTGTTTATTCAGTGACGGGCTGATGGTCATCAGAGACAACAGGCTCTGGATGACAACAATGGTCAGCATGCCTTTAACCGGTGCATCCGCCTTGCTGAGTTTTGAGAAAATTTTCGGGAAGAAGCCACTGTCGGCAGAGGATTTGAACACCTGCGCAATGGTGAACTGCCAACCCAGCAGCGAGCCGACGCAGGACATGATCATCAGCGCCATGATGATCTTACCGACCGTCGGGTTGAACATGTGTGAAAACGCCAACCCGAAAGGCGCGGTCGAATTCGCCAGATCCATGTTGGGGACGATGCCGGCGATGACGTTGGTTGAAACGATATAGATAACCGCAGCACTGAGGGTGCCGCCGAGTACGGCGATCGGAACATTCCGTTCAGGGTTTTCCACTACGTCAGTATTGGCACAGGCGGATTCAAGGCCCAGGAACGCCCACAGGGTCATGGAGATAGAAGCCCCAATGGCTTCAAAGGTGGGTACCGAATGCGGGTTCCATGCGGCGATATAGGCGCTGCCACTGAACCAATACCAGCCGATGATAGAGATCCCCACGACCGGAATAATAACGCCCCAGACCGTGATACCGCTGATCCTGCCGGTAATGCGCGCGCCACCGAAGTTAGCAACCGTCGCTAACCACAGCACGCCAATGGTGGCGATACAGATCCCCAGTGGGCTTAGATTGGCGCCAAACAATTCAGTGCCGTAGCCGACGGCGGAAATAGCGATGGCGATATTGGCAATCAACAGCGATACACCGTAGGTGTAATTCGCCATGAAATTCCCCGATTTACCGAAGGCGTATTCGGCATACCCGCCCATGCCGCCGGATTTTCGGCTGAACATGCCGCATTTGGCGAAGGCATAAGCGAGCGCCATTGAACCTATGGCAGTGACCAACCAGGATACGATGGAAATTGTGCCCACTTCGGCCAGTTTGGTCGGCAGCATAATTATGCCAGAACCCATCATGTTCACTGCGGTGAGGATCGTTAGCTGCACGACCCCCATTTTATTAGTAGACTTACTCATGATCATTCTCTCTTTTATAATGCGATCTGGGCGGTGAAGGGTATTCACCGCCTTGTAAGGTGTTTAATTTTTCATTACGTAACCGTAAGCACGGTTCCAGCCATCTTCATCTTTCTGGATATACACGCCTTGTAATTCCGGTGCGAAGCCAGGCAATAAATTGATGCCTTCTTCCAATGCCAGGAAATAACGCTGTGCAGCACCACCCCAAATTTCCCCAGGCACAACACACAAAACACCTGGGGGATAAGGCAAGGCACCTTCGGCGGCAATTCTGCCTTCGGATTTTGCCAGCGAGACTAATTCCACATTGCCGCGAACAAATGCGGTATTCGCATCCTGTGGATTCATGGCTACACGAGGGAAATAGCTCTTCCTGAACATTTCTTTTTGCAGTTCCTTAACGTCGTAGCTTACATAGAGGTCGTGCATTTCTTGGCAGAGCTGGCGAAGGGTATAGTTTTCATAGCGCTGCTGGTTATTTTTATAAACCGCAGGCAAAACGTCGCTAATTAAAGAGTCTTGTTCGATATGCTTTTCGAAACGGGCAATAAGCGCCACCAAATGCTGCATTTTGGCGATGTCTTCGGCCGGTGTAAGCAAGAACAAAATAGAATTGAGGTCGCATTTCTCCGGTACGATGCCGTTTTCGCGCAGATAGTTGGCCAAAATGGTTGCCGGAATACCGAAATCGCTATAATGGCCGCTTGCCGTATCAATTCCCGGCGTAGTGAGCAGCAATTTGCACGGATCGACAAAATACTGCGATTCCGCATAGCCTTCAAAGGCGTGCCATTTCTCGCCGGGAACAAAGTTGAAGAAACGCAAGTCGTTGGCCATTGTTTCAGTGTCATAGGACTGCCAGGCTTTGCCGTCGATTTGGTCTGGAACAAAAGGTTTGATTAGGCTGCAGGTGTCCAGCAGCATCTTGCGTGCTTCAATGCCGACGCGAACGCACTCTTTCCACAGACGCCGGCCACTCTTGCCTTCATGCATTTTGGCATTGACGTCCAGTGCGGCAAACAGGGGGTAGAACGGGCTGGTGGACGCATGCAGCATAAAGGCATTGTTAAAGCGTTTGTGGTTGCAGTAGCGATCTTGCCCCTTGATATGCTTGTCTTTCTTGTGAATTTGCGAGGTTTGTGAGAACCCGGCCTGCTGTTTATGGACAGACTGAGTAACAATGATCCCCGGATCGTTTTCGTTGAGCTCAAGCAGCAACGGCGAGCAGTCCTTCATCATTGGAATGAATTGCTCATAACCAACCCAGGCAGAGTCGAACAAAATGTAATCGCACAGATGACCAATTTTATCGACCACCTGACGGGCGTTATAAATGGTGCCGTCGTAGGTGCCTAACTGGATGATTGCCAAACGGAAAGGCCTGGCTTCATTGGCGCGTTCAGGGGCGACTTCGCGGATCTGCTGACGTAAATAGCGTTCTTCAAAGCAATGAGCATCGATTCCGCCGATAAAGCCAAACGGATTACGGGCAGTTTCCAGATAGATCGGCGTTGCCCCCGCCTGGATCAGCGCGCCATGGTGGTTAGATTTATGGTTATTGCGGTCAAACAGCACCAAATCACCGCGTGTCAGCAGGGCGTTGGTCGCGACCTTGTTTGAGGCAGATGTGCCGTTGAGAACGAAATAGGTTTTATCTGCGTTAAACACTTTAGCGGCATGCTGTTGTGCTGCGCAGGGGGCGCCTTCATGAATCAGTAAATCCCCCAACTTCACGTCTGCGTTGCACATATCAGAACGGAAAAGGGTCTCGCCGAAGAAGTCAAAGAACTGGCGTCCTGCCGGATGTTTACGGAAAAATTCACCCCCCTGATGCCCAGGGCAAGCAAAGGTCGCATTACCCATCTCGACATACTGCGTGAGCGTATTAAAGAAAGGGGGCAGCAGTTCACTCTCATATTTAACCGCTGCGGCTTCCAGCTGTTTGCCATAGAACTGGGTGTTTTTTCCACAGAGTTCAAATACGCCATGCAGGGCAGGCAGTATGGCGTTGTCCAACTCTTCTTCGCAGCAAACTGCGACGAACACAGGAATATTCAAGCCGATCTCTTCGAGATGCGCCACCATACCCTGCGTGACGTCTTCTACTGACAATACGATGGCAGCAATATCATTAAAGTCGCTCTGATGGACATCGACAATTTCGCGAGAAGTTTCAAAACAGCCTAGGGTTTTGGTATTGGCGGCAATTTTTAATTTATTCATTTTCATCATTCTTTAGGCAAAGGTATTCCACCGACAAGATGCGTGATCTTATCGTGGGTACCTTATATAAAATAAAGACGAGAGAAGAACGCAGCAGTGCTTAATAGCACAGCCTGAGTTCGCTCTTTTGTATTTTCTGATGCGGCGCTTACGCCATGCAGCTATTCACTTGCACGATTTATTGAAAAATTGAAGTGCATATCCGTCCCGATTTCTCAGGATAAATAATGTGGGTGTAATAGTGACAAGCCGCTTTGGGTAAAGCGAGAGGGGACGTTATCTGAAGTTAAAGAAGGCAAAGCTAAAGCAGCTGCGATGAGCCATCATCATAATATGTGTGGTGCGCCTAATATGCGCCATTTTGCGGTTGTTGTTTTCCATTTCTAATCCACCTTGCTGAGTGAAAAGATGGCGCTATTTTAACGCCCTTCAAGCTAAATTATGTGACATTAGTCACGTAAATGCGGCAATTGATAAATAATTATTCATTTATTATTCAGTTGTGTGCATAAAAAATGATTTATGGGATTTTCTGCATGTAAATAGATTGATAAAAGAAAAAGGGTTTTTTGCATTACGCTTTGCCCGAGATAGAGACTGAGCAAAAGAACCCCGTTTAAACCGGCTGTATAATGCACATATAAAGATGCTTTGTTTTTTTTATGTTATAAACCCACTTGCGATTGTTTGGAATATTAATGCACTTTTATTGTTTTTATATTCTATTTTCGTTTTTGCAGGCATTATCGTTATTTGTGACCCTCCTCAACAACGCAGGGTAAGATGAGGAGAGGTAAAAGGGAGAACAGACGTTGAAAACGACTGAAGAGCAACAACAGATCGTGCATTTCCTCAGTAAGCAGCATGTGCTAACGCTGTGCGCCGGCAATGGTATGGACATGTGGTGTGCCAACTGTTTTTACGTGCTTGATGCCGAGAATATGGCGCTGTGGGTGATGACGGAAACGCACACGCGTCACGGCGAACTGATGCTGAAAAACGCGGGGGTGGTGGGGACAGTCGCGCCAAAGCCGAAGACTATCGCACTGATCCGCGGCGTACAGTATCGGGCCGAAGCGGTGATACTGACCGGCGATGAAGAAGCCTTGGCCCGGGCGCGTTACTGTAAGCGTTTTCCAATAGCCAAGATGATGAAAGCACCGATTTGGCGGTTGGAACTGCAAGAAGTGAAAATGACGGACAACACGCTCGGCTTCGGTAAAAAGCTGCATTGGGCGCGGGCCTGACACAACACACTATACCCGTCATACTTGAAGCTGCCTCTTTGTTGGCTGCGCCTGCTCACCCCGGTCACCTGGTTGACCAGGCTCCCGGGGATTTACAGACTTGCCGCCTCGACGCAACTCCAATGATCTAGTGTGTATACTTTCTCATACTCATCAATTGGCGGGAGGATCTATGGCACGGGTGTTCATTGTAGGGGCCACAGGGCTGGTGGGCAGCGAATTGCTGCGTTTGTTGCAGGCCAATCCGCAGGTCACGGCGATCGTAGCGCCGACGCGTAAGCCGTTGCCGGCGCATGAAAAATTAGCCAACCCTGTGGGTGATGATCTGTTCGCGTTGCTGACAGAGCAGGAGCAACCGGCCGATATTGTTTTCTGTTGTTTAGGCACCACACGACGTGAGGCGGGCAGCGATGCGAATTTCCACTATGTCGACTACACGCTGGTGATCGAAAGCGCGTTGACCGGCCGGCGGTTAGGCGCCCAACACTGTCTGGTTGTCAGCGCATTAGGTGCAAATCCCCGCTCTACCTTCCTTTATAACCGTACTAAAGGGAACATGGAGCAGGCATTGCGTGAACAAAACTGGCCGCGCCTGACGTTGGTACGCCCCTCAATGTTGTTGGGCGAACGTTCGTCGCCACGTTTGCTCGAACGCATCACCGCGCCATTGTTCTCGTTGCTACCCGGCAAATGGCGCGCCGTTGCCGCGAAGGATGTGGCGCAGACGCTGCTGGAGCAGGCGTTCAGTCCCGGCAGCGGCGTTAAGGTATTGGAATCCGATCGGCTGCATTGTTATCACAGCACACGCTGAGATTATCGAACGCCAATTCCAGGCCGCGCGGTAATTCGTTATCCATCAGCCACAGATCGAGATGGTGGCTGATATGCGTGAGCAACGTGCGGCCCGGCTGCAGGCGCTGCTGGATCTCCAACGCACGGGTTAAATCGTTATGGTTGCGTGGCGCCTGTGGTTGGGGCGGTAGGCTACAGTCGAGTACCAGCAAATCCAGCGGCACTTGGCGCAGGAAAGCCTCGCTATCCGGCGGCAAACCGACGGTATCGGTCAGATAGGCCAGTGATTTCCCTGCGGCCTGGATCAGATAACCCAGCGTGAGTTTCGAATGCTGTAGGGGCAGTGGGGTGACGTGCAGCCCCCCCAGCGCAATAGGTTCGAAAGGTGTAAGCGGAGGCTGAAATGCCAGTATACCGGGGTGTTTAAAGAGGTCATCGCAACCCTGCTCATCCGCCGGACCGTACACGGGGATGAAATTTCCGCACCCCCAGCGCAAAGGAAATAACCCCTGAACGTGATCCATGTGGTAATGTGTCAGTAAAAAACGTTGAATTTCCCCCGCCGAAAAGCGCCGTTCTAGCGACGGCAATCCCGCATCCAGCAAGGTCGTTTCTCCCTGAAATTTAAGCATCGCGCTGCACGGTCGTCGCCGAAAAGCCGGTTCACGCCGCGCCCGCTGACACACCAGACAGTCACAGCCGAACACCGGGATCTGCTGCGCGCCGCCGGTGCCGAGAAACGTCAGTTGCATGTCGTCACTCCTATTCCCTTCGCCTTTGCCGCCTGGCCGCAACGCGAAATTCATTGGGTAATATTGATAAGGCCTTAGAGATATTTCTCCGCAAAGGCATGGATATCACGGAAATCCGCCAGCCGCTGTTGCAGCGTCTGATGATCCCAATGCCACCACTGGCTGCGTTCAATACGCTCTATCAAGGCATCGTCGAAACGCATGCCAATCTTTTTGGCTGCCACGCCAGCGACAATCTCATAAGGCCCGACATCTTTGGTGACTACCGCTGCGCTGCCGATGACCGCACCGTTACCGATGCTGACGCCGGGCATCACGATGGCGTTATGGCCGATCCACACGTCGTGGCCTATGGTCACGTGGTGCTCACGCCGCCAATCGAAGAATGCCTCGTCATCCTCACCCAGATCGTACTCTGAAGCGCGGTAGGTGAAATGATGTTGGGCAATGCGCTGGTAGGTAGGGTGGTTGCCAGGATTGATGCGTGCGTAAGAGGCGATGGACACAAATTTGCCGATGGTGGCGTAAAAAATCTGGTTATGTCCGGCAGTGTAGGAATAGTCGCCCATTTCTACTTCCTCCAGAATGGCGTCGTCAGCCAGATGGACATACAGACCGAGCCGACTGCGGGTAAGGGTCACGTTGTCGCCGATTCTCGGTTGTGCAAAGTCGCTCATGGTATGGCGTCCTGAGGGTATTTTGTGGATGAAGGCAGCAGCGCGAACAGTGCCGCCAGAGTGGCATCGAGGTTGCCGTCGTTATCCAACAAACGGCAATGGGGGGGCAGATGCTGTTGATACTCCGCCGCCCGAACCAGCCGCTGCTCGATCTGGTCGGCACTTTCGCGCCCGCGGTTGTGTAGACGCTGGCGCAGAATGTCGGTGCTGACCTGCAGGCAGACCGGCAGCAGTTGTGCACCATAGCGCTGCTGCGCTTGCGGCAGGTGGGCGCGCGAACCGTTGACCACGACATCGATCCCCTGAAGCAACCAGAGATCGACCTCGATCCCAAAGGCGTAATGGTGTTGGTGCGCTTGCCAGTCGAGGGCAAAAAGCCCCTTGGCTCGGCGGCGCAGAAATTCGCGTTCGCTGAGCGCAATATGGTTTTCGCAGCCAGCGTCTGCCGGCCTTGTGATATAGCGGTGTGCAACCAGCGGCGCGCTGTCAGCATCGGCACGCAGTGCAGCCAGCAGGCTGTCTTTACCTGAGCCGGAAGGCCCCATCAAATAGATAAGGTACGCCATCAGAACACCTGCTTGCCCTGGCGCCACACGTTTTGCACGTAGATGTGCTCACCGTGTGATCGCGCCAATACCAGGTCCGCGCGTAAGCCTTCGGCGATCGTCCCGCGATCGTGTAAATCCAATGCTCTGGCAGGGTTGCGGGTGATCATTTGCACCGCCTGCGGCAAGTTGTAGCCGTTGCGTTCATCGGCGGCGATGCGGAATGCCGCATCCAGCAGACTGGCCGGGTAATAATCGGAGGACAGGATATCCAGCACCCCCAGCGCCGCCAGATGGTGCGCTGCGACATTGCCGGAATGCGAACCGCCACGCACGATGTTGGGGGCGCCCATCAGCACCTGCAGCCCTTGCTGATGCGAAGCGAGAGCGGCGTCCTCGGTGGTCGGGAATTCAGCAATTACGCTACCCAGCCCGCAGGACTCGCTGACGTGTGCCGCGGTGGCGTCATCATGGCTGGCGAGCGAAATTTTGCGCGCTCGGCAATGGGCAGCGATCGCCTCGCGGTTCGGCGTTGCCCAGCGGGCAGAGAGGTTGACCTGCTGCTCTTCATACTCGCTCATTTGCTGGTCATTGAGGTGATACTTACCTTGGTAATACTCGCGGTACTTTTCACGCGAGGCGAACTGACGCTGGCCCGGCGAATGGTCCATCAACGACACCAGCGACACGCCAGGCTTGTCCATCAGCTGTTCGAACAGCGGCAGGGTGCTTTCGTTCGGCAGTTCACAGCGCAGGTGTAGCCGGTGTTCGGCGCGGTTGACCCCCGCACGCTGGCTGTGGATCACGGCATCGATCATTTTTTGCAGGTTTTCCAGACGGTGCCCGCCGTCACGCACGTCGCCGATTGCCACCGCGTCCAGCACCGTGGTGATGCCGTTGGCGACCATCAGCGCATCGTGGCTGCTCATCGCCGAATGTGCCGGCCAGTCGACATTCGGGCGCGGGGTGAAAAACTTGTCCAAATTGTCGGTGTGCAGCTCAATCAGCCCTGGCAGTAACCAGCCACCTTCGCCGTTCAGTGCTTGCGGCAACTGGCTGGGCGTATCGGTAAAGCTGCGAATAATGCCGTCGCTGATCTCCAGCGATCCTTCGACGATCTGATCTTCCAGCACCAGCTTAACGTTATTGATGATCATCAGAGGATCTCCAGCGCCTGTGGCGCCTGCATGTCATATAACCGGTCGGCGACCTGCTGACGGACGCCTTCATCATGGAAAATGCCGACAATTGCGGCACCGCGCTGTTTTGCCTGTTCGATGAGGCCGACGACCGCCGCGCTGTTGCGGCTGTCGAGTGAGGCCGTCGGCTCATCCAGTAGCAGGATCGGGTAGTCGACGATAAAGCCGCGCGCGATGTTGACCCGCTGTTGTTCACCGCCAGAGAAAGTGGATGGCGCCAACTGCCACAGACGTTGCGGCACGTTGAGTTGATTGAGCAGCGTCTCGGCGCGTTCGCGGCACTCGTTGCGGTTAACGCCTTGTTCCAACAGCGGCTGCATTACCACGTCCAGTGCGCTAATGCGCGGGATCACCCGCAGAAACTGGCTGACCCAGCCCAGAGTGTGGCGGCGTACGGCCAGAATCTGGCGTGCTTCGGCCTGCACCATGTCCAACCATTCGCCCTGGTGATTGACCCAAATATGGCCGCTGTCGGGCAGGTAATTCGCGTACAGCGAACGCAGCAGGGTCGATTTTCCACTGCCGGAATGGCCATGTAGAACGACACATTCGCCGCTGCTGACGGTCATATTGGCATCCTGTAGCACCGGCAGTTGTGTGCCATGTTGCTGGTGGAGCACAAAGGTTTTACTGAGGTGTTCAACCCGGATTTGAATAGTCATCTGTTATCACCTTGCGTTACGACAGCACCGAAGAAACCAGCAGTTGGGTATAGGGATGGTGCGGGTCGTCCAGCACCCGGTCGGTCAGCCCGCTTTCCACCACCTCGCCTTGTTTCATCACCAGCAACCGGTGTGCCAGCAGGCGCGCTACGCCAAGATCGTGAGTCACGATCACCGCCGCCAACTGCATCTCCACCACCAGGGTGCGCAGCAGATCGAGCAGCCGCGCCTGTACCGACACGTCCAACCCGCCGGTCGGTTCGTCCATGAATACCAGTTTCGGGTGGGTCACCAGATTGCGGGCGATTTGCAACCGCTGCTGCATACCGCCGGAGAAGGTGGTCGGCAGATCGTCAAGGCGCGACACAGGGATCTCAACATCCTCCAGCCACTGGCTGGCCTGGCGGCGGATATCGCCGTAGTGGCGCTGGCCGATAGCCATCAGACGTTCACCGATGTTGCCGCCGGCAGACACCTTGGGCCGTAACCCGTCAAGCGGGTGCTGATGCACCACGCCCCAGTCGGTGCGCAGCAGGCGGCGGCGATCGCTTTCCGCCATCGCATACAGATCATGCTGTTGCCCGGCTTGAGGACGATAGAGGATCTGCCCATTCTGCGGTGCCAACCGTGCAGAGATGGATTTCAATAGGGTGGTTTTGCCAGAACCGGATTCGCCGACAATACCCAGCACTTCACCGGGATAAATATCGAAAGACACATCGCTAAAACCTTTGCCGGGTGCGTACAGGTGGGTCAGGTTAGCCACTGACAGCAGCGGCGTGGTGCTCAACGGGGTAGAAGTCATCAGTGCTGCACCTTTTGCGAAGGTTGCGCCAGTTGCTGCTGGCAGTAATCGGTGTCGGAGCAGACGAACATGCGGTTGCCCTGGTCGTCGAGAACCACTTCATCCAGATAGCTGTGGCGTGAGCCGCACAGCGCGCAAGGTTCGTCCCACTGCTGCACGCTGAAGGGGTGATCGTCGAAGTCCAGGCTTTCTACCTTGGTAAACGGTGGCAGGGCGTAGATACGTTTCTCACGCCCAGCGCCAAACAGCTGTAGTGCAGGCATCATGTGCATCTTCGGATTATCGAATTTCGGGATCGGCGACGGGTCCATCACGTAGCGGTCATTGACCTTCACCGGGTAGGCGTAGGTGGTCGCAATATGGCCGTAGCGCGCGATGTCCTCATATAACTTCACCTGCATCACGCCATACTCTTCCAGTGCGTGCATCTTGCGGGTTTCGGTTTCACGCGGTTCGATAAAGCGCAGAGGTTCCGGGATCGGAACCTGATAAATCAGGATCTGGTCCTCGCGCAAGGCGGTTTCCGGGATACGGTGCCGGGTCTGGATCAGCGTGGCTTCCGGCGTGCGTTCGGTGGTGGCAACCCCGGCAACGCGTTGGAAGAAGCGGCGGATGGAAACCGCGTTCGTGGTGTCGTCGGCCCCTTGGTCAATCACTTTCAGTACGTCGGCACGGCCAATCACGCTGGCGGTCAACTGAATGCCGCCAGTCCCCCAGCCGTAGGGCATCGGCATTTCACGGCCGCCGAACGGGACCTGATAACCGGGGATCGCCACCGCCTTCAAAATCGCGCGGCGGATCATGCGTTTGGTCTGCTCGTCCAGATAGCCAAGGTTATAACCGGTTAATACTTCACTCATTGCGGGCCTCCTGACGCTCGCTGAATTCCTGGCGCAGACGCTTGAGCAATTCCAGCTCGGCCTGGAAGTCGACGTAGTGCGGCAATTTGAGATGGGAAACAAAACCGGCGGCTTCGACGTTATCGGCATGGGCCAGTACGAACTCTTCGTCCTGCGCCGGGCTGGCGATACCTTCGTCGTATTCGGGGCTTTGCAGAGCACGATCCACCAGCGCCATCGCCATCGCTTTGCGTTCAGCGCGGCCAAACACCAGGCCGTAGCCGCGGGTGAAATGCGGTGGCTGATCGACCGGGTCAATGAAACCGTTGACCATTTCGCACTCGGTTAACAGGATCTCGCCAATATCTACGGCGAAACCCAGCTCTTCAGGTACGATCTCCGCCGACACATAGCCGGTGCGGATCTCACCGGCGAACGGGTGGGTGCGACCGTAGCCACGCTGGGTGGAGTAGCTCAGGGCCAGCAAGAAACCTTCGTCGCCGCGCACCAGTTGTTGCAGGCGTGCCGAGCGTGAACAAGGGTAAACCGGCGGATTGCGGGTGATGTCATCTGGCGTGCTGCCGTCATCCTGTTCCGCCTGCGTTAATTGCTGCTGGCTAAGCAGACTGAACACGTGCGCGCAATTCTCTGGCAAGGGTTCGTCGGCATGGGGAGCACGCGGTGTTTCGCCTTCCGCCAACAGGGCAAAATCCAGCAGGCGGTGCGTGTAGTCGTAGGTGGGGCCGAGAACCTGCCCACCGGGCAAGTCTTTGTAAACCGCAGAAATACGGCGTTCAAGCCGCATATTTACGGTCTCTAAAGGCTCGCTGACCGCCAGCCGTGGCAAGGTGGTGCGATAGGCGCGCAGTAAGAAAATCGCCTCGACCAGATCGCCGCTCGCCTGCTTGATCGCCAGCGCTGCCAGCTCCGGGTCGTAGATACCGCCTTCGGTCATCACGCGATCCACGGCCAATCCCAACTGTTGTTCAATTTGTTGAGTGCCGAGCGCCGGCACGCTGTCGTCACCGCGTCGCAATTGCTCTTGTAACTGATGGGCGGCCTCAATGGCTTTTTCGCCCCCTTTAACGGCAACGTACATCAGCACACCTCCACGCGGGTGGTCCGCGGTAACGCCAGCAGACGTTCACCGCAGGTCAGTAGAAAGTCCAACCCCAGCGGGAAGCGTTGCGGTCGGTTGATGAGATAGTCCAGCAGTGCCGGGGGTAACGACGGTGAGATAACCCGTTGATGTTCAATGCCGGGGCCGGTCAGCCGTAATGCGGTGCCTTGTTCTAAACTCGCGATCTGCACCACCACGGTGGTACTGAATTCAGGGGAAATCTCACTGCCGTGTGGTAATGCTTGTAAATCAGTAGCTTGCAGTTGCATATCAAACAGGGCAAAACTCACGTTATCTGCCTGTGTTGCCAATGGCGCACCGCTGTGGAAGCGAATGTTTGTTAGTACTTGCTCACTTTCTAGCGCTGGGCAGAGTTGCAGTGGTGTCTCTTGATCTGCCAGTGTCAGTAGCGCGGCGGTACTGGCGGCGTTCAGGGTGCCCCAGGCGGGGCTACCCGGAAGCGTAACGACATGCCCAGGCTCGCTTAACGCTTTAAGAATCAAGCGAAAAGCGTGCTGTGATTGTTCGATCGGTTGTGCAAAACCTGTCAGTAGGCTCATGGATTAATCCCCCCGCACCAGCGTAAAGAAATCTACCCGGCTGGACGCCACTGCCCGCGCACGTAGCTGGCGCTGTTCATGTTGAAGGGCAGCCAGCGGCTCAATCAGCTGCTGTTGCAGTAACTCGGCCTGCTCCGGCTGTTGCAGCAGGGCATCTGCCAGTGCGCAAAGTTCGGCGTGAGCCTTGTCACGCCCGGCAATGTAGCTATAACCGTAACCGCCGTTGTCGAGCTGGACCACCGCACGGGTGACGGTCATATCACCCAATACAAAGCGGCGGCCGGTCGCGCCCATGCGCCCCTGCAACTGCGCCAGGCCAATCTCCGGTGCGCGAAGGGTTTGGAAGCGCGGGTTCAGGTTCAGCGCCTGCCAGTGGCTGCGCAACTGGGCGGGTTGGCTGTGCGCCAATACTGACATCCAGCGTTGTCTAGGCTGTAAGGTTTGCATTCAGTGCTCCATCGTCAGTTCAATCATGTCGGCGCGCGCCAGGCTGACGGAGTATTCCGCCACGCTGTCACTGCCGGTGCAGACGTTCAGGGTGCGTACGCACAACAGAGGTGCGTGGGTGGCAATTTCAAGTAACCGGCTCTCTTTAGCCTGAGCGCGGCGTGCGCTGATGCGCGTCTGGCTGCGGGTCAGCGACTGGTGGATGTTTGATTCGATAAATTCGTGCAGCGAACCGCTGTGGAACTGCTGTAGTGCCGGCCACCAGTCCAAATCAGGCAGATAATGGTCGATCACGCTCATCGGCACGCCGTTGACCCGACGCAGGGTACGCAGATGGATCACCATTTCGCCTTCTTCACGTGACAGCGCACTGGCGATATGCCCATTACACGGGCGTAATACTGCGAGTAAGCGCTCACTGGTGGGGTGACTTCCCTGTTCGAAAAGGTTCTGGCTAAAGCGGGTATTGGCATGCAGCGGGTAATCATACGGGCGCATTAGCACCAGAATGCCAATGCCGTGTCGGCGCTGTAGCCAGCCGCGGTCCACCAATTGGTCGACGGCGCGACGCAAGGTATGGCGGTTCACCTGATAGCGCTCTGCCAACTGCTGCTCGGAAGGCAAATAGTCGCCGCAGCGGTATTGGGTGCGTAACTCTTGCTCAAGCTGTGCCGCGATTTGCTGGTAACGGGTAGGGAAACTGGTCGGATGTCTAGATAAGTCCATCATAATAAAAACCTCGTCGTGCCGGATACCCACTCGCTGTATGCAGATGGTTGGCGTTGCATGATGTGTACCCCGTGGTGAAGTTGGCATAATCTTGCCGGGGCCAGATGACAATCGCGTTACGCGTCGGTGGCGAACAGATGAACTATTTAGGACAGGCCGATGATGCGCACGGGCCTGCGTCGCGCTAAGCTGATGCTATTGATGATTGAACCGAGCCAACCCCATGCCGCATCCCCTGACTGCAACTGAAAACCGTCCCCGCCCTTGGCCATTGTGGAAGCCGATCCTGTTTCTGCTGGTGATGGCCGTGGGCCTCTACTACGTCAAATGGCAGCCTTATTACGGCAAGGCCTTCCTGGCGGCGGATACTCACTCGATCGGCAAATCGATACTGGCTAACGGTGAGAGCAGCCTGTGGCTGGCGGCATGGCACTATGCGCTGGTCTACTTCACCGCGGTGTGGAAGGCGGCGGTACTGGGCGTGGTGCTGGGCTCACTGGTACAGGTGCTGATCCCACGTGATTGGCTGATACGCACGTTGGGACACCCGCGTTTTTCCGGCACCTTGCTGGGGGCGGCGATGGCTCTGCCGGGGATGATGTGCACCTGTTGTGCGGCACCGGTTGCCGCTGGGCTGCGTCGCCAGTCGGTATCCAGCGGGGCGGCGATGGCATTCTGGCTCAGTAACCCGGTGTTAAATCCGGCGACGCTGATTTTTATGGGGTTTGTGCTCGGCTGGCAGTTTGCCGCGATCCGGCTGGTGGCGGGCGTCGTTATGGTGCTCGGCATTGCCTGGCTGGTGCAGCGTGTTACGGCTAAGGATCCACACCCCGCTGCGCTGCAACAGCCTCTGATACCGCTGGATAAAACTGAGGATCACCCTTTCCTCGGCCGTTGGCTCAAGGCGTTGTGGTCGCTGTTTTGGTCAACCATTCCGATTTACATTCTGGCCGTGCTGGCGCTCGGGGCCGCGCGTGTTTGGCTGTTCCCGCATGCCGATGGCGCGATAGATAACAGCGTACTGTGGATTATTGGGTTGGCGATAGCCGGTTGCCTGTTCGTGATCCCGACGGCGGCGGAAATTCCGATTGTGCAGGCCATGATGCTGGCGGGGATGGGCACTGGCCCGGCGCTGGCGTTATTGATGACGCTGCCCGCGGTCAGCTTGCCTTCGCTGCTGATGCTGAACAAAGCCTTCTCTGCCAAAGCGCTGTGTCTGACTGCATTGCTGGTGGTGTTGTGCGGGATCATCACGGGCGTGGTGGGGATGGGGTTGGTGTAATTTGTTTAATAAATAGTCTTTCATTCGTTTTGTGTTGTCACAAGTGTGCTAACATTGGCTGCTTGTCAGAGGTGAATTATTGAGCGAATGTAGGAGTCTCAAGATGGAAAGTCGTATCCAGTTTCGCATTGAAGATGAGACTAAACGTTTGGCGCAGAAAACGGCAGAAGCCAAGGGGATCACGCTGAGTGAGGCGTGTCGACGTTTGACTGAACAAATGGCGGATGAGCAACGGGCTGTTGAACAGCATGAGAATTGGCTGCGAGAAAAAGTTGATGCCGCCTTTGCCCGTTTACATGAAGGAAGTGCGGTCTATCTTAGCCAGCAGCAGGTTGAAGAAAGCATGGATGCCTTTAAGGCAAAAGTCCGGGCGAAATACGACCAAAAATAGGGATTGTTATGCGCGTCGAATGGGATGATGAAGCGTTACGGGACAGGGAACGTATTTTTGATTTTCTCTATCCCTTTAATCCACAGGCTGCTGAGCAGGCTGATTCCGAGATAGATAAGGCAGTGAAGCGTCTGCTGGCTAACCCTGAACTCGGTAAGATTTGGTACGGACAGTCGCGTAAATTATTGATAAGTCAAGCTTCATTATTAGTTTTATACGTTGTTGTCGGCGATGTGATTAAGGTTTTAGCGGTTGCTCATCAACGAGAGAAATTCCCTGATTTGTAGCGTCATCGCAACCTATGCACCACCTGGTTGCTGCTGCCGCGCCAGATCAGCGCCGGGTCTTTCAAATCCTGCACGAACTTGCCGTCAATCAATACGTTAATCCTGTCTACTATCTGCATTTGCTGTGCGTCCAGCTCCGCCAGTCGATAACCGGTCCACAGCCAAATATCCTTGCCGGGGCATTCGGCGCGTACCCGTTTTACCAGTTGCAGCACCGCCGCTACATTGGCCGGGTGCAGCGGATCGCCGCCGGACAGAGACAGCCCCTGGCGCGGAATGCGCGCGTCGTTCAGATCGGCAATCAACCGGTCTTCCATTTCCTGAGTAAAAGGCTGGCCGGAGTTGAGCCGCCAGGTGCTTTTGTTATAGCAACCGGGGCACTGGTGCACGCAGCCGGCAACAAACAGCGTGCAGCGGGTGCCGGGGCCGTTGACCACGTCGAGGGGGTAATACTGGTGGTAATTCATATTTCGCTTTCTGACGGTAGGGGCTCAGCATGCTGAGCCCAGACTCATAACAGCCCGGCGTTAGCCGATCTGCCCATTCCCCAGGTGTTTCACCCGGCGCTTCACTTCTTCTTGTTTGCCGGCGTTGAACGGCCTAGCGTCCGGGCTACCGAGGTAGCCGCACACCCGGCGCGTAACGGACACTTTGGACGGCTCGTGATTACCGCATTTTGGACAGGTGAAGCCCTTGCTGGTACAGGAAAATTCGCCGGTAAAGCCGCACTCGTAGCATTCATCGATCGGCGTGTTGGTACCGTAATAAGGTACGCGGCTGTAGCTGTAATCCCACACGTCTTCCAACGCTTTCAGGTTGTGTTGCAGGTTCGGGTATTCGCCGTAACAGATGAACCCGCCATTGGCCAATGGTGGGTAAGGCGCTTCAAAATCCAGTTTGTCGTACGGATTGACCTTTTTCTCCACGTCGAGGTGGAAGCTGTTGGTGTAATAGCCTTTGTCGGTTACGCCCGGCACCACGCCAAAATCGGCGGTGTCGAGTCGGCAGAAGCGATCGCACAGGTTTTCGCTTGGTGTGCTGTAGAGGCTAAAACCGTAGCCGGTCTCTTCTTTCCAGCCGTCGGTGGCGGCCCGCAGGCGCGCAACGATGGCGACCGCTTTGGCGCGCAGGGCTTCATCGTCGTAAACGTGCTGTTCACTGCCGAATAGCGCATTGATCGTTTCATGCAAGCCGATATAACCCAGCGAGATCGACGCGCGGCCATTTTTGAAAATGTCGGCGATATTGTCGTCTGCTTTCAACCGCACACCGCAGGCACCTTCCATATACAAAATGGGGGCCACCCGGGCTTTGATACCCTCGAGCCGTGCGATGCGCGTCATCAGTGCCTTTTTCGCCAGCAGCAAACGTTGATCCAGCAAATGCCAGAAGCGGCTTTCATCCCCCATGGCTTCCAGCGCAATGCGCGGGAGGTTTAGGCTAATGACACCGATATTGTTGCGGCCATCGTGGACCAATTCGCCATCCTCTTCATAGGTGCCGAGGAAGCTACGGCAACCCATCGGCGTTTTGAACGAACCTGTGACTTTCACCACCTGATCGTAATTGAGGATGTCTGGGTACATGCGCTTGCTGGCGCACTCCAGCGCCAACTGTTTGATGTCGTAGTTTGGATCGCCATACTGGTGGTTCAGGCCGTCGCGGATCGCGAACACCAGTTTCGGGAATACTGCCGTCTTGCGGTTCTTACCCAGCCCGGCGATACGGTTTTTCAGGATCGACTGTTGGATCAACCGCGATTCCCAGCACGTGCCCAGGCCGAATCCGAAGGTGACGAACGGCGTCTGCCCGTTGGCGGTGTGCAAGGTATTGACCTCGTACTCCAGTGACTGGAAGGCGTCGTAACACTCTTTCTCGGTGCGTGCCATGGCGTAGCCTTGCGCGTCCGGGATCTGCCACTCTTCGGCGACCTGCCGATGCTTGTTGAAGCTTTCGCTGACGAAGGGGGCCAGGATTTCGTCGATGCGGTTAATGGTGGTGCCACCATAAATATGGCTGGCGACCTGTGCGATGATCTGCGCGGTGACGGCGGTCGCGGTGGAGATCGACTTCGGCGGCTCGATCTCGGCGTTACCCATCTTGAAGCCGTTGGTCAGCATGCCTTTCAAATCTATCAACATACAGTTGAACATAGGGAAGAAGGGCGAGTAATCGAGATCGTGGTAGTGAATCTCACCACGTTCGTGGGCCAGCACCACGTCACGCGGCAGGATATGCTGCTTGGCGTAGTGCTTGGCAACGATCCCGGCCAGGAGATCGCGCTGGGTGGGGATCACCTTGCTGTCTTTATTGGCATTTTCGTTCAGCAATGCCATGTTGCTTTGTTCCACCAGGCCGCGGATCTCTTGATTGAGTCGCCCGCGCAGCTCGCGCGCCACGTCACGATCGTGACGATACTCGATATAGGCGCGTGCCAGCTGTTTGTATTCGCCGGCCATCAGCTGATTTTCAACCGCCTGCTGTATTTCATGGATATCAACGCGCTGCTGCTGTGACATCCGTTGAGCGACCACACGGGCGACAGTAGCGCAGTAGTCGGCATCGACAATTCCGGCGGCCAGCGCGGCCCGCTCGACAGCTTGGCCAATGCGTGCTTCGTCAAAAGGTACCTGGCAACCGTCCCGTTTAATCACTACTGGTTTCACGTTGTTACTCCTTGTTCCCCGAGGGAGCACTGATGCCCTTGAGCCTGAAAGCTATTGGGTATCGGTATGATTTCGGCTTATCCACAGGGCAATGCCGCAGCGCACAAGGGCTGAGGCGACGTGTGGATGGTTTTGTGGATAACTACTATATATAGATGCTGATATTTCTTAATGCACTATATATAGATATTGGCGGGATTCTTTTGACGTGGAACAAAGAAATGGAAAGAGCGGACGTTAGCTGTACAAAGGATAATTTACGGCCTGAAATTCAGGCCGGGCGGTGGCGGAAATGCTCAAGCAGGAACTCAACCCAGACGCGTACCCGGGGCGGCAGATCGGCAGAGGCGTAATACAGCCACAGTTGGGTCGGCTGTGGCCAGCAGTCCGCCAGCACCGGCAGCAGGGTACCTTGCGCAAAATGCTGTTGCGTGTACCAGCGTGCCAGACAGGCGATACCTAATCCGGCCAGTGCTGCATCCAGCAGCATCTCGGGTCGGCTGGCAACCAAGCGACCATGCAGCTCCAGCGTTTTGGCTTCGCCGTGCTGGCGCAGCGGCCATTTTGCGCTGCGTCCGGTCGCTGGATTGCGGTGCAGCAGGCAGTTATGTTGCAACAGATCGTCAGGATCCATCGGCATGCCGCGTTGCGCCAGATAACCGGGTGAGGCTGCCAGCACCATCTGCATGGGGTACAGGGAGCGCGCTACCAGTCGGCTGTCGGGATCGACCCGGCTGCCGATACCCACGTCAAAACCTTCGCCCACCAGATTGACCACTCGCGCATCCAGTGAAAGATCGAGATCGATCTGCGGATAGCGATCGAGAAACTGGGGGATCAAGGGCATCAGCATTTGGCGGCCGAAACCGGGGATCATGCTGACGCGCACCGTGCCGGAAGGCGTCTGCTGCGCGCTACCGGCCGTTTCCAGCGTGGCGGACAGCGCTTGCCACAGCGGCGCCACCTGTTGCAACAGCACCTTGCCCTCGTCGGTCAGCACCACGTTGTGAGTGTTGCGCTGAAACAGCCGCAGTGCCAGCTTCTCTTCCAACACGCGGATATTTTTGCTGATCGCCGCCGGGGTAACGCCCAACTGGCGCGCGGCGGCGGAAAAGTTCTGTGCCTGAGCCGCGGCGAGAAAGGCCGGCAACAGGCGATGCACGTCATAGGGCAGCGACATAGTGGTTGATACTTTCGGTTGAAATTGAAGTGACAATCAGCAGCCTACACCTTGGGCAAAGGAAATGGAAAAATAGGCTATCAAATATCAATCAAGGATCTCTTATGTCGCGTATTTTAGTGTTGACCGCCCACCGTTTCCCGGATGATTCACGTATCAACAAAGCGTTGATCGAAGCACTGCGCCCTTTGCCTAACGTCACCGTCCACGAACTGATGCGTGCTTATCCGGACTATCAAATCGATGTGGCGCGTGAGCAAGAGCTGCTGCAAAACCATGATGCCGTGGTGATGCTGTTCCCCTTCTACTGGTACAGCTCACCGGCCATTCTTAGTGAGTGGCAGGATGCGGTATTAACCCACGGTTTTGCTTACGGCACCGATGGCACCAAACTGCAGGGCAAACCCTTGCAGCTGGTGGTGACTACCGGCGGTAATCAGCAGGCCTATACGGCAGAAGGCTATAACCGCTATCCGGTCGAGGATTTGCTGCGTCCGTTCCATGCGATGGCTAACCTGACCGGTATGGATTATCTGCCGCCGTATCTGGTACAGGGCGTATTTGATATGAGCGATGAACACCTGGCGCAAGAGGCGGCGGGGGTGGTGGCGCAGGTAGAAAAACTGTAGGGCGCAGCAGGCTACGCCCCGACAGCATTAGTCTTCTAATATCCACCATACGGCTTCGAATGGCCGTAAGGTCGCGGCTTGCGGCTGCGATGGCGCATCGGCGTAGTTGCTCATCAGTGGGCGCCACAACGCTGATGGCTCCATGCCTTCCGCTTGCCAGGCCAGCGGTTCGCGGCTGAGGTTAGCCACCACCAGCAGGCGTTGACCGTTCCAACGACGTTGGTAGCACCACAGCGCCGGGTGAGTCGGGGCCAGATCCTGATAGTCACCGTGGGTGAGCAGCGGGTACTGTTTGCGCAGGGTAATCAGCTGACGGTAGGCGTAAAACACCGAGTCCAGATCGGCCAGTGCGGCTTCGGTGTTGATCTGCGGGTAGTTCTCCGCACAGCTAATCCACGGTGTGCCTTGAGTAAAGCCGGCGTTCGGTGCGGCGCTCCACTGCATGGGAGTGCGGCCGTTATCGCGTGATTTACTGGCCAATATCGCCAGTAGCTCGGCGTCACTGTTGCCCTGTGCGCTGAGTTCGGCGTACATGTTCAGGCTTTCCACATCGCGATACTGCCCGATGGCGCTAAAGCCCGGGTTGGTCATGCCGATCTCTTCGCCCTGGTAGATGTAAGGCGTGCCTTGCATGCCATGCAGCACCATTGCCAGCATTTTGGCGGCCGGTACCCGCAGTTCGCCTTCATCACCGAAACGGGAAACGATGCGCGGTTGGTCATGGTTACACCAGAACAGCGCGTTCCAGGCCTGGTTATGCATACCCTGTTGCCAGTGGCGGAAAATCTGTTTGAGTTCAACGTAATCAGGTGCTGCCAGCGTCCATTTTTCGCCACCGGCGTAGTCCACTTTCAGGTGGTGAAAATTGAAGGTCATCGACAGCTCTTCACCACTTTTCGCCGCATACTGTTGGCAATGTTCCAATGTGGTGGACGACATCTCACCCACGGTCATCAAGCCGCGTGGCTGGAATACGTCATGGCTCATCTCCTGCAGAAACTCATGAATGCGCGGCCCGTCGGTATAGAAACGGCGGCCGTCACCCTGGTTATCGGAGGGGAAATCTTGCTGCTTGGAGACCAGGTTGATCACATCGAGGCGAAGACCATCGACGCCCTTATCGGCCCAGAATTGACACACTTTCTTCAGTTCTTCGCGTACCGGCGGGTGCTCCCAGTTAAGATCTGCCTGCTCGGTCGCGAACAGGTGCAGATAATACTGGCCACTGTCGGCGTGCCATTGCCAGGCGTTGCCGCCGAACTTGGAACGCCAGTTGTTTGGCGGCGTGTCGCCTTCGCCGTCGCGCCAAACGTAGAACTGACGGAACGGGCTGTTAGGATCCTGTGAGGCTTTGAACCAAGGGTGTTCGGTCGAGGTATGGTTGAACACCATGTCCATCACGATGCGGATGCTGCGCTGGTGGGCGGCAGCGATCAGTCGGTCGAAATCCTCCATCGTGCCGTAGGCCGGGTCGATGGCGCAGTAGTCCGCCACGTCATACCCGTTATCCACCTGCGGTGAGACATACACCGGCGTCAGCCAGATAGCGTCGATACCTAGTTCCTGCAGGTAGTCCAGCCTCTGGGTCACTCCGGCCAGATCGCCGTAGCCATTGCCGGTGCTGTCCTGAAAACTCTTTGGATAGATTTGGTAGATGACGCCGTTTTGCCACCAGGGGATTGGATTGCTCATAGTCATACCTTTGAATCGTGACAACAGGCCCGGCATGCCGGGCCCCTACATTCATATCGCGTGAGTTAAACCGGCAGCTCACCGCGGCTGGCTTTGCGTTTGTAAACCATGATGGTCAGTACCAGCGGGATAATGACCGCCACCAGGATCGCCACCGTGTAAATCATCCAGAACTGCGGTTTGATCGACAGGATGCCCGGCAAACCGCCGACGCCGATACCGTTGGCCATCACGCCGTCCAGACCACAGATTAAACCGGCGAAGGCGGAGCCGATCATCGCGCACAGCATGGGGAAGCGGTATTTCAGGTTGATACCGTACATGGCCGGCTCGGTGACGCCGAGGTAGGCAGAAATTGCCGCCGGTACCGATATTTCACGCTCGTTGGCTTTACGGCTGACAATGATAATACCCAGCACCGCTGAGGCTTGCGCAATGTTAGACAGCGCAATCAGTGGCCACACTGGGGTGCCGCCCATGCTTTGAATCATCTGCATATCGATGGCCAGCGTGGTCTGATGCACACCGGTAATCACCAGTGGCGCATACAGGAAACCAAACAGCGCGGCACCAATCGGCGCGAAGCTGCCGGTCATTACGGCTTTCACCGCCCAGGCTACGCCGTCGCCAATCATGCGGCCGAACGGGCCGATAAAGGCGTGCGCCAGGAACACCGCCAGCAGCAGTGAAACCACCGGCACCACCACCAGATACAGGTAATCCGGCACGATCTTTTTCAAGCGGGTTTCAATCCAGCCCAGCGCCATACCGGCCAGCATCGAAGGGATAACCTGTGCCTGGTAGCCGACTTTTTGAATGGTGAACCAGCCGAAGTTCCACACTTCTGGAATCTGCTGGCCGAGCTGATAGGAGTTCATCAACTGCGGGGACACCAAGGTGACGCCCAGCACGATGCCAAGCACCGGCGTGCCGCCCATTTTTTTCACCGTTGACCAACAGATGGCGACCGGCAGGAACATGAAGATGGCTTCGCCGAGCAGCCACAGGAAGTCGTAGATGGTTTTCCACGCCGGGTGCATTTGCGCCAGCGTTTGGCCGCCTGACATCGGGATGTCGCCGATCACGTTGCGGAAGCCGAGGATCAAACCGCCGCTGATCAGCGCGGGTAGCAGTGGGAAGAAGATTTCGGCGAAGTGGGAGATGGCACGTTCGCTCCAGGTCATATTCTGGCGTGCTGCCACTTTGGCCTGTTCTTTATCGGCTTCATTAACGCCAGTGGTGGCGATCAAAGCCTGATAATAGTCACCGACCTCCGGGCCAATCACTACCTGGAACTGCCCGGCATTGGTGAAGCAGCCTTTGACCATCGGCAGCTCTTCGATTTCTTTTGGTTTTGCTTGGCTGGGATCATTAAGAACGAAACGCAGCCTGGTAATGCAGTGGCTGACGGTGGCGATATTCTCGCGTCCGCCCACCAGCACAATCAGGCGATCGATATCCTGCTGTTTTACTTTGCCCATTATTAGATACCTTTCTTGGTATGAGACTGCCGCAGAGGTGTTGTCCGAATCATGATCAAAGCTTAGTCATTCCGCTTTTCTTATGGAATGGGAACGTTCCCGGTTTGGGGTGAGGATCACAAAACGATAAAAAAATGACCATTTTTACGGCAGGGGAATGTGAGCGCTGGCCGAAATATTCAGGGGCATTATTTTGAATACACGAAATGCTGGCTATACTATCAGCCTTAACAATCAACAGGTTGGTTTGTTTGGGTGGCATTCATGCCGCGACCACGCACTTTTCTCAAGGAAGAATGATGATACTGACAGTACCCCGTACCCTTATTTTGTTCACCGCCCTGTTCCTGAGCGCCTGTACCAGCCAAAAAAGCAGCCCGGAGCGCCATGCCCGGCATGCGATTTATCAGTTGGCGCGGGAGGATTTTTCCCCTGAAATGCGCACCCAAATTCCTGATTCGATAAAAGCGTCTATCCCGTTCTTTGATCAGTTCTATCAGATGGGGAAAACCGATCGGGCCAAGGGATTGACGCGCCAGCAGGCGGAGCAGAGGGAAGCCTATTTCCGCAGCCCTGAATTCATCGGTGAAACAGGCAATAAAAGTATCTTTATCAATCGTAAGTATTCAGTAGACAACCCGCAGAAGCGACAGCAGATCCTGCTGGATTCCGCCGTGGCTACTTACTGGGATGGCTATGAAGGCCGGCCTTGAGGGGCGGTATCACACTATCTAACAACCATAGCAAAACCGCTGTCAGGCGAGTTTGCTTGGTACGATGATCTGGCGGATACCCAATTCACCGCTGAGCTGGCCCAGTAACTGTTGGGCTGCCTGCAGCCCGGCGCTGCCGTAGCCGAGGTCAACAGAAAATGTCTCGGGGAACAGGAAGTTAAGCAGCGGGGTGTTACCGATGCCGCATACCTGCAGTGGGGCAATATGCTGTTGTTGCAGGTATTTGATGGCACCGAGGGCGATGGTGTCCGAGGCGCACACCAGTGCCGTGGTCTGGGAGTCGATGGCAGAAGCCGCCAGTTGGAAACCACTCTGATAGCTCAGCTCGCCCAAGGCGACGCTTGGGGTTATCTGTTGTTGTTGGCAAGCGTCCAGATAAGCCTGGTGGCGACGCAGGCCGGTGGTGGCGTCCGACAGTTGCACCCCCAGGTAGCTGATATGCCGGTGGCCTTGTTGTTGCAGGCGTTCCATCAACAGCCGTACGGCACCGTCATCGTCATAGCAAACGGAAGAAAAACCTTCGTATTCACGCGCCAGCACGACCATCTTGTCTTGCCACGGGCTGAGCATCGCCGCGGTCAGGCCAGTGAAGCCAAACAGGATCACCCCGTCGACGTTGCGCTGTTGCAGGACGTGCAGATGCTCTTTCACCAACCGGGTTTCAAACTGGCTTTCCATAACGATGGGGTCAAAGCCCTGTTGATACAGCAGCGGCAACATGGTGCGCACCGCCTGGTTTTCCGACGGCGAGTCGAGTCGGGAAACGATAATCCCCACCACTTTGTCGCTTTGGCCGCGCATCGCACGTGCCGACTTGGACGGCGTAAACCCCTGCTGACGGATCACCGCTTCTACCCGTTCGCGGGTCTGCGGGCTTACGCTGCCTTCGTTGTTCAACACCCGTGATACGGTGGATTTTCCTACGCCGCTCAGGCGTGCGATGTCCTTGATGGTCAGCCGGTTTTGCATGGTTTACTTGTCGTTTAGGTTAAAAGGCGTAAATTGACGGCGTACGCTGAATGCCCGTCAGCATAGCCTATTTTCCGCAACGGATCTTGGCGCAATAAGGGGATTTGTGTACTGCGCTGAACGGCCGCTCTTGTCGTTCGATCTTTTCATTTACCGGAGGTTATCACCCGTATGGATCCCGATCCGACAGCCTTAGACACTCACTCGGTGATCCGGTAAAACCTGCCCGCTCTGCGCTGCTGTTTTACCGGTGAAGTAAACGGTAACCGGTAGCGCACGTCCGTCGTTCGCTCCTGCTGCTTTTAAAAATACAAGAATCTGCCCCGGCAGAGGCTTTTTGGCGTGTCCGAAAGCCCGGCAGGGGAAAGATCCTGCGTTCACCCGCTGCCGTGAGGCAATGGGCGACGAGGTGCGAAAAAATGAAACTGAAAAATATCCCCCGTCGGCTGCTGGGCCTGCTCAGCCGCAATTTACCGCGCCGTTTGGTGCACCGTGACAGCCTGTTGGATGGCCTTGGCGGCAAAGCACAGGGGCTGCCCGCCGGCCTGGCGCAGCAACGTTTAGACTGTGCTGTTGCCGACACAACCCAGCTCTATTTGCGCTTCCATAGCCACCCGGAAGGGATGACCGCCCATGAGGCGGATGTGGTGCGCCAGCGCTGCGGTGAAAACATTATCGACGATCAGCAGCAAGAGGCCTGGTGGCAACACCTGTGGCACTGCTACCGCAATCCGTTCAATTTGTTGCTGACCGCGCTGGGCATGATCTCTTATGCGACGGAAGATCTGACCGGCGCGCTGGTGATCGCCCTGATGGTGGTGATCTCAACGTTACTGAATTTCATTCAGGAAGCGCGATCCAACAAGGCGGCGGATGCGCTGAAAGCCATGGTCAGCAACACCGCGACAGTGATCCGCAGTGACGCGCTGACGGGCAAAAGCGAGCATATTGAACTGCCAATATCTCAGCTGGTACCGGGCGATATCATTAAATTGGCGGCGGGCGACATGATCCCGGCAGATCTCCGCGTGCTGTCCGCGAAGGATCTGTTCATCAGCCAGGCCGCGCTGACCGGTGAGTCCCTGCCGGTAGAAAAGATCGCCGAGCTGCGCGGCCAGGCGGAAGATCCGCTGGAATGCCAAAACCTGTGCTTTATGGGGACCAACGTGGTGAGTGGCACGGCGCTTGCGATGGTGATCGGCACCGGTGGAGACACCTATTTTGGCCAGTTGGCGCAGCGCGTAATCAACCAGGATGAACAACCGAACGCCTTCCAGAGCGGCATTAGCAAGGTCAGCTGGCTGTTGATCCGTTTTATGTTGGTGATGACGCCGATCGTGTTGTTGATCAACGGCTACACCAAGGGCGACTGGTGGGAGGCCGCGCTGTTTGCGCTGTCGGTTGCGGTGGGGCTAACTCCGGAAATGCTGCCGATGATCGTCACGTCGACATTGGCCAAAGGGGCTGTGAAGCTGTCCAAACAGAAGGTGATCGTCAAACGTCTGGATGCCATTCAAAACTTTGGCGCCATGGACATTCTGTGCACTGATAAAACCGGCACCCTGACCCAGGATAAAATCGTGCTGGAACGCCACACTGACGTCTTCGGTGTCGCCAGTGACCGGGTGCTGCATTATGCCTGGCTGAACAGCTTCTACCAGACAGGATTGAAAAACCTGCTGGATGTGGCGGTGCTGAGCTGCGCAGAGCAAAATGAACAGCCGGATGTGCTGCAGCATTATCGCAAGGTCGATGAGATCCCGTTTGATTTTGAGCGCCGCCGCATGTCGGTGGTGGTCGCCAAAGACGCGCAATATCACGAGCTTGTCTGCAAGGGTGCGCTGGAAGAGATGCTGGCGATTTGCAGCCATGTGCGGCAGGAAAATGAGGTCATCCCGCTTACTGAAGCGCTGCTGGCTCGGATTCGGCGTATCACCGACGATCTTAACCAGCAAGGGCTGCGGGTGGTGGCGGTGGCGAACAAAATCCTGCCGGCGCAGGCTCATGAATATAGTGTGGCCGATGAATCCGATTTGATCCTCGAAGGGTATGTGGCCTTCCTCGATCCACCGAAAGAGAGCACGGCGCCGGCACTGGCGGCGTTGAAAAACAGCGGTGTCACGGTGAAAATTCTCACGGGTGACAATGAGCTGGTGGCGGCGAAAGTGTGTAAAGACGTCGGGCTGGCGGCGGATCATGTGCTGCGCGGCAGTGAAATCGAACAAATGGACGACGAGCAGCTGGCACAAGCGGCGGCACGCACCACGGTGTTCGCCAAGCTGACGCCGCTGCACAAGGAGCGTATCGTCAAGCTGCTGCGCCAGCAGGGCCATGTGGTCGGCTTTATGGGGGACGGCATCAATGATGCGCCCGCGCTGCGTGCGGCGGATATTGGTATTTCGGTTGATTCCGCGGTGGATATTGCCAAGGAAGCGGCGGATATCATTCTGCTGGAAAAAAGCCTGATGGTGCTGGAGCAGGGGGTGATCGAGGGGCGGCGTACCTTTGCCAACATGCTCAAGTACATCAAGATGACCGCCAGCTCCAACTTCGGGAATGTGTTCAGCGTACTGATCGCCAGCGCTTTCCTGCCGTTCCTGCCGATGTTGCCGCTGCACCTGCTGATTCAGAACCTAATGTATGATATTTCGCAGATTGCGATTCCCTTTGATAACGTGGATGACGATCAGATAACGCAGCCACAGCGTTGGAACTCTGGCGATATTGGGCGCTTTATGGTGTTTTTCGGGCCGATCAGTTCGATCTTCGACGTGCTGACCTTCAGCCTGATGTGGTGGGTGTTTAAGGCGAATACGCCAGAAATGCAGACGCTGTTCCAGTCAGGTTGGTTTGTTGAGGGCCTGCTGTCGCAAACGCTGATTGTGCACATGATCCGCACCCGCAAAATTCCGTTTATTCAGAGTCGTCCTTCGTGGCCGCTGTGTATCATGACTCTGGTCGTGATCACGACCGGCATTGGGTTGACGTTCTCGCCGTTGGCCGGTTTCCTGCAATTGCAGGCGCTGCCACTCGGTTATTTCCCGTGGTTGGTGCTGATCCTGGCCGGTTACATGGTGCTGACCCAGTGCGTAAAAGGCTGGTTTGTGCGCCGCTACGGCTGGCAATAATACCCGCGCCCCTCTTACGTCCGTAGGAGGGGCATCTGTGATCCAACCCGGCTTTTCAGCCTCAGGGTTGGACATCTGCACGGTGCTCAGTCTTTATTTACAGCTTCATTATCGTTTGCTGTTTTTATTGATATTTTTTCCTCTGAGGAATTTCTGATGCACAGAACTTTGCGTTATACGCTACTGGCTTCATCGTTATTGTTGTCTCTGGGCGCACTGGCGCAGCCGGCCGGCGATCTGCCGCTGATGCCCTGGCCGCAACAGGTTGACCTGACCCAGCCAGCGGGCAAGCTGGTGCTGGATCACCGCTTATCGATCAAGGTACAGGGCGACGATTTGGCCGATGCACCGCAGCGCTGGCGGCAGCGTATTGAACTGCAAACCGGCTGGACGTTGGCACCGCAGGCAGCAACAGACGCGGGTGTGGTCATTCAGGTCGATATCAAAGATAAGGTGGCGATGCAGCCGCTGCCGGGCAGTGACGAGAGCTATAAACTTGTGGTGAAGCCGGACGGCGTTACGCTGACGGCAAATACACGTTTTGGGGCGCTACGGGGTATGGAAACCCTGCTCCAGTTGGTGCAGACCGATGGGCAGAACACTTTCCTGCCGTGGGTGAGCATTACCGACGTGCCGCGCTTCCCGTGGCGTGGTGTGCTGTTAGATTCCGCACGTCATTTCCTGCCGGTGGCGGATATTCTGCGCCAGCTTGACGGCATGGCAGCAGCCAAGCTCAACGTATTTCACTGGCACCTGACCGACGATCAGGGTTGGCGTTTTGCCTCCGAGCATTACCCTAAATTGCAACAGCAGGCCAGCGATGGTCAGTTCTATACCCGCGAGCAGATGCAACAGGTGGTGGCCTACGCCACCGCTCGCGGCATCCGCGTCGTGCCGGAAATCGATCTGCCAGGCCATGCTTCCAGCATCGCCGTGGCCTACCCGGAATTGATGAGCGCACCGGGGCCGTATCAAATGGAGCGCAAGTGGGGCGTACATAAGCCCACCCTGGATCCGACACGCGATGAAGTTTATCAATTTGTTGACGCGATCATTGGTGAGCTGGCGGCGATCTTCCCCGATCCCTACCTGCATATTGGCGGTGACGAGGTCGATGCCAGCCAGTGGAAAGCATCAAAAACCATTCAGGCCTTTATGCAACAGCATCAGCTGGCAGACGCCCATGCGTTGCAGGCCTACTTCAACCAGAGGCTGGAAAAAATCCTTGAACAGCACCAGCGGCAGATGGTCGGCTGGGATGAGATTTATCATCCGTCTCTGCCGCGCACCATCGTTATCCAGTCTTGGCAGGGGCCAGACTCGCTCGGCGCCAGTGCGCAGGACGGTTATCAAGGCATCCTGTCCACCGGCTTCTACCTCGATCAACCGCAGAGCACGGCATATCACTATCGCAATGAGATCCTGCCTCAACCACTGGGCGTCGCTACCGAGGTACAGCCTGATGAGAAGGCGCAGAGCTGGCAGTTCAGCATGCCACGCCTGAAGGGCAGCGCAGTGGAGGGCAGTTTTACTCTGATTGAAGGGAAACAGGGCTGGCGCGGTTTTATTGACTTCAACGGCAAGTCGCGCCGTGCGTTGCACGATATTGTCTGGCGTTCCCCAAAACAGGTGAGTTTCCGTCTCGATACCTGGATGGGGGATACGCGTCCGGTGTTCAGGCTAGATCAAGACAAACTCAGCGGGTATACGTTGGTCGGCAACGTACGTTACCCGACGAGCGGCAGCAAGCTGGCGGCTATCCCGGCAGGCAAGATGCCGGTAGTGCCGGGGGTGAAGCAGCAGGCCAATATTCTCGGCGGTGAAGCGGCGCTGTGGGCGGAAAATATCAGAGCGCCCATCCTTGATCTCAAGCTGTGGCCACGTGGGTTTGCGGTAGCGGAGCGTTTGTGGTCGGCGCAGGATGTGACCGATGAAAACAACATGTATCGGCGCTTGGCGGCGGTTGATGCCTGGTCGGTGGTGTCGGTGGGGCTGCAACAGCATGCTGAGACCGCGCGCGAATTTACCCGGCTCGCAAATAGCGTAGAGATTGCACCGCTGCAAACCCTGGCCGAAGCCGTGGAGCCGGGCCAGTACTACACCCGTCAGCATCTCAAATTCAAGGCCGGCAATTACCATCAGTTCGAACCGTTGAACCGCTTTGCCGATGCCTTACCCCCGGAAAGTAACGTGGTACGTGAAATGGGCCAGCAGGTTGCCGCTTTGGTGAAGGATCGCAACGACCGTGCGTCAGCGCAGGCATTGCGTGAGCGCCTACAACGCTGGCAGCTCAATACTGCACCGGTAAAAACGGTGATTGCCGGTAACCGGGTGATGCAGGATCTGGCGCCCGTTGCGCAGGATGTCGGCGCGCTATCCGCGCTGGGGCTGATGCTGTTGGAGCGCTATCAACAGGACAAGCCGCTGAGTAAGGCAGAAGCGGCGCAGATACAGCAGCAACTGGACGCAGCGGCGCAGATACGGGATGAAGTGGTGATTGCGGCGGTATATCCGCTGGAAACGCTATTGCGCGCCAGCGCCGTCGAGTGAGATAAGTCAGCGGGCGTAGGGGCTCAGCATGTGTAGGGGCTCAGCATGCTGAGCCCTCAAAAGCCTACAGTTGCAACGGTGGCAACTGTTTGAAAATGCTGACTAACCCTTCGCCCCAGCCTTTACGGATGGCGCTAAAATGCGGGTGATCTTCGGTGATGCGGTACTGCTGCGCACTGCTAAAGCTGTCGCGTGGGTAGATCATCACGTCGAGCGGCAGGCCGACCGACAGGTTGCTGCGCAGCGTAGAGTCGAGCGAAATCAACGCGCACTGCATTGCTTGCTCCAATGGCGTGTCGTAATTCAGCACCCGATCAATAATCGGTTTGCCGTACTTACTTTCGCCAATTTGGAAATAAGGCGTATCGCGGGTGGCTTCGATAAAATTACCCTGCGGGTAGATATGGAATAACCGCATCTCTTCGCCCGTGATCTGGCCGCCAAGCAACAGGCTACAACTGAAGTCAGTGGTGCTGCCACTTTGCTGTGCTTCGCTGTCGCGCTGGATCACTTCACGCACCGTTTCGCCCACCAGCGTGGCGGCTTCGTACATACTGGGTGCATTCAACAGGTTGAGACGTTCGGTGTCCTTGCAGCGGCGCTGCAGCAGGCTAATGATACTTTGTGTGGTTGCCAGGTTACCGGCGCTTTGCAGCACCAGCATGCGGTCACCGTCTTGTTGGAACACGTGCAGTTTGCGGAAGGTGGAAATATGGTCCACTCCGGCATTGGTGCGTGAATCGGAAGCAAAGACCAGCCCGGATGACAAGCGCATGGCCACACAATAGGTCATACCAAATCCCTCAAAACAGTACTGGCACGCCGCCAAACGCCAGCGTGCCGTAAACCTTCGCTTTCGGCAAGAGGCTATTGCCCGGTTGGCATCATCTGCACTTCGGCCATGGTTTGCATATTTTCACACCCTCCCCCCAACCGCATGCCGCGTACCGGGCAGGCGTCCAGATAGTCGATGCCCACGGCCAGCTTAAGGTGCTGATTCGGCAAGCGGGTATTGTTAGTGACGTCAAAGCTGTGCCAGCGTTCATCGATCCAGGCTTCTGCCCAGGCGTGGGTGGCGACATGGGTGGAGTCTTCGCTGTAGAGATAGCCGCTGACGTAGCGCGCCGGAATGTTCAGGCTGCGGCAGCAGGCCAGAAACACATGGGTATGATCCTGGCAAACGCCGGTACCGGTCGCGAATGCCTGGGCGGCGCTGTCGGTGACGCTGGTGGAGCCTGGGCTGTAAGGCATTTTTAGCAACAGTTCGCCCATCAGGTTTTCCAGCCCGTCCAGCACCGCCTGTGGTTGATGATAGCGCAGGGCAAAGGCCTGTATCGCGCTGTCGGGCTGGGTCAACGGGCTGTGACGCAGAAAAACCAGCGGTGACAGATGCCCCGTGACCTGATCCTCTGCACTATCTTCAATCTCCACGACGCCATGGGCCTGAATGGTAATCGCCTGGTGTGGGTGATCCAGCGTCAGTACATGCAACACGTTGCCGAAGGCGTCGGTGGTGCATACCGCCTCTTCCGGCAGCGTCAGTTGCCAGGAGATGATGCGTTGATGCTCTGAGTCCTGTGGCGTCAGGCGCAGATACTGGGTGCTACGCTGTACCTGCTGGGCGTAGGTATAATGGGTGTTGTGCTCAATGTTCAGTTTCATTGTGCCTCCAGATAAGTGTGATGGACGCTCTCCGCGATACCGCTAATCTGCCCGAGAAACGCGTCTAACCAGTTGGTTAGCCCCACCTTGTTCAGGTCTTTCATGCTGCTGAATCGCAGCTCGGCGTGCAGCGTGTGCGCCAGTCGGCGTGGTTGATTTGAACGGTTACCGCCAATTTGCTCCAACTGCTGCACCATGTCGCCGACGCAGGCCAGCAGGGAGCGTGGGATTTCATTACGCAGGATCATCAGTTCGGCAATGGTGTCCCGGCTGAGCTGCTGTTTGTAGATGCTGTGATAGGCTTCGCGCGCGCTCACGGCCCGCAGCAACGTGTCCATGCGGTAATACTCGCGTACCGGGTCGCCGTCGCTGTCCATCAAGCTATTCTTGACTCCCAGCAGGCGTGCGGTGCCGTCGGCCCGCTCCAACAGGGTACCGAGGCGGATAAAGCACATGGCGTCACTGCGTAACAAGGTGCCAAACATGGCACCGCGAAACAGGTGTGAACGCTCTTTTACCCAGTCGAAAAAGGCATCTGCGCCTACCGAACCTATGCCTTGGCGGCGGATTAGCTTCATCTCGATCCAGGTGGCATTAATGCACTCCCACACCTCGGAGGACAGGCTGCCACGCACCGCATGGGCATTGTTCCACCCCATTTGCAGGCAGCTGTAAATGCTGCTGTGATTGCGGCTGTCGAGTGCGAAAAAACTCACCAGGTTGGCCATGGTTAGATCGGGATAGGCGGCGGCATACAGTTGCCCGGTGCTGGTCAAATTGAGTGGCACCTGCAAATCCTGATCTTCGCTGTCGCGGATTGGCATCATCGACAGCTTGTTGGTCACATCAAGTACCCGGGCAATGCTTTCTGCCCGCTCCAGATAGCGGGCCATCCAATAGAGTTCACTGGCAGTTCGGCTCAGCATATGTCGTCCTCCAACACCCAGGTGTCCTTGGTTCCCCCGCCTTGCGACGAGTTGACCACCAGCGAACCTTGCGCCAGCGCCACACGCGTCAGCCCGCCGGGCACCAGCCGAATTTCAGCCCCGCTGAGGGCAAACGGCCGCAGATCGATATGCCGCGGGGCCAAGCCTTCGTTGACGAAAGTCGGGCAGGTCGACAGCGCCAGGGTATTTTGCGCAATGTAGTTATGGGGTTTGGCTAACAGCAAGGTGCGGAAATGGGCGATTTCGTCTTTGGTCGCCGCCGGGCCGATCAGCATGCCGTAACCACCGGCACCGTGGACCTCTTTCACCACCATCTGATCCAGATTGGCCAACACATAGGACAGTTCATTCTTGTGACGACATTGCCAGGTGGGGACGTTGTTGAGGATCGGCTCTTCTTGCAGATAGAAACGCACCATGTCCGGCACATACGGATAGATCGACTTGTCGTCGGCCACGCCGGTGCCAATGGCGTTTGCCAGTACCACATTGCCGGTGCGGTAAACTGACAGCAGCCCCGGAACGCCGAGCATCGAGTCGGGGCGGAACGCCAGCGGATCGAGGAACGCGTCGTCCACCCGGCGGTAAATCACATCCACCTTGCAAGGCCCGGCGGTGGTGCGCATAAACACGGCGCCGTCCTTGACGAACAGGTCGGCGCTTTCCACCAGCTCAACCCCCATCTGCTGCGCCAGGAAACTGTGCTCGAAATAGGCGCTGTTAAAGCGGCCCGGAGTCAGTACCACGACCGTGGGATCGTTAATCGGCGAGCTTTCGCGCAGGGTTTGCAGCAGGTGCGACGGATAGCGTTCCACCGGTGCAATGCGTTGTTGGGCAAACAGTTCAGGGTACAGGCGCATCATCATCTTGCGGTTTTCCAGCATGTAGGAAACGCCGGAGGGCGTGCGCAGGTTATCTTCCAGCACGTAATATTGGCCGTCACCGTTACGCACCATGTCCACGCCAACGATGTGCGCGTAAATATTGCGGTGCAGATCGACCCCTTGCATACAAGGCTGATATTGATCGTTCGCCAGCACCTGTTCTGCCGGAATGATCCCGGCCTTCAGAATATGTTGTTGATGGTAAATGTCGTGAAGAAAGGCGTTTAGCGCCTGAACACGTTGGCGAATGCCGCGATCGAGCATCGCCCATTCGCTGGCGGGAATGATGCGTGGCACGCTATCAAACGGGATCAGGCGTTCGGCACCATCGTCATCACCATAGACATTAAAGGTAATCCCCACTCGGTGAAACAGCAGTGCAGCTTCTTCTCTTTTGCGTTGAATGGCCTTTTGGTCGGCCTCTTGCAGCCAGTGCCAGTAAGCTTCGTAGTGACCCCGGTGTTTACCCTCAGCCAGAAGCATCTCATCAAAAAACGGTGAAGCGGACAGATCGATATTTAGCATCATCACCTCGTCGACATTACAGGCTGTAAACGGATCCAGCATAAAATGTGCCAAGGTGAGAAAGGGGCGAAAATGGCGCGAAAACACAGGATTGGGACGAGAAGGAGCACTCTCTAGGTGCAATCAAAGCGAGGGGTGCCTTAAAACGGGGCGAAACTGCAGTGAGCGAGAGCCAGAGTGATCGTTAGTGGCGCGTCAGAAGAGGGGCATGCTGCAAGTGGAAAAATAAAAACGGCCAGCCGATGGCTGACCGTTGGGCGCGTTGCCGTAGAATTAACGACGAACGGCGATGGCTTCGATTTCGATTTTCACGTCTTTTGGCAGACGAGCAACTTCGACGCAAGAACGTGCTGGGAAAGGCGCGTTATGTTCGGTGAAGAAGCTTTCGTACGCGGCGTTAACGGTGGCGAAATCGTTCAGATCTTTCACGAATACCGTGGTTTTCACGATATCGGCGACTTTCAGGCCTGCGGCTTCAACGATCGCTTTAACGTTTTCCAGTGACTGGCGTGCCTGAGCGGTCACGTCGTCGGCAACGGCACCGGTTTTAGGATCGACAGGGATCTGACCGGAAGTGATGATCATGCTGCCCAGATCAACGCCCTGCACGTAAGGACCAATGGCTGCCGGGGCGAGTTCAGTGCTGATGTTACGTGACATTTTTTCTCCTAATTTACCCTTCGTCTTTCAAACCGTAGCGTTGTTGGCTACGGCTTAAAATCCATTGGGTAGCAACGTGGGTTGTTCTATCCAGAAACCCCATTATAGGGCGTCGCCGGGAGAATAACAGCGCCGTCTCCCGGCGAAAACCGCAGATTTAGTCTGCCTGCAATACGACTTGGTGTTCGAACTCTTTCTCGCAGTAATGGCACTTCAGGTGTACGTCACCGTCGCGGGATTTCACGCTAAAGCTGGACGATACCGGTTCACTGCGGCTGATGCAGTTGCTGTTCGGACAGGTCAGCACGCCGTCGATATGATCCGGCAGGCTGAGAGTCAGTTTACGCACCACCTCGTAATTATCGATGCGGTTAACCGTCGCTTTGGGGGCGTACATCGCCAATTGGTTGGCTTGTTGCTCCGTCAGGAACGTGTTCTCGATTTTAATCAGATCTTTGCGGCCCAGCTCATTGGACGGCAGGTTCAGGCCGATAGTGATGCGCTGATCGGTGGCAGTCAGTTTAAACAGCGTCAGCAGCTTAAACCCTATCTGTGCCGGAATATGGTCAATCACCGTACCGCATTTGATTGCTTCAACCTGCAGTTTGTTATCGTGAGTCATGACGGTTCCCCCTTAAAGAGCCAAATCTGCGTTTAATACCAGCGCCAACAGTGCCTGACGTGCGTAAATACCGTTGCCTGCCTGCTGGAAGTAGTAGGCGTAGGGTGTTTTATCCACGTCGGTAGTGATCTCGTCAATGCGCGGCAGCGGGTGCAAGACTTTGAGATGGGTACGTGCGTCTGTCAGATCCGCTGCACGCAGGACGAACTGCGCTTTCACGTTAGCGTATTCTGAAGGGTCCAGGCGCTCTTTCTGTACCCGGGTCATGTAGAGAATATCCAGTTCAGGCACCACTTCCTCGATACTGCTGTGCAGGCTGTATTGGATGCCTTTTTCTTCCAGCATTTTCAGGATGTAGGTCGGCATGGCCAGCGCGTCCGGGGCGATGAAGAAGAAGCGGTTGCCTTCAAATTTAGCCAGCGCCTGTGCCAGTGAATGCACGGTACGTCCGTATTTCAGGTCACCCACCATAGCGATATTGATGTTGTTCAGGCGGCCCTGCGTTTCCTGAATGGTGAACAGGTCCAGCAGCGTTTGCGTCGGATGCTGGTTGGCTCCGTCACCGGCGTTGAGCACCGGGATCCCGCCGGAGAATTCGGTTGCCAGCCGTGCAGCGCCTTCCTGTGGGTGGCGCATTACGATGGCGTCGACGTAGGTGCCAATGACCGAGATAGTGTCCGCCAGGGTTTCGCCTTTCTTGCCGAGTGAGGTGTTGCTGCCGTCGGCAAAGCCAACCACCGAGGCCCCCAGGCGGTGCATCGCGGTTTCAAACGACAAGCGGGTACGGGTTGACGCTTCAAAGAAGCAGCTGGCAATGACCTTGTGCTTTAGCAGCTCAGGCTGTGGATTGGATTTCAGGCTGGCGGCGGTGCGTAGCACCAGCTCCAGATCCTCGCGGCTGAGATCGTTAATAGAGATGATATTTTTGTGATACAGCGGATTGGCCATTTTTCACTCCTTCTCGACACATGCCCGTGGCGCGGGAATGCCCGTCATCTTTCGAACCGCAGCGGTGTTGGCTTCTCGCTTTTCCCCCGTCACTTAACTGACTAAGCGCAGGGTGATTCAAACGGTTACCTCTGGCTGCGCCCCGAAATCTCTCGGGCATGATTTTTTAAGGCAAAAAAAAGCCCCTCAACGAGGGGCTTGAAACGATCGGTTTAGCAACAGGAGAAATAACGGCAGTTGGCTGCCGATTGGCAGTCGGTTTTGTCGGTTGTGGCTAACAAAACAAACGTCGTTTTTCATGCTTTCTCCTGGCAAATTGTCGCGCATTATACTCGCGCTTTTGGACACTGCAAGCGCTAAAACGCCGATTTTTTGCCATTTCGCAATCGATTGGCTGGTTGCTTTTAGGAACCTGCCCTGTAAATCAAGGATCAGTGAGTGCGCCGCAGTAAAATAACCAGCACGAAAATCCCGCCAAGACCGGCAGTAATAATCCCGATGGGCAGTTCTTGGGGCGCGGCAATGACGCGGCTTAGCAGATCGCCGGCAGAGAGTAACATTGCTCCCATGACGCCAACCAACGGCAGCAGGCGCCGGTGACGTACGCCGGTAAAGGGGCGTGCCAGATGGGGAACCATTAAGCCGACAAACCCAATCACTCCGGTTAATGCCACCAGTAACGCGGTCGCCAGCGAACAACACAGAAAGACTTCCATGCGTAATCGGCTGGTGTTGATGCCCAGCGTGCCGGCAGTCTGTTCACCCGCCAGTAAAGCATCCAGCGATCGCCAGCGTAATGTAATCAATACCACCAGTAACAGCAGCGCGATCAAGGCAAAAATCAAATTATCCCAACGGGCCAGACCCAGCCCGCCCAGTGTCCAGAAGAGTACGCTGCCGGCTGTTCGTTGATCGCCGGAAAAAACCAGATAATTGGTGAAGGCCCCGAATAAAAAAGAGACCGCCAGGCCGCAGATGATCAGTTTCTCGGTGCCTTTCTGCGATTGGGTCATAAAAATAAGCATCACGACCGCGGCGGAGAGTATTCCGCCAACAAAAGAGGAAACGGGTAAAGCCCACGCCCCCAGGCTATTACCGAGACGGGTAATCACCAGCACCACGCCGGCAGAGGCGCCCGAGGAAAGGCCGAACAGAAAAGGATCGGCCAGATCGTTGCGGGTGGTGGTTTGCAAGAGTGCGCCGACCAGTGCCAATCCGGCTCCTGCCAGTAAACCCAGCAGCGTTCGTGGCAAACGCAGTTCCAGCACAATGCTTTTAATCATTGGCGGCACATCACCCTGGGCGATACCCAGCGCGGTCATCACCTGAGAAAAAGAGAGTGGCACACTGCCTTGCACGATATTGCCGAGGATGAGCCCTGCCAATAGCAGTGGGGCGACTGCCCATGCCAGCCTAAAACGGTTTTTTTCCGACATTAGCTGAAGGCGGCGGGATAAAGAGCGTGAGCCAGTTTATGGATGGCTTCAATATTGGCCGGCCCCGGCGTCAGTTCCTGATATTTTAATTTCAAATAACGGTGGTGAATAACCGCCAGTGTTTTTTTCATCAGGGGATGTTGTTCAAGGAAAAGCTGCCGTGCGTCGGTATCGCTGGAAGCCTCTGATTGGTAATCCACCAGAATGATAAATTCAGGTTCCATCGCCGCGACACTTTCCCAATTGGTGGTCGTCCAACTGGTGTTCAGGGCTTCCATCACATTCTTTGCCCCAGCGGCTTCAATAATTGCCGTCGGCATGGCGTAAGGCCCACTGGTATAGGGCTTTTCTTCACCGGAATCATAAAGAAACACCTTTATCGGTTTTTGAGTCGCAATTTTGCGATGGATACCTTCCACCTGTTTCTGCCAGCCATTGACCAGTGTTTCCGCATCTTCCTGTTTACCAAATACTTTACCGAGTCTAATGATGTCTCCGTATAACAAATCCATACTGGCGCGTGGGCGATGCTTGTCGACGTGGATGCAGCTTTCACTCAGCACCAGCGTTTTGACATTGAATTTTGCCAGCGCTTGCGGGGTAACGTCACCACGCAGACCATAATTCCAGCCTGCAAAGAACAGGTCAGGACTCACGGCGAGCAGGTTTTCGAACGTTGGGTATTTCGGCGCCAGTTCAGGGATCGCCCCCTGCTGTTGCGTGAATTCAGGGATATTTTTATACCAGCCGGAGATCCCCGTCACGCCAACCATCGCCGGCTGCAGCCGCAGGGCAAACGCCATTTGCGACATATTAATGTCTTGAATAACGGCGCGCTGTGGGGCTTGGGTAAAGGTCAGTGGCTGACCACAGTTGTCCACCGTGACAGGGAAACCAGAAGCGCCGGCGCTTCCTGCAGTTAATGCCAGTAATGTGGCGAGGGTTAACTTTTTCACATCGACTCCAGATTCAAAAACCGAAGTCAGTAACCCGGCTCGTTGGATACGGGGGCAACATACCTGAATAATTCATATGACAAATGTAGTTAGATCAAACAACCGTCGATTGTTGGGATTTGAGCGGGTTTATGTCGGCAATGCCTCGAAGAAGCGCAGGGCTTTGCCGGTTTCAGGATGGCGGGCTTGCAGGGATTTCATCCCAAACACCTGTTGCAGGTGCACCGACTCCAGCACGGCATCAGGGCTGCCATGGCAAACGATTTTCCCTTGATTCATCATGATGACCTGGTCTGAAAAGGGCTGTACCAACTCCAGATCATGCAGCACTTTTAACGTGGCTATCTTTTTTTTATGAATCAGCGACAGCAGTTGGTGGCGGGCTAGCGGATCGAGATGGTTGGTGGGTTCATCGAGTAAGAGCAGCATCGGCTGCTGCGCCAATACCCGGGCGAATCCGGCACGCTGGCGTTCGCCACCCGAAAGATTGCCCAACGGCACATGTTGCAGGGAGTGGAGGCCCACGTCATCCATCGCTTTTGCCACAATGCGTAGATGCTCAGATGGCAGGCTATCGGCCTGCCAGGGCAACCGACCCAGGGCCACATACTCGTTAACCTTAAGCCGTAAATCGGCATTATCGTGCTGGCTAAGCAAAGCGATAGAACGGGCACGTTGATGCGGCTTGATGGTGGCTAAGGGCGTTCCCTGAAAGCATATTTCACCGCCACTCGGTTTTAGCTCACCGGTAAGCAGCCGTAATAACGTGGATTTTCCACTGCCGTTTGGGCCGATAATGGTGACGGATTCATCTTGCTGAAGGGCAAAGGTGACGCCATGAATCCGCGGTGGCTTCCCTGGACTTGCCAGGGAGAGATTCTGCACCGACAAGAGACTGTCGGTGGGCAGGTTATTCATCAGATATCCTTTTCCATTATCAGAAAAACGTCTCTATGGTTTCGATGACATTGTAATCATCATCAATCAAAAATAGCGTTTTCCATTTATCGAAGGTCAGGCACGGGTGCGATGTGGCGAACACCAGAATATCACCGACCTGTACCGGGAACGTTGCCGGACAGCTCAGCATGGCGTGCTGATCCATAATCCCCTGGGTTGTCAGGCGTTGGACGTCGCTTTGTTGCTGAACACCGCTGCGGTAATGGGCGATCGGCTGTGGCAAGCCGGCGTCGAAGGCCGCATCCCGTTTGCCGAAATTGACGATAATCCTGCCGGGTTCCGGTACAGACTGGACCAGCGCAATCAGTTCCAGCGCTGAGGTTAACTCTCCTGCCAGGTCGCAGGCGTAGCTGTCACGGGCTAACACGGCATTTTGCGCGTCTTGGTAAATCCCCCGATCGTGGGTGATGTAACAGCCGGGGCGAATCACCAGACGGCAGTTTGCCGGCAGCGTCTCTTGGCTCCAGACGCTACAGACCACGTCATACCAGGAAGAACCGGCCCCGGTGAGGATCGCTTCTTCACCGCCAAATACACCTTGTTGGTGCAGTTCACGCAGCAAGCCGGCAGCGTCACGCAGAAACTGTTCGATTTTGCGCTGGGCATCGTCGCCGTGCATCACGCCTTCATACAGCTCGATACCGTGCAGACGTAATCCCGGCAGCCTGGCTATCTCCTGCGCCAGTTGCTCCGCTTGCGCCACGTTGCGGCAACCGCAGCGGCCGCCAGGGACGCCCAATTCCAACAGAACATCCAGCGTTTGCCCCTGCTGGCTGAAAAATGCCGAGAGGCTTTGTGCATTGCTTAGGCTGTCGACGCAGCAAAAGAACATTGTCGCGGGATGCTGCGCTTTCAGTTCGGCTATCAAGCGCATGTTGGCCTTGCCAACCAATTGGTTAGCCATCAGCACCCGTGGCACACCGGCTTCCATCGCTACCTTTGCCTGCCAGGCGGAACCGACGCCAACGGCCCAGGCGCCCTGAGCCACCTGGCGCTGGAAGATCCAGGGTGTCATGGTGGTTTTCCCGTGCGGCGCCAGCGAGACGCCGCGGGCGTCGGCATAGTGTTGCATCCAGGCGATATTGTTTTCCAGGCTGCTGAGCTTAATCACGGCGGCCGGCAGGCAGACATCTTCATTCAGCAGGTTCGCTGGCGCAGTCGGGTCACTGCGCATCACGGCGGCTTTGTGGGTAACGGTGAAATCGTTTTGGTATTTCATAACATTATCCTTTGGGTGTTCTATCTTTTTGAAATTAGGTATCTTGATTAATTGCTTTGATTTAACTGTATTTTTAATATTTATTATCGATATTAGGGTACAAAGTATCATTTTTGGAACTGTTTTTTGTGTAGTCTTCCACTGTTTTCTTGCATTGTAAATGACAAAATTTAACCACTATGAGGTGAAGCGATGGGTGTTGATATCGACATTATCTCGCGTATTACAGAGCGTTTTATTGAGCTGAGCAGCACCGAAAAACGCATCGCGCAATTCATTCTGGACGATGCAGAGGCGGTGACCGCGTTGCCGATTGCCGAACTGGCCCGACAGGCCGGCGTCAGTCAGGCGTCGATCACGCGTTTTGCCAAAACCTTGGGGTGTCGAGACGTACGCGATCTTAAGGTCAAACTGGCGCAGTCGTTGGCGGTGGGGCAGCGGTTCATTCATGAGGAGCCTGATCTTGAAGGGATCCAGGGGATTTATGAAACCATCATCAATGTCCTGAATATTAATCGTCGGACGATTGATGAGCCTGCGCTGGCCAAGGCGGTGGGGTGGTTAGGCGATGCGCGACACATTCTGGCGCTAGGCATGGGAGGCGGTTCAACCATTTGCGCAGCGGAGGTCCAGCATCGTCTGTTCCGCCTTGGTTTACCGGTGACCGCGCAAAGCGACGGTCTGCTGGTGCGGATGATGGCGGCGGCGGTGACGAAGCAAGATGTGGTTGTGGCGTTGTCATTGGGCGGCTACACGCAGGAAATGGTCGAAAGCGCAGCCATTGCGCGCCAGTACGGGGCCAAAGTGGTGGCGATTACCCCTGCAGGAACGCCGCTGGCGGCGCAGGCTGATGTGTTGCTGGCGCTGGTGGTGCGGGAAAATGATTACATCTACAAACCCAGCACGTCGCGCTATGCCATGTTGGCGATGGTCGATGTGCTGGCGACGGCGCTGGCCATGGCGAACAAGCGCCAGTCTCGTGACCGGCTGCGTCGCATCAAGCTGGCGCTGGACAGCCACCGCGGAGGGGCAGATCGCCAGCCGCTGGGGGACTGAGTCGGTGAGCCAAGACACTAACGGAAGGATGATGATTCATGCGGTATCAGTATCTGATTAAAAATGTCACGGTGATCGACGGCAGCGGCGGGCCACAATATCGCGCCGATGTGGCGGTAAAAGACGATCGGATAGCGGCGATTGCGCCTGCCCTCGACGCCGACGCCGAGGTGGTGATCGACGGGCAAGGCCGGGTGTTGTCTCCGGGATTTATTGACGTGCATACCCACGATGACACCAATGTGATCCGCATGCCCGAGATGCTGCCGAAGATTTCGCAGGGCGTGACCACGGTGATTGTCGGCAACTGCGGCATCAGCGCTGCCGGGGCGGTAATCAAAACCAGCGTACCTGACCCGATGAGCTTGCTGGGCGAAAAAGCGCACTTCGTTTATCCGACGATTGCCGCCTACCGTCAGCAGGTCGAGGCGGTGACGCCAGCGGTAAATGTGGCGACGCTGATTGGGCATACGACGCTGCGCAGCAATCAGATGGATGACCTGTTCCGCCCGGCCAGTGCCGAAGAGATCGCCGCGATGCGCGAGCAACTGCGCACCGCGTTGCAGCAGGGCGCCTTGGGTCTGAGCACCGGCCTGGCCTACGCCACGGCGTTCTCGGCACCCACGGAAGAGGTGATGGCGCTGGCGGAAGAACTGGCGGGCGAGCAGGGCATTTATACCACCCACCTGCGTTCGGAGTTTGAACCCATACTCGACGCAATGGAGGAAGCATTCCACATTGGGCGCCATGGCCGAGTGCCGGTGGTGATTTCGCACCATAAATGCGCCGGGGCCAAAAACTGGGGCCGTACGCAGGAAACGCTAAAGCTGTTCGACAAGGTGCGCCAGACGCAGGATGTCTCCTGCGATTGCTACCCCTATTCCGCCAGCTCGTCCACACTGGACTTAAAGCAGATCACCGATGAATTCGATATTGTCATTACCTGGTCAGAGCCACACCCGGAGATAGCGGGGCAATCATTGCGGGATATCGCCGGTACCTGGTCGATGAGCCTGCATGATGTCGGCAAGCAGTTGATGCCGGCGGGCGCGATTTACTACAACATGGACGAACAGGATGTGCGCCGCGTGTTGAGCTACCCGGTGACCATGGTGGGCTCGGATGGCCTGCCGAACGATCCTATGCCACATCCGCGCTTGTGGGGCGCGTTCCCGCGGGTACTTGGCCATTACAGCCGTGACGAAGGGTTATTCCCCCTGACCGTGGCGGTGCACAAAATGAGTGGCATGTCCGCGGCGCGTTATCAGTTGCCGCAGCGTGGGCTGATCAAAACAGGGTATTACGCCGATCTGGTATTGTTTGATGCGTTAAAAGTGAAAGACAGCGCGACGTTCAGCAACCCTCGGCAACCCGCTGCCGGAATCGACGCGGTGTGGGTGAATGGCGTACTGAGTTACGAACATCAGGCCGTGACCGGCCTGCGCGCCGGGCGGTTTTTGTGCCGCCAGGGCAACAAAATAGACAGGAGCAAGGCATGACGATTAAAAGATATGGCATTGACGGTGGCACCGGAACCGGCGGGCAACACTTGCCGTTTTCCCGCGCGGTAGAAGCCGGCGGCTGGTTGTACATTTCTGGCCAAACGCCGATGAAAGACGGCGAAGTGGTGGAGGGGGGGATTATTGAGCAGTCCCGCCTGGCGATCCAAAACTGTCTGGATATTATGGCAGAAGCGGGATACGGCCTCGAAGATGTGGTGCATGTGAAGGTCATTCTGACCGATGCGCGTTATTTCCAGTCATTCAATAAAGTGTTCCGTGAATTTTTTGCCGCTCACCCACCGGCACGTATCTGTGCGGTTGCCGATCTGGTGGTGGATTGCAAAGTCGAAGTTGATATTACCTGTTATAACGCAGCACGTATTACCCGATAAGTCCTTTCTAAAATATAAAACTGTATAGGGTGGTTAAACCACCCTTAATAATAAACGCCTGATTTAATTCGGGCGGCGTAACGCTATTTTATTTTTTCTTATTTTACTGCTACCCAACACTAACTGGATGTGAGACATGAATAATTTATCCTTCCTTATCTGGTTTTCTCTATATGCCCTGGCCATGATTACGCTTGGCTGGTACGTTTCACGCAATCAAAAAAACGGCGATGACTTTTTATTGGGCGGTCGTTCCCTGCCGATGATCCTGACGCTCGGTTCGACGGTGGGCACTATGGTCGGCACCGGCTCCAGCGTAGGTGCGGTGGGCTTTGGCTACGCCAACGGATGGGCCGGCATGCTGTACGGTATTGGCGGCGCGGTGGGAATACTCTTGGTGGCGTGGCTGTTTGCACCGGTCAGGAAAATGCGTTTTATGACCATGAGCGAAGAGATATCTTATTATACCGGCGGCAGTAAAATAATTAAAAACGTCGTTGCCCTATTAATATTCATTGCGTCTATTGGTTGGCTGGGTGCGCATATTTTAGGGGGCGGTTTATATTTGGCCTGGGCCAGCGGCATTGATATTAATGTGGCTAAAGTGATTATTGCCCTGGCCTTTGTGGTGTATGTCGGAATTGGCGGTTATTCTGCGGTGGTGTGGATCGACACGGTGCAATCTATTGTGTTATTCCTCGGCTTTATTTTGATGGCGGTGTTGGCGGTGCAGCACGTCGGCGGCTGGTCAAGCATCCAGCACGCGGTGGATCCGGCGGCGCAAAGCCTGTTTGCCATCGATAAACTGGGCATGCTGCCGGCGTTCTCGTTGGCACTGGTGATCGCCGTCGGCGTATTGGCGACGCCCTCTTACCGTCAACGGATTTACTCGGCCAAAACCGTCTCCTCGGTGCGTCAGTCATTCACTATTACCGGCGTGCTTTACCTGTTCTTCTCCTTCCTGCCGGCAATCATCGGCATGGCGGTGTGGACCATGGATCCCAATCTGGAAAACAGCGGCTTTGCCTTCCTGTACGGCACCCAGGTGCTGCCGCACGCGGTGGCGATGGTGATCCTGGTGGCCGGTATGTCGGCGAACATGTCTTCAGGCAGCTCGGACGCCATCGCCGGGGTGTCGATTATCCTGCGCGACCTCTACACGCTGTTTACCGGGCATATGCCGGCGGAAGACAAGGCGATTCGGCTGTCGCGGATCTTCCTGGTGCTGGTGATTGCGCTGGCGCTGGTGTTTGCCCTGACCTCCAACGACATCATCAGCTACATCACCAAGATGATCTCGATGATCATGTCCGGCCTGTTTATTTGCTCGATTCTGGGCCGATTCTGGACCCGCTTTAACTGGCAGGGCGCACTGGCGGCGCTGATCGCCGGGGCGGCAACCTCGATGGCCGTGTTGATGAACAGCCACTGGCTGGCGTTCTGGGGCAATCCTTGTTTCCCGTCGGTGCTGTTCAGCCTGATCGGGGCGGTGGTGGTCACGCTGGTGACACCGGCCAACAAAATGAGCCGCGAACAGGCGCTGGACATGATCACCCGCGAGCGGGAGAGCCGCCCAACGGTCAAGGTACCGCTGGGTAAAAATGCCACCGCTAACCGCAACGTTTAAGGCCAGGAAAGCAACATGACAGCAAATTATATCGCCATTGACTGGGGCTCCAGCCACCTGCGCGCCTGGCGGATAGAGAACGGTGAATGCGTCGCGCACCAGCAGACGGCGCAGGGGGTGAAGTTCATTGAACCGGGCAGCCACGACCAGGTATTGATGGCGCTGCTGGCCCCCTGGCGGGCCTGGATCGAGGCGCGACAAATTCCGGTGCTGATGGCCGGCATGATCGGCAGCGATCGCGGCTGGTTGGACAGCGGTTATCAAAAGCTGCCACTGCCGGTAACGGCGATCGCCGCCGGTTGCATTGCGGTGCCCTCCTCGTTGCGAAGCGCGGTGTGGCTGCGCCCAGGGTTGGCGTTGCAAGAAGAGGAACGCGCTAACGTGATGCGCGGTGAAGAGGTGCAACTGTTGGGGGCGCTGGCTTGCCAGCAGGCGGACGTTTATCTGTTCCCCGGCACGCACAGCAAGTGGGTGAAACCCGCGATTTCGCCGCAGGGGGCGTGGATAGCGGAATTCTCGACCGCCATCACCGGCGAGATGTATCAGTTGCTGCTGCAGCATAGCCTGTTGGGGCAGGGGCTACCGGAAGGCGAGAGCGATCCTCAGGCATTCGCCGACGGCGTGCTGGCGTCGCTGCGTGGGGAAGGCAGCCTGTTGAATCGCCTGTTCTACGCGCGTTCGCGACGGATTTTAGGGTATCTACCGGCGGCGAGCGTGGCGTCCTGGTTATCCGGTGTGCTGATAGGTGACGAATTGGCACAGCTGGCGCGGCGTTGGCCGCAGAGCGAACTGTTAGCGCTGGTGGGGGACACTCCGTTGGTGACGCATTACCTGGCCGCGTGTCGCATCGCTGAGCAAAAGGCGGTGGTTGTTGAGGCGCAGGTCGCCATGTTGAACGGATTCGGGAGGATTTATGCAGCCTTGTAAATTACCGCTGGTGGCTATTTTGCGTGGTATTACGCCGCCCGAGGTACTGGAGCACGCAGCTGCCCTGCTTGAGGCCGGGTTTGACATGATAGAAGTGCCGACCAACTCGCCCGACTGGCGCCAAAGCGTGCAACTGCTGCAGCAACACTACGGTGGGCGTGCACAGATTGGTGCCGGAACGGTGGTGGATGACGAAAAGCTGGACGCGCTGATCGCCAGCGGCGCGTCGCTGATGGTGACGCCCAATACCGATCCGGGGTTGATCCGCCGTGCCAAAGCGGCGGGGCTGATGACCTGCATCGGGGCGATGACGCCGAGCGAGATGTTTGCCGCGCTGGCGGCGGGGGCCGATACCGTGAAAGTCTTCCCGGCGAGCGTGCTGGGCGTGAGCTACATCGGGGCGTTGGCCAGCGTATTACCTAAAGGTACGTCGCTGTATGCCGTTGGCGGCATTACGCCGGAAAATCTGGCGGACTATCTGGCTGCCGGTTGCAGCGGCGCCGGGTTGGGATCGGATCTGTATCGCGCGGGCCAAACGCCGGATGTTACCCGGCATCAGGCCCGGCGTTTTGCCGCGGCTTACTTGCTGACTCGATCGTAGTAGACCATATCGGCGTTCAGACCTTGCTGATAGCCTTTGACGTTATCGCGCAGCACCACTTCGGTTTTCGCCTGATCGATAAAGACATACGGCGAGCTGCGCTGCAGTTCCTGCTGCATGGCGGTGTATAGCGCGGTGCGTTTGGCCGGATCGGCTTCGGCAACTGCCGCCAGCGTCTGCTGGTTCAGCTGTGGGATCTGCCAACCGTTGAGGCCTGCGACCGTGCTGGTCTTGCCGTCGTTATAGGCGAAGGCGCTGGCGTTGGAGTGGGCATCGAAATAATCCGGGATCCACAAACGGATCGCGGCTTGATGCTGTCTGGCTCTGACACGTGAATAGACCTGGCTGCCAGCCGCTGGCAACAGTTCTACCTTCACGCCGCCTTCGGCAAAGCTGGCCTGCAACGCCTGCGCGATGGTAATAAACGGCGGTTTGTTCTCTACGTCCAGCGTCAGCGAGGCATGGGTGATACCGGCCTTGGCCAGGATCGCCTTGGCTTTTGCCGGATCGAAGCTGAACGGGTTCTCTTTCAGTGCACCCGGTAGCCCGACGGGCAGGAAGCTCTGATGAACAAAATATTGGCCCTTCAGTAAATCTTTGGTGATGCCCTGATAGTCGATGAGGTAACGCGCCGCTTCCCAGAAGGCCGGGTTTTTCAGCAACGGGTTAGCGGTATTGCCGGTATTGAATACCAGATAGTTCTGCTCGGCTGAGGGGATCTCCAGCACCTTCACGCCCGCTTGATTCTTTAATGCGACGGTCTGGTCTGGGCCAAGCTCACGTGCCACGTCGGCGTCACCTTGCTGGATCAACAGGCGGCGGGTGGCGGAGTCCGGCACGCTTTTAATGATGATGCTTTTCAGCAATGGCTTACTGCCCGGTGACGTCGGGTTGGCGTCCAGCACAATGGCCTGATGGGGTTGGTAGACGCGCATTTTGAAGGGCCCGCTGCCGGCGGAGTGCATTTTTAGCCAGGCGTTGCCGTAGTCACCGTCTTTAGCGTTAGGATGCACCGCCTTGCTGTCGACGATCGAGGCGATCGGCGTGGAGAGAATGTTCAGCGCCACCGCCGGGCTTACGTTCGCCGTCCAGCTCAGTTGCAGACTGTGGTCGTCGATTTTCTTGAGCTGCGCGTCGATGTTGTCCGGTTGCCAGCCGAGTACGTTAAGGATAAACGCCGGTGACTTATTCATCTTCACGGCGCGGCTGTAGGAAAAGATCACATCGTCGGCAGTGAGCGGGTTGCCGGAGGCGAACACCGCCTGCGGGCGCAGTTTGACCGTCAGCGTTTTCGCTGCGGCATCGCCCTGCCAGCTTTCTGCCAGTACGGGCACGACTTTTGCCGGATCATCGCGGTCCGCCTGTACCAACCGCTGATACAAGCTGGGTACGGTCTGGATGCTGGATAATTCGTTGGCTTCCGCCGGATCGAGGCTGACAATATCGTCCAGCGATTGCACCACCACGAGCGTGTTGGGTGGGGTTGCAGCCAGTGCGGGGGTAGACAGGGCTGCGAGGACGAATAGCGGCAGAACTTTGGCTTTCATTGATGTTTTCCCTTGAATGCACCGTGGTCTCCGGTGTCTGGAACGCATTGTTATCATTGTTTTTCACGGCGTTTTCACCGCCAGGATGCCACGTTAAAATCTTTGTCGGCGACTGACAAAGGTCAATCGGCTATTTGATATGTCCAAAAGCACTATAGGACGCCGAGCCATCCTCCGCCCACCGCGACAGAAAATAAAGCCCTCATGCAGAGGGTGTGAGACTGCTGGCAAAACCTTCATCGGTGCCTGGCGTAGGGGCGCTGCATGCTGCGCCCGTTATAACAGTAAGCAGGGAAAAAGGCGGGTCGATACCCATTTAGCAAAATGCCCTCATGAAGAGGGCTTGGAAGGTTGGCTAAAGAAGAGGGACGTTTTCCAACAGCGCCTTCAGGCGCTGGTGCAGCTGCGCGACATAGCGCGTATCACGCGGTGCTACCCACACCACATTACTGCTGGCGATAACACCCAATACGGCGGGCCAGGCGCAAAGATCGATGATCCGCGCCATGGCTTTTGCATAGCCGGAATTCATGTGGATCAGCACAAAATTGTCGTTATGCTCGACATCAATCAGCATGGCTGACAGGGGTTCGCTGATACAGGGGGCCGGATGATGCAGTGCATTAAGGGAATAGACCTTTTTCCCTTTGGCATTTTGCACCTTCATGACTCCCAGCGCTTTCAGCAGGCGGGAAACGGTCGACTGGCTGATGCCCGTATAACCCCCTCGTATCATTTCACTGCGGATCTCCTCCTGTGATGAATAGCGTTGGCTCACGACCAGCTTGCGGCACAGGGCCAGTTTCCGTTGTTCTTTCTCCCACAGGGTTTCTGTTTTATTCGCCATTATGTTGCCTTGGTTTAAAAATGAGTGACAACTCTATATAAATCAATGCAATGAAGATGGGTTAACCGAGGGTGATATGACCCGTCGCAATCATATAAAGGGTAATAAGGGCGACAATGACCAAAAGAACGGCAATGAGCGCTTCATAACCCTTCAATAACCGCTCTGCATGCTGGTTTTTTTGATGCCAGAGGAAGACCAGCAAACCAGGGACAAACAACAATGAAGTCAGCAGCATCTGGCTACCGGCGGCATAGCACAGCCAGAAACCGTAGACGGTGCCTATCAGCCCGAGGATCAGATCGCGGGTACGCGTTTCATCCGGTTGGTAGCTTTCACCGGTGATCGCCAGCTTCAGGCCATAGGCGGCGCTGAACAAATAAGGGGGGAGGATAGCGGCAGTCGCGATGGAGAACAGCGCCTGATAGCCCGCGCTGTAGACCAATGTCAGCAACAAAAAGAGTTGTATCAGGCCGTTGGTGATCCACAGCGACACCGCTGGCGATCCATTGGCGTTAGTTTTGGTGAATACCTGCGGGAACATGCCGTCTTTGGCTGCGACAAACGGCAGCTCTGCGGCGAACAGCGTCCAGGCAAGCAGCGCACCGGCAACCGACAAAATCACGCCGGCGGCGACAAAGCGTGCCCCCCAGATACCGACCACGGACTCCAGCACCCCGGCCATTGACGGGTTTTTTAATCCGTTCAACGTTGCCTGATCGAGCACGCCCATCGACAACACGCTGACCAGAATATAAATCACCAGACAACCCAGCAGACCTATCACCGTCGCTTTGCCGATGTCAGCGCGCCTGGCGGCGCGGGCGGAGACGACCGTGGCGCCCTCAATACCGATAAATACCCAGGTGGTGACCAGCATGGTGTTTTTGACCTGATCAAACAGCGCGGGATGGCTGCCGTCGATCACCATCATGCGGCCCCAGAAATCTGCGGTAAAAATGCCGATGCGGAAGGCGATCACGACCGCCACAATAAACACCAACAACACCAGCACTTTGACCACCGTTAACACGGTATTGATCATCGCCGCTTCCTGCACGCCGCGCAGTACCAGCGCGTGCACCAGCCATAAAACGATGGATGCGCCGAGGATCGATTGCCAGTTATTGCCCAGGCCGAACACCGGGAAGAAGAAGCTGAGGGCACTGAACAGCAGCACCGCATAAGAGACGTTCCCCAACCAGGCCGAGAACCAGTAGCCCCAGGCGGATTGGAAGCCAATAAAATCGCCAAATCCCGCGCGAGCGTAGCTGTAAATACCGCCCTCCAACTGCGGGCAGCGGGCGCTTAGGTTCTGATAAATTAATGCCAGGCAGATCATCCCCACCGCGGTGATCAGCCAGCCAATCAGCAATGCGCCAGGCGAGGCGACGGAGGCGAAGTTTTGCGGCAAGCTGAACACGCCGCCGCCCACCATGGATCCGATGACCAGCGCAATCAGGGCTACCAGCCCCAGTTTTTTTTCAGACATGAGGGTTCCTCCAGCTGCGCAGGGCAGCAGGAAAATAATGATTCAGAGGGAGAGAGGACGCGGCGGCAGACGATACCGCCGCGTCGTCAATCAGTCGCCGAGGGTGGCGACCATCACGGCCTTGATGGTGTGCATGCGGTTTTCCGCTTCATCGAACACAATGGAGTGGGCCGACTCGAACACGTCATCCGTGACTTCCAGCCCTTTCAGGCCATAGGCGAGTTCAATTTCCTTGCCTACTTTGGTCTGCTCGTTGTGGAAGGCCGGCAGACAGTGCATGAATTTAACCTGCGGGTTACCGGTGGCTTTCAGCACTGCAGCATTGATCTGGTAAGGCTGCATCAGGCTGACACGTTCTGCCCAGGCTTCTTTCGGTTCCCCCATTGATACCCACACGTCGGTATAGAGGAAATCGACGCCTTTCACGCCTTCCTCAACCTGGTCGGTTACGGTGATATGCGCACCGGTATCGCGGGCGATGTCTGCGCACTGCGCCAGCAAGGTTTCGTCCGGCCAAAAGGCCTTCGGCGCAACCAGGCGGATATCCATGCCCATTTTTGCTGCGCCCACCATCAGCGAGTTACCCATGTTGTTACGCGCGTCACCGAGGTAGGCGAACGAGATCTGATCGAGGCTTTTGCCTGGCGCATGCTCCAGCATGGTCATCAGGTCTGCCAGGATTTGCGTCGGGTGGAATTCGTCGGTCAGGCCATTCCATACCGGCACCCCGGCAAACTCGGCCAGCTCTTCTACGATAGACTGCCCGAAACCCCGGTACTCGATGCCGTCATACATGCGGCCCAATACCCGAGCGGTGTCTTTCATCGACTCTTTATGGCCAATCTGCGAACCGCTTGGGCCGAGATAGGTCACCTGAGCACCCTGATCGAACGCCGCGACTTCAAATGAACAGCGGGTGCGGGTGGAGGTTTTCTCGAAAATTAGCGCGATGTTTTTGCCGCGCAGTTGCTGCTTTTCTACATTGCCGTATTTGGCTTTTTTCAGCGTGAAGGCCAGATCGATCAGGTGTTGGATCTCATCGCTGCTGAAATCCAGCAGTTTCAGGAAATGACGGTGACGTAAGTTAATGCTCATAATCGTGTTCCTCTCTGTTCAACGCGTTGGCGTAATTAACGTGCCTTTCTCACCGGCCAGGATACGGGTGGCATCCTGTAGCGCGCCGATGCCGGCGATGCCCTGGGCGTAGCGCACAAAATGGCTGGCGGCCGAGATCTTCGGCCCCATCGAACCCGCGTCGAAGGCGATACCGGCCAGATCGTCTGGCGTGGCCTTGTCCAGAGCGCGTTGTTGTGGCGTACCCCAGCCGAGATACACCGCGTCGGCATCGGTAAGGATCAGCAGCGCATCGGCTTTGATCTGCTCTGCCAGGAACGCGGCGGACAGATCTTTATCGATCACGGCCTCGATACCCTCCAGGTGGCCGTCGCGGCGTAACACCGGAATGCCGCCCCCACCGGCGCAGATCACCAGATGCCCCTGCGCAATCAGGGTGTTAATCGCGTCCGCCTCGATGATGTTGAGCGGCTTGGGGGACGGCACGACGCGGCGGAAGTATTGCCCGTCCGGCTTGATCGTCCAGCCTTTCTCCAGGCTCAGCGCCAGTGCACTTTTCTGGTCATAGACCGGTCCGATGTATTTGCTGGGGTTGCCGAACGCACTGTCGTCGGGGTCGACCTCCACTTGGGTTAGCAGGGCGCTGATCTGTTGTTTTGGCAGGCAGTTTTTCAGCGCCTGCAGCAGCAGGTAGCCGATCATGCCCTGGCTTTCCGCCCCGAGTACGTCCAGCGGGTAGGGGGCAACTTGCGGATAGGCGCTATTTTGCAGTGCCAGCAAACCAACCTGCGGGCCGTTGCCGTGCACCAGCACGATATTCCAGCTTTCGGTCAGTGCCGCAATTTGGCGGCTGGCGAGCAGGACGTTACGGCGTTGGATATCCGCTTCAAGCGGTTCTCCGCGGCGCAGCAGGGCGTTCCCACCCAGGGCAATCACCACTGTGGGTTTAGTCATGATGTTTACTCCGTTGGGGGTCAGATGGCGTCGCGTTCCAGCGGGCAGCTCATACAGCGTGCGCCACCGCGGCCACGTCCCAGCTCATCGCCGGGGATCGGCAGGACGGTGATGCCGGCTTTGTCGTATTTTTCGTTAGTCCAGGTGTTGCGTTCGTAGCCGACGACCACGCCAGGCCGGATGGTGAGAACGTTGTTGGCGTCATTCCACTGTTCGCGCTCGGCCTCAAAGCTGTCGCCGCCAGTGGTGATGAGCTGCACCTGGCTGATACCCAGTGCGCGTTCAATGGCAGTCAGGAAGTGTTTTTCCTGTTGGCGATGCAAACCCCCTTTGCCGTCAGGGGTTAACGTCCAGCACTGCGCTTCTTTACGCACCACTTCCGGGTAGACCGAGAAGGTATCCAGATTGATGTGAGTCATGACGGTGTCCAGGTGCATGCAGGAACGGTGCTTCGGCAATTCCAGCGCGATGACCCGCTCAGCCTGATGGGATTTGAACAGCGCCTGTGCCAGGAATTCGACCCCTTGCGGCGTAGTACGCTCCGACATGCCGATTAATACGGCACCACGACCAATGACCAAAACGTCGCCGCCTTCCAGTGTGGCATGATCGTAATTACGCTCCTCATCGCCAAAATAGGTGGTGAAATTGCCGTTGGCAAAATACGGGTGCCATTTATAGATAGCGCGCAGGTTATTTGTTTCACGCTGGCGTGCGGGTTTGGCCATGGGGTTAATCGATACGCCGTTATATATCCAGCATGAGGTATCGCGGGTAAATAAATGATTAGGTAATGGCTTCATAATAAAGTCGGTACCCTGATGGGTATCGACCACCATATTACTGAAACTGGCCGGCACTTCCTCATAGGTCAGGCCACCGGTCATATGTCGCGCCAATTGGCGGTCGGGTAAATCGCCCAGCCAGCCGCGAATATCGGCGGCAAGCGACGGCCCCAGGCGGAAGTCAGAGACCTGCGCCGACAGCAACCACTGCTTGGCGGCGGGAATGCTCATGGTTTCGGTCAGCAGATCGGTCAGCAGTAAGACCTCAACATTCTGTGCACGTAATGTTTGCGCAAATATATCGTGTTCCGCGCCAGCGCGTTCGACGGACAATACGTCGTCGAATAATAACTCCTGACAGTTTGATGGGGTTAATCGCTTTAAACTTAAATTAGGTCGGTGAAGCATAACGCTGCGCAGTTGGCCTATTTCAGAACCTACATAATTCTTATCCATGTCATTTCCTATTATCAGATTTAGGTAACATCGAACAAAACGAAATAAAGAGTTATTTCATTTATTGAGAATGGGTGCCGTTCCGTTGCCGCTGATAATAAACATTGCCTTAGGTTGTTTTGTGATAAATGTCACATTGAGAAGGCGAAGTGAATGAAAAGGATTATCAATTGATTAACGTCATTGTTTTATTGGAAATTTCATTTACCAAAATGCATTAATACCCATTTGTCGCGTTAATTATCCATGGGGAAGTCAGGGTGCCTTAGAGGCGACTTGCTTAATATGTTGTAATTATTGAATTTTATCTTCCGACTGGCGTAGTTATGCATTTTCAGGTTATTAATATTCTGATGCGGGCACATTATTTTGAATTTTTATTCCTGTCGGTAAAAGAGGATGGTTTTTTATTTTGTGATGCGGGTGGCTTCTATTTTATTCCAAGAGAATAAACAAAGCATTAGTGGAGGGCATTGGCTTAATGAGGGCGATATTATGTACGTCAGGTGCATAAAAATCTGCGATACCCCCAGAGAGGGCGGAATAGTTAATCGGTTGGGCGTGGGGTGACGAGAAAGCCACCCCACTGATGAGGGTAATGGTTAAAACGTTTCGCTTAAGGTGGCGACCATCACCGCTTTGATGGTGTGCAGACGGTTCTCGGCCTGATCGAACACCACGCTGTGCGCTGATTCGAAGACTTCATCGGTGACTTCCATGCCGCCGTGCAGCCCGTATTGTTCTGCCATCTGTTTGCCGAGGGTGGTTTGGTCGTCGTGAAATGCCGGCAGACAGTGCAGGAATTTGACGTGCGGGTTGCCGGTCAGTTTCACCATCGCCATGTTGACCTGATACGGCTTGAGCAGTGCGATACGTTCCTGCCAGGTTTCTTTCGGCTCACCCATCGACACCCATACGTCGGTATAAAGGAAATCCGCGTCTTTAACCCCTTCGGCGATGTCTTCAGTCAGGGTGATCTTGGCACCGGTCTTTTGCGCTAACGCCTGGCACTCTGCCACCAGGTCGGCCTGTGGCCAACAGGCCTTTGGTGCCACCAGGCGCAGATCCATGCCCGCCAATGCTGCAGCTTCCAGCAGGGTATTGCCCATATTGTTGCGGGTATCGCCCAGGTAGGCGAACTTCACCTCATTGAGTGATTTGCCCGGCAGGTGTTCTTGCACCGTGAGCAGATCCGCCAATAGCTGAGTGGGGTGGAACTCATTGGTCAGCCCGTTCCACACCGGTACGCCGGCATGATTCGCCAGGGTTTCCACCAGGTGCTGACCGTAACCGCGGTATTGAATACCGTCGTACATGCGGCCCAGCACGCGGGCGGTGTCTTTCATCGATTCTTTGTGGCCGATCTGGCTGCCGCTGGGGCCGAGATAGGTGACCTGAGCGCCCTGATCGAAAGCGGCAACTTCGAAAGAGCATCGTGTGCGGGTCGAGTCTTTTTCGAAGATGAGCGCGATGTTTTTACCCTGCAAGTGGCGAGTTTCCTTGCCTTGCTTTTTGGCCTGCTTCAAGTCGGCCGACAGCTGCAACAGCATCTGCAGTTCCGCCGGGGTGAAATCCATTAACCTCAGGAAGTGACGTTTGTAGAACGGGTTTATGCTACTCATTGCCGTATATCCTTATCGCTTAAATTGAATTTAAATTCAATTTATATGTATGAATATTCAATTTCAACCCCGAGATAGAAATCTTTCACGTTTATCGTGGAAGCAATGCCAGCGGTGTGTGAAAATAGAAGGAATACAGGCCATTTGACTTGAGGATATAGGCATGGCAAACCGCGAACAGCTAGAAGAACAACGTGAAGAGACCCGCCTGATCATCGAAGAACTGCTGGAAGACGGCAGTGATCCAGAGGCGCTCTACACTATCGAACACCACCTTTCTGCTGAAAAGTTTGAAGTGCTGGAGAAAGCCGCTGTCGAAGCCTTCAAACTGGGCTACGAAGTGACCGACGCCGAAGAGCTGGAAGTGGAAGACGGTACCCTGGTGATGTGCTGTGACGTGATCAGCGAAATCGGCCTGAACGCCGAACTGATCGACACTCAGGTAGAACAACTGGTGGCGCTGGCAGCACGTTGCGGCGTTAACTACGACGGTTGGGGCACCTACTTTGAAGATCCCAACGGCGAAGAAGGCGACGACGACGAAGAAGAAGGTGACTTCATCGACGAAGACGACGACGGTAAACGCCACTAATCAATTCTGCTCTGGGGGCCGGTATGTGCCAGCCCCTCTTTCTTCGTTGAAGCCTATGAAATACCAATCCCTGTTAGCCCCCATTTTACACTTCCTGCATTGCGAAACCCCGGACGCCTGGATTGATGCCGCACGCCGCCCGGAAAACCTGCCGCTGCTGCTGACTGACCATATGGTGTGTGAGCTGAAAGCGGCGCAGACCGGCATGTGGTTGATCCGCCGCTACGTGGCTGACAAGGAGAGCGGCGACGCGCTGTTGGCATTGCTCAGGCCTTATGAGGCGTTTCTGCATGAGGCGCAGGGCGTGCCGGAAGCCTTGTTCCAGCAGAATAACTTCACCCGTAAGATCCTGCCAAAAAACGGATCGGCCTATGGCCAGGATCTGGCGGACAAGATGGTGTTGTTGATCAAAGAAGAGTTACACCACTTCTCACAGGTGTTGGAGATCATGCTGGCGCGGCAGATCCCGTACAAGAAGATCACCGCCAGCCGCTATGCCAAAGGCATGATCCGTGAGATCCGGACCCACGATCCTGCTACGCTGATCGACAAACTGATTTGTGGTGCATATATCGAAGCGCGTTCCTGCGAGCGTTTTGCCCGGCTGGCACCGCATCTGGACGACGAATTAAACCGCTTCTATGTTTCGCTGCTGCGCTCCGAGGCGCGCCACTATCAGGATTACCTGACGTTGGCCGAGCAAATTGCCGGTGGCGATATCAGTGAACGGGTTGCTCACTTTGGCCGTATTGAAGCCGAGCTGATCCAAACGCCGGACAGCGAATTCCGTTTCCACAGCGGCGTACCGGCCATCGCCTGATAACCGGGCCGCCGTGATGGGTTTTTATTCCGGTGCGCCCAGCAGTAAATCCACCGCTTTTTCTGCCAACATAATGGTCGGTGCATTGGTATTGCCGCTGGTCACCTGCGGCATTACCGAACAGTCGATCACGCGCAGTCGTTCAAAACCATGTACCCGCAGGTGTAAATCAGTTACCGAATCCTGCGGGGATTGCCCCATGCGGCAGCTGCCCACCGGGTGGTACACCGTTTTGCAGAAGTTGCGCACAAACTCTTCCAACTGTCTTTCGTCGTTCAACCACGCCGGCTGCGGCATCAGCAGATCTTTGATCAGCGGCTTGAGGGCTGCCGTTTGCAGGAAACTCAGGCCAAATTTCACTGCGCGCACGCTGCCGGCCAGGTCTTCCGGGTGCCCGAGGTAGTTGGCATGCAGCTTCACCGGATCGCGCGGGTCGCGGCTGCGCAGCAGAACTTCGCCGCGTGCTTTGGGTTGCAGGTAGCCGACTTTCAGCGTGAAGCCGTGGATATTGGGCAGCGGCTCGCCGGGCACGTCGTCCCAGCTGTCGAGCATCGGCAAAAAGTGGATCTGCACGTCCGGTCGGCCGTCGCCCTGGCTGTCGGTGAAGGCTGCGCCTTCCAGCACGTTGGAGCTCAGGACGCCGCTGCGGAAGGCCAGCCATTCGGTGCCGTGGCGCAACGCTTGCAGGCCGCGATCGGCGCCGTACAGGCTGATGGGGTCGCGGGTACTGACGTTGATCGACATGTGCAGGTGATCGTGGAAGTTCTTGCCCACCGGCAGATCCGCGCGCGGTTCGATGCCCAACTGCTGCAGATGTTCGCGTGGCCCAATGCCGGACAGCATCAGGATCTTCGGCGATCCGACTGCGCCAGCGCTGAGGATCACTTCTTTCGTCGCATGCGCGGTGACTTCTGCGCCGCCATTTTGGCTATACACCACCCCGGTGGCGACGTTGTTGTCGAACACCACGCGGTGTACCAGCGCATTGAGCTTCACGACCAAGCGTTGCTCGTTGCGTACCGCTTTCAAGTAGGTACGTGCTGTGCTGGCGCGTTCGCCGTTGTGGGTGGTGGTTTGGTAGAAGCCGACGCCGTGCTGGCTGTCGCCGTTGAAATCGTTGCGATAGGGCAGGTCCAGCTCTTGGCCCGCGCGGATAAACGCCATGCTGAGCGGGTGACGGTAGCGGTTCTCGCTGACCGGCAGCAGCCCTCCGCCCCCGTGATAGGCATCGGACAGGCTTTCGTTGGCCTCGGCGCGTTTAAAGTAGGGCAATACGTCTTGGTATCCCCAGCCAACGCAGCCGTAGTGTTCGACCCATTCGTCATAATCTTGCCGCTGACCGCGGATGTAGATCATGCCGTTGACCGAACTGCTGCCGCCCAACACTTTGCCCTGGGCGATTTGCATACGCCGGTTGTTGGCATGTGGCTCCGGTTCGGTCTCATACGGCCAGCTCTTTTTGGCGATAATCTTCGCGACGCCAGCCGGCATCTTGATGAATAAATTATTGTCGTCGCCACCGGCCTCCAGCAGTAGCACCCGCGCTTGAGTACGGCGGATTAACTGTGCTGCCAGTACGCAGCCGGCAGAACCAGCGCCGACAATGATGTAATCAAAAGCGTTTTCCGACATGACTGCTCCCTGTGCGATTGCGGCATTAGCCTGTTCTGGCAGAGTAGCGCAAGCGGGCGGCAGGTCAATTTGCAATCGTTAATTTGTTAATGAATATCACATAAAATGTTTTTAACATTAATCATCTTACTGATTTATATGGGTAATAAATAAATTACTTATATTAATAATTTTGTTGGTTTACCGGATAACGCGATGCGCGTGGGAAAAAATACGCTGTTATAAATATTCGGTGCATTGTTTCTAAACGGAATATTAAATATGAGACTTATCCGATTAGGAAAGAGGATGCCAGCGCAAAAATGCTGCTATATGATGAATCACTCTATGGTTGGATAAGATATTAAGAAATATGGACATTTCGATTAATAAGTCTAATTATTTAAAAGGGATTGCCATCATTTTGATGTTGGTCCATCACTTGTTTGCCTACCCTCTCCGAATTAGCCCGGATATCCCCGTCTATCATATTGTTAACAGTGTCGACATTGAGATGTATCTTGGCCTGTTCGGTAAGATTTGCGTGTCGATGTTCCTGTTTTTATCCGGTTACGGATTCTCGCTTAAAAAAGAAGTCACGTTTAAATATAGTTGGGGAAAGCTGAAAAACTTATATATCAGCTACTGGATAGTGTTTTTTATCTTTGTGCCGATTGGCCTTTTTTTCTTTCCTGGCGAAAGATATTCCCACTCACTGTCGCTGTTTTTCGAAAACCTGATTGGCTTAAAATCCACGTATAACAGCGAGTGGTGGTTCTTCAAACTTTACGTTTTGTATGTGCTTTCTCTGCCGCTGTTGTCGCGGCTAAATACCTACCCGCTATTGGGGCTGCTGGTACTGGCGGCGGTGTGCGGCAAGGGGCTGCAATATGTCGCCTGGGCACCGGAGGTGTTAATCGAATATTGTACCTGGCTGTTGCCTTTCGGCTTTGGCATGGTGTTTGGCCGCAGCAAGCAGATGCCGGCGAACTCGTGGCTGGCGAAGCTGGTTTTCACCCTGAGCCGCACCCATCCGCTGATCCTGCTGATGGTGACGGTGGCGGTGTTTATCGTTGCCCATAATCCAGGGCTGCTGTTGGTGACGCCATTGTTTATTATCGCGCTGATGAACACCACAGACGGCCTGGGCAGCACGGTGAACCGGGTCGTGGGCGAGCTGGGCAAGCATTCGATGTACATGTGGCTGACCCACAGCTTCTACTGCTATTACTTCGCCCAAAAGCTGATTTTTGCGCCGCGCTATACGCCGCTGATTTTGCTGTTGTTGATTGTGGTGTCGTACCTGACGAGTGTGGTACTCAGCCGTATTGAAGTGGCAGTGAAGGGCAGGAAGACGCAGAGGGTGGGAGCCCAGTAGGGGCGCTGCATGCTGCGCCCGTGATTACCACGGGCGCAGAAGCAACACTATAGCGTCTTCAGCATGGTGACTTCGCAGTCGACGTGACCGGTCGTGCCCATGGCGTGGTCAATGTGCTCAAAGCCCAGATGCTCGTACAGGCCAATGGCCTGCGTCAGGCTGGCGGTGGTTTCTAAATAACAACAGCGGAAGCCCTGTTGACGGGCGAACTCCAGTGCTTGCAGCGCCAGGCGTTTTGCCAGGCCCTGGCCGCGTAACAGCGGCAGGAAATACATTTTCTGTAATTCGCAAATATCGTCTTCACCGCCTTGCAGTGGCGCAACACCGCCGCCGCCGGCAATCCGGCCATCGACTTCTATCACCCAATACGCGCTGCGTGGCAGGCTGTAGAGCTGATATAAGACGTCCAGATTGGGATCGGAAACGGTATAGCCTTTGTCCGCTGTCAGACCGTGCTCGGCGGAGACTTCGCGAATGACATTAGCAATAGCGGCATTGTCGTCAGCCGTTATTGGGCGCACCAGAAGACGTACTGGGGTTGCTGTTGTCATGTTTACACTCGCCATTAAAGGGAACCACATTCGTTTTTATCGCAACACAAAACGCGCTGGGGTTATTTTCCAGCGGCGTCCATGCAGCATTAATATACCCGTCATCTTTCAAGTTGCAGCGTTGTTACCTGCACTCGCTCACCCCAGTTACTTACTCGAGTAAGCGCCTGGGGATGAGCGAGCTGGGCGCCTAGCTGCAACTTGAAAGCTATAGGGTAAAACTTGTAATAACATCTTAAGCGGGCCGGATGCAATGGCGATAAAAAAACAGCGGGGAAATCCCCGCTGTTTTCAGCTGTTGCAGCGAACCGACAGATTACAGCGCGGCGATAGTCGCCTGCTGTTCCTGCAGCTTCACTTTGCCTTCTTTGCAGGCGGCCAGACGTTCGCGTTCTTTGGCGACGACGGCTTCTGGCGCACGTGCCACAAAGCCTTCATTAGACAGCTTGCCTTCGATTGACGCGATTTCTGCATCCAGCTTGCCCATCTCTTTCGACAGACGCGCAATCTCGGCGTCTTTATCGATAAAGCCCGCCATTGGAATCAACAGCTCGGCACCGTCAACCAACTTGGTGACGGATAACGGACCTTTGTCACCGGCAGGCAGCAGAGTGATAGACGACAGACGCGCCAGGCGCTCGATAAAGCTCTGGTTTTCCTGCACGCGGCGCTGCGCGTCGGCGTTGCAGTTGCGCAGCAGCACGTCCAGCATTTTACTCGGCGCAATGTTCATCTCGGCACGGATATTACGTACCGCGGTGATCGCCTGCTTGATCCACTCCAGGTCGTTCAACGCCTGTGCGTCTTCCAACGCGGCGTCGTACTCTGGGAAGGGTTGCAGCATGATGGTGTCTGCTGTTTCGCCGGTCAGGGTCTTCACGCGCTGCCAGATGGTTTCGGTAATGAACGGGATCACCGGGTGTGCCAGGCGCAACAGGGCTTCCAGCACGGTGATCAGCGTGTGGCGGGTGCCGCGTTGTTCCGCTTCGCTGCCGTTGCTGACAACCGGTTTGGTCAGCTCCAGGTACCAGTCACAGAACTGGTTCCAGGTGAATTCGTACAGGATGTTGGCGGCCAGGTCGAAGCGGTAAGTGTCCAGCGCTTCGCGGTATGCCTTCACCGTGCGGTTGAATTCGGCCAGGATCCAGCGGTCCGCCAGCGACAGCACTTTCTCGCCACCGTTGAAACCACAGTCTTGGCCTTCTGCGTTCATCAGCACAAAGCGGCTGGCGTTCCACAGCTTGTTACAGAAGTTGCGGTAGCCTTCCAGGCGCTTCATGTCCCAGTTAATGTCACGGCCGGTTGAAGCCAGTGCCGCCAGGGTGAAGCGCAGGGCGTCAGTGCCGTGCGGTTCGATCCCGTTCGGGAACTGCTTTTCAGTGCGCTTACGGATTTTTTCCGCCAGCTGCGGCTGCATCATGTTACCGGTACGTTTTTCCAGCAGGTCTTCCAGCGAGATACCGTCAACCATGTCCAGCGGGTCGATCACGTTACCTTTCGACTTGGACATTTTCTGCCCTTCGTCGTCGCGGATCAGGCCGGTCATGTAGACCGTCTTGAACGGAACCTGCGGCTTGCCGTTTTCGTCCTTCATGAAGTGCATGGTCAGCATGATCATGCGCGCAATCCAGAAGAAGATGATGTCGAAGCCGCTGACCATCACGCTGGTTGGGTGGAAGGTTTTCAGCGCGTCGGTTTGCTCTGGCCAGCCCAGGGTGGAGAAGGTCCACAGGCCGGAAGAGAACCAGGTGTCCAGCACGTCTTCGTCCTGGTTCAGCACCACGTCAGGGCCCAGGTTGTTCTCGCTGCGCACTTCTTCTTCGCTGCGGCCAACGTAGACTTTGCCGTTCACGTCGTACCAGGCTGGGATACGGTGACCCCACCACAGCTGACGAGAGATACACCAGTCCTGAATGTCGCGCATCCAGCTGAAGTACATGTTTTCGTATTGCTTAGGCACGAACTGGATCTCGCCTTGCTCAACCGCTTCAACCGCGACTTTCGCCAGCGGGGCGGTACGCACGTACCATTGGTCGGTCAGCATGGGTTCGATCACCACGCCGCCGCGGTCGCCGTAAGGCACCGTCAGGTCGTGCGGTTTGATCTCATCCAGTAAACCAAGCTCTTCAAAGGCGGCTACCACGGCTTTACGCGCAGCGAAGCGCTCCAGGCCACGGAACTGGGCCGGGATTTCGTTGCAGTAATCGGTGCAGATTTCGCCGAGGGTATTAAACACTTCTGCTTCCTGACGGATATCGCCGTCGAAAGTCAGGATGTTGATCATTGTCAGGCCGTGACGCTTACCGACTTCGTAGTCGTTAAAGTCATGCGCCGGGGTGATCTTCACGCAGCCGGTGCCTTTTTCCATATCGGCATGTTCGTCACCGACGATGCGGATGCGGCGGCCAACCAGCGGCAGAATAACCTCTTTGCCGATCAAATCTTTGTAGCGCGGATCTTCCGGGTTTACGGCCACGCCGGTATCACCGAGCACGGTTTCCGGACGGGTGGTGGCGACCACCAGGTAATCTTTACCTTCGGCGGTTTTGGCGCCGTCGGCCAGCGGGTAGCGCAGGTGCCACATGGAGCCTTTGGATTCGCGGTTTTCCACTTCCAGATCGGAGATGGCGGTGCGCAGTTTCGGATCCCAGTTCACCAGGCGTTTGCCACGGTAGATCAGATCTTCTTTGTGCAGGCGAACAAACACTTCGCGAACGGCGTTGGACAGGCCTTCGTCCATGGTGAAGCGCTCGCGTTCCCAGTCCACGGAGTTGCCCAGACGACGCATCTGACGGGTAATGGTGCCGCCGGATTCTGCTTTCCACTGCCAGATTTTGTCGATGAACGCGTCGCGGCCATAGTCATGGCGAGTTTTGTTTTCTTCTGCGGCGATCTTGCGCTCAACCACCATCTGGGTGGCGATACCGGCATGGTCGGTACCTGCCTGCCACAGGGTGTTTTTACCCTGCATGCGTTGGTAGCGGATCATGGTGTCCATGATGGTCTGCTGGAATGCGTGGCCCATGTGCAGGCTGCCGGTGACGTTCGGCGGCGGGATCATGATGCAGAAGCTTTCCTGGCTGGTATCACCATTTGGCTTGAAGTAACCCTGGTTTTCCCAGTGATCGTACAGCTTCTGTTCGATCTCTTTCGGGTCGTATGCGGTATCGAGATGACTGTTTGTCTTTTCCATTTTATATCGTTGTTCAGTGAGTTGGCGGCGTGGCCGTGGTCAAATGGAAGCCGACGCTGCGATAAGCTTTATATCGGTCGCGCGCCAACTGTTTCAGGGTGTCTTCGTAAGGGACGAAGTCTACCACTTCATGGAAAGCAGTAGCAAAATCTGCAAACTGCGGCAGCAGGGCGATCAGCAGATCGCGCGGCGAGTTACCGCGTTTACCGGGCCAGCATAGCTCGACCGGCGCACCGTAGTGCGGGCCTTCACCGGCCAGATTGTGTGGCACAAATTGGTGCGGATCGCGCTGCCACAGCGCTTCGTCCAACCGTTGGGCTTGTTCCTGGCTTTCGCAGGCGATCAACACCCGCTTGCCGGAGCGCCAACGTTCAGCGGCAACGGCGCAGGCCACGGCCTCATGCGCGCTGAGCGCACCTGCGGGTTCCGCGTGTTCGAGTAAATAAAACGTCGCCTGCTTGCTCATGAGTTCATTGCCGTTAGAAAAAATTAGGGGCGCAACTTGTGCGCCCTTCGCTTTGTTACCGTGATTATATACCCAATAGGTTTCAAGTTGCAGCCAGGCGGCAAGTTCGTTCATCCTCAGGAACTGACATACAGTCAGTGACTGGGGGGAACAAACGCAGCCAACAACGCTGCGGCTTGAAAGATGAAGGGTATTTTAATCGTCGCCGTTCAGGCCTGCACGGTTGAGTAAGAACTGTGACAGCAGCGCGACCGGACGACCGGTAGCCCCTTTGGCCTTGCCGGAACGCCATGCGGTGCCGGCGATATCCAGGTGCGCCCAGCTGTACTTGCGGGTAAAGCGCGACAGGAAGCAGGCTGCGGTGATAGCCCCGCCCGGACGGCCACCAATGTTCGCCATATCGGCAAAGTTGGAGTCCAGTTGCTCGTAGTACTCGTCGGACATCGGCAAGCGCCACGCGCGGTCGCCGGCCTGTTCGGACGCGCCGATCAGTTCGTGCGCCAGCGGGTTATGGTTCGACATCAGGCCCGTGATGTGGTGGCCCAGCGCGATCACGCAGGCACCGGTCAGGGTGGCAACGTCAATCACCAGCTCTGGGTCGAAACGCTCGACGTAGGTCAGGGTGTCGCACAGCACCAGGCGGCCTTCGGCGTCGGTGTTCAGCACCTCGACGGTCTGGCCGGACATGGTGGTCAGCACGTCGCCCGGACGATAAGCGCTGCCGCCCGGCATGTTTTCACAGCCGGCCAACACGCCGATCACGTTCAGCGGCAGGTTCAGTTCCGCCACCACACGCATCACGCCGTACACGGTGGCTGCGCCACACATGTCGTACTTCATCTCGTCCATGCCATCGGCAGGTTTGATCGAGATGCCGCCGGCATCGAAGGTCAACCCTTTACCCACCAGCACGATCGGCTTAGCGTCCGGGTTCGGATTGCCCTTATATTCCATCACCGACATCAATGACTCGTTGCGCGAACCTGCGCCAACCGCCAGATAGGCGTTCATCCCCAGCTCTTTCATCTGCTGTTCGCCGATGACGCGGGTGGTGATGTTGGTGCTGAACGCGTCCGCCAGTTGGCGAGCCTGCGAAGCCAGATAACCGGCGTTACAGATGTTCGGCGGCATATTGCCGAGATCTTTCGCGGCTTTGATGCCGGAAGACACCGCCAGACCGTGCTGGATCGCACGTTCACCGCTGGTGAGTTCACGACGGGTCGGCACGTTGAACACCATTTTACGCAGTGGACGACGTGGCTCCACTTTGTTGCTTTTCAGCTGATCGAAGGTGTAGAGCGTTTCTTTAGCGGTTTCTACCGCCTGACGCACCTTCCAGTAAGTGTTACGGCCTTTCACGTGCAGCTCGGTCAGGAAGCAGACCGCTTCCATGGAGCCGGTATCGTTAAGGGTATTGATGGTTTTTTGAATCACCTGTTTGTATTGGCGTTCATCGAGCTCGCGCTCTTTGCCACAGCCAATCAACAGGATGCGTTCGGAGAGAATGTTAGGTACATGGTGCAGCAGTAACGTCTGCCCGACTTTACCTTCCAGTTCGCCACGGCGCAGCAAAGCGCTGATATAACCATCACTGATTTTGTCGAGTTGTTCTGCGATAGGGGACAAGCGGCGCGGTTCGAAAACGCCGACTACAATACAGGCACTGCGCTGTTTTTCCGGGCTACCGCTTTTTACACTGAACTCCATGCACTCTCCTGAATCTTAAAGACAAAGGCGGACGCTACGGCTAGAATGACGCACTCCGTAACGATCTCCGGCCGTCGAGTTAACTAACTATGTTAACCTGAACGGCGTAAATTGCTCTGTTTTGGCGACTATAAGTAAGTTCCTATAGGACACCCAAATGCTAGATGTTGTAATACTATTTTAGCTGTGTCTGTTGCCATATGATGAGAATAAATGGCGGATTAGCGATGAAACTATCGATTTTCCTGCAAAAAGACAAGTTTTCACAGGCGTAATAAGCGTGATCATCATAAGATATCTGGTACGGGAAACGCTAAAGAGCCAAATCGCAATCTTGTTCATCCTGCTTCTGATCTTCTTTTGTCAGAACTTAGTCAGGGTGTTAGGCGATGCGGTGGACGGCGATGTCCCGACAAATTTAGTTCTTTCTTTGCTCGCATTGGGTGTGCCGAAGATGGCGCAGCTAATCCTGCCATTAAGCCTGTTTCTTGGCTTATTGATGACGCTTGGGCGGCTGTATACCGATAGCGAAATCACCGTGATGCATGCCTGCGGGCTGGGTAAACGTACCCTGATCATCGCGGCAATGGTGCTGGCACTCTTCACCTCCGTGATTGCGGCGGCCAACGTGTTCTGGGTTGGGCCCTGGGCCTCGCGCTATCAGGACGTAGTGGTGTCCGAAGCCAAAGCTAACCCGAGCATTGCCGGGCTGGCAGAAGGGCAGTTCAAGACGTCCCAAGACGGTAACGCGGTGCTGTTTATCGGCAACGTTAAAGGCAGCACCTTCAACAATGTGTTCCTGGCGCAACTGCGGCCGAACGGCAACCAACGCCCATCCGTGGTGGTGGCTGAACACGGCCAGATCAACCAGTTGAAGGACGGATCGCAGGTGGTGACGCTGGATAAAGGCACCCGCTTTGAAGGCACCGCGATGCTGCGTGACTTCCGCATTACCGATTTCAACGACTATAAGGCGGTGGTCGGCCACCGTGCGGTCGCCGTGGACGGTAACCAGGCCGAACAGATGTCGATGAAGACGCTGCTGGAGTCTGACGATCCGGACGCACGCGCCGAGTTCCATTGGCGCCTGACGCTGGTGGTGTCTGTGGTGCTGATGGCCTTGCTGGTCGTGCCGCTCAGCGTGGTGAACCCACGACAGGGCCGCGTGCTGAGCATGCTGCCGGCGATCCTGCTGTATTTGATATTCTTCCTGCTGCAGACTTCGCTGCGTTCTAACGCCGGTAAAGGCAAGCTGGACCCGATGCTGTGGCTTTGGCTGGTCAACGCCGTGTACTTTGCGATCGCGCTGGCGCTGAACCTGTGGGATACCGTGCCGATGCGTAAGCTGCGTGCACGCCTGAGAGGAGCGGCCTGATGTTTGGTGTTTTAGACCGGTATATCGGTAAGACGATTTTCAACACCATCATCATGACGCTGTTCATGCTGGTGTCGCTTTCCGGCATCATCAAGTTTGTCGATCAGCTGCGCAGAGTGGGCCAGGGTGACTATACGGCGCTGGGCGCCGGGATGTTTACCCTGCTCAGCGTGCCGAAGGACATCGAGATCTTCTTCCCGATGGCGGCCTTGCTGGGCGCACTGCTTGGGCTGGGGCAACTGGCGACGCGCAGTGAACTGGTGGTGATGCAGGCATCTGGTTTTACCCGCATGCAGATTGCCGGTTCGGTGATGAAAACCGCGATCCCCCTGGTGCTGTTGACCATGGCGATTGGCGAGTGGGTTGCCCCGCAGGGCGACCAGATGGCGCGTAACTACCGTGCGCAGCAGATGTACGGCGGTTCGCTGCTTTCCACCAAGAGCGGCCTGTGGGCGAAGGACGGCAACGACTTTATCTACATCGAACGCGTAGCGGGCGAGAAAGAGCTTTCCGGCGTGAACATCTACCACTTCAACGACCAGCGCAGGCTGGAGACGGTGCGCTATGCCGCCACCGCCAGTTTTGAAGACGGCGTGTGGAAGCTTTCGCAGGTGGATACGTCCGACCTGACCAACGAAAAGCAGGTTACCGGCACCCAAACGCTGACCGGCGAATGGAAAACCAACCTGACCCCGGACAAACTGGGCGTGGTGGCGCTGGACCCAACATCGCTTTCTATCAGTGGCCTGCACAACTATGTGAAGTACCTGAAACAGAGCGGCCAGGAAGCCAACCGCTACCAGCTGAACATGTGGAGCAAGGTGTTCTCGCCGCTTTCCGTTGCGGTGATGATGCTAATGGCACTGTCGTTCATCTTCGGGCCGCTGCGCAGCGTACCGATGGGCGTGCGCGTGGTGACCGGTATCAGCTTCGGCTTCTTGTTCTACGTGCTGGACCAGATATTCGGCCCGCTGAGCTTGGTATACAACATGCCGCCGGTACTGGGCGCGCTGCTGCCAAGCATGCTGTTCTTGTTGATCAGCGTGTATATGCTGCTAAAACGCAAGTAGCGACGCGACAGACGATGTAAAAAGGCGTGGCCATGCGGTTACGCCTTTTTTGTTTCTGGTGCTTCTTGGACGCGCTGCTGCTGATATCGCTACGCACAGGTGCAAATTATCGTCGATGTCATCCGTAGGGGCGCAGCACGCTGCGCCCGTGCTGTTATCGCAGGTATTACCAATGTCATTTGTAGGGGCGCTGCACGCTGCGCCCGTGCTGTTTACCGCAGGTATCGCCGATATTATTCGTAGAGACACTGCTTATTTCGCCCACAAAACGGGCTTAATATAAGCATGTCGGCGTTTTTTTCAGCACTTAACTCATTGAACAACGGATAAGTGTTGCGTGCGGATCGCTGAAAGGTATAATGCACACGTTTTCCGCATACTACTTGCAGTGCCGAAGTGGCGAAATCGGTAGACGCAGTTGATTCAAAATCAACCGTAGAGATACGTGCCGGTTCGAGTCCGGCCTTCGGCACCATTAGTACAGCGCGAACAAGAAGCCACCGAAAGGTGGTTTTTTTGTGCCTGCGATTCAGTATGGATTTCCCCTTCCCACTAAATTAACTCTCTCAAGGTTAACCGACTTCAACGTACATCTACCAACAGATGTTGGTACAGATGTTGGTACAGATGATGGTATTTCCGGTTCGATAGTGCTTGTACCAACAGGGAGGGGATAAGCATGGCTCTAACAGATATCAAAGTCAGAACAGCCAAGCCAACGGATAAACAATACAAGCTGACCGATGGCAACGGTATGCATCTTCTCGTCCACCCCAATGGTTCAAGATACTGGCGTCTGCAGTACCGCTTCGGCGGGAAGCAAAAGATGCTGGCTTTAGGCGTATATCCTGATGTGTCTCTTGCAGATGCCAGAGCGCGTCGTGATGATGCTCGGAAGCTTTTGGCAAACGGCATCGATCCGGGAGACAAAAAGAAAAATGATAAGGTTGAATAGGAAGAAGCGCGTACTTTTGAGCAGATTGCTGTCGAGTGGCATGTCACAAATAAAAAGTGGTCGGAAGAACATAGCCGACGTGTGCTGAAAATCCTGGAGGACAATCTCTTTCCTGTCATTGGCAAACGTAATATTGCCGAACTAAAAACGCGATACCTGTTAGCCCCTATTAAAGCTGTAGAACTTTCGGGGAGGCTAGAAGTGGCCTCCCGGCTACAACAGCGAACTACTGCAATTATGCGTTATGCCATTCAGAGCGGTTCGCTTGACTACAATCCCGCGCAGGAGATGGTCGGTGCCGTTGCTTCATGTAACCGACAGCATCGACCGGCGCTAGAGTTGAAGCGTACTCCCGAACTGCTTCAGCGCATTGGCAGCTATACAGGCAGGACACTGACTCGCCTTGCTGTTGAGCTAACTCTCTTGGTCTTTATCCGCTCAAGTGAACTGCGTTTTGCTCGTTGGTCCGAGATCGATTTTGAAACACCTATGTGGACGATTCCAGCCGAGCGAGAAGCTATCGAAGGGGTAAAGCATTCACAGCGTGGCTCAAAAATGCGTACACCTCATCTGGTGCCACTTTCCCGACAGGTATTAAATATTCTGGAGCAGATAAAGACGTTCAGCGGTGATCATGAACTGATCTTTATTGGCGATCATAACCCTCGTAAACCTATGAGTGAAAACACGGTTAACAAATCTTTACGGGTGATGGGATATGACACACAGGTAGAAGTCTGCGGCCACGGTTTCAGGACCATGGCGTGTAGTTCGTTGATTGAATCGGGATTGTGGTCGAGGGATGCAGTGGAACGGCAAATGAGCCATATGGAGCGTAACTCTGTGCGAGCGGCTTATATCCATAAGGCTGAGCATTTGGATGAGCGTAGGTTGATGCTGCAGTGGTGGGCTGATTTTCTCGATGCAAATCGGAAAAGCGTTATCTCGCCTTTTGACTATGCGAAGATTAAAAACTCCCTGTCATAAAGAAAGAGTGCATCGATAAAACTTACTTTGCACAAAAGAAAACTATGGAGACCTGAGTGGATATCAGGTCTCTTTCAAATTTTTACCGAATTAAAATATAACCCCAGATTGTATCTGTTTAACGAGTTCACCAACTGTGAATATTTCCCAACCTTCTACTTGTATTTCGGTTAAATTCACTGCAATTTTTAATGTGGGCCATGCTGCTTCTACAGTTGCAATAATCTCATGTGCAGAGTTCTGTAAGTCTAATCCTGGTACCGGAGGTTGATATCCTTTGTGCTGCATAATGTTAATATCACCGTGAACAGATGGATCAGTTAGCTCATAAATATCTTTCCAAGAATCACCCTTTAATAACCCCTGCTGAGATCGCAAGCGTTGAATAATTGCCATTTCAGCTTGAGTGACAAATATTCCTTCGTGGAGAGGTTGCTTGCGATGGCAATCCTTGCAAAGAACATGCAAGTTTTCTGCTGAATTATCGTATTTAACACCATTTTTATGATGAACATCGCAGAGCTGGCGTGAGGATATTAAATTAACTCCGCAATCATTACATTTATAAGCTGCCTGTTCACGAACAGAACGAGAAATATCTTTCCAATTATCTACATAACCACTGTTTGCTTTATCATGAATACCTTTTGGCATATGACGGAAGCAAGTACTGTAGTGAGAGAAGAAGTTATTCAATGAGAACGATTTAAATACTACTCTTTTTTGTAGTTTATCAATACTACCTTTGTAATTAAGGCGCTCAAGGCAATTCATGCAAACTCTTAAGTCAGCATCTTGACTGCGGCCTAAACCGTCATCAATTTCAAATAAACCGTCAACACGGTTTGTTGCATGGTAGCGCTCAAAACGATTTTTCTGTCGCATTTCGTCAAGTGTTCGACACCAAGCAATATGAAAACGTTTCCCTTTCTCACCATCTTCAATCGCCGCATCATAGCGCCCGGTATGATCACGGATATATAAAAGGACTTGACGACCCTGGTAGGAAATTAAGCCACTGCCAGGGTCAAGGTCGGCAATACTGACTTCTTTACCAGCAGATAATTCAATATCAATTGGGTCGAAGACAACAGGTGCTTCAGCAAGGGAAAATTTAGCACCAGAAGGAAGCATTTTTTTTCCTAACGCAATCAACTCAGAAAAATCAATAGTTAACTTCATTCTGACTATTCCTGAATAATACGACGAATTTGCAATTCTGCATTTGTAATAACTTTAAACGTAACCCGCCGTGAGCGATTTGGATCTTCTTTTTCTGCTGCATCAAGAATTGGATGTGAAGATGAGTATCCCACTGCAGCAAATTTACTTTTTACCCATTTTTGATGAGTTTCTGATTCTTTTAAACTGTATACGTATTGTAAAACTGCGCGAGTTCTTCCTTGAGATAATTCCATATTATTAAAATAGGCCACATCTTGGTTAGCAGCGCCCGTCCAGTCAGTACTGGTATGCCCTTCTATACGTACTTCAGTGATATGTTGCTTATACTTGTCTAACACTCTCAAATAACGAGGAAAGAAATCGTTAAGAATTTCTTTAAACTTTGGTTTTAATTCTGAACTACCCAATCCAAAAAGAACATCTGGTGATTTAAATCTTACTTCAAGAGTTTGTTTATCGATTTCAGCATCCCAGGAAGGTAGATCTTTTGAAAACTCGATTTCCAAAGCATTATAAAGCTGTTGCTGTGCCTGTTCGTAGGCAACAGCAACTTCTTTTATTTTTTCTTTTTCAATACGAACATAATGCATATAAGCAATAGAAATAAACATAAACACCATCATCAGACCTGCCATCAGGTCTGACATGGAAACCCAGTGTTCATTATCCTGGGTGCTTTTTGGGGCTTGCTTACCAATAATCTTATCCATTAATTGTTACCCACGATTCTGTCTAGAGTTAATTAATGGTTGTAATTGGCCAAGAACACTTTGATATTCTTTTATCAATTGATCATAGTTTGTGACAAAACCTTTGCTAATTGCCAGTAGCGCATTACCTAGCGACTGCATTTCCCTATTCATTTCACGCTCAGTAGCTTGTTCAAAAGCATGTAGCTGTTCATTAATGGAACTACCAAAACGCTCCACTGATTCTTTGACCTGTGAATTTAAACCTGCACTTGCTTTGTCAAATGTTGACTGGATGGTTCCAAACATATTATCTGCATTATTAGATAACTGTTGATTAAACTTATCACCGGTTTTACTGAAGAGGTCAATAACACTGGCTGTGTTTTGTTCCATATTACGGTGAAGATCTTTAGAATGTGATTCAAGAGACTTCAAGAACTCATCACCACTCTGTTTCATTTCAGTAATGGTTTCACTCAATGTTGATGTTAAAGTCTCAGAAGAGTTGCTTACATCATGTGCCATTGATGCAAATGCTTGCTGAGTCTGAGTAACCGACTGTCTGAAACCTTCTGAACCTTCATCCAGAGCAATGCGCATGGCATTTGCATTGGTAAGTAGTTCCTCTCCTGTTTGCCCCAGGGAGGTGCTGACACTCAAAGCGCCCGCTTTAAGCAATTCACCTACTTCATCCAGTTTTTCATGGATAGCCGGAATCGCATCGGTTGCTTTATCACGTAATAAAACAAAAGCATCAAGGTGCAGAGATAACTCGCTTATTTGATGTTGGTTAACCTGCAAAACATCGCGTAATTCAGCCATTGCAAGTGGTATCTCTTTGCACTCCTCCCAGATACCAGCAACTGCACCACGAGTTTCAACTAATGACTCGACACTTTGTTGGTACTGTGCGCCCATTTGTTCGACTTGGGTTTTATAGTTCTCCTGCCAATCGACAAGTTTTTTTACCGAAGCATCAAGTGCTTTAAAGTTCTCACCGAATTGCTCCGTCAAATTATTATTAAAATCAATAATAACTTGTCTCAGTGCATCAATTATTTGTTCAGTCGCACCCTTAGCCATTAAATCTGCAAATTGTTGAAGTTGCTCCCATAGTTTATTACTAAATTCGTTATGATGAGATAGTTGGGTGCGAGATGTATCATTTATTTCATTTCGTAATAATTTTATCTGTGCAACCAACGAACCCTCTTCGCTACCACTCATTCCCGATACTAACTTTTCCAAAAATTGGTTTTGCTCTTTCAGTTCATGGTGAATATGATCTGGAGTGATAAGCTCTGGTTCATTAACTGCCGATTTATTTCTTTTATTCGCAAAGAAAAATGCATCAAGTGCATTAAATGCAATAGCGAAAAACATTCCGACAATACTTGTGATGAATGCAGTTTTTAATCCACCAAGTAGTACTGGGATGCTAGTATCAATACTTTCCGTATTAAAATTTAGTAGCCCAATAATTATGCCGATAAAGGTGCCTAATATACCCAATGCTCCCATTAATGTTGGAGCATACTCCCTAAACTTGCTATGTATATTTTTATAATCACACCACCAGGCAAAGGCGAAAATTAAAATAACGGCCCAAATAAAAATATTAGTAACAAGCATTGAATCAACAGAGTGAAACAAATGTTCAAAAAGCTGGGCTAACATGACGATTCCTGTGTTACGTAATTGTAATTTTTAAGCTTAGCGGCAGGCACAATGGAAAAAATCTTTCAAAGTGCTGCGGACAAACCTGATTTTTGTGATCATTGTAGCAAAAATAATCTAATAATAAATGACATCAATCAGTCGTGAAGGGGCTTTGTTGAATAAATCGAACTTTTGGCCGTAGTCAGGATCAGATCACCACATTCCCGATCATGTAGCGGTATCACGTGGCAAAACAAACGTTCAAAATCATCAACTGGGCTGACTACAACAAGGCGCTCGTCAAACGGGGCTCACTGACATTCTGGCTTGATGAGTCGGCTATCCAGGCCTGGTATGACGAGCCAGACACGTCTTCACGTGGTCGTCCGCAACGTTATTCTGAGCTCGCTATTTCTACCGTACTGATGCTCAAACGCGTTTTTCGCCTCACGCTACGCGCCGCGCAGGGATTTATTGACTCCATTTTACCCTGATGAAGCTCCCGCTCAGGTGCCCGGATTACTCCTGCGTCAGCAGACGGGCTAAATCCGTCAATATTCCGTTCAAAACCCCCACGCGCGGCGAAACAGCCCATCTTGTTATCGACTCCACCGGATTAAAAGTCTTCGGTGAGGGCGAATGGAAGGTGAAAAAACACGGCCAGGAAAAACGCCGCGTGTGGCGTAAACTGCACCTGGCGGTGGACGCCGGAACGCATGAGGTTATCTGCGCTGACCTTTCCCTGAACAATGTGACGGATGCAGAGGCATTCCCGGGCCTGATCCGTCAGACGCACAGGAAAATCAGGGTCGCCTGCGCCGACGGGGCTTATGACACAAAAAGGTGCTACAACGAGCTGAGGCGCAAGAAAATTAAGGCATTAATCCCGCCGCGGACGAGGGCCGGTTACTGGCCGGCGGAGTATGCCGACAGAAATCAGGCGGTGGCCAGGCAGAGGATTACCGGGAGCAATGCTTACTGGAAATGGCACACGGCTTATAACCGGCGGTCGGTGGCTGAAACGGCAATGTACCGGGTCAAACAGCTGTTTGGTGGGCATCTGACGCTGCGGGATTATGATGCGCAGGTTGGAGAAGCTATGGCCATGATCCGTGCCTTGAACAAAATGACGCGCGCAGGGATGCCAGAAAGCGTGCGGATTGCCTGATGAGGTCAGTGACGGGAGGCGCTTTTATCTAAATCCGAATTATTCAACAAAGCCTCTTGAAGGTGGTTATCCATTGAGCTTTTCATTCATGGTAGTAATGTGTGAAGAAATCTGATTCCGTACAAAAGGATGCTTGTGAAGACGTTAACTAATCCCCTTCTGCTGTGGCTTAAAGAATTTCTCAAAAAACGTAAGCTGGCACTAACAGATGGTAGAGCTCTCTATGCCTATCGATGTGACGATGTCGAATTCGCTAAACTGGCTCAGACTCTTAGCAGTCATATCCCTCGGACCTATCCCAAAACGGTCTTTATTTCTTACAGCGATGCTTTGTTCTGTCTTTATGCAGCCGAATTTATTCGTCGGAATCACACTGCTGGCCATCCCAAATGGGATGCTATTTTACAGTCCATAAACTGGCAAATTCCATATCAGCATCGCCAGAAGCTTGTCAGTGAAGGTATACGCTACTGGAAAAGAGAAGTGAGGAGTCTGGGGCAAGCTTCAGGCTACTTACATACACTGGCCTGCGAAGGTGGATTGCCAGTGCGTATGATAGAAAACGAGAGTGGTTATTTAATAAACTACTTTAGGCGGATTTATCAGGGGTTGAGAGGGTCACAAGGTAATGTCTCAGCAGTTAAGATTGCGGAAGACTTGAGTGACACTATTCCTGGTACAATGCAAAACGAGCTTGTCTATGAAGTAGCGGGTGAATTTTGTTGGACGCTTTCTAAACTTCTTAACGAAAGTGGTCATCAGGGGGGAGATCCTATTGCCTCACTACGCAAGACATTGCCAAACTGGCATCACCAACTACCTCTCGTTCTCCTGGAAGAAAATGCAGCAGAAATAGTTAGGCGTTTACTTTCACAAACATCAGAAACCCGAGTCGCTTCTGGCATCTTAGTAGAAAGAATGTGGATCGATGTCGATGACAGTTGGTTCTGTGATGCGCGATTCCGTTTTCCTGGGATGCTACGTAATGAACAGCTTAAAGCCTTATTTGAATGTGAAATACAACAAGATCAATCGCGACTGATTATTTCCGCACAATGGATAAATGGTGGGGCACGTCTGGCAATGCTAAGCCGTCATGAACACCAAGATTGGCGGGTTGAATTGTTGCCAGCTGCGACACAAAAAATCTCAGGCATGGAAGCGTTGGGAGAAATATCATTAATGTTGTTTGATGGGCCAGCGCTCATAGGCAAAGGCATCCCGAAAGGAGGATACGAACTGGCAGAAGATCTCCCTTGGGTTTTTGAAGCTATGAACGAGAGCGAGTCACAGCTGAAATTATTCGGAATGGGTTCTGTTAGTTCTGTGCAAGCCGCTCTATTTATCTCATTGCCAGCAAATAGCAATCTGGATATCAGTGGTGAGGGAGACTTCGATATTCCACGACTTTTGACGAATAGTGCACGTAGTCTCACGAAAGTCAGTGGTGTTTTTAGCGTTATTTTGCAAGATGGTGCCATCTGTACTATTCGTACTCGGCAGATATCTGATTCATCCACTGAATATTTTATTAAACCATCAGAGGTCGATCTTGTTAAGTCGGATTATCCTGTTCATCGAGCCTGGCCTAAAATTGCCTGGAAAAAAGACCTTCAGCATGGGATTGTTCCCGAGCCGGAACTTTATTGGCGTTCAATACGTTCAGGGAATATGACATGGTCCTCAGTCTCAACTTCAATACCTAAAGGGCAAATTGAAGTACGGCATGTGGTTAATAATGAAGTGTTATTCAGTGGTCGGATGGTTGTTCTACCAGCAGATTTTGATATTAAAATTGTTCCCGACTCAGCCCAAAAAGGAATTATTACTCTTTCCGGGATTGCTGAAACGCGGGTAGAACGTTACATAAATAATGAAAATTATTTATTAAAAACTGACTATCTGGCTCAAGAGTGCATAGTTCCTTTCGATGGTAGTGTTTCCAAAAATATCACAATGGACCTGCGTGTTACCTGGCGGGATGGTTGTAACCTTAAGCTATTATTACCCTCTCCAGTGGCCGGTGGTCGATTTGTTAATCAAGAAGGTGAGACATTTTCTGAAGGTATTGCATCAGTAGACCATTTACATGGGGTGAGTGCTGATTTACTTACAATATCCCCAGCAGGGAAAGGTTTTCTAAACGTTGAGTTAAAAGATGAGAATCCACTTTCTAAAGATCTTCATTTTTTATCTATGGATATTCCATTATTTACTGGGCGAAATGAAAACTTACAACAAATTTCTCTATATGAGAAATATAATCTCTTAAAATCACTTCTAGCGTGCTCATGGGCGAAATATAGCTCATTACATCTTGATTTCTACGCTGAAAAATTAGGAAAAGTCGGTTCAACGCTAAACATAAAACGATATGATGGTAAGTTTATTGAACGAGATGATCGTCTACATATTGATGTTCAGGACGCAATTAGCTTTCCACAAGATCGAGCTAGTGAAATAATTGTACAAGCAGTTTCACTTACAGATCCTGCTTCATGCGTTATGACCTTACCGAAAGATGCATTAGGTTATGATTTTTCGTCAAAGAGTGATAGCAGTGGACCTTGGTTAATAATTGGCAAGCTAGATAACTATATTCGGGTTGAACCATTATTAAGATGGAGCGATATATTACCCGTACACGATGAATTGTTAATAAAATCACTTTGTGAGCCGGAGCAGTCAAAACGTAAGAGTGAGATAAACTCACTGCTCTCCGAAGTAAAAAACAATCCATTACAGCAGTCTGCTTATTCAATAGTCGAGTATTTAAAAAAATATAAAAGCTCTGATGACTTACCTCTGCATGTGCACGATTTGTTTAATAAACTATCCAAGGACCCACTGGCTTTAATTCAGCTCTTAATCACATCCTGTTTGTCTGGTGATAGTGAGCTTATTTACGACATGCAAAATGAATTGCCATTCTCATGGGGTTGGATTCCATTCGAACATTGGAGAAAATCTTTTCATGATTGTTATGTTTCTCTTGCAACTCAATTTGGTGATGAAGCGCTGGCGTTAAATGTATTACAGCCATTTGTTGTATTTATTAGTAATAGAGCAGCGATTGACCGTCGATTCGCAGCGATTGCCAATATGCTTCAAATGAATTTTAAATTATCACAATCAGCCTGTGTCGGAATTACATCTGTTGATCGTGAGCAGTTTAATGAAGCAAAACAGATGCTGTTACGTACTCCGGATAGTTTTGGCCGTGTTGGAACCTTTACCAAGGAACAATGGTTAACTGCTATCTCGCCTGACCTGAAATCTATATTTAAAAAGTTTTGGATCGAAGACAGTTACCAACAAAAATTTGAGAAACTATTTAATTTGATGTTGGTCGCCGCGTTGTTATCTCATAAAGATAATAATGTAATGCACCAGCTTTCTTCACTATTCGAAATACACTATCAACAAGCCCCGCAACAGTTGGGGATCATTTATCAGTATTATTTTGAGCAAGCAGGAGTTTGTCATTGATGAAAGTCCAGCAACTACATTATGCGCCGCTTTTAAATCAACTTCATCAGCGTGCAGTGCGTTCGGTGGTGAGCCAACTGGCATTGCGTAGCAAATCGCTGACTGAGTATCTGGAATCTCAGTACTTCAGAGCACCAGGGCTACAAGGTTCTCTGCTTGCCGATCCCGTATTTGAAAGTACTTTTGGTTGGATGCCTGCCAGTGAAACAATGGATGGGCTTCGAGACAAGCTCATATCTAACCATTTGGTTAATGCACTCAGTCATGCACCAGTGCCCTTTTCCCACCAGCTAACAGCCTGGCGTACTATTCTTGAAGATAAACAGTCCTTATTAGTGAGCAGTGGTACTGGGTCAGGAAAAACAGAATGTTTCATGGTCCCTGTACTGGAAGATCTGATTCGTCAGCAAGAGGCTCATAGGCAGCCACTGATAGGTACTCAGGCTATTTTTTTGTATCCTCTTAATGCCCTAATCAACAGCCAACAGGAACGGTTACGTGACTGGACCAAAGGGTTTAAAGGAAAAATTCGTTTTGCGCTTTATAACGGTGAAACGAAACACACGAAATATGAGGTTCAGGAAGAGCAGAAAAAAGTTCCAGAACAAGCTTTGAGTAGAGAGGAAATATACGAGTCCCCACCTTCTATTATGGTAACGAATACCACCATGCTGGAATATATGCTTATTCGACGTAAAGATGCTCCTATCGTTGATAAATCACAGGGGATGTTGAAATATATCGTTCTTGATGAGGCGCATAGCTATATTGGTTCCCAGGCGGCAGAGCTGGCATTATTACTGCGCCGTGTCATGCAGGCCTTTAATGTCGGTCCAGGGACTGATAATCCTGTTCAGGTCATTGCAACATCGGCCACGATTGGTGAAGATTCAGTCGAGGGCAATCAAGAATTGGCAAAATTTGTCGCTGATTTGGCCGGTGTGACTGAGCGGAATGTAAAAGTAGTACGTGGTTACCGTCAGATCCCACCTATATCTGATACGCATATTCGAGCTGAATTTCCATTGTCATTAACTTCACTTAATAATCTTACCCCGAAAGAACTTTATCAGCAGCTTTGTCAGTACCGAGTGACACAAGAACTACGGCGAGCCTTAACTCAGCAAAAGAACCCAGCAGTGCGTTTAAGTGAATTACTGGCGATTGCTCGGCATATTTGGCCTGAAATTTCCAACAGGGAATTATTGCAATTACTTGATCTGATGGCTAAAGCACGTGCAGATACATCAGATAATTCGCTGGCTTTTACCCCTTTACGTATGCACGGGTTTATTCGAACTCTGGCTGGGCTATGGGCGTGTTCAAATCGGCAATGTGCCCATAAATCTCATGAATTACAGAATAAGGATTGGTCATTTGGACAAATTTGGTCTGAGCAACGCCTGTTTTGTGATTGTGGTGCACCAGTCTTCGAAGTACTCCGTTGTTCCGGCTGTGGCACAGCTTATTTATCGGCAAAGGAAGAATTAAAAAACGATGGCACTACATGGTTGTCTGCACAACCAACTGTTGCCGATGAAGACGAGTTTGCTCTTGAAGTAGACTTATATCGTGATGATGAAGATGAAGACAGCGAAGAGAGCGGTCACCAGTTTGATCGTCTTTTAGCTGAAACCGGTGAGAAAACATTTGTCTCACTCGAAGAGAACAGCCAAGGGAAAATAGTCAGTAATTCCGCAGTTGGTTATGAAGTGAATTTGCAGAGACCGGAAAACCGTGATGCAGGGAAATCGACGTTTTTTACTTGTATTTGCTGTGGTGATGCTGAGCGGAAAAATAACCCTTTATTTCGCCCACTGCGTTTGGGGGCACCTTTCTTTCTAAGTGACATCATTCCAACGTTACTTGAATTCTCCCCATTACCAAAAAACCTGGAAGAACAGCAAGGGCCTTTCAATGGTCGTCGGTTACTGACTTTTACCGATTCCCGTCAGGGTACGGCACGAATTTCTGCACGCTTACAGCAAGATGCAGATAAATCAACCCTAAGAACCCTTTGCTATCAAGAGTTAGCGAACATAACAGAGCATTCTGCTGGTTTGAGCGATGAGCAGAAAGAATTGCTCAAACCTTATATTGCCCAATTTTCTGTAGTTCCAATATTTAAGAGTGCAGTCGAGGCTTTAAGTAAGGCGATAGCCTCACATGAAGTGTTAAGCCCAAATGAAATTCTCGCTTTGAATACCATTGCGGCAGCCATCAGTTCACAAAGCGAAGCACATGCTCAGGCAATGGAAGTGTTACTTTCTGGTTCGGGTGGTCAGAAGGTTAAATCTGTTTCCTGGCAAACATTGGTCGAGCAGCTATCCGGTAGTGTAGATCTGGCTGACCGAATGCGAGGTAGTTTCAAAGAAATCTCTGGGCTTGATTTAACCAAACATCAGTTTGCCGATTTTTGTCTGTACAGTGAATTTGGACGCCGTCCTAAAAATGCATGGACGTTAGAAAATTTGGGTCTCGTTGCTATTCATTATCCTTTTATTGATAACGTGAATCGTTGTCCTCAGGATTGGAAAAGCCTTCTGCCAGATCCTGATAAGCAACTTGCCGAATGGCGTAATCTACTGAAAATTACCCTTGATTTCTTTATTCGCGAAAACAGTGCTGTCTTTTACGAAAATGAACAATATCCCCGTTGGATGGGGGCACGTTTCCCAGTAAAAATGCTGCAAGGGCCGGATAAAAAATATAAAGAACAGAAGCGTGATCAACTTTGGCCCCAAATTCGGGATCGCCATTACAATCGGGTTATTAAGTTACTGGTGGCTGTATTCCCAGCTATTCAGCCAGATCAAACTTACTGGAAAGATTTAGTTAACAATTTAATGAAAGAGGCCTGGGATGCCATCAGGCCAAATCTACGTCAATTTGAGTCGGGTTATCAATTTGATATTAAAGAACAAGCTTATTTTTATAGCCCAAAAGAGATCTGGCGTTGTCCTTATACCCGGCGCGCACTTGATGTAACTCTGTTAGGTCACTCACCTTATTTACCTGGAAGCGAAGGCATTGCTCCTGAGAAAGCCGTATTGGTTGAGATGCCGGAATTGCCAATGCGTCACTGGCGGTTATCTGGTGGCGGTGAGTTGCCTAGAGATGAGCGGTTGCAATGGTTGGAAAATGATCCGCAAATCAAGAGTGCTCGTCGTGAAGGTGTGTGGTCTACCCGAAGTGACAGGCTGGCACTGAAAGATGGCTGGTATCGTCTGGAAGAGCATTCGGCGCAGCGTACACCACAACAAAACCAGTTTAACGAAAAACAGTTTAAGACAGGGAAAGTGAACGTGTTGAATTGTTCTACCACTATGGAAATGGGAGTAGATATTGGCGGCATGAGCCTGGTCGCGATGAACAATGTCCCCCCTGCTCCTGCTAACTATTTGCAGCGTGCTGGCCGTGCCGGGCGTAGAGGGGAAACGGCTTCAGCAGCAATCACCTTATGCAAAAATACTGCTCATGGTATGGAAGTCTTCAAGGACCCTCTCTGGCCGTTTAATACAAGTTCCAAGGCACCACAGGTACGCTTTGAGAGCGACAGCATTGTTCAACGGCATGTTAATGCGTTGGTGCTCGGTCTGTTTTTAAGAGCAGAAGTGCCGGATGCGACGAAGCTGAGTTGTAAATGGTTTTTTGAGGGGGAAGATAGCCAGTGCCAGCGTTTCTTGAATTGGATGGATGGTCAATCAGAAGCATTGGCTAACAAGCTGAAGCGGCTGGTTCAGGGAACGATATTAACGTCTCTGACTGCTTCCCAGCTACTTTCCCGTACCAATACAATGATGAAGAAAGCGGAGCTTCACTGGCGTAATCAACTCGCTATTTTGCTGCAAAATATTGAATCTTTGAAAGCAGACAATATTGCCTGGGAAGAGACCCCTGCCGGTAAAGCAATTGCCTATCAATTACGTGATTATCGTAGCGCATATCTTTTTTCAAAACTGATCAGTGAAGCTTTTCTTCCTGGACACGGTTTCCCTGTGGGGGTGGTTAACTTTAACTTCCTGACAGCTGATGAACTTGAAAAGCGTAAAGCTTTAAAAGCCAGTCAATTGGATCAGAAAGAGGGGACAGAGAACTTTTCACGTAGTCTCGAGAAACTGCCAAGTCGTGATTTGCCTACAGCATTGCGTGAATATGCACCGGGTGCTGATGTGGTTTTAGGCGGAAAAGTCTACCGGTCCGCAGGAATTATGCTCGGTAAAGTATTGGGGAGTGGGCAGGAGCTAAAAGGCGACCATCATATTCCGTGGTTCTGGCACTGCCGCCAATGTGGCGCGGGGTCTACCAGCGCAACATATCCTGCAGGTTGTAGCCATTGTGGTGCAGAAAAATCACTACTTACTGTGAGGCGATATTTGCAACCGATTGGTTTTGCAACCGATATCCGCTATCAGGCCCATAACGATGTGTCTATGCCCGCACAATTGCCTTATCAGGACCCTCGGGTGTTGGTACCTTCAGCTGTATGGGTTTCTCTGCCAGATACATCACTGGGGCGTTACCGTTTCAGTAATAGTGGTGAGTTATTCCATTTCAGCGATGGTGAGTTCGGTAAAGGCTATGCCATTTGCTTGTCTTGTGGTCGCACTGAGTCACAAACGGAAGCTGAACGCACACCGACAGCACTCAAAAATCCTGCACTAGAAAATACGCATCTTCTGTTACGTGGCGGCAGTAATGATCGGCAGGGCAGCAGCAAGCTATGCCATGGTCATGTTCATAAAGATTTGTGGTTAGGTTACAGCAGCCGTACAGACATGGTTGAACTGCAGCTTAATGACGAAAACGGTTTGCTGATTACTGATGATGTTGCTGCACGTTCCCTGGCTGTCGCATTACGTGAAGGATTGGCGCATAAATTAGGTATTGAAAATACCGAGCTGGGCATCACTACACAGCAATCCCGCGACAGTAACAATGCTTATGGATACTCCATTTTTATCTATGACAATAACGCTGGTGGTGCGGGTTATGCGGTTCAACTAATTGACCTCTGGGGCGAAGTCTTTAACTACGCAAAAAAATTACTGGATTGCTCATGCGATAAATTCTGTCATCACTGCTTACTCAGTTACGACAGCCAGCACTATGTCAGTAAGTTGGATCGTCATCGTCCCTTACCATTGCTCACCAGCACGCGTTTGCAGATGCTAAAACTAGCACCGGAATATCAATTCTTCGGGGAGAGCAGCCGAGTTGAAACTATCCCCCTGATGCTGCGTTTATCGCAGAGTATCAGTTCAGGGCGTTACGGTGCTCTCTCATTGGTGATATCCGGAGTGACAGAAGAGTGGGATTTTGCACAGTGGCCACTATTGAAGGATGCATTGCGGTTTGCATCCTCGGGAGGCAAGGTCGAGCTGTTAATCACCACTGTATTAGCTGAGTTACCTGAGAAAATACGCCATCAGTTGTCGGCATTGTCAGGTATGCCGGGTAATACATTATGCATCCGCCCTATCACTGAGAGCCAACTTACCCAGGGTAAAGGTTACTGGCTGGCGCAAATTGTTGGTGATGATCATTGCCTACAGTGGGCTGCAGGCATTGATGCCATTACCACCCCTGGTGAAAGCTGGGGACAGAGCGCAACGAGTCCTGTTGTATCTTGTCCGGTGCATGTTGCTAAGGTGCTTCCTGGAGATGCGTTCTCCCCGGAAGAACTGTTACCTGAGTTGCCTGCAGGAGTTGTTCGAATCAATTTATCGCACCAACTGGATGGCTCGCTGGAAGGCTTTGGGTCACGTTTCTGGGCACTTATAAGTAATCAGCACCCATTCTGGAAGCGTGCTTTCGCCGAAAAACGTGAAATAGCTCAGGTACAATATAGCGATCGTTATGTGAATAGTCCTTTCACTGCACGTCTGCTGGCCGAACTTTTGACTGAATTGGTCGAACAAGGAATGGCAGAACGAGCGGCACTCTCGATATCGGTGAAAAAACTCGACTACAGTTCGCGTCAACATGACTCGTTATTTAACGCATGGCTCAATGAGCAAGACCGGGAACAGGTGGTGAGGACATTGCTGGAGGAAGGGTATCTTGGCCCTGCCTGGTCCGGGAATATTTCATGGTTTATTGGTGATAACCGAACGACTGACCATGGCCGTGAGTTAACCGTATCATTTAAAGATGGCAGCACAGGTTATCTATTGCTGGATATGGGACTTGGCTACTGGCGTTGCCAGGGGGATTCATTCTTTGACTTCGAAGAACATCCATCTCGGCAAGTCGAAATAGTCGCTTCCAGTAGGGCAAGACTTATCGCTCCGGATAATGGTCTGCGAAGCTACATTATTGTCGGGTAATTGAACGCCCCCTGCCTGTTCAGGGCAGGGGGTTGACGAAGCGCACTATTCTCATGTCTCTGGTTAATAAATAAACTAAATTATTGCGAGATATCTCCCATTAAGCCATCACATTAATCAGTCATCGTGATACTCTTTAACTCCCTCTTTTTTATCGCAGTATGCCGTGCTGGTGCCGATAAACCACCGATTTGCATTGCTGCTACAACAGACAGAAAAACCGATGAACGAACAAAATTATGCACCCGGGATGCGGGTAGTCATTCGTGACGCAGAGTGGCGTATTCGTCGCGCGGACAACAGTGGTGATGGTGGTCACTTGCTTATTTGTGACGGCATTTCTGAACTGGTACGCGGTAAAGAAGGGTTGTTTCTAACAGGATTGGAAGAAAATATAGAAATACTGGATCCTGCAAAAACTAAGCTGGTAGAGGACGACTCAGCCAACTATCAGGCATCACAACTTTATATCGAAAGCCAGCTTCGCCAGCGAGTGCCGACGGATAGTCTGGTTCACTTTGGTCATAACGCGGCGATGGATTCGATGCCTTTCCAGCTTGATCCAACGCGGATGGCGCTGGCACAGCCACGCCAGAGAATTTTGATTGCCGATGCGGTAGGGTTGGGTAAAACGCTCGAAGCGGGCATTCTGGTTTCCGAGTTAATCCGCCGTGGCCGTGGTAAACGTATTCTGGTGCTGGCGGTTAAATCGATGCTGACCCAGTTTCAGAAAGAGTTCTGGAGTCGTTTTGCCATTCCTTTAACCCGTCTGGACTCTGCTGGTCTGCAAAAAGTACGCAACCGTATCCCCACGAACCACAACCCGTTTCACTATTTTGATAAAACGATTATTTCCATCGATACCCTGAAACAAGACATCGAATACCGTCACCATCTGGAAAACGCCTGGTGGGACATTATCGTTATTGATGAAGCCCATAACGTCGCCGAGCGTGGCAGCAGTTCATTACGTAGCAAACTGGCGAAATTGTTGGCCGGGCGAAGCGATACGTTAATTATGCTCTCTGCGACCCCTCACGATGGGAAAGCTGAAAGTTTTGCCAGCCTGATGAATATGCTTGATCCCACGGCTATCGCTAATCCAAAAGAGTATGAATACACCGATTTCGCGGATAAAAATTTGGTTGTGCGCCGCTTCAAGAAAGACGTGAAAGACCAAATGGCTGGCGAATTCCCTGAGCGTGAAATCAAGGAACTTCAACGAGAAGCGACATCCGCAGAAGAAGAGGTTTACCGCCGTCTTCTGGAAAGTAAATTCCGCGATGACGACGATGAAGATACTTCAGCAAACAAAGGTCGTTTGTTCAAAATCACGCTGGAGAAAGCGCTATTCTCAAGCCCTATGGCTTGTGCCAGCGTCGTCGCGAATCGTTTGAAACGCCTGGAAAGTCGCAAAGAGGTTAATAGCCAGAGCCAAATTAATGAACTGCACTCTTTGTTATTGGCGTTGAATAATGTTGATGCCAGTCAGTTCAGCAAATACCAGCTATTGCTAGAAACCATCCGCAACGATCTCAAATGGAAAGCGAATAATACTGACGACCGTCTGGTGATCTTTACCGAGAGCATAAAAACGCTGGAATTCTTGCACCAGCAACTGCTTGCTGATCTCAAAATCAAACCAGAGCAAGTCGCAACATTACGTGGAGACCAGTGTGATACCGTGCTGATGGAAACTGTTGAAGCCTTCGGTAAGCAACAGTCACCATTGCGTTTGCTGATATGCTCTGATGTGGCATCGGAAGGTATCAACTTGCACCACCTGAGTCACAAAATGGTTCACTTCGATATTCCCTGGTCATTGATGGTATTCCAGCAACGTAACGGGCGTATTGACCGCTACGGACAAAAGCACGTTCCACAAATTCGTTACCTGCTAACTGAAGCAAACGAACCGCAAATCAATGGCGATATGCGCGTTCTGCAAGTGCTGATCAACAAAGATGAGCAAGCGCAGAAAAATATCGGTGACAGTTCAGAATTCACGGGCAAGTTTACCCAGGAAGAGGAAGAAGAGCAGGTCGCAGACCACATGATGCAAGGTAGTGATAACGGCGCTGACCTTTTCGAGCAACTGCTGAACAGTAACGTCGGTGAAGGCGCTGAACACGATTTATTCAGCGAATTGAGTAACGTGGTTTCCAATGACACTCAGTCATTAACAGCTACGGATACCAGCCTCTTCGCTGATGAACAAACCTACTGTGAAAAAGCTCTGGGTTATCTGAAGGCCAGTGGTCAACGTATTCAATACGAAACCTTGCCTGAGAACACTCTGTCGCTGGTGGCCCCGGAAGAGTTACGCCGACGCTTTAATCAGCTTCCGCCAGAAATCACCCCGGAAAATGGCCAGCTTTACCTAAGCCAGGATAAAAAAGTCATCACTGATTCCATTATCCGTTCCCGTGGGGAGCAACACGCCTGGCCAGATATTCATTATCTCTGGCAAATCAATCCGGTGGTGCAGTGGTTAGATGACAAAATGCAGTCTGCCTTTGGTCGCCATCAAGCACCCGTGATTCGCCTGCCACATGTATTTTCGCCAGATGAAGACCATTTTATTCTCTCGGGTTTGTTCCCGAATCGCAAATCCCATCCGATGGTCAATTCATGGCTGGTGGTGAGTTTTAATCTTGACCAGCTAACCGGGAGTTTGCCGTTTGCTGAATTCCTGGCAAACAACCCGCAGCTTGGCAAAAAGCTGACCAATGCTGGTGGCGAGCAACGCAACCATCAGCGCCAGCAGCAGCTACTGGAAAAAGCGATAGATCATGCTCGCGATGTTTTTGCGCATGATCGTCAGGCGTTTGAAGACAAAATTAACCAACAGTTAAATGAACATCTGGAAAAACTAGAGAAACTCAAAGGGCGTCAGATAAGCCAGCTGGAAATGGATTTTGCTGAAAATAAACAGCAAGAGTCAGTTAAACAGAGCCGTAAAGAGCAGCGCCAACGTGAAATTGAACACAACTTTAACAGCTATATCGAATGGATTGAGGACACGATGACTACCGAAAAAGAACCGTGCATTCAGGTCATTGCTGTTATCACCGGAGCGGAGGGTTAATCATGGCGCTGGTCGGTATTAATAACGAAAACGAATTTTACTCTAACCATTATTTGGGCGAAGTATTTACCAGCGATATCCGCGAAGCTCTGGAACCGTGGAACGAACAGGAAAATGCCGCTCGCGAAGTTGAACGTGCTGCCAGAGAAAAAGGCGAAGAGTTTACGCCGGGCTACCGGGCACCCTGGAATCAGCTCAATAACCTGGCGACAGCTTTTTTCCGCCAGTTAGCTGAACAGGAAAAACAGCGCCAGATCCCGCAACGTCTGACGGATCAACGCAGCCGCTGGCAGCCACTGATGCAGGCTTTGGGCTATGAACTCAACCCGCAAACTCAGGTGCTGGAGGACGGTTCTCCTCTTCCTGTACTGGCGCGTTATAACAGCTTGGATGGCAGCCCGTGGTTATGGATCGTTGAAGCCCACGATGTGGAAGAGGGCACTCTCGATCCCCTGGCGTTATCCTTGCTGAAGGCTCAGTTCCCGTCTGATGTAGATAAAAAGCACCGTGATAATCTGCGTAAAAATGCCCGTGGTGAATACCGTTCCTGGCAGGATCTGATTTCGACAGAAGCCTTCACTCAGCCAGAACCACCGCGTTTTGTCTTGCTGCTCGGCAACCGCCAGTTGTTGCTGCTTGACCGCACCAAGTGGGCGCAAAACCGCCTGCTGCGTTTTGATTTTGAAGAAATTTTAAGCCGCCGTGAAACGGAAACGCTGAAAGCCACGGCGGTATTACTGCACAAAGATTCGCTCATGCCTGGCAGCGGCGTGCCTTATCTCGATTCATTGGATGACAATTCCCACAAACATGCGTTTGGTGTGTCCGAAGATCTGAAATATGCGCTGCGTGAAAGTATCGAACTACTCGGCAACGAAGCGATGCGCTACCTCATCGAACGCGGGCTGGCGAACTATACGGGTAACCGTGCCGTTAACCCGGAAGATCTCAGCCGCGAATGCCTGCGCTATATGTACCGCCTGCTGTTTCTGTTCTATATCGAAGCTCGCCCGGAACTGGGTTATGCGCCAATGCAGGCGCGGACTTATCTGCAAGGCTACAGCCTGGAAACGCTGCGCGATCTGGAAATGATCCCGCTTACCAGCGAAGAGGACAGAAATGGCCGCTACCTGCATGACAGCCTGAATATGCTGTTTAAGCTGGTGCGTGAGGGTTACAAAGGCGGTGAGAAGATCCAGAGCGATTGGATCAGCGGTGAACAGATCAGCGTACATAGCAATCAGTTCAAGATCCCTCGTCTTGAAAGTCATCTTTTTGCGGCAGAAAACACGCCTTATTTGAACCGTGTCGTGTTCCGTAACGAAACGCTGCAACAGGTTATTCAGGCGATGTCCCTTAGCCGTCCAGGTAAAGGGCGCTTTGCGCGTCGCGGGCGTATTTCTTATCGCCAGTTAGGGATTAACCAGTTAGGTGCGGTGTATGAAGCGCTGCTCTCCTATCGTGGTTTTTTTGCCAGTCACGATCTCTATGAAGTGAAAAAAGCCGGGGAAGAGTTTAACGAGCTGGAAACCGGCTACTTCGTTAGTGAGGATGAGATCAAGAAATACCATGAGGACGAAAAGGCCTACGAGAAAGATGGCAGCCTGCGTATTCACCGTCGGGGTAGCTTTATCTACCGCATGGCCGGGCGTGACCGAGAGAAATCGGCGTCTTACTACACTCCGGAAGTGTTGACTCGCTCATTGGTAAAATACGCGCTCAAAGAACTGTTTAAAGAGCAAATTGATCCGATGACCGATCTGCATGCCAAAGCCGATGCGGTTTTAAAACTCACCGTTTGCGAACCCGCAATGGGAAGTGCTGCGTTCCTTAACGAAGCCATCAACCAGTTAGCAGAAGCTTATCTGTTCCATAAACAGCAGGCGGAAGGGCGACGTATTCCACAGGATCAGTACACCCAGGAATTACAACGGGTGAAAATGTACATCGCAGATAACAACGTCTTCGGTGTGGACTTAAACCCGGTGGCAGTGGAACTGGCAGAAGTCTCCCTGTGGTTGAACGCCATTAGCGGTGACACCTTTGTGCCATGGTTTGGCTATCAGTTGCACTGCGGTAACTCGCTGGTAGGCACCCGTCGTCAGGTATTCAATAAGAGCGAACTGACCTACAAAAAAGCCAAAGACCCGAGCTGGTTAAACAGCGAACCTGCTGAACTGGCAATGAATACGCCGCGTGAGGAAAAACAGGTTTTCCACTTCCTGCTGCCAGATAGCGGCATGGCAAACTACAGCGATAAAACGGTTAAGCAGCGTTACCCGGACGATTACAAACTGCTCGATGCCTGGCGTAAAGCGTTTACCGCAAGCTTTGAGCCTCATGAAATTAATGACCTGCAGCGTATCAGCAGCAAAGTAGAAGCGTTGTGGAACGCGTATCGTCAGCAGCTTAAAGCCGAGCGCGAAGCCACCGCCGATGGTTATGCCGTCTGGCCATTGCCAGCCGATGCGCAATTGCACTCCAGCATGCGCAGCAAGGACGAGACGTTCAGCAAACGTCACCAGGACAATAGCGACTATCAAAAACTACGTTGGGTAATGGACTATTGGTGTGCGCTGTGGTTCTGGCCGATTGATAAAGCCAATGAACTGCCGGATCGCAGTGACTGGCTGTTTGATCTGGAGATCCTGCTCGACGGTATTGTGGTGACGGAAGAAGTCACGACTGCCGAATCAAACACCATGGCCAGTTTGTTTTACGAAGAGGAAAGCATCCGGGAAGAAGAATCGTTATTCTCCGGCGCGGGTCGCCTGAAAACCGATGTGTTGTTCCGCCATTTACCGCGCCTGAAAGTGGTTGATGCTTTGCGTAAACAGCACCGCTTCTTCCACTGGGATCTAGAATTCAGCGATCTGTTTGCCGAACGTGGCGGTTTTGACCTGATGCTCGGTAACCCGCCGTGGCTGAAGGTGGAATGGCAGGAAGCGGGCGTGCTGGGTGATTTCGAACCAGAATTTGTGCTGCGTAAATTGAGTGCGTCGAAACTGGTAACGCTACGCGAACAAACCTTTAGTCAAATCCCTGCGCTGGAAGATGCCTGGCGCAGTGAGTATGAAGGCTGTGAAGGGATGCAGAACTTCCTTAATGCGCAGCAGAACTACCCGGTGCTGCGTGGTGTGCAGACCAACCTGTATAAATGTTTCTTGCCGCAGGCGTGGCGTTTGGGAGCAAAAAGCGGAGTGGCAGGCTTTCTGCATCCTGAAGGGATATATGACGATCCGAAAGGTGGGCAGTTACGCGCGGCGGTGTATCCGAGGCTAAGAGCGCATTTTCAATTTATTAACGAAACGAAATTATTCTCTGAAGTCCATAACCAGACATTATTTAGCATTAATATCTACGGGCCATTTTGCATTTGCCCTGTATTCGCGCATGTCTCTAATTTGTTTATTCCCCAAACAATTGATGCAAGTTTTGGACACAATGGCGAAGGCATTGTCCCTGGTATCAAAGAAGAAAGTGAAATTGATGGAAAAGTAAAGGTTAAGTGGAACTTCCAGGGGCATAAGGAACGGGTCCTAAACATTGATCAAAAGCAATTAGATCTTTTCTCTCGTCTCTATGATTCAGCTGGAACTCCTGCATTAGAAGCTCGCCTGCCTGCTTTACATGCAACACAACTTGTTGCAGTACTTGAGAAGTTTGCTGATCAACCGAAGCGTTTGGGAGATTTGCAGGGTGAGTATCTGTCACTGGAAATGTGGCATGAAACTAATCAGCAAAAAGATGAAACTATTGAACGACAAACACAGTTCCCGAAAGATACCTCGCAATGGATTCTGTCGGGCCCGCACTTTTTTGTTGGCAATCCATTCTACAATACGCCAAAAACAGTCTGTGATACGAATAAAGCATATGACAATCTCGATCTGTTGACTCTGCCAGACGATTACCTGCCGCGTACCAACTACATTCCTGTATGTGATGCGCAGGAATACGCCAAACGCACGCCGCGAGTGGCTTGGACAGAGGAGGGTGAAGATGAGCCGAGAAAGGTGACGGATTATTATCGCTATGTGGCTAGAAAAATGCTGAGTCAATCTGGCGAAAGAACATTAATTCCTACATTACTCCCGCCTTCAATTGCCCATATTGACGGTTGCTTCTCCGCAGTCTTTAAGAGTATTAGTAGTTTGGTGTTATTTACAACAAGTTCATTATCTGTCGCGTTTGATTTTTGGGTAAAAAGCACAGGAAAATCAAATTTCAGAGATGAATTATTAAAATTAATGCCAATAATCTCGTCTTGTAATCGTGATGAATTACTTGGGCGCGGATTAACATTAATGTCCGTAAGTAATTATTTCAGTGACCTCTGGTTATCTTGCTTTACGCCACATTTCAGTACCCAACATTGGAGCCGCAATCTCCCGCAGCTTCCACAGGATTTCTTCACCAATCTGACTCCTGAATGGCAGCGCAACTGTGCGTTACGTACTGATTACTCCCGCCGTCAGGCGCTGGTTGAAATCGATGTGCTTATCGCTCAGGCGCTAGGGTTGACACTCGAAGAGTTGCTGACTATCTACCGCGTACAATTCCCGGTGATGCGTCAGTACGAAGCCGACACCTGGTACGATCAAATAGGGCGAATTATCTTTACGCCAAGTAAAGGTTTAGTCGGTGTTGGCCTGCCGCGTACCGCCCGTAAAGCCGATCTGAAGAATGGTTTTAGATTCTCTGTGGATAGCCCGGACTGGAAGGGCGGAGATGGCGAGGAATTGGCTATTGGCTGGGATGATGTTAGACACCTGCAAACCGGCACTGTCAGCGTGACTTTTGATGACTACACCCGCAGCGATGAAGGCGAGCGCCGCACCGTGACCTGGCAGGCACCGTTTATCAAACCAGACCGCGAAGACGACTATAAAGTCGCCTGGGCATTCTTTGAAAATGATAAGGAGAGCATCTGATGCTGCCTTCCGTTGTCAGTCGGCAGGTTGCCGACAGCGTAGCCGAGTTTTTACGTGCGGCATTTCCGCTTAATAGCCCGCTCTTCAATGGCGAAGAGAACGATAACATTAATATGCTGGAGCAGTTTCTGCGCCAGCCAGAAGCGTTATTGAAAGGGCCGTATCTCTCCGCTCAGCTGCCGTTCCGTAAAAGTTTATTGCCGCTGGATTTCTTCCCAAATCTGTCGCTGCCATTCCCACCGCACGCCCACCAGGCCCAGGCTTTTGAACGGTTAGGCCGTGCTGAGCCTCAGCCCACATTAGTGGCAACCGGCACGGGTTCCGGTAAGACAGAATGCTTTATGTTCCCGCTGCTTAACTACTGTGCAGGAACACCGGGTGCCGGGGTGAAAGCGATAGTCATTTACCCGATGAACGCCTTGGCAACCGATCAGGCCAGCCGCTTTGCTCAAACTATCAGTGGCGACCCACGCCTGCACGGTAAAGTCACCGTAGGCTTGTTTGTGGGTGATAGCGAAGAACACCCAAGCAAAAAAATGTCTGCCGATAAGGTGATTACCTGCAAACATACGCTGCGCGACAGCCCGCCAGATATCCTGCTGACAAACTATAAAATGCTCGATTACCTGCTGATGCGCCCCGGCGACCAAAAGCTATGGCGGCACAATAAGCCCGGGATGTTGCGCTATCTGGTGGTGGATGAGCTGCATACTTTTGATGGTGCTCAGGGTTCCGATTTGGCCTGTCTGGTGCGCCGCCTTAAATACCATGTCGGTGTAGATAACGGACGTTTTGCTTGTGTTGGTACTTCGGCGACCGTCGGAGATGAACTGGGGCAATTGCTGGATTACGCACAAACTATTTTTGATCAGCCGTTTACCGATGCAGCCGTGATCCGCGAAGATCGTTATAGCGCAGCCGAGTACCTGCAAGGTTTTGAAATAACTCACAGCCAGTATCCCGCGCCAGAAGATAAAACGGCGCTTGAACCTCATCGTTATGCCACGCCAGTTGACTATCTAAACGGGCAGATTCCTCTTTGGTTCCCGGAAAATACATTGCGTCTTCCTGAGAATCTGGAAGACGATAACGGGCGTGAAAAACGCGTAGCGCTCGGTGAAATGTTACGTCGCCACAGTGTGTTGCATGTGTTACTGCGTGATTTACAGGGCGGTATTCTTTCCGAACAGCAGTGCCTTCAAAACCTACAGGTCATGCTTGCTGAAAGCGCGGAGCACGCTGCTCTGGTGTTGCAAAGTATTCTGGCGTTGATTGCTCAGGCAAGGCTGGAAGTGCCGGAAAACCCAGGCGACAATCAGCAGCGCATTGCGGGAGGCAAACCACGCCCGGTCTTACCCTTTGTACAACTGCGTTCACAATTATGGTTACGTGAAATGCGCCGCCTGGTGGCCAGCGTTTCAAAAACACCGCAACTGGTTTTTGCCGATGACCTGACTGTTGAAGACCGAGAACATCACCTGCCGGTCATCCACTGCCGTGACTGCCATGCCACTGGTTGGGTGAGTATGCGCCACGGACAAAATGTGCAGCTGGAAACCGATCTTGATGGGATTTATCGCCAGTTCTTTGAAAAGGGCCGCTCGATTGTGCTGGCCTTCCCGGATAAGAATGAAAAAGCCGTTAGCGGTATGCATCAAAAATTATGCCCGGCTTGCCTGAAGCTTAATAAGCAATCCAACGTGCAGTGTGGGCACTGTGGGTATAGCGAAATGGTGCGGGTACTGATCCCTGACATGCTCAAAGAGCGCAAAGACCAGCTTGAGTTCGCCAACGAATGCCCTTACTGCAACAGCAAAAATGGTATCTCGATCCTCGGTTCCCGTGCGGCCAGCTTATCGGCGGTGATGATCCACCAGCTCTATGGCAGTAAGTTTAACGAACATAAAAAGCTGATCACTTTTTCAGACTCCGTACAAGACGCAGCCCACCGCGCCAGTTTCTTTACTGCCCGTACGTGGCCACTAATGGTGCGTGGGCAGATTGCCCGTTTACTTAATGCGGGTAAAACCTTACGGCTTGACGAATTCGCTCAGAAAGTTTGCCAGCAAACACGTGAGTCCTCGACCGATGACGCACATTTTGTGGCGAATTTCATCGCGCCAAATATGCAGTGGCTAAACGATTATCAGACGTTAAAAATCGAAGGCCAACTTACTGAAAACTCGGATCTGCCGGAGTTGGTTCGGCTACGTCTCGACTGGGAGGTGTGGAGCGAGTTTACCCTTCGTGCCAGCATCGGACGAACGTTAGAGACCACGGGTTTTGCTGCTACCGGCGTGGATACTGAACGGCTTAACCCAGTAATTAAAGCGCTACATCAGCAGCTTTGTGAAGAGTTGGGTGACCTGATGAACGGTGTGACGGTTGAACAAGTCACACATCTGGCTTTAGGGATTTTGTGGTATCAGCGCCATGCTGGTGCGGTGATGCATCCGGCATTTGAAAGTTATCGGCGGGATGGCACGACCTTTATGATGACGCAAAAAGAGCGTACATCACGCTACATGCCATCTATCGGCCCGAAAACGCGTAAACCTGTTTACGCCTCATTTGAAAAAATCACCGGCTTTCACCGTCTTATCGGATCTAAAGACAACCCAAGCTGGTATCAGCGTTGGTTAACGCGCTCATTAAACAGCGGCGATAATATTTTCATCAGTAGTACTTCGGAAACGATATTGCGGCTGCTTTATACGGCGCTGCAACGTGCAGGAATGGTGACATCTTTCGATACCAAAGGTCGTGAAGCCTGGGGGGTGAGTACTTCGGCACTGGTCGTCAGCCGCGATGTCACCCAGCTCAACTGCACGTGCTGCCGGGAAGTTGTTCGCGCGCCATCCGAACAGGCGTGGCTTTGGGAAAATGCTCCTTGTATGTCACTGCGCTGTGATGAAGGTCGCTACCAGATTACTGATAGCAAGCCGACGCTGCGTTGGGACAATATGGATATTGCTCGTGTCATGGGAGCTGAGCATACCGGCTTACTTACCCGTGAAGATCGCGAGGCGACGGAAAAATCGTTCTATCGCGGCACTAAGCCCTGGAACATCAATTTATTATCAGCGACGCCTACACTGGAGATGGGGATCGATGTTGGCGATCTTTCTTCGGTTCTACTTTGTTCCGTACCCCCGGCTCAGGCTAACTATTTACAGCGTATCGGGCGTGCCGGTCGTAAAGACGGGAATGCATTAAACATTACTGTTGCCGAAGGGAATCCGCACGACCAGTTCTTCTTTGAAGAACCACTGGAAATGATGCAGGGACAGGTTCAGGCTCCAGGTGTATTTCTCAATGCAGTGGCGATTCTCGAACGACAACTCGCCGCGTTTTGCCTGGATAACTGGGTAAAAACGGGTGTGCCGGAATCCGCAATCAGTAAAAACGTGAAGCAGATGCTCGATGAATTGGATACTGGCCGTAAGGGCGGTTTCCCATACAATTTCCTGCGCTATGTGCAGGAACATCGTGTGGCGATTGCTGAACGTTTTGCCGGGATTTTCCCGCAACTGGAAGCTGATACCCTGCTGCAACTGACCCATTACCTCACCGGTGAGCAAGATTATCGTTCGCTTGAACAAAGAATAGATACTGCACTGGCGCAATTACTCGAAGATCGCAAATCATTGCGTGCACGTATTGATAAGTTGAAATACAGCATCGAGAAGTTGAAAGCTGCGCCTCAGGATCAAAATTACGAAGCTGATTTGCGTGAACTGACTTCTGAGCGTTCAGCATTGCAGTCACTGATTCGTCAAATAAACGACAAGCAGACCCTGAACTTCCTCACTGATGAAGGCTTGCTGCCGAACTATGCTTTCCCGGAAGCCGGTGTGACTTTACGTTCTGTTTTGTGGAGGCGTAAAGAAGGGGGGCAAGAACGTGAATTCCAGAATACAACCTACGAGTATGAACGCCCTGCCGCCACAGCGCTGGCTGAGCTAGCCCCCTTGAATAACTTTTATGCTGGTGGGCATAAAGTAGAGATCGAACAAATCGATCTTAACGTCTCGAAGCCTGAAAACTGGCGGATATGTAGCCACTGCAACTACAGCGAAAATATCGATCAAACGGGTGACCAGCATAAGTACTGTCCAAAATGTGGCACGCCTGTTTGGGCTGATGCAGGGCAGAAAACGACCTTACTGAAATTGCGTCAGGTCTATGCTCGTGCCAGTGCACGCGATAGCCAAATCAGCGATGATAGTGATAGCCGCGAACCGACTTTCTTCCAGCGGCAGTTACTGGTGAGTTATGAACCTCAGGATGTCACGGCGGCCTATGCCATTGACGAAGGCGAAGTCCCGTTTGGCTTTGAGTTCTTGAGTAAAGTGACTCTGCGCGATATTAACTTCGGCAAGATGGCTGATGATGCCAGCGAGTTGATGATTGCGGGTGACAAAAAGCGACGTACTGGTTTCCAGGTTTGCCTGAGCTGTGGAATGGTTAAACGCCCGCGTAACAATGATCCGCGGCGAGATCATGATCTGAGCTGTAAATACCGCAGCGAGCCAGAAAAAGCGAAGTTTGAAGATTATCTTTATCTTTATCGCCAACTTGAGTCTGAAGCACTGCGTATATTACTGCCTGTAACCAGTTATAGTAATGATCGTATTGTTGAGTCGTCACTTGCTGCTGCCATCCAGCTTGGGTTGAAACATTACTTCAAGGGGAATGTTGATCACCTGAAGGGGGTTGTGTATCGCGAACCTGAAAACGAGGGTGAATCGTGGCGCCAATATCTGGTTATCTACGATACGGTGCCGGGAGGAACGGGCTCTCTAAAAGAATTGATGAGAACGCCAGACAACCTGCTGAAATTGTTGCAGCAGGCCTATCAGGCATTAGTGGAATGTAGCTGTAATCACGATACCAGTAAAGATGGCTGCTACCGCTGTGTGTACGCCTATCGTGATCGTGGGCGCATGAAGTTTGTTTCACGTGACCAGTCGCGCGTACTCTTGGCGCAAATTCTTAAAGCCAGCGATAAAATTCGCCAAATTAAAACCATCAATAGTATTTCGCTCGACGCGATGATGGGGTCTGAGCTTGAGAAGCGATTTATCAGCTGCTTACAGGAGCAAAAAAGCCTGGTTGTTAGCCGCAGCTACGCGCACCAAAGCGCAGGCTGGGTTATCAACACCCGAGCGGAGTCTTCGTCCAGTTGGCATTTAAAAGCACAGGTAGATTTAGGGGTTAAAGAGGGGGTGGGTATTCCATCACGCCCTGATTTTGTTCTTTACCCTATTGCACAACCAGCAGATATAAAGCCAGTCGCGATTTTCCTTGATGGTTATGCATTCCATAAAGACTGTGTGTCTGACGACGTACAAAAACGTCAAGCAATTAAAGATAGTGGTCATTATCATGTCTGGACTATCGGTTGGCGTGACCTTAATGAGGCTGGGTGTAAGCATCTGCAGGATGTACTTGGTCTTGGGCATAATCCGGCAATGAAACAGCCTACGATTTATAACCGATTCCATGATGTCAATTTCGTTACCTTACATACTTCCGTTCAGGACAGGAACAGCTTCGATTTGTTACTTGATTATCTGGCAGAGCCTGAGCAAAAAACGACGTTTTGGAAACAGCTGGCTGCCGCACATGCCTGGGTATGGCTGGATGTTAAGCGCTCACAAGAGCCTAGCGTTCAGCAAAAATATGCTTATGAAATGCAGGAAAATGCCTCACCAGTACGCCAGAAGCAAATTTTACCCGACGAACCTTTTGTTTTTGGCGGGCTTCTGGACAGTTGCTGTTCATCTCAACAATTTATTGAGTTGGCATCAGTACTGCTTCAGAGCTATCTCAAGATCACGCCAACTGCTGATCAGCTGTGTGAGGCATTACGACTACATCTCTGTTTTGATGACCGCCATTCAGAGGATAGCGGTTATGAAGCTGGATTTTATGGTTTCTGGCGCTTGGTGAACCTGCTGCAATTTTTGCCTGATATGTCGTTTACCAGTCGTAAAGCAATACACCAGCCACAAGAAAAATTAGTAGTTGTGCCGATAGAAGCAGCTCAAGAAGTGCAGTCAGATGCTAGTTGGGCAGAAATTATTGAGTTTGAATTACTCACCAGTGAAGAAATTGCTTTGCTTCAGGCTCATGACCTTGGAGCACCTGTTCCTGGCTACGCCTTACAAAACGATCTGGGTGAGATTATTGCAGAAGCCGATCTTGCCTGGCCTGAACGGAAACAGGTCATCATTTTCGAAGATGAGAACTTCGCTTCTCATTTCACAACAAATGGCTGGCAGGTCGCTTTAGGCCCAATCAGCGAAGAAACCTTACAACATCTGTCAGGAGGTGATAAATGACGGTTCAGTCGCCAAAAGTGGCACTTTCTGATGGCTTTTTGGGGGCATTTGCTCGTATCCCAAAAGCGCAGCAGAAGAAAGTTCAGGAGTTTATTTCTAAGTTTCGCCAGGATCCCACCAGTAATGGGCTGAACTACGAAAAGATTCACGATGCTCGAAGTGCCAATGTTCATTCGGTACGCATTGATCAAACTTACCGCGGTATCGTGCTTAAACCAGAACAAGGCGCGATATATATGCTGATGTGGGTGGACAAGCATGACGAAGCCTATGAATGGGCGCGCCGTCATGACTGTTCGATTCACCCATTAACTGGGGCGATTCAGGTTATTGATATTAGTTATATCAAGGCTGTGCCTGAACCTGTTGCACCTGATAAATCTAAGCTGTTTGCTGCATATTCAGCCGATCAGATCCTGGCACTAGGTGTTCCTCCTGTATTTATCGATCAGGTTATGGTTCTTACGGATGTCGATGGGCTTAACCAGCTTGAAAACGTTATGCCTGCAGAGGCCTGGGAGCCACTTCATTGGTTGTCTGAAGGATTGGATTACCAAGAGGTTCTGGAAGAGTTTAACGACCGCAAAGATGTGCCTATCGATACTAACGACTTCATCGAAGCTATTGAACGCAGTAAGCGTCGATTCCATGTAGTGGAAAATGAGCAAGAACTGCTCCAAATGCTTAATGCACCACTAGAAAAGTGGCGAATCTTTTTGCATCCCAGCCAGCGTAAGTTGGTAGAAAATCCTGCGACCGGACCTGTTCGTGTCTTGGGTGGCGCTGGTACAGGGAAAACCGTAGTTGCTATGCATCGTGCAAGATGGCTTGCTCAACGTTTGGGTGATCAACCTGGCAAGAAAATTCTGTTTACGACTTTTACTCGTAACCTTGCTGCAGATATTCGCGCCAATTTACAGCGTCTTTGTTCTCGTGAAGAAATGGCTCGCATCGAAGTTATTAATATTGATGCCTGGATGAGTGAACAACTTAAACGCCATGGTTATGATTTCCGTGTAGTTTATGAAAGCGATGAAGGTCGACGTAAATGCTGGAGTTATGCCTTGCAGCAAGCCCCAGCAGAGCTCGGTTTATCTGATAATTTTTACGCGGAAGAATGGGCTCGGGTAGTGCAACCCAATGCGGTCTACAGTCGTGAAGACTACCTTAAAGTTAGTCGCCTAGGGCGAGGAACGGCATTGTCGCGTATTCAGCGAGCCAAAATATGGCCTGTATTTGAAGAGTTTCGTTCCCAAATGGCACGCGCAAAATTGCGTGAAATGGGGGATGCGATGCATGAAGCGATTGTCCTGTTTAAAGAAAAACAGGTTCAGTTACCTTATAGCAGCATTGTGGTCGATGAAGCCCAGGATATTGGTGCTCCGGCCTTTACTCTAATTCGTAGTCTGGTACCTGAGTCACCTAATGATCTGTTTATTGTCGGTGATGGGCATCAGAGGATCTATCGCAATAAGGTTGTCCTGGGGCAATGTGGCATTAATGTCCGTGGTCGCCGAAGTAAGAAACTAAAAATTAACTACCGTACAACCGAAGAAACTCGTCGGTTTGCCGTTGGGTTGTTGACTGGAGTTAAGGTAGATAACCTGGATGGTGAAGCAGATGCCAGCAATGATTATCTGTCATTGCTGCATGGTGATTTACCAACCATAACGCATGCTACCGATTTTAAAGAAGAAGCAGGCACCATCGTTAAACAGATTCAGGCGTTACTGGCTAATAATGTGCGTTCCCAGGATATTTGTATAACGGCCCGTACCAAGCACGCCTATGACCGTTATGCTTCTGCGTTAGATGATGCTGGAATTGAAACTTATTCTTTAGGCCAGGACAGCGGTGATACTGATCAACGTTCTGGGGTGCGTATGGCAACGATGCATCGCATCAAAGGACTTGAGTTCCAGTATGTCTTCCTTGCCGGGATTAACGATGGTGTTGTACCTGAGGTGAAAGCAATAACTTCAGATGATCCTGTAGAGAAACGTGATGCGTTGTTCAATGAACGAGCATTGCTTCACGTGGCAGCAACACGTGCAGTAAAAGGATTATTTGTTTCATCATACGGTAAACCTAGTTTCTTACTGGAGCCTGAAAGCGAGTAACGCAACCAGATAACCAGAAGCTACAGCTTCTGGTTATCTGCATTTTAGCCCTAATCAATATCGGCCACTGATTTGCTGATTTGGTAAGGATTAGGAAATCAAGTGGCACATGGAAGGGCTTTCGCAGTGCACAAATTGCGTGTTGTTAGCCCTGTGGGCATAAAGGACTGACGCAACGAAATGTACATAGAAAAATTTCTGACTGAATACGATGACTCGCTAACAGGTGAATTGAATGTTGATCCGCTTGGGCAATTAGTCATCTGGTCGTCCTGGGGACAGGACATTTTTCATAGCCGTATTACTTCTATCGCAAATGATGTGCGGCAATACACGCTGAATCTGATGCATCACAGCGTACTGCGCCAGCTGCTGGCAGATGACAAGCAGCAAACTGCTGGCGCGATGAAAAGCCTCTATCATAAAAAGCAGGCGCGCGAGTTCAGAGCAGCCTGTCTGATCCATCTTGAAAATATCTATATCTACTCCATGCTGGCGGCTGAAAAAAGGGGCGTCACGCTCACCGGTGTGCAGGGTATTAATAAAGCCAGGCCAAGATGGAATGCCGCAGACAAAAATCCTCCGTTACATTTTGGTCATGAGAAGGGCAGTGAGCTGCTGACCAATCAGATTGCGCTTGGCACCAATGGGCGCTACAAATCGCCAATGATGAATATGCAGTTTTTCACTACTGATTACCGCTACGATCTGCCGGGTAATAAGCCTGTGTGGCAGGCTGCAGAGGCATTTATCCAGCATGTGCCAGAGCTGAATAAATTACGTGAAGCGGCTCTGACCCACTTGCAGTCACTAATGCAGGTATCACATAAGCGCGATCTCAGCCCGGTTTACGAAGACATTCCTGCCAGCCTTAAAAAGGCTTATGTGACGGCATTCCGCGACCCCAAAATGGTGGGTGATTACTCCCGTGAATTCTGGCTGCAAAGAACAGGTTTGGATAAACACGCGGCTGGGGCGATTTATCTGGTACTTGAGCAGGAACGTGAACGTTCGGACGAACCGGAGCTCACAGTCGCTGAGGTTTTCAAACGAGCCGTACAACAGGCTAAAAGCGTGCCTGAAATGAATGAAAACGATCTTATGGCGTTACAGAATATCTGCCAGGCTGAGCCGTTTTTGTCGTTGATCGATCTGATGTTTTCTGGTCTACGCCGACAGGGTAGTCAAACACTGGCAGAGTTCCGTCAATTCTGGCAGTCGCGCGGTCTCACGGAACTACATCTGCCTCAAATGGCGGCTCAGCTTCAACAAAATGGTGCACTACTTTCCTCCCTTTCCGGAACTCCCGCTAGACGTTTTCAGCAGTTATTAACGCTGGCCAGCGAGACATTGCTGGAAGAACAGGTACGGGGTCTGCTGGCCTATCATCACAAGCTAATGGAAGCTCGAGGACAATTTCCGTGGCTAATGCTGGAAGGCGACGAGATTGTGTTGCAAGTGCCGCTGTATTCGCTTCGTGAAGAACGCCGGAATAGCGACTGGGTAAACCGTTACTATTTGCCACAGTTCAGGCACATGCTGAATGGCTTATGGGGAAGCGCGGCATGAAACTGCTAGAAACTTTTAAAAAGCAGATTGCTGAAATGGGCGATCTAAAGCGCGTTTGGCTTACCACCTTTAATCTGGATATCTCTTTTGTTGAGACTTGGGTGCTACCTGCTGTACTGGGAATGGATGTGCCTGCGAGTCGTATGGACTATGAAGGCCTGCAACGAGCGCTGGACGAGAGCGGCATTGATTTCCGCATTTATTGCGATCCGCACATGATGGCGAAAGATAAGCCGAAAAGAACCTCGATAGCGGTGTATCCAGTTTCGGTGCGTAGGCTGGCTCAAGGCGAAGACTCTTATCTGGACAAGGATCGCGGTCTGTTTCACCCGAAAGTGTTTTATCTCGAAGATCACAACAGAAAGATTATTGTGGGGGCGGGCAGTGCCAACCTTACGCTGAGTGGATGGGGGCGAAATCAGGAAGCAGCAGTTTTTCGTTGCGTTGCCAGTAATACCCAGTACCAACAGGTAAAACAGTTTTTTACCTCTATCGACAACAGTTTGAATAAAGAAGCGTTCTTCCCCATACGCCGTAAGTTTCTTGGCGATGATCATGGCTGGTCATTTATTCACAGTCTGGCTGGCGCCACGCTGCTGGATACCCTGAAACAGGGTGTTGAGTTGAAAACGCTGAGCGTCTGGTCACCTTATCTTGCTGCGGATCTGGCAGGTTTTATTGGCAGGTTAGGGCCGGAATTACGCGTAGAATTAGTTCCTGACTTGGTCGAAGGAAACTATATACGCACTCGCTGGAGTGAAAGTATTCAGGAGCTAATAACAAGTAAAGCGCTGACCCTTCACGACTCGCCTGCTCCCAAAGACGATCGTGCGTTGATGACCCATGCCAAGCTCTGGCTGGCGAAAAGCAGCAAAAGCACGCAACTGGCAGTGGGGTCCTGGAATTTCACTTCTCCCGGTTGCAGCAGCCTCATGGAGAAAAACTGGAATGTAGAAGCGGGAATTGTGCATCCGGTCTCTCGTAACATCACGATTTGCGGCAAAGAATGGGATGATGTTAATGAGGAGGATTTCGCCAGTGAAGTATTGTTGAAGGAAGAGGTGCTGGAGCTGGGCGAACTCCCTCCTTTCGATCTCACCGTTATTTTTGACTGGACCCGCTGCGAATATCAGATTGTCGGGCAATGGTTCAGTGGCAAGCCAGAGTCGGGTTACCACTTGATACTGCCGGGTATCAATGGGTCGAATGAACTGGTATGGAAAGCTAATGGTCAAGTTCTGAAGTCACCACAGCAATTGGCAGTATTGAAGAGCGATGCCGTGTTGGATAACCCTTTTTATACCCTGCGTAGAGCAGGAAAAACAGACTGGCAGGGTATGATCGTCGAAACTGGTACTGAACACCGGCGCGCGCTGAGCTTTACATCGCTCGATGAGCTGCTTAACAGTTATCTGAGTTCTGCAGATCCCGGTTTGAGCGATCGCCTTATGCTGCGGGGCGTTGGGGCGCAAGACGAAGTGCAAAGTGAGGTAGAGGCAGAAATCATTAGATTAGAAGTCACCAGCTATTTCCGCCTGTTTCAGGCCATCCAACAGCGTCGCAACTGGCTGGTAGAGGTGGAAGATGGCACCCTGCTTTATCGTCGTCTGTTCAGCGAACCTGGCTGTCTGCAGGAACTGGCAGAAATAGCCAGAGAGCGGGTGAAGCAACCAACCCATCCGGTATTTAACTGGTTCCTGGCGCAGGAAGTTAATAGTCTGGCAGCTCTGGCAATAAAGCGTGTTAAAAGTATCCGACGCAAACAGGGGGCTGAAGCCATATTTGTCGCAGCGCACTTGTGGGAGTCTCTACAGGTTGCCATTCCACCTCTAACTAGCGATGCCGCTAGCCTGCGTTATCTCGCTGCCATCAGGGAAGACTGTAGTTATGGCGAATAAGTTAAAACAGATCATTACCCCGGTTGAGGTTTCAGCCGTGATGAATTTCGATGCGACTGATATGCACTGGCAGTATCAATCCGGTGCGTCCAGCATGGCGGCGAAGCAGGCTGAGGGTGTGGCTGGATTGTGGAATTTGCTGAGTAAACAACGACTGGCGCTTCTCGCCGATGAAGTCGGCATGGGCAAGACCTATCAGGCGATGGGTATAATGCTGCTGTTATGGGAGGCAAAACCCGATGCGCGCATTCTGGTGATGGCACCTAACAGGACGCTCTGCGACAACTGGGAAAAGGAATTCGGCACCTTCACCCAGAAGCACTACCGGGCAGCGAATAATGCGTTTACCTCAGCAGAGGGGAAGGAAAAATATGCTCCGCAAATTCAAGGCAGGCTGGCAGATCTGGCGGAAGCTGTGGAGAAAAAGGCACACCATTTCTACCTCACTACCATCCACTCATTAAGCGGCCTGGTGCCCCAGTCTGAAAAAGAAGATGCTCTGAACGCTGCAGAAGCCTATGGCGCGTCGTATCGTCAGCAGATTAAGCAAGCTCTGGGAAAAGGAGGCTTTGACTTAATTATCATTGATGAGGCGCACTACTTTCGTAACCGAAGCGGCTCACAGCGCGCTGCTGCCGCTCAGGCCTTCTTTGGTGATGCGCAGGATCGGCTGGGTAGCAACGTACTACTGTTGACGGGAACCCCCAATCACTCATCACCGCGAAATATTTATGACATTTTTAGCTACTTCAGTGACTTGCCAAAGCGGTACGCAGTGGATGATGTCAGCGCTCTGATGAATGATTTTGCCATCCGTCGCCTGCGAAAAATGCAGGGCAGGGAGGGCAGTCACAGCAAATATGAGTATCGTCATGAGCGCGCCAGCGTTTCCAACTTTACTGACCGGCTGGATGCAGAGCTGTTCTTTGCTCTTTATCAGAAACAACTGGTTGTCCAGCTGGATAAAGAGAAAAAGTCGGGTGGCGGCAGACGTATGCTCTATGGCTATCTTGAAGGGTTTGAATCAACGGGTAGCACAGCCAGTGAGCGGGACAATGGTGGCGATGAAGAAGAACAAACCCATAACGACTTCAACCAAGCCCCGGATTCTTCTCTGCTCAACAGGCTTACCCGGCAGTTTAACGATATCTATCAACGCTTTCCGGATCACCCGAAATACGATGCGCTGGTGGATGCCTGCGTTACCAGCGATCCATTCGAGCAGTTGCAGCCGCTACACAGCAGAAAGCATCTGGTCTTTGTGCGCCGCATTCCGTCGGTGCGCGAAATTACCCAGCGCATCAACGCCCGTTATGACGAAATGATGGCTAAGCGGTTGATGGATGTCTGGCATCTACCCGCTGATGCACGGGAAAAATGGCGAGAATCGGGTTGGTCGCGGGAAACCTTCGTTGATCTTTTATCGGGAAAATCCAGCGGGGAGCCGGATCTGGAAGAGCATATGCAAGAAGATAGCGCGGCAGATGAACCCGAAGCAGATAATGAGCTGAAGCTTTCCAGTAAAATAGCGGAGTTGTTTGTAACGAAGAAAACCGGCCTGCGCCGCACTGACTGTGCCAACGTCAGTTTGCGTTTCCGCCGCCCGGACAGTCTTTTCTCTCTGTTTCTGGAACCTGCACTGGACGGCACAACTGGTACCTATCGTTATCATTACCGAAAAGAGTCTGGTGAACGTCAGCGCGACAGCTATGGTGATGCCGCGCGCGATGCCCGGTGGTCGCAAACCCCATTAGCGGCGGGGATTGAATATACCAAGGCATTACCTACCGCTTGGGGACTGATGTTCAATGAGCTCCCGCAACCGGCAAAAGAGCAACTGATAAAATGGCTCGACCAGCCTAACGGCATGGCAATCATTGAAAACTTTGCCAACTATCTGCGCACTGGTTACCTGTTTGCCAGCCCGGTGATGATTGAGCTCTATTGCTGGTTTACTGAGTTCAGGCGTGAACCTCAAAAGAGCGAAGTTCAGCAGCGCTATGAGCATTTTGTTGAGTGGGTGACCCCCAAGCTGAAGAGATCGCTGATGCAGCGTTACTTTGTGGCTGCTATCGAAACTTTCGAAACACTATGCGTGAAAATTGTTGGTCAGAAGCTGGATAGTAATCAGTACAGCTGGCGCGAGTTTACCAGCCTGAACAGCCCTGGCTGGTACGCTAGCGGGCAATCCCACAACCGTGAACGCTTGATTCGCGGATTTAACTCGCCCTTCTTCCCGAATGTCTTGGTAGCGACTTCAGTATTGCAGGAAGGTGTGAACCTCCATCTTCAATGTCATCAGGTGCACCATTACGGCATTGCCTGGACGCCTGGTGATAATGAACAGCGGAATGGGAGAGTTGACCGCCTCTTTGGCCGTATCAATACCATGCTCAAGGTCCAGGGAGAAGCCGAGATGATAATAAATTATCCTTACCTTGAAGGTTCATTTGACCAGGATCAGTTGGCATCATTTATTCGCCATAAACATAGTGTTGAAGAGAAGCTTGACAGTTGTGAACCCCAGGATTTCGATAGTGCAATTGATCTGCAGGAGGACACTCAGGATTGGCAACGATGGCTACGACAGCCTTGTAAGGACAAGGATAAAGAAGATCCTTATCCAGCAAGGTTTGATCTGCAGTGATTTACTCTAGGTGATTACCACACATGCGGTAATCACCCTCGTATATCAACGGATTATCAAAGAAGGGGGCCAGTGTGTAGTGGCTGGAGCCACTACACACTGGCCGAGCCGCTATATTGTCTTAAAAATTTGTCCCTATATTATTTCGGTCATGCAGCAGCAGAAATCGGCGCTGCCGTCTCCAGTTGATCAACTATCTCGCTAATTTGCGCATGGCCATAGGTTAGAATCGGCCTTTGCTTAACCACACTGACTACCAGCGGCTTGATCAACATATTGGCTGTCGCACGGCCTTGCTCTTTAGCAGCGAAGATGATCTCCAGCGTTTTTTGGTCGATCACAGTTGCCAGATTCGCGTTAAGGTTTGCAAGTTCATGCTCTGTAAGCATGAGGTTTGTCACAAGCCATGTTACTTGCTCCTGAATGAGCGTCAGCACTTTAACCCGATCGTCTTCAACCAGAGCACCAGCAATTTTTCTGGAAATAGCTGTGGCAATTATCCCACCTAGTAAGCCGCCTGCTGCGCGCCCAGCTAAAGCGCCAAACGGACCTAATGGGCTAAGCATTACTCCGCCAGCAATGGAACCAATAGCTCCTCCTGCCACGCTGGAAGAGGTTACAGCCAGATTTTTTATAAACTGAGCTCCAGAAATATGACCACGTATCATCTTGATCATATCCGGTCCAGTGGTCACGGCGACCAACGCAAAAGAGGTTACAAGAGTACCACGCATCATTTTATTCAAAGAGTTCAGGTTATTGGCTCCGACTCCCTGCTGAAGCGCATTCCTTACAGTTGGGCTGGCTGCCGCGAAATCAATATTTTTAAGCAACCCCTGAACGGCGCCAATGCGGTGTAACTGCTGAACCGTCACATAAACTGTCAGCGTACGGGCAAAGGTTTTCCCTGCCTGAATCGCAGCTATTTGTAGCGCGGCCTTACGATCACCGGTATTGAGATAGAAAATAGAAGCCGTCAGGCCAAAGCTGATCCCGCCTGCAGCAAGGCTGACAATAGACCCTTCTGCAAGATCGTAAGTAATGGATTCGAATGTGCCAAACTTAGTAATATTCTGGGCTTGGGTATAGGTAAGATGGCCCTGACGCACCAGTTTTGTCGCTTCAACAGGATCGTTAACCCCTGGCACTTTGCCATCGCGAATTTTGTTCTGCATAGTTTCAAGTGCTTTTGCATACTGGTCTTTAGGCACTTCAAGCTGCATCGGTGTGCCGTTACTGTCATAGTAACGATACTGACCATTCTGCCCATCAAAACCCGCCCCTACGCTGCGCGCTGCAGTCGCACAATACTTTGTTTGGATCTCAGTACCATTAACCAGCCTATCTGCTCCATTTTTTGCATTGTCGTCACCGAGAATATGTGAGTCTTTCAGACGTGCTTTGTCGACCAGATGATTTCCTCGTTCAGCTGCAAAACCATGCCCTTGTCCACCCGTAGCAAACATTTTTTCATTGGTATTCCAGACTTCTGGCAACGTCATGAGTATCAGGCCATTCATCGCTGCGCTGGAAATAAACTCAGCCTGTGGTCTCTCATGGATTTCCAGACATAGTTTTTCAGTTTCCCGACAGACATCAGAGCAATACCATTCATGGTTTACGTGCTCAGTACCATTCACACTTCTAATATCACTCAAACCGCATGATGTGCAGGTACAAAGTTCATCTACATAGTGGAATGAGACAAATTTTCGTCCGTCTGAAAACGAATAATAACTCCCACAATCGAGATAACGATTCAGGAGATCATCGTTTGCAGCGGAAGGTAAATTTAGTCGATTGGCGAAAAGGCTTTTCAGCTCATCGGAAGAGTGAGTTAGCTTGCTGTTTAATCGTTCATTGAATTCAGCCATTTTTGTTTCATACCAGGCATCATTCAATAACCAGTTTTCGCCCGCCAATTCTTGTTCACGCGTATCGCCCTGCAAAATATATTGCGAGACCAGCTTCAGATAAATACTTTCGATTAATTCTGCTGAGAGGTTACTTCCTTGTTTTAGCTCTGCCAGCCATCCTCGGCTATTGATTGCTTTTTGTTCCTTCAATCCTTCGTTGATAGCAATCGCTAATTTCTTGAGTTCCTGAATCTGATTTGCCGCATAGAACTGCGTCAGCAAGGCTGCTATCCAGTAAAGCAAACCAGCCCACCACATTAGCGAAGATGAGATATTGTATTGCCATGCGATAAATGGAGTTGCAGCAGAACAGGTCATCAAAAAATAAGAAGTATAGAAACAGCAATAATACTCATTAATTTTCCTGGCAATGTCGGCTGATGTAAGCCCATTTCTCAGAATTGCTCTGGTTTGCACGGGCAGCGCTAGCAGGCCTCCAGCAAATGCGGCAGTTAAAATGAACTTCATTGAGTCAAAGGTATGGGCTTCATAGGCGATATGTTTGCCGTCAAGCCCCCACATAAAGCTAATGATCATGCCAGAAATGACCAGTGGAACACCCAACGACCAGCGTAGGCGAAGCGCAAAGATATGTGCTCCACAATATAACCTGCTAATAGCGGTGGTCCTGCTACAATCAGTACCCCTAGACCTAATACCACACCCAGAATATTGAGCGATGCCCGAAATAACGTTTTAATAATAACAAACCCTATAACCAGAAGAATTAATACACCAATTATCTGTAGCATTATTATTTTTATCCTTTTTTTAACCGTTTCATCCCGGCATCACGCCATCATAAAGGCGTCCAAATCATCCGCATTTTTAATGATTTTGTTTTTCTCTACTCCATAGGCCTGAGCAAGTGTAATGCTCGCCTCGAGTAATTTACGGTTATTTTCAACATTGAAAGCTGCTGCTGTCAGTTCACCTAATGCCGTGAATTCGGACAAGATGCGCTTGAGTGCCTGCCGCTCAATGTCATTCAAGCGAAGAGTAAAATGGTCCATTCTGGCTTGCAGAGCCTGGCGGGCTTTGCTGTCCAAATTTTTGGCTACGGTGACCATGAACTTCCCGGAGATAGAGCCAATCACTGCTCCCAGCACAGGAACAGGGATTAACGCTTGGCCTGCAATGGCCATTGCACCAACAATGGCGGACTCGGCACAAACAATGAGCCCGAGCTCGGTAAACTCATCAAGATCTATTTCACCCTGCTGGTAAGATAAGGCAAGGCTTCCAACCCCCTTGGCGGCGGTGACAAGTGCGCTGGCGAATGGTGCTCCCATCGAGGCATAGTTGGTAAGGGTATAAATCGCTCCAGCGGATACACCTCCAATGGCTGCACCTTTTAGCGTATCCAGCCCCACGTCCTGCCAGTCTTGTGTATCGAACTCACCACAAAAAATATTTTTACCGTCACGGTACTTGCGGTATATCCCCGTTCCGAGAGCAAAAGCGCCCCCGAAAGCTGCCCCCATAACTGTCGCCCGCATCGCTTCGTTCAGCGAAGGCTGGTGATCCTCGATAATTTCAGCTTTTTTAGTCTCGTTCTGCTTACCTAATTCCTGATCATGCTTATCAAGTGTTTCGTCGATTTTCCCCCATTGAACGTCTTTGTAATCGGAAACACCTGGGCGCACGACATCGGCAAATGGTCGCCCCGTCGCGCTTTCAATATCGGCAACTTTATCCTTAATAGCCTGTAATGTTTTTTCGCTCAATCCCTCTACCGGCTTCCCGTCAATGACGTCCTGGATGGTCTGCCAGGTATCTTTCGGGATATGGTAAAACGGCTCACCCTTTGTGAAGTCGGGATAGGTTTCCATGTGCTTCAGGACATGCGTTAGATTGTTATTAATGCCGTTTATAAATTTTGACTGTACTTCAATACCATCAATCTTGTAGTCCGCAGGGGCGGTGCGACCCACCCCGTTAAATGTTGCACCTAAAGCCGACTCATCAACCAATCCTTTATCGATCGCCTGGCGTGCATTGCGCACGCCCACCTCAAGTTGTTCAGCAATCTCACCGTGCTTGGTACTCATCGAACCCAGAATGTTATTAGGTGACGCAATAAAATCACGCACCTTCTGCATCTGTTCGTCAGCGAAAGAAAAGGCGCTATCCTGCTGCGCCAACTTAAGCCATTCATCTTTGATGCGGGCCTGATTGAGGGCATCAACCGCACTGCCGATAACCTGATCGCCGACCGCATCATGACTATTTAAACTGTTCATTACTGGATTTTCTTGTTGATCAATTTTGATAACGCATTGATATGGTTAATCAACGCCCCTAGCTGATCTTTCTGATGCGCATTGAACTGGCTATAGTCTCGCGGCGCGGTCTTTTCCAGTGCATCGACGATGCTTTCAGTGCCATGATAATGCTCTGACGTTAACACCTTCAGTTCCTGAGCTCCGCGTTCCATCACTCTCAATTCGCTGGTTTTGGCGCGAACCTGACGATCTTCGCGCTGAGCTTCGTCAATGATTTTTCCATTCTTACGACGAGCCAGTAAGGTGCCACCTGCAATGCCTACTGCGCCAATTCCCCAACCGACTGGACCTGCTAACGCCAGCAATGCGCCTCCTGCAGACATGCCTCCACCACCCGCTGCAAGCGCACCACCACCAAGCCATGCCAGTGCAGCATTCGTTGCCGCCGCGCCGCTTAAAGTTGCAATGGCTGTCCCGGTCGAGGCCGTACCAAAAGTCGTAGCAATGGCCAGTGCTGCCGTAGGGGCAAATGCTGCGACTCCCGCTCCGACAGCAACCCCTGCGGCAGCGGTCCCTTTACCAACGTGTGATGTTCGGTATTCTTCTTCCAGTTTTTCGACGACGTTATCGAACTCAGCAATTTCCGCTTTCAGTTCGCTCCAGGATTTATCAAATTCTTTGGGTTTATTCGCCAGTCGGTTTACAAAGCTTTCACCACGAGTAATCAAATTTTTACTGCACTTTTGGCGCAGCAAAAAGAGCGCAGTGATCTCCTCCTGAGTATCTTTTGCCTGTGCTTCATATTGGTTAGTTGCTCGGGTGAGACTGGCTAATGCTTCTTTTCTTTCTGAACCGCGTAGCATGATTTACTCCTGTTGCATGTCGTCAAAAATAGCCATGCCGTATTTTGTTTCCATTTCAGCCATCTGTTGATTGAGCTTCTGCTGAAAACGATGTTGCAGGCTAATAGGGGAAATAATAATGAGATTGGGTAACCAGTATCGTAATAGAGGGAAGAGCTGGTTTTCGTGCGCCATTTCGGTTTGCACAATCAAATCACCGTTTGATTCTTGTCGTATTAATTTCTGCGCAGGTAATAAGTTGCGGCGCTGAAAGTAGTAGCTAACCTCGGCTGCGATTTTGACGTGTACCGTCTGCTTATTCAGAGAAAACCAGACATCATCTTCTTCAGCAAAGTACTGAGTTATATACAGCTCTGGCGTAAAATGTACGGGAGTAAGATTCAGCCAGCGAATTTTACTGAGCTGATAACCCTTCACATTTCCTCTATCCACAGCACCGAGATACCAGACACCTTTTATGTTAATGAGCTTATAAGGGGCAACGGTACGGAGTTTGTCTTTATAGTGAAATTCGCAAATGTTGTTTTCGCGAATCGCTTTATCAAACAGACTAAAGTTATTCTCAAGTACTCTCTGAGCCTCAGGATCACTCGGTAGAGAACGGATACTTAACGACGTTAAATCAGGCTGGGAGAAGAGTTTTTTTGCGGGAAATAACGCTTCCATACCTAAAATACGGACGAGGTTTTGTAGTTCTTTTAGTGATTGAGGTTTGGCATAAGCAGGTGCCAGTCTGTAAATACCATCGCCATTATGGATAATACGATCGCCCAAACGGTTAAGATCCCGATACAAGGTGCGTTCGCTGATTTTGAATTCGTTCATCAACTTTTGGCGAGACACAAAACCGTATTGATAAAGTTCTGAGATAATGACGGTTATTCTCTGTACCATGACTTCATGCCCGCTCATAAGTCTTCCCTTGATAGCTTTTCCCTGATGGTAATCTTACTTACTGACAGGTTATGTCAGTAAGTGACAGAAAAATGGAGAGCCTCCTCTTTCTATATTGGCACAAAAACAGTTTTTCTTAAAAATTTCATGCATCAATGTTGCACCCGATGCAACCCGGTAAACATGAGACTAATTGCTCTCTGCGGACAATCCATCATAATTGACAAATTGTCCTTTAAAATTAATGACCTGATTGGAAGGTGTGTAGTCCACATCGGAGAGCGACTCATCGCAACGGGCAATCGACGGGTCGCTAATTTTCATCCATTCTGAAAATGTTTCCAGAAAACGTAAGCCGCTGTGTTGTACCGGGATGATAACTCTTTCTGTTTGATTTCTGTCGACGGTGAAAAATGGCACGTCGTAATTCTCGCGGGTTTTATCTCCGTGCGTTAAGTAAGCATTTGCCTTGTCTTTGTTGATGTATGACAGTCCGTGATCCGAAAAATACATCATGGACCAGTCGCCGCCGTGATGCTCTGCCATGTCATGGATCTGTCCCAGCAGCTTGTCAGTCATAGCGATGGATTTGATATAGCATGATATTTCTTTGGCACCCGCATCGATATCATACTGATCTCGTGTTCTCATACAGGCCTGCGGATGTGACCCCATCAGGTGCAGTACGATGAATTTTTTTCCATCGCCCTGTTTCAGTGCGGTTTTAAGTTGCGGCAACAACTGATCATCCGGGGAATACGTCCTGTCATCAGAGCTGGCTGATTTAGTAAAATAAGGATGGTCTGCAGTTTCTCCTATTAATGCCACGGGTGAGTCAAAATGACCTTTCCTGCCCTGATTTGAAATCCACCAGGTTTCAAATCCGGCGCGTGAAGCGAGCGTAACGATATTGTTATTCAGTTCGGTCACATTGCCCTGACTACGGGCCGGTGTGTTGGTCAGGGAAAGCATGGTAGACGGCCCGGCAGAGATATAATGGGTAAACAGCGTGGCTGGGGTATTATCAAGCCATGGCGTGTTGAGATACTTTCCCCCGAAGGCATGCAGATAATCGCGGCGTACGCTTTCCCCGATAACCAGAATGTAGGTTTTATGCTGACCCTGTAAAGAGACTGGCTTCCAGACACTGCCCGTGGTCATGATTCTGGCGAAGTACTGATTGTTGTCACGTACTACTAGGTAAGACGTATAGATGTCATGAACAAAGCGTACCTCGGGTAATCCACTGCTGAGCAGCCGTCCCTGTCTGAGTGGGGACCAGAACGCAGAAGCAACGAAGAATATCACCAGAAAACTGTAGATGCTCCGCGTGACGGAGGCGTTTTTCCATCAACGGATTGCCGGATCTCGTCATTGCCACTTTTGCAGGCCGTTGTGCAGTTGCTTCTTGTTCATTTCCGCCAAAGAGATGCTGGACTAACCGGGAGTGATGATTATCATGTTATCGATACTACCGATCCAGAGAGCGTGTTATGCAACATATCATTGAAGGTTTCCTCAGCTTCCAGAAAGAGATTTTCCCTCAGCGTAAGGAACTCTTCCGCAGCCTTGCCTCCAGCCAGAACCCTAAAGCGCTTTTTATTTCGTGTTCTGACAGCCGCCTGGTGCCCGAGCTTGTGACTCAGCAAGATCCGGGGCAGCTTTTCGTTATCCGTAACGCAGGCAACATCGTTCCTTCCTTTGGCCCGGAACCGGGCGGGGTGTCGGCGACCATCGAATACGCGGTAGTGGCACTGGGCGTCACGGATATCGTGATTTGCGGGCACTCGAACTGCGGCGCCATGAAGGCGATAGCCTCTTGTCAGTGCCTTGACCCGATGCCTGCTGTAGCCCACTGGCTGCACTACGCGGACGCGGCCAAAGCGGTGGTAGAGAAGAAAACCTGGGATAACGAAATCGACAAAGTTAATGCTATGGTCGAAGAGAACGTCATCGCCCAGCTAAATAACATTAAGACTCACCCGTCCGTTGCCGTGGGCCTGCGCAACAACGGCCTGCGCTTGCACGGCTGGGTTTACGACATCGAAAGTGGCGAGATCCGCACGCTGGATAAAAATACGAAGAATTTCGTGTCACTGGCGGATAACCCCGCCGTTCATTTCGAATAACGTGATACCTGGTCTTGGCTATGAAATTGAATCCACGCTTCGGCGTGGATTTTTTATGGGGTAGTTACTTGCTCCCCGTTGATTAGCACACCTCGATCTTAATAATGTTTTCATTAGCAAAGCGCGGGCAGAGGATGATGTGGGGAACAGATGATCCTTTTCTAGACCCCTCTCTTTAAACACCATCCTCGAACACTTCTACTCAAATAGTTTTTAAACAATGGCTATTTAAAATTCGCTTCTTTCAGCTCCAACTTCACCATTAAAGTCTGGTTCAGCGCTTTTCCATCAGCACCACTGTGGATCCGGCGGTGGCAGGTAGGGCAGATGGCGCCAACCCACTGCGGGTGATCGGGGCCTTCATCGGCGAGGCGTTTTGTGTGGTGAGGTTCTAGATAAGGATCGCCATTCTTTTTCTGGAACGGTGCGGGTTGCTCGCAGGATTCACAGATGCCATTGGCGCGTTGAAGTACGTATTTTTTCACGTCTTCGCTGCGTTCGAACCAAGATTGTTTGCTATCGCTCTCTTTGCGCCGGCTCGTCATCATGGATGATTTTATGGCCTTGGCGCGTAGCTGCTCGAGCGTTTCTTTCTTTTGGTCTACTTCTGATGTAGTGGTGTCATTGTCTACGTCTTGAGCAGAAGATACTCGGAATAAATTAAAAACTATCCCTTGCCTCATGTTTTTTTCGGTATCTAGACATTGGGTGTAATTCCATGAATCGCACTCAAACAATCCAATAAATTTTACGCCCGTACGTTTTTTATTATATTCAAATAAAAGTATATCCCTACCATTATCTTTATGGTCTCGGATATGTTTATTACCGTTGGTAAACGCCATGTCACCTTTCTGCCCCTCTCCCGTGTAGGAGAAGTGGTCGTCGTTAGACCATCCGTCTTTGTACCCATGCGTTTCGCCAGCCTCGCCGGTGAAAATGAAGATCACGGGGAATTCTTTAGGTGTCGATATTCCGCCTTGCTCTTGCCCGCCGTAGAGGTCGTGGAGGTCTTTACGTTTGTAAAGTTCACCTTTCTCTAATTTCTCCAGAGGATGCGGTGTTTCAATTACCTCGAAGCCAAGTTTTTTAAATGCTTGGATGACCGTTTCTAGATTAACACTGAATTTTACTTTATCTGATGGTTCACCAATTTGGAGAATATAAGCTGCGGTGGCTATCCCATTAATGTCGTACAGGGATTTATTATAACGGACCTTGTGTGTTCTTATTTTTTCAATTTTATTTTTCTTAAGGAAATCATCATAACCTTGGTTGTTATATTCTTCGATAGCTTTTAAAACAGCCTCTTTCGAAGATAACATTGCGATCTTTATAGCCAAAACATTCCCCTCATTGCAGAACGGATTCTGATCAATGCGTTTGCGTACTGCCAGCGGCCATGCATCGTTATCCAGCAGTTAACTCATCGATTTATCGAATGCGTTAACTATGCCAGGCCGTGGGGAAAATGCCTACCTTCGTGAATGTGTTTATCGTGATGTGTCAGTCAGATCTATGAGATTTATCGGAGTGATAAGAACGGTACAAAACTAATACCGTTCTTATTATTTGTTTTGGCTTTTATTTTAACTTATCAGCTCTGGCACTCCATCTCGCGCAGTGCACGGCCATAGAGGTTGCACAATGCCGGTACTAAGTGAGCCGTTGCGTTGAGGTAGTGATTTAGCTGTTCCCACTGGGTGTCGTCGGGCTGCGGGTTCTTTTGCATGAGGTCGCCTAACAGCATCAGGCCGTGGCAGAGCCCTTCGGCCTGTTCGGCGGAGAGGGCGGCAAGGTCTAAGAGTTGTGTTGCGTCTAAGGTGCTGAGATCGAGCTGATTGAACAATTCGCGATAGAGGGTAAGGGTGCTTGGCGCTGTTTCAGATGTGTTCGTTGAGGAGGTGTTTTCCATATCGGTCATTTCCATTGGGGGGAGAAATACCGCTACCAGAAGAGACGCTAAACTCGGGGTGGTAGCTCGAGCGGTGTTAGCGTAACCGGCCCCAACGGATCCCGGCCTTCCCGGAGGAAGCACCACCCGAGCCACCATTGTTTGGGTGCGCATCGGCATGCCCGAATTTATACCATATTCGAACAGGGTTGGGGGATTCGGAACGCTAACTCCGGCTGCGGATTGTGCCGCAGCCGGGAGACTATAGCGCTGACAAAAAGGCGAAAAAATAGCCTGTACAGAATTACAGGGGCTTACTACTCAATCTGGAATGCGGCTCGCAACAATCGCCATTAGCGGCCCTTGCCGCCGCCAAATCCATCACCCCAAATCCGCCCCATTACTGGCAATCACCTTCTTGTACCACCAGAATGATTTCTTCCGAGTCCGCGCAAGGGTGCCGTTGCCGCTGTCGTCGCGATCGACGTAAACAAAGCCGTAGCGCTTGCTCATTTCCCCGGTCGATGCCGCCACCAGATCAATGCAGCCCCAGGTGGTGTAGCCGATCACCGGCACGCCGTCGGCGATGGCGTCGGCCATGGCGCGGATATGTTCCCGCAGGTAGCTGATGCGGTAATCGTCCTCAATCTCGCCTGCGGCATTGAACTCGTCGTGGGCGCCCAGGCCGTTTTCCACCAGGAACAGCGGCTTTTGGTAGCGGTCGTACATCATGTTCATGGTGATGCGCAAACCCAGCGGGTCGATGCCCCAGCCCCAGTCGCTGCGCGGGATATGCGGGTTGGTCAGGGATTTCACCACGTTGGCGGCGCTGCTGTTGTTATCGTTCATATCGGCAGAGGCGCAGCGCGAGGCGTAATAGCTGAAGGAGACGAAATCGACGGTGTTCTTCAGGATCTCGGCGTCGCCTTCCTCCATTACGATGCTCACGCCTTTCTCGCGGAACACCCGGGCAGAGTAAGCAGGGTAGGCACCGCGGGCCTGCACGTCGATAAAGAACAGGTTCTCGCGGTCTTTCTCCAGCGCGGCCCACACGTCTTCCGGCTTGCTGGACCAGGGGTAGAAATTGCCGCCGGCCAGCATGCAGCCCACCTGGTTAGCGGGGTTCACTTCATGCGCGATGCGCGTCGCCAGCGCACTGGCCACCAGTTCGTGGTGTATGGCCTGGTATTTTACTTGCTCGGGGTTCTCACCTGCTTCAAACACCAATCCTGCGCCGGAGAACGGGCTGTGCAGCACAATGTTGATCTCGTTGAAGGTGAGCCAATACTTCACCTGCCCGTCGAAGGCTTCAAAGCAGGTGCGGGCATAGCGGGTGAAAAATTCCACCATCTTGCGGCTGCGCCAGGAGCCGTATTCGGTCACCAGGTGCATCGGCACGTCGAAATGGCACAGGGTCACCAACGGCTCGATGCCGTATTTACGGCACTCTTCGAACAGGCTGCGGTAGAAGGCGATGCCTTCCGGGTTAGGCGTCAGCTCGTCGCCGTTCGGGTAAATCCGGCTCCAGGCGATGGAGGTGCGGAACACGGTGAAGCCCATCTCCGCCATCAGCGCAATGTCGTCGCGGTAGCGATGGTAAAAATCAATGGCGTCGTGGCTGGGGTAAAACTCGTCTTCGCGCAGGCTAAAGCGCTTCTCCAGGCCCAGCTTCACCGGCATGCGGTTGGGGCCATGCGGGATCATGTCAACCGTGGTCAGCCCTTTGCCGCCCTCGCGATAACCCCCCTCAGACTGGTTGGCGGCCAGGGCGCCGCCCCATAAGAACCCTTGCGGGAATGTTGAATCAGACATGTAATCCTCAATTACCCGTCATACTTGAAGCTGCCTCTGTGTTGGCTGCGTTACAAGACCCATCCGTGGCTCTTGCCCCTTCGGGGCCGCTGCAAGCAGCGTTCAAATCTGTTCCTGACAGATTTGTCGCACACCCCAGTCACTTAGTTGACTAAGCTCCTGGGGATGTACGGCCTTGCCGCCGTGATGCAACTCCAATTATTTAGGGTATAAAAATAGTGCGTTAATGGACAACGTTAGCGGTATTTACCGCAGGCGCAGTGGCCGCCGTTGGCGAGGCTTCGCTTTCCGGGATGTCTTCGAAGCCCAACAGCAGCGTGAGCACGAACGACAGCACCACAGAAAGCACCATCACACCGCCGACCCAGACAATGCTCATCGGGTTCGTCGGGTCGAAGAACTGCACGCTGGTGAACAGGCCGGGCGACGCCATCGAATGGCTGGCTAGCCCGCCGATACCGGCGACGGCACCGCAGACAAAGCCGCTGATCAGGCTGGCGATCAGCGGGCGTTTAAGCCGCACCGCCACGCCGTACAGCGCCGGTTCGGAAATGCCCGCCACAATGGCGGAGGCGGCCGCGGCCAAGGCGGTCTGGCGCAGTTCGCGGTTCTTGGTTTTGAACGCCACCGCTAGCGAAGAACCGCCGAGCGACAGGTTGGCGCCAATCTCTGACGGCATCACCATGCCCTCTTTGCCGGTTTCGGCGATGGTCTGAATAATGGTCGGGGTGAAGACGCGGTGCATGCCGGTCATCACCAGCAGCGGCCAGATCGCCCCCATAATGGCGACAGAAAGCCAGCCCAAATAGCCGTGCACGGTGTACACCAGCGCCGAAATACCGCTGCCGATCCAGATGCCCAGCGGGCCAATCAACACAATCGCGATCGGCGCGGCGATCAGCACAATCAGCATCGGCTTAAGGAAGTTTTTGGTCACCGCCGGGGTGATGCGGTCTACCCAGCGCTCGATGTACGACAAAATCCAGGTCATCACCAGCGCGGGGATCACCGTGTAGGTGTATTTCACCGCCGTCACCGGAATATAGGCGAACTCCACCGCCTGGCCCTGCGCCGCCTTGGCCATCAGATCGATAAAGTTGGGGTGCAGCAGTACACCGGCAATGGCGATCGCCAGCGACATGTTGGTTTTGAACTTCAGCGCCGCAGAGGCCGCCACCATCACCGGCAGGAAGAAGAACGCGCCGTCGCCAATCACGTTCAGTATCACCAGCGTCGACGAGCCTTTGTCGAACACCCCGGCCATATCCAGCATCATTGCCAGTAGCTTCACCATCGAACCGCCGATAATGGCGGGGATCAGCGGCGACATGGTGCCGACCAGCGCGTCGAGAATGCCGGCGCCGATGCCTTTCAGGGTGATTTTGCGCTTTGCCGGCACGGCGGCGGGGGCGTTGCCCGGCAGGCCGAGCGCCAACACCGCTTGATAGGCTTTTGACACCTCGTTACCGATGATCACCTGGCACTGCTCGCCGCTGTGCACCACGCCCATCACGCCGCTAATCGCTTTGAGCTTTGGCGTGTCGATCAGAGCCTTGTCTTTCACCACGAATCGCAAGCGGGTCATGCAGTGCGTAACGGCGTCGATGTTGCTGAGACCGCCCAACGCATTTACGATGGCGGGTGAGATCTCTGCGTAGTTCTTCGGCATAAGGTTGTCGTCTCTTCAGATATGAATTCGGATTGCCCAAAGGCTCACTTTTACTGCCTGGGCGATCCGCCGTTCCATCTCAATGAAACGCCCACAAGAAACCGGTTTCACAAAATCATGCTGATCTGTTTTTGATCTGGCAATAATTATGATTTTTGGGTTTTTCGTTTCGTGAACCTGGTCACTTTAAGGCCGAAGGGGACGGCAGCGGCAGGCGTGAAAAGATTTCAAACGGGGGGCGTCTTGGGTAGACTGCGCTGAACCCTGGATTTTGACGGCGCAGAGATGGCAACAATACTTGAGGTGGCTAAAAGGGCGGGCGTGTCGAAAGCGACGGTGTCCCGCGTGCTGTCCGGCAGCGGCTATGTCGGCCCGGAAAAGCGCGAACAGGTAGAGAAAGCCATTGCCGAGACCGGCTATCGGCCCAACCTGCTGGCGCGCAATCTCGCCACCAAAACCACCCAGACCATCGGGCTGGTGGTCACCAACACGCTGTACAGCGGCAACTACTTCAGCGAGCTGATGTTTCAGTCGGCGCGCATCATGGAAGAGCACAGGCGCCAACTGATCCTGGCGGACGGCAAGCACACCGCCGAAGAGGAAAAGGCCGCCATTCAATTCCTGCTGGATCTGCGCTGTGACGGCGTGATCATCTACCCGCGCTTTCTGTCGATTGCGGAGATGGACGCGATCATTTCCCAGCATAAACAGCCGATTCTGGTCATCAATCGCCGGTTAAGGCTGAACGACAGCTACTGCATCTTCAGCGATCAGCACGCCACCAGCGCGACGGCGGTCAGGCACCTGATCGAACAGGGGCACCGCGATATTGCCTTTATCACCGGTTCGCTGGATTCACCCACCGGGCTGGAGCGGCTTTCCGGCTATAAGTCCGCACTGGCGGAACATGGTATTGGGGTGAATGCCGGGCTGATTGTCGAAGGCAAGTGGAACGCGCAAAGCGGCATGGCGGCGGTCGATGCGCTGCTGGCTAGCGGCTACACGTTCAGCGCCATTGTTGCCAGCAACGACGAGATGGCCATCGGCGCGATTAAGCGCTTAACCGAATGCCAAATCCCGGTGCCGTCCGCCGTGTCGGTGATAGGTTTTGATGACATCCCGCTGGCGCCTTATACCATTCCCTCGCTCTCCAGCATGAAAATGCCGGTGACCGACATGATCAAGGAAACCATCAACCGCCTGGTGTCGATGCTGGACGGTGGCGAGCTGAGCAAACGCCCGGCCTTCCCGGCGAGCCTGATCCTGCGGGATTCGGTAGCGGCGGGGCCGTATTTTCAGAAGGGGTAAGGGGCAGAAAAGGGCTGCGCGGGCAAAGGCGCAGCCTGATGAACTTAAGGTTATGTCAGGTCGGCAAACCGCTGGCGGATCGTCTCCTCCGGCAAATCCACACCGATAAACACCAGGGTGCTGCGGCGCTCTTCCTCTGGCAGCCACTCGCGGTCCCAGTCGGCGTTATACAGCCGTTGCACGCCCTGGAACAGTAGGCGGCGCGGCTCGTCCTTGATCGACAAAATCCCCTTATAACGCAGCAGGCTGTCGGCGTATTCCAGCAGCAGGCCCTCCATCACTTCGGATATCTGCATCAGTTCCAGCGGTTGCTCGTGGTACACCACAATCGACGTAATGTTGTTCTGCGACTGCGGGATGCGGCGGAACAGCGGGGCAGGCGGCGTCAGGGTCAGCTTGTCGTTCAGCACAAAGCCTTCGATGTCGAACAATACGCCAAGATCGATATCGCCGTGCGTCACTTTATACACCGGTGCGCGGGCATTCATCTGCTGTAGGCGTTGTATCAGCGCTTCGCAGTCCGGTGCCACGTCGGTTTTGGTCAGCAGAATGCGGTCGGCGTAGCCTACCTGTGCCTGCGCGATGCTGAACTGGCTGAGTTGTTGATCGGCGTGTGCGGCGTCCACCAGGGTGATGATGCCGTCCAGCAGGAAGCGTTCGCAGAGGATCTCGTGCGAGAAAAAGGTCTGGGTGATCGGGCCGGGATCGGCCATGCCGGTGCATTCGATGATCAGCCGGTCGAACGCCAGCTGGCCGCTGTCTACGCCGTCCAGCAAGTCGAGCAGTGCGTCTGCCAGCTCGTTGGATTTGCTGCAGCAGATGCAGCCGTTGCTCAGGGTGGTGATGCGGCTGGCGCGGTCGCCAATCAAGGCGTTGTCGATCGGCACTTCGCCGAACTCGTTTTCAATCACGGCAATCTTGTAGCCGTGTTCGGCGTTCAGAATATGGCGGAGCAGGGTGGTTTTACCGGCACCCAAAAAGCCGGTCAGAATGGTGACTGCGATGGGTTTCATTGCGGATCCTTTTAACTAACAACAGCGCATACCGCCTTTACCGTCCCCACCGTAGCGGGCCTGCTGGCGTTCGCGGAAAAACTCTTTATAGGTCATCACCGGCTTGTCCGGGTGGTTGTCTTTCATATGCTGGACGTAGGTATCGTAGTCAGGCACGCCGACCAACATGCGCGCCGCCTGCCCGAGATATTTACCCGCCTGGCCGAGATTACCGAACATAAACCTTCTCCCAAAAATTACCCTGCATACCCTTCGTCTTTCGAACCGCAGCGGTGTTGGCTTCATTCACGAACCCCAGTCACTTACTTGAGTAAGCTCCTGGGGATTAATGAGCCTCATCCCTGAGGCTCACCCTTTGGGCCAGCGCAAACGCTGTTCAAATCGGTTCCCTACCGATTTGTCGCTCATTTGCCGCCTTGCTGCGGCTCGAAATCCATTGGGTACTACTTAACTTTCATTATGCAGGGTATCCGTTAAATCACCATTAATGCTGTGGTGAAACTTTGACGTCCCCCTCAGTTACGCCGTTGGAAGGCGCTTCTTCAGGCACCGGCACGTACGGCGTTTCCTGGTCGCTGCGGTTCGGGTTTTTGTGCGCCGCCATGGCGGTTTTCACCCCGTAGAAGATGATGCTGTATACCACCAGCAGGAACAGAATGCTCAGCCCGGCGTTGGTGTAGTTGTTCACCACGATATGGTTCATGTTGGCGACCTGCTGGGCGGTCAACTCGGCACCGCCTTCGGCGATTTTGCGCTTGTACTCACCGGCCTGGAAGAAGAAACCTTCCAGCTGCGGGTTGTCGCTGAACAGCTTCAGGCCCAGCGCGTAGGTGGTACAAATCAGCAGCCACACCGCCGGTAGCACGGTGACCCAGATGTATTGGGTGCGCTTCATCTTAATCAATACTACGGTGCCCAGCACCAAGGCGACGGCAGCCAACATCTGGTTGGAGATGCCGAACAGCGGCCACAGGCTCTTCACGCCGCCGAGCGGATCGACCACCCCTTGATACAGCAGGTAACCCCACAGGCCGACGCAGCCCGCGGTGCCGACAATCCCGGCCACCAGTGAGTCGGTTTTTTTCAGGAATGGCGCAAAGTTGCCCAGCAAGTCCTGCAGCATAAAGCGGCCGGAACGGGTACCTGCATCCAGTGCGGTCAGAATGAACAGCGCTTCAAACAGAATACCGAAGTGGTACCAGAAGCCCATGTTGGCACCAGGGATGATCTGGTGGAACACGTGGGCGATACCTACTGCCAGCGTTGGCGCGCCACCGGCGCGGTTCAGTATGGAAGGTTCGCCAATGTCTTTGGCGGTCTGCAGGATCTGTTCCGGGCTGATGACAAAGCCCCAGGAACTGACGGTCGCTGCCGCATGGGCACTCACATCACGCAGTGACGCCATGATCATCGGCGCATCTTCGGTCCCCAAACGGTGCAGGTCTGGCATGGTGATGCCCAGTGCTGCCGGTGGGGTGTTCATGGCGAAGTACAGGCCAGGTTCGATGATGGAAGCGGCAACCAGTGCCATGATGGCAACGAAGGATTCCATCAGCATCGCGCCGTAACCGATAAAGCGTGCGTCTTTCTCATTGGCCAACAGCTTTGGCGTGGTGCCGGAGGCGATCAGCGCATGGAAGCCGGACACGGCGCCACAGGCGATGGTAATGAACAAGAACGGGAACACCGAGCCTTTCCACACCGGGCCAGTGCCGTCGATAAACTGGGTCACCGCCGGCATTTTCAGCTCAGGGTTGAGGATCACGATGCCAATCGCCAGCCCGACGATCACGCCAATTTTCAGGAAGGTCGCCAGATAGTCGCGCGGTGCCAGGATCAGCCATACCGGCAGCAGGGCGGAAACGAACGCATAACCAATCAGCGTAAAGGTGATGGTGGTGTCTTTAAAGGTCAGCGCCGGGCCCCAGTACGGGTCATGGGCGATGACGCCGCCGAACCAGATGGATGCCACCAGCAGCACGATACCAATGACCGACACTTCACCCACCCGACCCGGGCGCAGGAAGCGCATATAGACGCCCATAAACAGGGCAATTGGCACGGTGGCGCAGACGGTGAACACGCCCCATGGGCTTTCCGCCAGCGCTTTCACCACGATCAGGGCCAGCACCGCCAGGATGATGATCATAATCAGGAAGCAGCCAAACAGCGCGATGGTGCCCGGCACCGGGCCCATTTCCTTTTTGATGATCTCACCGAGCGATGCGCCGTTGCGGCGTGAGGAGATGAACAGCACCATAAAGTCCTGCACCGCCCCCGCCAGCACCACGCCACCCAGCAGCCATAGCGTGCCGGGCAGGTAGCCGACCTGCGCAGCGAGCACCGGGCCGACCAGCGGGCCGGCACCGGCAATGGCGGCGAAGTGGTGGCCGAACAGCACGTTCTTGTTGGTCGGGACGTAGTTCAGGCCGTCGTTGTTGACCACGGCCGGCGTCGCACGGAAGGCGTCCAGCTTCATCACCTTGGTGGCGATGTACAGGCTGTAATAACGGTATGCCACCAGATACACCGCCACCGAAGCGACGATGATCCACAAGGCGCTGATGTGTTCGCCGCGGCGCAGTGCCACTACGCCCAGGCAGGACGCGCCGAGTATCCCCAGCAGCATCCAGGGTATGTGTTTTAAAATCCCCTCTCGGTTCATAGAGATGTCCTTAGTTAAAATCTGCAAAAAAATGAGTGAGTTAATCCGCTTATAAGATGTTTCAGGCACGCGGCCTGGGTGCGGATAACGGTCGGGTATGAACTCTAAATAATTCGAGTGGCATCGAGGCGGCAAGGGAGTGAGGCCCGATGAGCTTACATAAGTAAGTGTTTCGGGTGAGCAATCGTAGCCAACAATGATGCAACTTGAAGTATGACGAGTTTAGGAACAGCTCATCATTGCGGGTTGGGACTGGGGAAGACATGCGAATTTCAGTCAGCGGTGCTATAGGGGCGGTAAGCGGTCAAAAAACAGGGGTGAGCGGTTGGGCGCCACCGACGACAACGAGATGAACACGGAGCGTCAGTGGGCTGAGTCTTTCAGGCGGGTTGTATGGCCTGCAGGATATCGATGAATGCGGTACTGAGTGGGGACATTACCGGCTCATTGCGGGTGAAGATATAAAATTGTGCACTGATGTCGATCTCTTCCGCGGGCATCTTTTTCAGGTTCAACTGTGGCGCATATTGCGCGACAACCCGGTCGCTTAGCAGTGCAAAATAGCCCTGTTGTTTGACCAGACACCAGGTAGCCAAAAAGGAATCGGTCTCCACGATGTTCCCGTTCGGTGTGTACTGGCTGGCGATGTCCTTAATGGTGGCGTGGCCTACTGAACATGAACGCGGTACCACCCATTTGGCTTCGGCTAGCGGTAGCGTGGCCGTCGCTTTATCCCCGTTTTGATAGAGGGAGAAATGCTCGCGGGTGAGCGCCTGCATGGCCAAGTCTGCGCAGGTCGTGTTGTTGCTCAGGCTGCATAGCACCAAATCCAGCTCGCTGTTTCTGAGTTTAGCAATCAGCCCCTCTGGCGAGTCTTCAACCAGGGTCACTCTGGTGTGAGGATAGCGTTGGTTAAAGCTGTCGAGCGCCTCCCCGAGGTAACACAATAAGGGGTCAATGCTCATACCCAACCGCAGGTATTTCTCCCCCGAGCTGCTCATTCCCCGCAGTTCATCAATCGCATTTCTCAGTTGATTAGTGACCCGATCTATCTTTTGATAGAAGACCTCTCCAACCGCAGTCAGGCGTACGCCGCGGTTACTGCGCTCCAGCAGGCGAGAGCCAATGTTCGCTTCCAGTTCTTTGATTATACGGCTAAGTGTAGGCTGTGAAATGCCCAGTTTTTTTGACGTTTCAAGTAAACTTCCACAGGAAACAATTTCTTTGAAAATAGTCAGATGAGAAAATTTCGGCATATTCTTCATGGTAAATCTCTCTATTCGGAGAATAAGGCATGGCAAGGAGGAAAAGACCCTGTCCTGCGTTAACCGGAGCCGGCGATGCGGCTGTAGTAGGCCTGTTTCATCATGCTGTCGCCCAGCAATTTATTGATGGTCCGGTCTAGCACCAGGGTGGTGACGGAAGCAGGCATCAGCGTGGCGGTAATTTCTACGTCGTCATCACCGAAGGGCTCAATATCCAGATGCGAGATGAAGCAACTTTCTGCCTGTAGCACCTTTTTGAATTTGGCCAAGGCATCGCGCTGTTCGTGTTCGAAGGCGATCACGCAGATTTGGTAGGTGGACTCACCGTTAACGTCGTTGAACGGCTGCTTATTCACCATATTGACGATAGGGCGCAACAAGGTATTGGCTGCCAATACATACAGGGTGGCAGCCAGCGCATCGCCATACAGGGCGCAGCCGGCACAGGCACCGACCGCGGCGGAACCCCACAGTGTAGCTGCGGTATTCAAACCTCGGATATTCATTCCTTCTTTCATGATTGCCCCGGCGCCGAGAAAGCCAACGCCAGAAACCACATAGGAAATAACCCGTACCGCGCCGCCGCTGCCGTCAATCGTCATAGCCAGATGTACGAAGATTGCCGCGCTGGTTGCCACCAGGGTATTGGTGCGCAACCCTGCGGTGCGCTGGCGGAATTGCCTTTCGTAGCCAATGACGGCACCTAACCCGGACGCAGTAAACAGCGTCAGTAATGTATGAATGAAATGCATGATAAATACTCAATGTATTATCCGCTTATCATGAACCACCCATCGGGGGGTAATTCTTGATAAACAGGTAGTTAATACGGCAGGCAGGACACCTGCCAAGCCGCGGTTACCGGTTAATGTGCGCTGGCGATTTGCTGGCTGAGTGCCTCACTGATTTCCTCTGTCAGTGCTTGCATTCCTTGGCGGGTTCTCTCTTCGCGACGTAACCTGATGTGGTAATAGCCTTTAAGGGGGCCGGGTTCAGATCCTAACAGGACAATGCGATCCGACATCATCACCGCCTCCTCTACGCTGTGAGTTACCAACACAATAGAGCGGGTTTTTATTTGCCGAGTCATCCAGATCCGCAGCAGATCGCGACGCAGATTTTCGCCGGTAAAAATATCCAGCGAAGAAAAGGGCTCATCCAACAGTAGCAACATGGGTTCTACCGCCAGCGCACGGGCAAAACCCACACGTTGGCGCATACCGCCGGAAAGTTCTCGTGGGTAAGCGTCGCGATAGGGGGTCAGGCCGACCAGATCCAACATTTTCAGGGTCTGGGTTTCGATCACTTGCTGCGGGAGATCCTGAGCCTGCAGGCCGAAAGCGATATTTTGGTCAACGGTCAGCCAAGGGAAAATGGCAAAGGTCTGGAATACCATATTGATCTGTGGATTAGGCCCCGAAACCTTTTTTTCTCCGATCATGACGGTGCCTAAATCTGGCTTGATGAGACCGGAAATAATGCGCAACAGGGTAGATTTTCCCGAACCGGACTTGCCCAATATACTGACGATTTCATTATCGTAAATCTTAAAGTTTATTTCACTCAAGACTAAATGACTTTTCTTTCCGGCAAGCTGAAAACTCTTGCTGACGTTATTGAGCGTTAGCAGACTTTTTCTATTGATCATGAAATACCCTTTTTAATCTATTAAAAAGTATGTGCATAGAATATTGCCCGCAAATGGGGTGTGAACATGAATGCCATAATTGCAGGCGAAAACATGCCGGACCGCTTGTCGGACTGTTAATAAAAAAGGCGTTTTATGGGGTGCTGACAGGGCATAAGCATCCTGCAGAGCCAGGAAAGCTTAAGCAAAAAACCGAAGGGAAAAGCGAAAAGGGGGTGTAACGGACTCACATCCTGACACTTTCAGGACGCAATATGATGACTATTGCTCCTGGTCCTTCAGTAAATTCAACAAACCATTAAACAACGAACCGTCGCCGTCCATATAATTTCCTCGTTATTTTTCATGGGAGGATAATAACCGTAATAGCGTGCATTGTTCAACGGTGCGAAGTCGTTTTGTCTAATCAAAATGTAATTTAATATTAATGCATGAGAGGGAACCTGTTTTGTTTAAACGGGATGTAAACCAGATTGGTTCATAAATGAATATTGCCATCAATTATTTGAAATATAAACCGTAGGTAAACGGAATTGGAAATAATAATGGCAGCGTTATTCAGGATTATTATGGGGAACCGATTTGATGTGTTCCCCCTCATGCTTGTTTACGAGTAATTGCAAAGCCTCAGCGTGGGTACATCATCCCATCCTGAGCCAGTGATAAACATGGCGGATTACGATGACGCTTGCGATACCGCGATTTTTTTATACAGGCAGTCCGTAATCTCTTCAGTAATAAGACGCATATTTTGCCGATTGCGCTGTGGGGGCGGGACAGTGATGGTGAATTGATCGGCTATTTGTCGACGGGATGCATCCAGGATGATCACCCGGTTGGACATCATCACCGCTTCTTCAACGTCATGCGTCACCATCACCATGGCGCGAGTGCTGATTCTTTTTGCTATCCACAGCGCCATGAGATCCTGACGCAGTTTAAGCGCGGTAAAAATGTCGAGAGAAGAGAAGGGCTCATCCAGCAACAATACTTTGGGCTCCACGGCCAACGCCCGGGCAAAGCCGACGCGTTGGCGCATACCGCCGGACAGTTCACGTGGCTTGGCTTGTTCATAGCCTGTCAGGCCAATTAACTTCAACAGTCCTCCGATTTTTTCAGCGATCGCTTGTGGGGGCAAACTCTGTGCCAGTAGGCCAAAAGCGATGTTGTCGTAAACGGTTAGCCAGGGATAAAGTGCATATGATTGAAATACCATACTGATACTTTCATCCGGGCCTTTGAGAGGGACGTTTTCCAGGCTGACTGTTCCACTGTCGGGGAAGAGTAACCCGGCCAATATGCGCAGCAGGGTGGATTTCCCCGAGCCGGACTGGCCCAGGATAGTGACAAACTCTCCCTCATGAACGGTCAGGTTAACCTTCTTCAACACGGTTTTTGGCCGGCCATTTTCACCGATGAAGGTTTTAGTCACCTGCGTAGCTTGGAGAATAACGTTTTGAGTTTCCATGTCTTACCTCATCAATCGTATTTGAATTTGGTTTCTGCCAGTCGGTACAGTGGCTGCCAGACGAAAATGATGCACAGCGCGACGAGCGCGATCATGGCGGTACAACCCAATGCGGATTCTGGGTTTTTGCCTGCATCAGTCACCACAGAAATGAATGCGCCCAAACCGGTCGTACTGAGGGTGGTGCTACCCCACTGAATCACCTCAGCAGCAATCGCACTGTTCCAGGCCCCACCGGCGGCGGAAATGATGCCTGTTACGATGTAGGGGAAAATCGCCGGCAGCATGTAATAACGCCACCAGTTGACGTTTCGTAGGCGAAAGGTTTTGCTGACTTCGGTAATCTGCGTAGGGATGGCCGATACGCCAGCTATTACGTTAAATAGCACGTACCACTGTGTGCCCAACATGATCATGGGAATGGCCCACCAGCCGAGATCCTGATGATAAATAGCGATGAAGGCAGCGATCAGCGGATAGAAAATATTGGGCGGGATGGCCGCCAGGATCTGGATGATCGGTTGAAAGAACTTCACCCGTCGTGGATTCATGCCAATCCACACCCCCAGCGGTGTGAAAATGACGATGCTTAACAGCATGGCCGTCACGACGCGGGCCGTGGTCAACAGCATCCACTCTGGCAGCATGCTGAAATACTGTTTAGGGAAGTATTCCCACAGTTGATAGCCAAACCAAACGCAAGCCATCACCACCGCGAGATACCAGAGACTGCGCCACAGCCAATTGCCTTTGGCGACAATACGAAACAGATGATGTAAACCCAGCGCGTACCAAACCCGCGGTAATTTGAACAGCCAGAGATCTGCCAGCACACGCAGCGTCCCGCTGAATGCCGCTCCGACATAAGAGAAAGTCAGGCAGTTGTAAAACCATGAGCCGCCTTCCGCCCGAGTGGAGGTGACGTCTTCGTATTTGAAGCGTGAGGTATAACGTACCAGCGGACGGAAAATCAGTTGATCCAATACGACAATGTTGGCAGCCAAGGCGATCACTGCAAACAAGATGGCCTGAATGTTCTGTTGCGCCAGCGCCTCGGCGATATAGGAACCTACGCCGGGCAATGCAATAGAACGATCGCCAACCGGGATCGCTTCAGACGCGACCAAGGCAAACCAAGCGGCGGATTGCGAGACCATGGCATTCCATAGCAGTCCTGGGACCGAATAAATAAACTCCAGTCGCCAGAAGCGCTGCCATGGGTTGTAATTAAAGCTGCGTGCGGCCTCATCCAACTCATGCGGAATGATGCGTAATGTCTGATACAGCGTTAACATCATGTTCCAGGCCTGGCCGGTGAATACCGCAAAGATGGCGGTACATTCCAATCCCATTACGCTGTGCGGATAGAGATTGAGGAAATACACCGTGGTGAAGGTTAAGAAACCCACCAGGGGGACTGACTCCATAAAGTTGACGAAGGGCAGGATCACCCGGCGGAGGGGGACATAGCGGGCTGCCAGTACCGCAAAGACGATAGAAAACAGTAATGACCAGGCCATGCCGATGATAAAACGCATGCTGGTTCTCAGCGAATAATAAAAAAGGTTCCAGGCATCAAGACTCATTGCCGGGGTATTCTTCTCATTAAATCCACTGTGCATATCACCCCAGGCTCGGATGAAGAAGGCTATAAATAACATCCCGATGGCGATGACGATAATGTCGTTTAAATAATACTTCTTAAAAATAGATATACCCTGGTTATTTTGCATAATGCAGACCCTTTATTTTCCCAAAAATCCGGTTTTTGACATGGTGAATACGCCATTGCTGGGAGAGAAAGACGGCTGTAGCCATTTTTATTGTGTTTTTTTAATCGTGGACGATCCGCTTTTGGGACGTTTGATGGGCAATTTATCAGTTTTAAATCATTGGCATAGCAGGATGCCATCGATGAAAAACCGAGTGTCTGCCGCATTCTGCTTCTTTCAGAATGCAGCGTAGAGGGCATTACTGAAAGATACTCAATAGCGTTAGGCTGACATTAAATATGTCATCGTCCATTGGCCCTCCCTTGATGGAAAAATACAGGGAGAGGGTAAGGTTTTTAGTTAATGGAAATCAATTGAGTGTCGTGTATTTTTATAATATATATGTAACAGGATGAAAATTCATTTTATAACGGATGTATTCATTAATTAAATATAAGTGACGGGTATACCGCTGATATTCATCTCAGCGGTATATACGCAGAATGGAAGGCGGCTTTCACGAAAAGTCAGTACGCCGCGGAAGGCAAAGATTAATAGAGTTTTCGGGTGTTAATCCCGGCCGGGAAGATGCCTGCAGTGAAGATGTGCCCGTTAACCTGCCACTGGTCATCGGGCAGCATTTCTACCGGATAGTCGTTGGCCAGATAATTGAGGAAGTTGTTGCGATCGTCGAGTGCCTGAAAGCCGATCAGATCGTAGAAAAGCAGCGACTCGATTAAACCGTGATGCTCGGGGATCTGCCTGAGCAACGTCGCCGACGGGAAGGGTAAATGGAAGAAAAATGCGCAGGGGTTCAGCAACCCCTGTTCTTTCAGCGCCTGGCCGCAGGGCAGCAGTTGGTAATCATCAATGCAGATGATGTCGTTTGGGCACACATATTCGCAGGCTATATCGGCGAAATGCTGGTTGAGTTGTCGGTACGCGCAGTAGTTCTCCGGCGTGAAATGCGCTTTCTCCGGGCGGTTGTGGAACACCGGCCACAGGCCATCGTGATAGTAGCCCTGATAGTGAAAGTGAAACTCCTCGGTAGACAGCGGAAAGGTCACCTGTTCATAGCCGCTGCGGTGCTGATAGCTGATCGGGCGGCGCGTTGCTGCGCCAAAATTTTGCACGTCGCCGTTCCAGCCCAGCCACAACCCTTGACTGTCATCACTGGTGGTGTCAGGCGATAAGGCCTGGGTGGCGCAGGCCAGATCCTTGCTGTCACACTGTTTATTCGAGATCAAAACCAAACGAGACATGGTGCGTTCCTTGTTTAGTGTACGGACGGGGCGGTGTGAAGCGTGCCGGGTTGCTGATAGATATCAGGCCGGGGAATCGTCCACACCCGGTCCGGCTGGTTGACAGGCTCAAGACCCGCCCGGGCATACAGCCAAGGCGCCTGGCTGGTATAGAGCATGATGCGGCGCAATCCGGCCATCAGCGGGTGATCCAGGCAGCTTTGCACCAGCCACAAGCCCAGCCCATTGCCGCGGTATTCGGCGGTGATGAACACATCGCTCAGGTAGGCGAAGGTGGCGTGGTCTGTGATCAATCGGGCAAAGCCGAGCTGACGGTTTTTGCGGTACAGGCCAAAACACAGGCTGTGGCGAAGGGCGTTTTCCAGCGTAGTGCGGTCGATATCCTGCGCCCAATGTGAATGGCTGAGAAAACGATGAATAAAATCCATGTCCAGCCGCTGGCGATCGGTGCTGATATGAAAAGCGCCTTTATGCCAGATAAATACGTGCCCATGATCTAACACGATGGGTTGATCGGTATTTTCAGCCAATGCTGAATATTGCTGATATTTCATGGTGGTCCTCTTTCCCGGTACACGTCGTGTTTAAGCCGACGGCATGGTGGTTCATTGGGAGTGTCCCGGCTAACGTGGGCGCAGCATGCCGTTAAAGCATCCAGCTCACTTCCGCTGCGGTGACCTGCCCTTCAAAGCGGCGCAGTTCTGCGGTCTTGCAGGTGTGCCACAGCGCAGTAAATGCCGGACCAAGGCTGTCGCGCAGCCCCGGACATTGTTGGAATAGGGTCAACGCTTCCTGCTGGCTGAGCGGCAGCACTGCCGCGTCGTCATTTTCATAACCGTTGCCACAGGCTGGCGGGGGCAGTGGCAGCGTATGTTCCAGCCCGTACAGCATGCCGCTCAGCATTACCGCTACCGCCAGATAAGGGTTGGCGTCGGCACCGGCAAGCCGGTATTCGATGCGTTGGTTGGCACTGTCGGCACAGGGCAGGCGCAATGCTACCGTGCGGTTGTTGTGCCCCCAGGAGGCTCGCAGTGGTACATGCATGCCCGGACGGAAACGACGAAACGCGTTGATGTTTGGCGCGAGTATCGCCATTGAAGCCGGCATTAGCGTCAGCATCCCGGCTATCACCTGCGTCATGGTGGTACTCAGCGCGCCCGGCGCGCTGGCCAGCAGATTGTTGCCCTGTTCGTCTTGCAGGCTGATATGAAAATGCAAACCGCTGCCCGCTGCCTGCGCACAGGGTTTTGCCATAAAGCAGGCGTGCTGGTGGTGTTTCTCTGCTATCTGGCGGGTGAGGCGCTTCAACGCCAGCACCTGGTCGCAGGCTTCCAGCACTCGTGCGCTGTGGTGCAGGTTCAGCTCATATTGGCCGGAGGCCGCCTCGGCGACGATGCCGGTTAGCGGCAGCGCTTGTAATCGGGCCTGATGTTCGATGTCATTGAGCAGCGCATGGTGGCGCTCTGGTGCATCGACAGAAAAACTCTGCGTTGGGCACTGGCTGGCGGCGGCAGGCTGTTGCAGCGGGTCATGCAGATAAAACTCCAACTCTGCCGCGACCACAGGGTAATACCCCTTGGCCTGCAGACGTTTGAGTACCTGTTGCAGCACCACGCGCGGTTCCAGTTCGCAGGCGTCGCCGTCGGTATTTTTCATGGTTAGCAGCAGTTGTGCGTGGTGCTGCGGATCGCGGGCACAGGGCCGTAGCGTGCCGGGCACCGGCAGGCACAGCCGGTCGGGTTCCCCCACTTGTTGGCCCAGCCCGCTTTCTTCAATCACCTGGCCAGCAAGATCCATGGCGTAGATCGACAGCGGGAAATAACAGCCCTTATCCAGCGCGAACAATTCGGCGACCGGCAGCCGCTTGCCACGGAATTGGCCGTTCAGATCGTTAAGATAAATATCGACGTGTTCGGTATCTGGATAACGCTGTAAATACTGCTCGACGTCTTTGCGGAATGAACGCGCCTGCGAGGCAGGTATTTCCGCCAGCAACGGGTTAAAGCCAATAATATTAGAATACATGGTGGCCCCCGGATTTAATAAAAACAGCGGGGGAAATCATCATCAGGGCAGGGGATAAACACATGAGGCATCCGTCTCGTGAGGCCATATCGGCGATGTAATGATGTTATCCGTGCCCCTGAAAACAGTCTGTAAAAACGCCGTAACGTTATTTATGTCTGGAATAAAAAAGCTGTAAATAATCGGCTTGGGTCTGATGGCTGAATAATAAATGGCTGCATATACTGCGGGTGACCCCCTTATTCAGGAGAGATATCCATGTTCAGAGTCTTTATTGTGTTTGTCGCCGCCATTACGGCCTTCAACGCGGCAGCGTCGTCCGAAGCCGCCTGGGCCAGCGGCGACAAAGCATTGCAAACGGCCTGCCTGAAGGCCAGTGGGTTAAAAGGCGCCAAAGCCGCCGGCAACATTATTCATTACGGCGACGACGTCGGTTACTCCGCACTGCTGATCACGGGCCGATACCCGCAGCCGTTTATGCATAACAAAGCGGGCAAAGCGCTGTGCCTTTACCAACGTGCAACCAAAAAAGCGGTGGTTCAGGAAGCTGACGAGCTGCTGGGTAAGGTGTAGCAATTTGGCTATCAATGGCTAAAAATTCAGCAATGGCGTTGTGTTTATAGGTTATAGTCTATATCTTTTTTATAGACCGTAGTCTATAAAAAGGGAATGCCATGTGGACGGTAATAACAACGGAAGCGTTTGATCGATGGTTTACATCGCAAGATGAACCCGCGCAAGAGAAGGTTCTTGCTGCACTGGTGATGCTCGAACGGAGTGGCCCCAATCTATCACGTCCGTTTGTCGACTCGCTGAAGGGGTCACTGTATCCCAATATGAAAGAGTTGCGGATTCAGCATCGGGGGCGGCCAATTCGTGCTTTCTTTGCATTTGATCCGAAACGTAAGGCTATCGTTTTGTGTGCGGGCGACAAGACAGGCAATGAGAAACGGTTTTACAAAGTCATGCTACCTATTGCAGATGCGCAATTTACCCAGCATTTGAATCTTAATTTTGAGGAGTAACCAATGGGTACATTAAAAGACATGCTAGCTTCGCGTACCCCAGAGAGCAGGCAACGGATTGAGGAAATGGCAGAAGAGATGCTGCTGGAGACGCGTTTGTACGAGTTGCGTGAAACGTTGAATATTTCGCAGCAGATGTTGGCGAATAGTCTTGGTATCTCACAACCCTCCGTCGCGGCGATCGAGCAGCGTGGTAATGAGCTGAAGATTTCCACCTTAAAACGTTATGTAGAAGCCATGGGGGGGACGTTGCGACTGGATATCGAACTGCCAGATGGCAAGCATGTTGGGTTTAGGGTTTAACCTATAAAAAGGGCGCCTGGGCGCCCTGATGTTTTTATTTCAACGCAATACGGATCACGTCGTCCGGTGCGGACGCTTCTTTCTCGCGGCTGGAAGCTTGCTTAACGCTGACGTACAACGTTTGGCCATCCGGTGACAGCGCCAGGCTGTTCGGGTGGGTTGGCGTTTTGATGGTTTGCAGCAGCTTGTAGCTCTTGGCGTCGATCACGCTGACTTCACCGGCCTGCCGATGGGTCACGTAGACTTCATTACGTGCCGGGTTGAACAGCACGGCCAGGGATTCCGGCACGTCGATTTTGCTCAGAACGTTGCCGTCGCGGGTATCGACAACCAATACCTGTGCCTGCTTGGAATCGGTGATAAAGGCACGGTGGCTGGCTGGATCCAGGCTGATGTTCAGGAAGAAGTGCTCTTTGGACTCATCGAGCTTCTTGCGACTGACAATTTTGTTGGTTTTGGTGTCGATGGTCACCAGTTCGCCGTCGGCGTTGGTCACATACAGGCGGTTTGTGGCAGCGTCCAGCGCCAGGCCGGTACCGTATTTACCGGTTTCGGTGATGGTGGTGCGCAGCGTCAGGTCTTTACTGTCCACCACCCATACCACGCTGGATTCACCCAGCCCGGTGATGTACAGGGTATCGGTGGTGGCATCAGCGACCAGCTCACGTGGCGCCAGCGGTTTTACCGTCTCGGAGCGTTTACGCGCATCCAGCACCAGGCGGCCTTTCACTTCACCGGTTTTGCCGTCGATGGCGGTCACCGAGTTATTGACGGTGTTGCCGAAGAACAGCGTATCGGTTTTGCTGTTAATGGCTGCGCCGAACGGCTTGATATCGTTGTGAATAATCTGGGTGATGTCCAGCGTCTGCGGATCCAAACGATACACAACGCCGCCTTTATCCAGCTTACGGCTTTGCGACGTGGCCAGATACAGCGCGTTCTCGCCCTGGCTGTACACCATTTCATAGGCGCCTTTGCCGACGGGTTTGCGCAGCAGTTCTGGCTCACCCTGCGCGAACAGCGGGGCGGAGAACAGCATTGAAGTGAGAAGCATCAGTGGGAAAGCTGTACGTCCGCCGAAACGACGGTTGCGAGTTGTTGCAGAGTTCATAACCTCTCCATGGAGTTAAAAAGCCTATCGTCACAGGGCCGTTGCTCTGGGACCAAGAAAGCTCATCATCGAATTGAAGGTAAAGTCCTGCCGGTCGCGTCGTGGCGCACCGGGTCTTTTATGTTTGCGAATAGTAATCATTATTTATTGAGAATGGGAGTTATTTCAATCTGGAGTTGAGTGAAAATCACAGTGTGGAGGGCCGGAGGGGGTTGCTGGCAAGGGCCCGACTGCCTCGGGCACCTCAATTGCCATACTGCTGCGTATTACATGACGATCCCGGCGCCCTGTGCCCGATCGGCCGCGTTTTTCTCTGCCAAATAACGCGCCGGTGGCTTGCCAACCGCTTTGCGGAACATGGTGACAAAACCGCTGGCGCTTTCGTAGCCCAGATCCAGCGCCACCCGTTGTACGCTGTCGCCCTGGGTCAGCCGTTGTAGCGCCAGCACCACGTGCAGTTGTCGCCGCCAGTGGCCAAAGCTCATGCCCATTTGCTGTTGCAAAGTGCGGTTGAGCGAACGTTCGCTCATACCGATACGCTGCGCCCATTGGCCGAGGGTTGCCTTGTCCGCCGGGTTGGCCAGCAGGCGCTCCGTTAACTGGCGAATGCGCGCGTCGTTGGAAACCGGCAGGTGCAGGTTCTCAACCGGTGCTTTGACGAGCTGATCCAACAACACGCTGGCTAATCGTCCTTCCGGGCCCTGTTGGTCGTACAACTGTTCGAACCCGCTAGCCTGGAACAGCAGTTCACGCAGCAGTGGGGACACCGCCAGCGTACAGCAGTGGGTTGGCAATCCTGCGATAGCATCCTGATCGACAAACAGGCAGTAGCATTCGCTGGCACTGGCCCCCTGGGCGTTATGCAGCACATTGCTGGGCATCCATAGCGCACACTGTGGTGGTACCAGCCACAGGCCGTTTTCCACCTCGCAACGGATCATGCCGCGCACCGTATAAATCAGCTGTGCCTTGCGGTGCCGGTGATGGGTGATCTCCCAATCTTTGCCAATGGTGGAGCCCTGCACGGCAAAAATGGCGCGCGGGACCTGATCGATATCGAAACGCGGTTCGGTGATAAAGGTCATGAGAATAATTCTCAATTTGGCGGAATTGAAAAACATTATGTCCTGATTGTGCAATGTGGTCTAGCACCCCGGTCGATAAAGTAAGCGCTCGTTTTAGCACTCTCAGGAGACACGCCATGTCATTAGACTCCGCCACCTTCCCGCTGGTGTGGATGCGTCAGCCAACGGCAGGACAACCGCACGACACCGCTGCCGAGTTTGCCGAGTTCAGCCGCTTATTGCAGCGCGAGCAGCCCTTCGTGCTGTTGTGCGACCGGCGTATGGATCAGAACGACGAGCACGATCGTGATGAGCGCACCCAAATCGCACTCTGGAAGCGCGATCACCGTGAGGCGCTGGCACGCTGGGTGAAAGGCATGGTGCTGATTGAACCGGACGACGTGCGGCGGAAGGCTGCGGAAGAATTTGTCGATTTCGCCAGCCGTTTCTGGGGCTACCCGGTACAGGTGGTTGCCAGCGAGCATCTGGCTCATGAATTGGCGCAACGTTTGCTGACGCAATGACGCAATAAGGGGGGGCGATGTATCAACAACAGGTTATTACGGCACTGCTTGCCTGGATCGAGCAAAACCTTGAGCAGCCATTGTCACTGGACGACATTGCCACTAAGTCAGGCTATTCCAAATGGCACCTGCAACGGTTATTTAAAGCGTTAACCGGCGAGATCCTGGGGACTTACGCCCGGCGCAGGAGGCTGACCGCCGCCGCACGTGAACTGCGGCTGACCAGCCACGGCGTGGCCTTTATCGCCGACAAGTATCAGTTTGATTCCCAGCAGACCTTCACCCGCTGTTTCAAAAAGCAGTTTGGCATGCCACCGGCCTGTTATCGTCGCAGTGCGGACTGGTCAGGGCAGGGGATGCAGCCTCCACTGCGGCCGATGGATGCGCCGTTGCCGCAGGCGGAGATCATTACGTTACCGGCGATGCAATTGATTGGCTGTACTCAGCACCGCAGTTGTACGTTGGGGCAGCTGCTGCATTCGAAAAACGCGCTGCGTCAGCACGCCTGGCGTCAGATGATGCCGAAGGAAGCCGAAACCTCAACAGTGGTATACGGCCTTACCAGCCTGGAGGCCGACAGCCGACAGCGCGGCGGGCAACGGATGGCTTATACTCTGGCGCTGGCGGACGAGCGAGCCGAGGGCGAAAGGGTACTGATCGAGCAGGGCGACTACGCCAGCTTTACTTATCAGGGGCAAGTTGAAGAGTTACAAAACTTTGTCGCCCGCCTGTATGACACCGCGATCCCCATGATGAAAGCGATACGGCGGCCAGGACAGGATATCGAGCGGTTTTATTCCATGCCGAGCGGCATTTGTAACGCAGATGGCGCGGCGATCCGCTGCGAATATCTGATTCCTATTCGTCGTATCTCACCGCCAGCCGCCGCACTTTAGCGGCGGTTTTCACACAAATGCCCCTTCGTGCTGCACCAGGTTACAAAAAAGTTCGATATTGCGCCGGTAATGTTTCACACTTAGGTTGATGTGCACATATAATGCGCATCCGGTCATATACCCTATGCCTTTCAAACTGCAGCGTTGTTGGCTGTGTGCGTACAGCTCGTCCACTTACCTGAGTAAGCGTCCGAGCATTCGCGCATTTGCCGCTGGGCCGCAACCAGAATTTCTTTGGGTACAGAGGGCCGAGTTAACCTATATCTATAATTGCCAGTGGCCACAACCAACACGAAGATGAAAATGAGCATTCGCGCGTTACTAACCCTGTTTACGGCACTGGTGGTATTCAGCCAAGCTGCCTTCGCCGTTGTCTATCCTTTGCCTGCCAAAGACAGTCGTCTGGTGGGTGAAAACATCCAAATCACCGTACCGGAAGACAGCAAGTTGCCGCTGGAGAGCTTTGCCGCTCAATACCAGATGGGCCTGAGCAACATGCTGGAAGCCAACCCAGGTGTGGATCCCTTCCTGCCGAAGGCCGGCAGTACACTGACTATTCCACAACAGTTGATCCTGCCGGACGCACCGCGTGAAGGCATCATCATCAACAGCGCAGAGATGCGTCTGTACTACTACCCGAAAGGCACCAACACGGTGATCGTGCTGCCGATTGGTATCGGCCAACTGGGTAAAGACACCCCGTTGAACTGGACTACCACGGTGCAGCGTAAGAAAGACGGCCCAACCTGGACGCCAACTGCCAAGATGCGCGCAGAATATGCCGCGGATGGCGAGATCCTGCCTGCGGTATTCCCTGCCGGCCCGGACAACCCAATGGGCCTGTATGCGCTGTACGTCGGTCGTCTGTATGCGATCCACGGCACCAACGCCAACTTCGGTATCGGTCTGCGCGTGAGCCACGGCTGTGTGCGTCTGCGTGCTGATGACATCAAGTTCCTGTTCGAAAACGTGCCGGTCGGTACGCGCGTGCAGTTCATCAATGAGCCGATCAAAGCCAGCGTTGAACCGGACGGTTCCCGTTACATTGAAGTGCATAACCCACTTTCTGCTAACGAAGAACAGCTGAAGTCGAAAGACCCTGTGCCGTTGACCATCTCTGCGCCTGTGGGCAAAGTGATGATGGATCCTGCGGTTAACCAGAGCGCAGTGGATGCGGCGATCAAAGCCCGTTCCGGTATGCCGGTTAAAGTGAACTGATTGATTGAATCGCTGTGAGAAAGGCGCCCTCGGGCGTCTTTTTTTTGGCTTAAAAACGCTTCTGGGGAGACAATACGGCCGGAGGCCATGCGGTAAATTGTCATAATAATCACAACCCATCCACCTTGGTCATTGCGTTCAGAAATGGCCACTTCGTTATTATTCCATTAAAAATCATCGCTGATTAATACGTTATATAACCCCTCTGACCCATTCCCGGTTGAAAGAATTCTCTCAAAATATGTGTGCTGTGAAAATAAGATCACACAAGCGTAACAAAAGGTAAACATAGGCTCTCTATATTGGCTGCTTTGCTTTTGGGAGGGAGTGCCATGCGTAACTGGAACGAGCCGAAAAAGAACAAGGCGCACATCGAATTGATCCCGATGATCGACGTGATGATGTTTTTGCTGGTGTTTTTTGTGTTGATTAGCCTGAACGTGATCCCGGCCCTTGGGCTGAAGACCCAACTGCCGTCCGCCGGCAGTGCGCAGCAATTGAAACCGCAGAAGAAGGCGATCATCACGTTGGGCGCAGAGGATCAATTGCAGCTCGACGGCCAACCGGTCGCACTGAGCGCGCTGGTCAGCACGCTGAAGCAACAGCAGCAGGAAAACCAGACCACCACCATTATCGTCAACAGTGACAAAGGCGTGGCGGTGGAACGGCTGGTGGCGGTGATGGATAACCTGCGTCAGGGCGGCTTCTACTCCGTCTCTATCGCCACACGGAAGCTGTGACATGTATCTGCTTTATCGTTCACGTCACCTTTTCAGCTGGTTGCCGGCGCTGATCGTCGCGGGCTGTGTGCTGTTCGCCAGCCAGCAGGCGGCACTGAAAATTCAGCCGCGCTATGACGAAACTGCCATGGAGCTGGCCTTGGTCGAGCCGGAGCCTCAGACACAGCCGGAACCCCCGGTGGAAACGCCGCCGCAACCCGACCCCCCGCCGCCAGAGCCGGAACCTATTCCTGAACCGGTCGTGCCGGCCCCAGAGCCGATTATCGAGGCTAAGCCGGTGCCAAAACCGCAGCCGAAACCGAAACCGGTGAAAGAAAAAGCCAAACCGGTGGAGAAGGCCAAACCTGTCGCAGCACCTGCCGCGCCAAGAGCATTCGTCAGCAAACCGGCGGCAGTACCCGCTCCGGCCGCCCCGGCCGCGCCAAAGGTGAACACCCAGGCGATCGAAAACGGGTATCTGCAGGCACTACGCCACGAACTGGAACAGCGTAAGCGCTACCCCAGCGGACGGCAGGCCTCTCTCGAACGGCCTCAAGGCAACGTAGAGGTGTGGCTGGAGGTTGATCGCAGCGGCCGAGTGCTCTCGTCCGGCATCACGAATAAGGCCTCCAGCATGCTGCTCAACCGTGCGGCGCTGAGCAGCCTGCAAAGCATCAGCCAGGTGAAGCCGTTTCCAAGCGACGCTTTCAACGGGCAAACAACAAAACGATTTTCAGCCACGTTCAATTATCAGGCGCCTTGACGCCTGGCATAACAGTTTGATCTTTATGGGATGGAAACAATGAAATCTTTTAATCGTTCTGGGATTTATCTGGCAGTGATGTCGGCGATGTTGCCGGGCGCGGTGCTGGCGGCGGACTCGACCGACGTCGGTACCATCAGTGTAAAAGGGCAGTCGCTGGGCGGTGGCATGATGGTGCAGGACGACAGCGCCAAGTCACGTTCCACCGTCACCAAAGAAGCCATGGATAAAATGCCGGCGGCGGCCAACGCCATCGACAAATTGAAATATACCCCCGGCTTGAACGTCAACAGTAACGACGCCAGCGGCCTGAGCGGCGTCGATTACACCATGCGGGGCATGAACTCCGATCAAATCGGTCTGTCGATGGACGGTATCCCGATCAACGACTCCGGTAACTATGCGGTGTACCCGAACTTGCTGGGCGATTCGGAGAACCTGGAAGAGATATTCGTTACTCAGGGGTCCTCAGAAGTTGATGGCCCGCATATCGGCTCCAGCGGCGGCAACATCGGGATGGTGACGCGCCGTCCGTCGAAGGACTTTGGCGGCTTTGTCAAACAGACGCTGGGCAGCAACAACCTGAGCAAAACCTTTGCGCGTCTGGAGACCGGCGAGTACAACGGCTTCAGCAACTGGCTCTCTTACTCGCACACCGAAGCGAAAAAGTGGCGCGGTGAAGGGCGCAACTATTCCGACAAATTTGAGATGAGTTCGCTGTACGAAGACGGCAACGGCAACAGCAGCAACTTGGTGATGAAGTACAACCGCCAGAATAACATCAACTACAACACCCTGAGCAAGGCGCAGTTTGACAAGGACGGCCGCTATGCCAACGACTACTCTGCCACTCCGGAGTACAACAGTAAGGGCCAGTTGAACAAGTACTACAAACTCAACCGTAACCCGTTTGATACCTTCACCCTGTCGTTCACCCAGAAACTGCAACTGCGTGACAACCTGGCGTTGACGGTACAACCTTATTACTACTGGGGTAACGGCGGCAGCTTCAACGGGCAAACCGCTTCCGTGCTGTCCAACACCTCAGATAAGGCCGGCCAGTACGATCTCAGCAATCTGAAATCCAACACCTATTACCGCCCGTCATGGACCCAGACCTGGCGCCCGGGTATCACCACCAAGCTGAAGTGGGACATCAACGATCAGCACAGCCTGGATATCGGCTACTGGTATGAACGTGCGCGTCAGTCACAGACCCAACCCTTTATCGGCATCAAGGACGACGGCAACCCGGAGCAAATTTCGGGTAAACCGGGCGGTTCCGATCAGGTGAAGGATGCCAACGGCAAAACCGTGCAGGGGCGTAACCAGTACACCATCACGCCGGCACAGAAAGTGTGGCTGCAGGATACCTGGTTTGCTACGCCGGACTTGACCTTCGTCGGCGGGCTGGCCTATCAGTACGTTGAACGCAATGGGGACAATAAAGGCAGCCTGTATAACGTGCCGGAAAAGCGCGATGCCAGATACCATGAATTCCTGCCGAACTTCAGCGCCAGCTACAAACTGAACCCGGAAAACCAGGTGTTCTATAACCTGACGCGTAACATGCGTACCCCGCCAAACTACGTGTTGTACAACGTGGGGGATTCGATCAGCACCAAGCCGGAACTGAGCTGGAACCATGAGTTGGGCTGGCGTTTCGAGCGGCAAGACATGTTGATGAGTGCCACGTTGTTCTACATGCGCTACAGCGATCGCCAGATCTCTACCACCAACCCGGCGGGCGACTACGAGATGATGAACATCGGCAACGTAGAGAACAAAGGGCTGGAGCTGGAGTGGAGCGGCCAATTGCCGCATAACTTCAACTACTACACCTCTTACACCTACACCGAGTCCAAGCAGAAGAGCGACATTGTCAGCAACGGCGGTCTGCCGCTGCCAACCAGCGGCAAAGAGGTGCCGAACGTACCGAAGAACCTGCTTAACATGACGCTGGGTTATGACGACGGTTTGTACTACAGCAGCGTCAGTGGCAAATACGTCGGTTCCTTCTATGGCGACCTGACCAATGACGAGAAGATCGGCGGCCGCACGGTATTCGATCTGGCTGCGGGCGTGCATCTGCCGGTGGACAAAAAGATCGTCAAGAGCGCGGCATTGCGCTTTGGTATCAGCAACTTGTTCGACAAGGAGTACCTGACGTCGGTGCGTACCACCACCTTTAACGCAGCGCCTTATGGCGGTGTGAGGGCCAGCACGCCGTACTACAACGTCGGGGAAGAACGTACCTTCAGCGTCTCGCTGGAAGCCACCTTTTAACTAATTAAACGTCATGTCCTTCAGGTTGTGGCCGACAAGGCCGCAGCGTGAAGGACGATGAGCATGAGGACTGAGCGATGAATGCCAACCTGTTACACGACATTATTTTCTACGTGATGTATGCCGCACTGGCGATTGCGCTGGTGATCATTGTCGAGCGTGCGCTGTATTTCGCTTACACCCAACGTCAGGCGCGTCGGCTGGAGCAGGCGCTGACGCTGGACGTGCGTCGCACCGCCGATTTGCCGGATGAACTGACCCAACGCAACAGCCTGCCGCTGGCGGTGATTTCACCGGTGTTGGAGCAAAAGCACCGTGCCGGCGACCGCGAGGCGATCGGCGATCTGATCGACGCGCAGTACCTGTTGAGTAAACCGCTGATGGCGCGTGGCCTGTGGCTGCTGGAAACCATCGTGACGGCCGCACCGTTGTTGGGGCTGTTGGGCACGGTCATGGGGATTATCGAAACCTTTAAGGCGCTGGCTGCCTCTGGCGTGTCTGAGCCGAGCCTGGTTTCTGCCGGCATGGGCACCGCGTTGTATGCGACCGGGCTGGGTATCGCCATCGCGCTGCTGTGCCTGGTCGGGAACAACTATCTGCAAAGCCGCATGGAACGGATAAACGAACTGTTGAAAGTGCTGTTGATCCGCGCCGGTGCGCCGACCAGCCGCCCGGAAAACGGCAGCCGTGAGCAATGGGTTGACAGTGAGGCACCACGCTATGCCTAATGGCCGTCAACCACGGCGGCCGCTGGGCCGCCTTTACACTGCGTTATGGGGTAGCTGTCTGTTGATGTTGAGCCAGAGTGCGGCGGCACGTTTTGAGATCCCCGGCTACGAGCTGGTGTATACCGCGCCGGTAGAAACTGCGTTGCAGGCAGATGACCTGCGCAACACTGCGCAAGTGTGGCAGCAGATGTTTGATGCGGCGAAAACCCGTATCGATCTGGGCCAGTTCTACGTGGCGAATGAACAGGGATCGTTGTTGGACGGTGTATTACAGCACCTGAAAGCCGCGGGCGAACGCGGGGTGAAAATCCGTTTTCTGATGGAAGAGAAGGGCATTCGCATTTCCACCCCTGAGACGCTGGAGCAGCTTAAGGCGATCCCGAACCTGGAACTGCGCATTATGCCTTATCAGCGCCTGAGCGGCGGTATTTTGCATGCTAAATACCTGCTGGTGGACGGTGAACAGGCATTTGTCGGCAGCCAAAACTTTGACTGGCGGGCGCTGGCGCATATCCACGAAACGGGATTGCGCATCAGCGATGCCGGGGTTGTTGGGCAAATCCAGGCGATCTTCGAGCAGGACTGGCAAGCACAGGCCTTGTTGGCCGCGGATAAACCGGTGCCGCCACTGCCGTACCAGCCCAATGCCGACACGCCGCAGGGCAACTATTTGGTTGCCAGCCCACGCGCTTACAATCCGGCTGGCGTGATTGACTCGCAGGTTGAGCTGCCGCGCCTGTTGGCGACCGCCAAGCAGCAGGTTCGGGTGCAGGTGATGGATTATGCGCCGCTGTCCTATGGCCCGGAGCGCAGCCGGCCTTACTATGCCGTGATCGACAACGCCCTGCGCAGCGCCGCTGCACGCGGCGTGAAGATCGAGCTGATGGTCGCCAACTGGAACACCAAAAAGCCGGATATTGCCTGGCTGAAAAGTTTGTCAGTGGTGCCGAATGTGCAGATAAAGATCGTCACGATCCCCCCGGCAAGCAGCGGGTTCATTCCGTTTGCACGGGTGATCCACAGCAAGATCATGACCATCGATGGCGAAACGGCGTGGATCGGCACCAGCAACTGGACCGGCGGTTATTTGGATAACTCGCGTAATCTGGAACTGGTGTTGCACAACCCGCTGATGAGCCAGCGCGTGGATAAGCTCTACAGCCAGCTGTGGAACAGCGTTTACGCCGAACCGCTTAAGCTGGATTACGACTACCCGGCGCCTAAACCGGGCGGCGAGTCCTGAGATTGCCGACCGGCTCACGTCGTGTTAAATCGGGTCGACCAGGGTAGACCCGATTTAACGCTTTGATTCTGCCATAGGGCGCAGTATGCAGCGCCTCTGGCCTTATTTCCGCCAGCCGCTTTCTTCCAATGCCGTCAGCAATTGCTCCGCGCTCAACCCTTCTGCCCGGTGGCCATTGCCCGAAACGGTATTGGCCGCCAGCAGGGCGTTGATAATCGCTTCTTCCACCGCCTCCGCCGCTGCCTCAAACAACTCAGAAATGTAATCGTTATTGACCATGCGCAGTGGGGTGGTGAATGCCCCTTTGTTGGCGTAGTCGGCAGGCGGCAATCCGTCGTTGCCCGTGGCGAAAGCGATAAAGATATCGCCGCTGGAGTCTTCGGTACCGCCGCCGGTGCGGGCAATGCCGATGCTGGCACGCTGGGCCAGTCGTGTACATTGGTGCGGCAACAACGGCGCATCGGTCGCGAGCGTAACAACGATCGATCCCATGCCGGGATGTGGCAGTTGCGGCGTGAATGGCGAGTGAATGTGCCCAAGATGGCGACCCACCGGGAATCCGCCCACTAGCAGCGACGCGCGTTTGCCGTGGTTGGCCTGCACGATGGCACCCACCGTCCACCCCCCGCGATCGGCGGGCAGGCGACGGGATGCCGTACCGCTTCCCCCTTTGAACTCATGACAAATCATGCCGCTGCCGCCACCGACCGCACCTTCCTGAGGTAACCCGCTGTGCGCCGCTTGCAGTGCCTGCCGTACGTGCTCCGGCTTGACGTGAAATCCGTTAATGTCGTTGAGCAGGCCGTCGAAGGTTTCCATCACTACCGGCATATTCCAGTACACCGCATTGTCGCCGGCGGGCAGGGCTTCGCGTTCCAGGGCAATCAGGCTGTCACGCACTACCCCGACGCTGTGGGTATTGGTGAAGGCAATTGGGCTGGTGAGCAGACCGGCTTCGCGGATCCATTCCAGCCCCGTGGCGTCACCGTTGCCGTTGAGGACATGCACACCGGCAAAGCAGGGGGATTGCCGGGCCTGGCCGGCACGGGGTTCAATCACCGTAACGCCGGTGCGCACGCTGCGGCCGTCGGCCAGATCGGCGTGGATGCTGGCGTGGCCAACGCGGACGCCGGGCACATCGGTAATGGCGTTCAGCGGGCCGGCAACGCCGTGGCCGATCTTAATGCCCAAATCCTGAGCGCGCTGCGACATGGTTATTCTCCTTCAATTGAGGGTTCTACGAGCGGGACGGTTTGACGGGTGTGCATGTAACTCAGCACCAGGCCAAAACAGAGGATACCGGCAATGATAATAAAGTCTTTCAGGCTGCTGGCGATCAAAATTGTCCACAGCACGTACAGGCAGCCAAGCAGTGCAATCACTACCGGCAATGGCCACAGTGGCATTAGGTACGGGTGATGGAAATGCACCCGGCGGCGGCTGATCAGCGCGGCGATGGCCATGATGATGTACACCAGCAACAGCAGGATCACGGTAAAGGAGGTCAGATCGCCGAGGTTGGAGCAAAAGGCCAGTAGCGCGGAGGGAATGCCGAACAGCAGGGTGGCGATCCACGGGGTACCAAAACGCGGGTGGATCTTTTTCAGTGCCCGGTTTATCTGCGGTAGCCAGAAACCGTCACGCCCACTGGAGAACATCATCCGGCTGAACTGTGCCACGATGGCGATGATGGCGTTAAACACGGAGAGGTAAATTGCCCCGCTGGCCACCCGCGCCAGCGTCGGCCCGCCCAACTGGCTGACCACGTAGCCGACGGGATCCGCCTGTTTGGCCATTTCAACCAAAGACGGTGCGCCGATCAACAGCGCGGTGAAGGGCAGCAATTCGACCAGCACCACGATGACCAGCGTTAACATGATGGCGGTCGCCATCGGTTTGCCCTGTTCACGCATGTCCTCTGCCATGTATACCGCCGCGCCATAGCCGTTGTAGGAAAACAGCGCGACGCCGACCATGGTGACGATCAACGGCACGGAGACCGGCGACAGCCCCCCTTCGGGGTTGAGTATCACCGGTGCGGTGAGTATGTCTGCGCTTTGGTGCGGATTGCTGAATCCCAGCCAGGCGATTAAGCCCAACACCGCGATCTCGACCACCAGAAAGGTGCCGGTCAGCAGGGCATTGGCCTTGATATTGAAAATGGCGCAGGCACCGCCGATCAGGATGGTGATCATACCTGCCGTAGAGGCGTCAAATTGCGTGCCCAGTGCGGTATTTAAATAGGGCACCGCGCCAGTGGCCAGCACTGCCGGGACAAACAGCGCGGCGCTGAGGATAAACAGGTAAGTTTGGAGCCCACATAGGGTGCCGAACAGCCGCTTGATGATGCTGTATTCGCCGCCTGCGCTGGGGTGCGCTGCGCCCAGCTCGGCGTAGCACAATGCAATGGTGGCGGCGATAAAGGCGGCGATCAGGAATGAAATAAAGGCACCGCTGCCGGCGCTGGCAATCGCCAGTGGGGCAATGACAAAGATAGAGCTGGCCGGTGTGACGCCGGAGGCAGTGATCATCACCACGTCGAGGACGCTGAGATTGCCTTTGAATTTATGTTCTGGTGTGGGCTCTTTCATTCAATACCCCATGAACAACGCGTAAGTGAGTGATGTTGCGGGCGGCGATTCATACGGTAGATCATTGCGATGGCATGTCGTCGCCCGGGCCTGATTAAATGGAACGCGTGGAAAAAGAGGGCGAATGTCTTCGCCCCTGTAACATATTTATTTCTATAGTGAATTTACCCTTGCCCGGACGGGAAGCTGAAGCTGGCATATTGGGCGTCATGGGACGAAGGCCAGCGCTGGGTAATGGTTTTGCGCTTGGTGTAAAACCTGACGGCATCCGGGCCGTAAGCGTGTAAGTCGCCAAACAGTGAACGTTTCCAGCCCCCAAATGAGTGGTACGCCACCGGTACCGGCAGTGCAACGTTGATCCCCACCATGCCGACCTGAATATGGCTGGAGAAGTAACGCACCGCCTCGCCGTCACGGGTGAACAGACAGGTGCCGTTACCGTATTCATGGGCGTCAATCATTGCCATCGCGTCTTTCAATGAGCTGACCCGCACAACGCCTAACACGGGGCCGAAGATCTCTTCCTGATAAATCCGCATCCCCGGTTGCACGTGGTCAAACAGCGTTGGGCCGAGGAAATACCCCTGGCTCAATTGCCCGTCGTCGCCTTGTACCTTCAGTTCACGGCCGTCGACCACCAGACGGGCGCCTTCCTCAACACCCTGATCGATGTAGCTTTTTACCTTTTGAAAATGTTGCTGGGTAACCAAAGGCCCCATATCGTTGCGGTTATCATTACCCGCGCCAATTCGCATGTTGGCCATTTGCTGTTGCAAGCCGGCGATCAGGGCGTCGGCGGTATCATCCCCCACCGCGACAACCAGCGGGATTGCCATGCAACGTTGCCCACAGGAGCCGAATGCCGCGCCCATCAGTGCGCTGACGCTACCGGCGATGTCAGCATCCGGCAACACTACAGCGTGGTTTTTCGCGCCGCCCAACGCCTGTACCCGCTTATTCTGGCCACAGCCGGTGTGATAGATGTGTTCAGCCACGGGCGTGGAGCCGACAAAGCTCACCGCCTTAACGCGTGGATCGTGCAGCAGAGTGTCTACGGCTTCGCGGTCGCCGTTGACCAGATTCAGTACGCCGGGGGGTAAGCCGGCCTCCGATGCCAGTTGAGCGATATACAGCGTGGAGGAAGGCACGCGTTCTGACGGCTTCAATACAAAGGTGTTGCCGCATACCACGGCCATTGGCCACATCCACAAGGGGACCATCGCCGGGAAGTTAAAGGGGGTGATACCGGCCACCACACCCAGCGGCTGAAACTCACTCCAGCTGTCGATACCCGGTCCGGCGTCCTTGCTGTGTTCGCCTTTTAGCAGTTCCGGTGCATAGCTGGCGTACTCAATATTTTCGATCCCGCGTTGGAGTTCACCCATGGCGTCGCTGAGGACTTTGCCGTGTTCGGTGGTAATCAGTTGGCAGATGTGATCGGCGTGCTGTTCCAGCAGCGCTTTAAGACGAATCATGATCCTGGCACGCTTCAACGGCGGGGTATCTCGCCAGGCTGGATAGGCCCGTTCGGCGGCGTCTATGGCACTTTCCACGGTGGCGCGGTCAGCCAGCAAGACCGTCTGATGTGACAGCCCGGTCGCCGGATCGAAGACCGGTTGGCTGCGAGTACCGCCAGTGGCGGACTGGCCGTTGATCCAATGTGCAATTGGCATGGTATTCGTTCCTTATTCGGTGGCGTTGATGGCGTCGCCCAAGGCGTTGATTAACGAATCAATCTGCGCTTCGCTGCTGATAAACGGCGGTGCCAGTTGCAGGGTGTCGCCGCCGTAGCGGACATAAAACCCACTTTCCCAACAGCGCATCGCCACTTCATACGGCCTGCGTGCCGCTTCGCCCGGTCGTGCCGCCAGCGTGATGCCCGCCGCCAGGCCAAAATTGCGAATGTCGGTAACGTGGCGGCAGCTTTGCAATCCGTGCACGGCCTGCTCAAAATACGGCGTCAGCGCCTGAACCCGCTCAATCATCTGCTCGCGCTCAATGATATCCAGCGTCGCCAACCCGACGGCACAGCTAACCGGGTGGGCGGAATAGGTGTAGCCGTGCGGGAATTCGAGCAAATACTCGGGGTCATCGGTGGCCATAAAGGCCTGATAAATCTCTGGGCGAACCACGACTGCGCCCATGGGTTGCGCACCGTTGGTCACCTGTTTGGCGATATTCATCATATCTGGCGTGACACCGAAGGCTTCAGCGCCGGTCAAGGCGCCGCAACGACCGAAGGCGGTGATCACTTCGTCAAAGATCAGCAGAATATTGTGTTGGGTGCAGATCTCACGGATACGTTGCAGATAGCCGACCGGGGGGACAATAACGCCAGCGGAACCGGAAAAGGGTTCGATAATGACGGCAGCGATGGTCGACGCATCACGCAGCGCGATGATCCGGTTCAGTTCTTCTGCCAGATCGGCACCTTGCGCAGGCATCCCGCGCGAAAAGGCGTTTTCCGCCAGCAAGGTATGCGGCAGGTGGTCTGCCTCGGCACTGGTGCCAAAGGCTTTGCGGTTACCGGCAATCCCGCCCACGGCAATCCCGCCAAAGTTGACGCCGTGATAGCCTTTTTCGCGGCCGATAAAGCAGGTTTTTCCTGCCTGACCTTTGGCTCGCCAATAGGCCCGCGCCATTTTTAATGACGTGTCTGCCGCTTCGGAGCCGGAGCCGGTGAAAAAGACATAATCCAGCCCGGCCGGTGTCATGGCTTTAATTTTATTCGCCAACTCGAATGATAAGGTATGGCCGAATTGGAATGCCGGGGAGTAATCCAGTTGGGAAAGTTGTTTATAGGCCGCGTCGGCTATTTCCTGACGGCCATGACCTAATCCGCAGCACCATAACCCGGATAAACCGTCAAAGATTTTACGCCCATCCTGGCTGGTATAATAAACGCCTTCAGCGTGGCTGATGATTCGCGGGTTGGCTTTAAAATTACGGTTACCGGTAAACGGCATCCAATGTGCTTCTAACCATTCACGTTCGGGCTTATTTTCAGGGTGATTTAAATCAGCCATTTTTCCCTCCGGGGGGAGAATAGGTAGGTTTATTAAATTATCTGACGTGTTAATGAATTGTTGCTTGAAATTGACTATGTTCTGCTTCTTCACTAATGTGAATAATCATATATCGAAACTTACTTAAGGTTTTATGCAAGTAAAAAAGCGCGCACTTTTGGGGCAGTTAGCGGATATGGATTTACGGTTGTTGCGAGTGTTTAAGGCCGTGGTTGACTGCGGCGGCATGAGTGCGGCTGAGCTGGAACTGAATATCAGCCTGTCGACCATCAGCAAGCATATCAAGGATCTGGAGCAGCGTTTGGGGCTGACGCTCTGCCATCGCGGGCGTGAGGGGTTTGCAGTCACTGACGAAGGGCTGTTGATTTATCAAGAAACCATCAATCTCTTGGCGGCGACCGAAGCTTTCCGCCGTGGGGTGGATGATGTGCACCAGCGTTTGGGGGGGCAACTGCATGTGGCGATATTTGATCACACCGTCAGTAATCCTCAGGCACACATCGGCCGGGCGATTGCGTTATTTAGCGAGCAGGCACCGGACGTGTCTTTGCAAATGTATGTGGAACCAATAAATACCATTGAGCGTGGCGTTATTGATGGCCAATTCCAGGTGGGTATTATTCCCATGCACCGTAGTGCAGAAAGTTTATCTTATAGTTCGTTATTTAATGAGAGGATGTTCTTATATTGTGGTGCGCAGCATGAATTATTTTCCGTTAATCATGAAACGCTGAATTGGGATCTGTTGCACCATTATGCCTTTGCCGGTTTAGGCTACCACTCACCGAATATGGAACTGAGCCTGCAACAGCATTTGCAGCGTAAAGCGACCGGATTTGCTCAGGAGTCGATCGCGACGTTGATCCTTTCCGGCAAGTACGTCGGTTTTCTTCCCGACCACTATGCGGCATTTTTTGTCGCGCAGAATATGATGCGGGCGATCAAACCGTCGCTGTTCTGTTACCACTGTGAGTATTCCAGCGTATTACGGCGTTCACCCAGCCCGCAACGGGTCGTGAAGCTGTTCCACGAGTGCCTGCTGGCGGCTCATGGAACAGCTTGATGTTACTGATCTTTCTTCTTGCTGAAAATTTTGAGCAGCACACCGACCAGTATGCCAATCGCGATGCCGGTGAAAATCCAGCTGATGATACCCATTTCCGATCCCCCGCTATTACGTTGATCTCATTCTATAATCATTCGACGCGGAATGCGCCTTCGATCATCAGCTGACGCTGCGGCGCACTGTAGTCGATCAGCGCGTTCTTGCTGTTGGATTTAGCCAGCGTCACGGCCAGTTCGTCGGCGGACAGGGGCAGATCGTCCTGCCAAAACGTGGCGATGGCGTTGCGGGTAATGAAGTCGATCAGGTAGCGTTCCGGGCTGTCATGTTGTTCGGGGAACAGGCGAGTGGCGAGGTCGGCCATCAGTGCCCGCTGCTGCGGTTGTTCACTTTGAGCCAGCAGCTCGAGGAAAGGCAGCAGCAGACGGCCGCAGACCTGTCCGTGGTGATAATCGCGCAATGCGCCAATCTCACCTGCAATACCGTGGATCACACCCAGCCCCGCGGCACTCAGCGTCAGCCCACCTAAGTAGGACGCCTGCATGATGTCCTCACGTGCCTGATCGCTGCGGTTGAGCCTGGGCCAGGCTTGCAGGAAGTGGCGGATACCGGTCAATGACATCTCTCGCGTCATGGCATTGGCGGTTTTGGACAGGTAGGCCTCGAACAAATGGGTGAAGGCATCGATGGCGCAGTAAGCCAGGACCTTATCCGGCGCACCCTGCAGCAGTTGTGGGTCCAGAATAGCGGTATGAGGGACAAAATTGTTATGCCGCAGCGAGGCTTTCACCTTACTGAACTGGGTATCTGTGATGACCGCATTCTGGGTGACTTCGCTGCCGGTACCGGCCGTGGTCGGGATGGCAATCAGCGGCAAGGTGGCCCCACTGATTTTAGTGTCGCCGACTTTTTCCATATAGCGCAGGGTTGGCAGTGGGTGCTCAACCAGGGCGGCAAAGGCCTTGGCGGCATCCAGCACGCTACCGCCGCCGATCGCCACCACCCGCTGAGCCTTGCCGCGCCAGCGCGCTACCCAGGCGTCAATCTCGTGCGGTGACGCCTCGTGGCTGACGATTTCAGTGCCAATAAGCAGCGGCGTCAACGTGTCCGCCAGCGAAGAATACACCGCGCCTTTGAGAAATGAGCGGCAGCTAAACAGTAGCGTCGGCTGCGGTTCTGCGTTCAGTAGCGGGATCAGTTGGCTGATACTGCCGTGGCCGAACCAGGTATGGCGGTTGGCGATCGTCAGGCTGGTTGTCATAGTCTCTCCTTGGCGCACGAAAACCACAGCATAAGCCAGCCTCAGCGGCCGAACCACTGCTTTTCACTGCCTGAATGACATTCCATTAATATGTTAACCCAGCATGATTGTGGCAGGGCGCAATAATCTCGCGAAGGTGTGATTTGTTTAACATGTAAACAATTCAGGGATTGCATTTGGCGCCATTGAGTGTTTTTTATAACAAGCAGGCCAGGATGAAGCCGGAGCACAGTGATTGTTAATTTATTAATGATGGCGGGCAGAGATGACTATTCAGGTCGAACGATTATCAGCGGTGATCGACGCGGTGGCGACCCCAGGCTTTTATCCTGGCTTGTTGGCCTGGCTGGAAGGCTTTTTCGCTTTTGATAATGCCATTGTCTACGCCTTTGAACGCGGCCAGGCGCCGCGCTGCCTGATAAAAACCGAGAAGGAAAATAGCGACGCGGTTAACCAACTTTACCAACAGGGCGCCTACCTCCAGGATCCGTTTTATCAGGCGCTGAACGGCGGCGCTGGGGGCGACGTGCTAACGCTGCGCCAGCTCGCGCCTTGCGGTTTCTACCATACTGATTATTACCGTAATTTTTACCGCAAGACCGGCTGGCATGACGAAGCTGGCGTGCTGTTGCCCCTGACGGCGGAACGCGGGCTGGGGGTGTTCTTCGGGTCGGCGCGTCAATCGGTCGGGGTACGCTCCCCCCAACTGGCGGATTTACGCGATGCGCTGACGCTATTGAAAAGCGTCGCTCGTCTGCATGGGGAAGTGATTGCCGCCCCCGCTACGCCGGAAAAGGTAATGGACAAGGCCGTGCAGGCGCGTTATCTGCTGACGCCCCGCGAACGCGAGATTGTGGATCTGATCCTTGAGGGTTGCGGCTCACAGCAGATTGCTGACCGGTTGTTCATCAGCGTGGGCACGGTGAAAAATCACCGCAAGAACATCTACAGCAAGCTGAATATCGGCTCACAGGCTGAACTGTTCAGCTTGCTGTTAGCCACCCCGCTGCGACGCAGTGCCTGAGTGTTAATTATTTGTTGCGAATGTCCCTAAGGGGATATGGTGGCCGCCGGGTCGCTTGCCGATAATCCGATGATAGAGCCAAGGTCATCGGGAGTGCGGCAGTGAATAATAATATCGAATCCTTAACCTACTACGCGGCAACCAAAAAGTACGATCTGCGCTTCCCGACGTTGGAAGAAGATCTGGACGTTGACGTCGTCATCATCGGTGGCGGCTTCTCCGGCATTAATACTGCCCTGGAGCTGGCGGAGCGGGGCATCACCAATATCGCCATTCTCGAAGGACGTCATCTGGGCTACGGTGGCACCGGCCGCAACGGTGGGCAGGTGATGGCGGGGATCGGCCATGACCTGGAAAAGATCAAACGCCACGTCGGTCCTGCCGGGCTGGAAACCATCTTTAAAATCAGCAACCTCGGTGCTGGGATTATTCGCGAACGCATCAAAAAATACCAAATCGACGCCGATTTTTGCTTTGGCTACGGCTACCTCGGCAGCAACGCGCGCCAGGAGAAAACCCTGCGCAGCTGGCTGAAGGAATTTAAAGCGGTATCGCCTGACGAAGAGATCGAACTTTATACCGGTGCGGAAGTGAAGCAGGTGGTGGGATCGGACGCTTATACCTGCGCGTTGAAACACATGGGCGGCGGGCATGTGCATTCACTTAACCTGCTGCTGGGCGAGGCCAAAGCGCTGAGCGACTACGGTGTGAAAATTTTCGAGAACAGCAGCGTGCTGGGCGTGGAGTACGGTTCGCGCATTAAGGTACGCACCGCCATGGGATCGGTACGCGCCAATAAGATGCTGTGGGCCTGCAACGGTTTTCTCAACGGCATGGAGCCGTTCATCTACAACAAAACCATCAATACCTATGCTTTCCAATTGGCGACCGAACCGCTCCCTGACGCGTTGATCCGGCAGATCAGCCCGATCCGCGGCGCCTACAGCGATATTCGCCCGGTGATCGACTACTACCGGGTGACCAATGAAAACCGGCTGCTGTTCGGCAGTGCGACCCGGTTGATCGAATACATTCCGGCAGATCTCAAAGCCTGGAACCGTAATCTGATGTTGAAGGTGTTCCCCTATCTGCATGACGTCAAAATCGACCTGGCCTGGGGCGGCCCGCTGTGCTGTAGCGCCAACCTGTTCCCGCAGATTGGTACCTTGCCACAGCACGATAACGTGTTCTACGTACAGGGTTACTCCGGCTTTGGCGTCACGCCGAGTCATATCGTCTGCAAGGTGCTGGCGGAGGGCATGAGCGAAGGATCGGATCGTTACGATCTGATGAGTTCGATTCCGCACGTCAATATCTTCGGCAAGGACAAACTGCGGCGGGTGATGACCACTGCCGGCAAAGTTTGGCACCAGACATCCGGCTACTGGAAAGGCCGCCGTTAATTCTTATGAGAGGAGAAAGACATGAAACCATTACTGCTTAAGCAACCGCTGCCTGAATTGCTGGAAATTGGCAGCGTCAGCAACCTGGGTGCCAAGGTGATCGCCGGGGAGCCGAACGTGGGCGTCGCGACTATTTTCGGTGAGCCAACCGATAACCTGAACTGCGGCATTTTTAGCTGTACGCGCGGCACCTTCGTGATGGAATACCCGTTCGCCGAACATGCCACCGTATGGGAAGGCACGGCCACGCTGACTGATGAGAACACCGGTAAATCTGTGCAGTACCAGGCTGGTGACTCGTGGTTTGTCGAGAAGGGCACGCCGGTTCGCTGGGAAATCACCTCCGATCGTTTTGTAAAACACTATCTGGCCATTGTCGAAGGCTGATCCTATTGTAATCCCCTCTCCTGCAGGAGAGGGGAAACCGCTTATCCCAGCACCCGCTCAATAAAACTGCCGATCCGCCTCAGGATCTGATCTTTGTTGGTTTCGTTAAAGCTCTCATGACGCCCACCTGGGTTCACCATAGATTCAAAATCGTTGCCCTTCAGCATGTTGATGGCGGTTTGCGACTGTGCCATGAGCACCAGCCGGTCGTCATCACCGTGTATCCATAACGTGGGCAAGGCACCAAAGCCCGGCCCGGCGTTGATTTTGGCCAGCATTTGCTGCATACCATGCAGCGTCGGGCGTTTGAATGGGCCGTGCCACACCAGCGGGTCGGCCTGGTAGGCAACGCCGACGGCCGGATCGCGCGACAGCGTCGCGGTATCAAGTGGCGTGTCCGGGATCTTCGGTAAATTCAGCAGATCGGAAATCTGGGTTCTTTCGCCAATCAACGGGCCGGAAAGCACCAGCGCACGCACGTTATCACCATAGCGTTGAACGTAGCGGGTGGCGATCATGCCGCCCATGGAATGGCCAATAATCACCAGGGGTACCCCCGGATGCTGTTGCTGGAAATGTGCCGCCACGTGGTGAACGTCGTCGACGACGGCGTCATAATCTTCAATTAATACGCGCTCACCCTGCGACAAACCGTGGCCAATGTGGTCGGGGCCAAAGACTCGCGCACCTTGCGCCTCCAGCGTGCGCGCGACGTACTGATAGCGACCGAGATGCTCACCGTAACCGTGTACCAACAGCGCCAGAAAGCGCGGCCGGTCATGGCCCCAATCATGTACCGCGATATCGCCCTGGACACCTTTGATAAAGGTAATTTTCTGTTCAGACATATTATTTTTCTCATCGGTAGGGATAAACGGAAACCCTATTGAGCGTAGCGGCAAAGCGAGGAATTGGTAGGGGCGCAAGATGCTGCGCCCCGAGGCGATTAGCGAATGAACTGCTGTGCCAGGCGATCGATAGCCTGGCGCTGGAAGTGGTTGAAGGCTTCACGTGGCTGCTGTTGTTGGATAAAGGCCAGCAGAGGATCCTGTACCTCGGTACGGATACCGCTGAGCTCTTCCATCACCGCCAGGCCGCAGAAGGGGACGTAGGATTCGGCATAACCGCCCTCATGTACCATCACCAATTTGCCACCGCACAGGCGATCGGCGGCATCCTGCACCAACGCCGTCATGTGACGGAAACTGTCGCTGTGCAGCTGCATACGCGCCAGCGGATCGAGGGCATTAGCATCGTAACCGCAGGCGACAATGATCATTTCTGGTTGGAATTGTTCCAGTGCCGGAATGACAATTTGGCGCATGGCATGCAGATAACCGTCGTCACCGGCCCCGGCCAGCAACGGAATATTGATGTTATAGCCTTCGCCCGCACCGGCCCCGCGATCCTGCTCACCGGAGTATCCTGCAGGGAAGCAACCATCCTGGTGCAGCGACAGCGTTAACACGTCGTCCCGCTGCCAGTAGATATGCTGGGTACCATTGCCGTGATGAACGTCCCAGTCGAGCACCGCCACCTTGCCCAGACCGTATTTCGCTTTGGCACGTTCTATGGCTATGGGGATATTGGCCAAAAAGCAAAAGCCCATCGACTGATCCGGCAGACAGTGGTGGCCCGGTGGGCGTGACAGTGCGTAGGCGTTGTCCAGATCGCCCTGCAGCACCGCCTCGACTGCCGCGCAGGCTAGCCCGGCGGACAACTTGGCGATCTCGTAACTGCCGGGGCCGAGCGGCGCCTCCTCACCCAGCATGCCGCCGCCGTTGTCGCTTAACTGTTTGAAGCGTTGTAAATAGTGGGCCGGATGAATGCGCAGCAGGTCTTCATCCGACGCCAGTTCCGCACTCAGCAGGGTGAGCTGGCGCGACAGACCTGACACGTCCATCAGGTTTTTCATGCGCCGTTTGGTTTCCGGCGATTCGGCATGGCCCGCCCCCGAGGGGGGTTGTACCCAACCGCCGACCGGTAGCGTGGTGGCGTGCAGGCCGGTGCTGTGCCAGAAACAGCGTTCATCAAACAAGAAACCGGTTTTTCTTTTCACCTTTTTACTCCTGTTAAACGGCGCGGCGAACGCGCTGTGAAGCCAACAAAATCAACAGCAGCGACAGCAGCGCACTGCCCAGTGCGCCGACCAACAGTGCGTCGAAGCCGCCGAAAGATTCGATCAGATAACCGGCCAGCGTTGGGCCTATCGCCATACCACCGCCAATCACCAGATTGATGTTGTTCATGAGTTTGCCGTTGTTATCCAGGCCGGCAACGCGGGCCAAAATAAACGGCAGTACAAAGGTCCAGGTGAACTTGAACAGCACGGCGGCCGCAGCAAAACGCAGCAATAGGGGTTCCCTGAACAACAGCCCAATACCGGCGATCAACAACGCGTAGCCCAGCCAAATCAGTACATTGCCGCTACGGCGCGCACTGATTAACGCGGCACCGCCGGCACCGACGATGCCAAACAGCGTGGCGGCGGCCAGTACCTGACCGCTGTTGACCGGCGAAAGCCCGGCAGCGGCGGCGATGCTGCCGATAAAGGTCCAGACTGCGCTCAGGCTGATATAAAAGGTCAGCACGGACAGTACGGCGAAGGCTTTACGGATCCAGGGAATCGCTGCGGATTGGGTTGTGGTTTGCGCCGGGTGAAACCCGCTGGGGAAGGCGCGGATCAGTGGCAGGCAACACAGCATGATGGCTGCCAGGATCAGATAAACCGCCATCAGGCCAACATGGGCGAACAGCGGCGGCAGTACCAGCAGCCCGACGGTTCCCAGTACCAGTTGGCCCAGCACCCACAGGGCGTAGACTCGGCTGGGGTTGGCGGTGCCGGCGGCGCAGGTGATACACAGGATCATCAGCGTACCGCCCGCCAACGAAGCGACAAAGCGTAGCCCCAATAACAGGCTAAAATCACTGACCAGCGCTGAGGCCAGATTCCCGGCAATAAATACGGCTGCCGCCAGCGCCGCGATCTGGCGCCAGTTAACGCGCCCAATCCACCACCAGGCGGGCAGCGTCGCCAGGCTCATTGCGCCCAGTTCGGTGGAAAACAAATGCCCGATTTGTGCCGGGGTGAGGTGCCATTGGCTGGCCAATTGCGCCGCTACCGCTGGGGCTGTCATCAGGATGCCCGGCGCAATGGCGGCAAAGATAATAATGGCAGTCAACAGCCGTGGCGGGCAGGGGAGAGCCGCCCCGGCAGCGGGCACAGAAACGGAATCACTGGACATAATAATTATCCCCGCAGGTTAAGTCTGAATCAGATATAGCCGCGATGCCGGATTTTAGGCAGGCGGGCACTGCGCCAAGGATGGCGAATAATTAACGCGTTGTATGACCAACGCTATAACTCCTTGCTATGACTCGATTTATTTATTAGCCGTGGGCAATAAAGCTGCTGGCGACTAATTCGGTACGATTTACCACGTCGGTTTTGGCAAATATATTCCGCATGTGGGTTTTCACGGTTGAAAGTGAAATGCCTAATTTCAGCGCAATGCGTTTATTGCTGGCTCCTTCGCGTACCATATTCACGATTTCTTGCTCTTTGGCCGTCAGTAATTGGGCTTCCCCCTCGGGCAGCAGATCGCGGGTCGCCAGTTCGATCAACGGCATGACCGCCCGCAAGCGACCACGCTCCAATTCAGTAAAGGGGGTATCGCGGATCAGCGACACGCCAGCGACGATGCGTTTACGTTGCCGGATAAAAATCTCGGTCATGTCGCGCATGTCATTGGGTAGCATAAAATCATGATAATAATGACGATTATTGGCTATCGCCATCGGGCTCATCCCGACCATATTGATATCCTGATGGTGGAAATTGGCCGGTTTGAGCGGATCGATCTGCTGAAAATGGTTCAAATACTGCTGGTGGGTTTTATCGGAAATGCCATGCAAAATATAGTGATCTGGCCGCAGATCGGAATTCACTAAATAAAATACCCCAGCGGACACCGGGATCAGGTGCGCGATGGTGGCCAGGCAGCTAGTGATAAAGGCATCAGGTGGTGCAGTGTGCATGATTCATTTCCTCCCTTTACCCGTCGTCTTTAAACCGCAGCGTGATGAGCGGCAACGTTAAATTCACTGGGTATGTCATTCTGGTACTGGGACGGTACGCGCATCTGTATACAATATGAACGATACAAGCATAGTTGTAGCAATTTCGCAACACAATAAAAACATATTAACAACGTGAGCCTGATTGCAATAAAATACATAAATAACAAGATGCCACTTGGCTCCTCATCCTTGCCTGCACTCGATTTCTAGCCTGTTTCATTAATACATTAATGAAATATTTATGACGTTTTGCCGCTGAATTTACAGCGGTTTTCGCGCTTTCCGTGGCGCGGACAGTTTTGCGTTCTGCGTGCTACATCTCGGCTTCTTCGTTGCGGCGCCTCGTTCTTAAGAACGATAGCCAGGCTTTTCTATTGCTTCCTACACTGCAAAAAACCGCTCTGGCTATGCCTTGAAGATAACGGCAGCCGGCGGCAAAAGGATAAGACGAAAAAACTATGACCTTTCTCGGGCTGAGGCGTTTGGTTGTTCAACCCGAATGACAATGCAGGGGATGAGGTGATGATGAAGAAGAAAACGCTGGCGGTGGCGCTGGGTAGCGCATTGTCGGGGATAGCACATGCGGCAGACGCCGAACGCCCCAACGTGCTGATCATTCTGGTGGATGATATGGGCTATTCCGACATCAGCCCGTTCGGCAGTGAGATCCCCACGCCCAACCTGCAGGCGCTGGCCGAGCGAGGGGTGCGCATGAGCCAGTATTATACTTCGCCGATGTCTGCCCCGGCGCGATCGATGCTGATGACGGGCAACACCAACCAACAGGCCGGCATGGGTGGCATGTGGTGGTACGAAAGTACGGCGGCGCAGCCGGGTTACGAAATGCGCCTGACCGACCGGGTGACCACGATGCCTGAACGTTTCCGGGACGCTGGCTATGCCACCATGATGGCGGGTAAATGGCACCTGGGCTATGCCGAGGGGGCGAAACCGACCGATCGCGGTTTCGAACGCGCTTTTGCTTTTATGGGGGGCGGTACCAGCCATTTCGACGATGCAAAACCGCTGGGCACGGTCGAAGCCTTCCATACTTTCTACACCCTGAACGGCAAGCGCGTCTCGCTGCCACAGGATTTCTATTCCAGCAAGGCCTACGCTACCCAAATGGCGCAGTGGATCAGCGATACGCCGAAGGATAAGCCTATCTTCGCCTACCTGGCTTTCACCGCACCGCACGATCCCTTGCAGGCACCGGACGACTGGATCGCAAAATTTGACGGCAAGTATGATGCTGGTTACCAGCAGGCCTATCAGCAACGCATTCAGCGGCTGAAGGCATTGGGGATCATTTCTGATAACACGCCCATGCCGACGTTGGCGCTCGATAAAGCCTGGCAGGACATGACGCCGGAGCAACAGAAATACGCGGCAAAAACCATGCAGGTGTATGCGGCGATGATCGCCTATATGGACGATCAGGTCGGTGGGGTGCTAAGGACGCTAAAACAGACCGGGCGTGATAAAAACACGGTGATCATTTTTGCCACCGACAATGGCGCTAACCCGGCCAGCGGCTTTTACTACGGATCTAAGCCGGAGTATTGGCAGCAGTTTGATAACAGTTACGCCAATATTGGCCGCAAAGGGTCCTTTATCTCTTACGGCCCACACTGGGCTAACGTCAGCAATGCGCCGTACGCTAACTACCATAAAACCACCAGCGCGCAGGGGGGGATCAATACTGATTTCATCATCTCTGCGCCGCAGTTAAAAGGCCGGGGCGGCATCGATAAAACGCCCATGGCGGTGTATGACATCGCACCGACGCTGTACGACTACGCCGGTATTGATGCCCGTAAGCAACTGAAGGGAAAACCGACGTTGCCGATGGTTGGCGTCAGCTTCAAGCGGTATTTCAGCGGCGATGCCGACAGCGTGCCGCGCTCAACCTACGGCGTTGAGCTGCACAATCAGGCCGCCTACGTGGATGGCATCTGGAAGCTGCGACGGCTGGTGAAAGCCGGGCCGACGGCGCAAATGGCACCCTGGGGGCTGTTCAATCTGCAGGACGATCCCCTCGAAACACAGGATGTGGCTGCCGCCAACCCCGAGCGGGTTAAGCAGCTGAGTAAGGAATACCAGGAGTACGCTGACAAAGGCATGGTGATAGAAGCCAAAGGCGAAGCGATTGATTACCTTGGGGTGGACGGCAAAACCGGCAACTATATTGGCCTCGATCCCATTACCCATAAGCCCTTGCCGCAGGCGGCAGAATGAACCTGACTCAGCTGCGCGCGCAGCAGATCCCGGTTGCCGTCGAACCGCGTGCCGCGGTGCCTTTCCATCTGTTGGTCAAACCTATCGGGGCTGGTTGTAATCTGGCCTGCAACTATTGCTATTACCCGCAGCGACAGGGCGAGCGACCGCAAAAAATGGACGACGGGCTGCTGGAGGATTTTATCCGTCGCTATATCGCCGCCCAGCCGCGCTACAGCCGCGAGATCAACTTTGTTTGGCAGGGGGGCGAGCCGTTGCTGGCAGGTATCGGTTTTTACAAGCGAGCGCTGGCGCTGCAACAAAAATATGCGCCACCGGGCGTTAGGATCAGCAACAGTCTTCAGACCAACGGCACGTTGCTGAACGCCGCCTGGTGCCGGTGGTTCAAACAGCATGATTTCATTATTGGCGTCAGCCTTGACGGCGACCGGCAGATCCAGGACGCACACCGTCCGGATAAGCGGGGTGGCAGTAGCTATGACGATGCGCTGCGCGGTATTGCGCTGCTGCATCAGCATCACATCGCGTTCAACCTGCTGGTGGTGGTGCATGACGGTGTGGTGGATCGAGCGCAGGCGATGTACGACCATTTTGTTGCGCTCGGTGCACGTTACCTGCAATTTCAGCCCCTGATGCTGGAAGGCGACGCCCCGGATGCCGGCTACGGATTGAGCGCCGCCAACTGGGGGCGCTTTATGCTAGCGATTTACCGTCGCTGGCGCGCACAGGGGCATTGGGGCAAGGTGTTTGTGATGAACATCGAACATGTTTACGCGCAGTACTTCACCCAGGTCAGCCCCAGCTGCGTGCATGCCGAACGCTGCGGCGGCAATTTGGTGATGGAGCCGGATGGTCGGCTCTACGCCTGCGATCATCTGATGGACGCGCAGCATTATCTGGGGCATTTCGATCAACATACGCCCTTCGCGGACGCGGTATCGGCGGCAACGGCCATGGACTTCGGCAGGGTCAAAAGCCTGCGCCGCGAATGCCAGAGCTGCAGCGTGAAAACTGTCTGCCAGGGCGGCTGCCCGGCGCACATCGGTGCGGATCGCTATAACCGGCTGTGTGCGGGCTATTACGCCTTCTTTTCTGCGCTGCTTGAGCCGCTGCGTGCTTACCCGCGTAGCCCCCAGGGCGCCATGCAATGGCGCAGTGCTGTGAGCGGCAGCACAGCTTGAGCCCCTCTCGTCCTTTAGGACGATAGTCAGCATTTTCGATTCCTCTCTATAGTGATATTGCCGCCACTGGCGACGTAAAACCTGCAAATGCACCATCAGGGCAAAACGATAAAACTATAAGAGGAAATAACCATGAACCTGTCGTCGCGGCTTCACGCCCACCTTGAGCGGGGTAAGGTCGGATTCCCCACCACGCTGGCCAGCTCGGTCGGGGTGATTATGGCCAGTCCGGTGATCCTCACTGTCACCAGTGGTTTTGGTATCGGCGGCGACACCTTCGCGCTGGCGATGCTGATCGCTTTTATTATGATGCAGGCCCAGCTCACCACGTTCTCCGAGGCGGCGGCGATATTGCCGACGTCCGGCTCGGTATACGACTATATCGCCTGTGGCATGGGGCGCTTTTTTGCCATCACCGGCGCGCTGTCAGCCTACCTGATCGTGCATATCTTTGCCGGTACTGCAGAAACCATTCTGTCCGGCATTATGGCGCTGGTGAATTTTGAACACCTTAACACCCTGATGGAAACCCATAATGCGTCCTGGATGGTGGGGGTTGGGTTGGTGATTGTGTTCGGGTTGCTTAACGCATTCGGTATTGAGGCGTTCGGCAAAGCGGAAATCGTGCTGACCTTCGCGATGTGGAGCACGCTGGTGATCTTTGGCATTGCCGGGCTGCTGTCGCCGCATGCGGTTCCTCTGGAAGGCTGGTTTGGCAGCACGTTGAGCCTAAGCGATCCGTTCGCGGTATTTAGCCTGATTGGCATGGCGATGTTCATGTTCGTCGGCTGTGAGTTGGTCACGCCGATGGCGCCGGAGATCAAACGTTCCGCCAGTGTGATCCCGCGTGCAATGTCGCTGGGGTTGTGCGGCGTGGCGGTTTGCATGGCGCTATACGGTGCGGCACTCAGTCATCAGGTGGAAAACGTGGTCGTGGATGCCGCCAATGGCGTTCACCTGCTGGATACGCCGATGGCGATCCCGGCCTTTGCTGGCCAGGTAATGGGGGAGTTCGGCAAATACTGGCTGGGCGTCGGGCTGTTGCTGGCCGGCGCGGCCACCATTAATACGCTGATGGCGGCGGTACCGCGCATTCTTTACGGCATGGCGCTGGACGGCGCACTGCCGCGTATCTTCGCCTATCTGCACCCGCGTTTTAAAACCCCGGTGGTGGGGATTGTGGTGGCGGTGCTGATCCCCTGTATTCACGCCTTTGCCATTCAGGGCAATCTCGATCGCATTATCCCCTTGGTGCTGGCAGCGGTCTGCGCCTGGGGCGTGGCTTACCTGCTGGTGACCTGTTCGGTGGTGATCCTGCGTATTCGTCGTCCAGACTTGCCACGCGCATATAAATCGCCGTGGTTCCCGCTGCCACAAATCATTTCCAGTGTGGGCATCGTGCTGGCGATTATCTATATCACCCCGCCGGGTATGAACCCACGCGCCGTCTACATTCCTTTCAGCATCATGATTGGCCTGACTGCGGCCTATGCGCTGTTCTGGACCCTGTGCGTGCAGAAGGTTAACCCGTTCAAGCCCGTGCCGGTTGAACAGGTGCTGGAAACTGCCTTCGCGAAAGCAGAAAACGAGGAGGCGCAGTTTGATCGGCTTACTTCCCTCACTTAACCGCCTTTGGCAGCGCGCGCCAGCCGGCTATCAGCCTGGGGTAACCCTGAGCCGCCTGGCAAACAACCTGCAACCTTATGCCTGTGAGCGTCTGTCGCCCTGTTTGCTGCGCCTGACCTTGCCGCAGGGGCCGGTGATCGACATCAGCGAACAGGTTAGCGCGTTGTTTATGGCGCATATCGTCAGCCACCGTTTTCTGTTGCAGGGTGATTGCACGCTGAAGGCGCCGCTGACGCTACGTATCACCGCAGGGGGTTGGCTACGTCGACGCGGCGTGGTGTACCGCACCCGCCGAGAAGATGCCGTGGCGCAACAGGTGATTGCTGCCCTGCAGCGTTATCCGCAAATAGGTCAAACGCTGGAACAGCTTGATTTTCGTCGTATTCAACTGACGGCGGTCGCTGGCCGTTGGCGGTTGGAGATCGAGCATTTTGCCGCTTCGGAAGTGGTCAGCCGGTTGCCGGCAGGTCGCCGCTATCTGCGGCTGGAGCCGGAACAGCGGCGGCTGCTGTTGAGCAGTTTGCTGATGATCGGCCAATTGATGGAGAAACTGGATGAGTAGAGTCGTAGTGATTACCGGTGGTGGCACCGGTGTTGGCGCCGCCTGTGCCCGATTGCTGGCGGGCAACGGCGACCGCGTGTTCATCATCGGCCGTCGTCGTGAACCCCTGATGGCGCTGGCAGACGACATTGGCGCACAGGCTTTAGTGGGCGACGCGTCCAGCGGGGACTGTTGGAAAACCGTGCTGCTGCCGGCCATTTTGCAGCAGGCTGGGCGCATCGACTGCCTGATAGGAAGCGCGGGCGGCATGGGGTTGGGGCGCATTACCGAGATGAGCGATGACCACTGGCGCCACGCGCTGGACAGCAATCTCAATAGTGCGTTTGCCAGCGCCCGTGCTTGCCTGCCGGAGCTGGTTAAAACCGGCGGTAATCTGTTGTTTGTCGCGTCTATCGCCTCGCTGGCCGCCGGGCCGGAGGTCTGCGGCTATGTCACCGCCAAACACGCGTTGATCGGGCTGATGCGATCCATCGCCCGCGATTATGGCCCACAAGGCGTGCGTGCCAATGCCGTCTGCCCGGGGTGGGTCACGACACCGATGGCGGATGAAGAAATGCAGCCGTTGATGGCAGCGCACCAACTTACGCTGGAACAGGCCTACCAGCATGTCTGCCGTGACGTGCCGCTGCGCCGCCCGGCCAGCGCCGAAGAAATTGCCGGCATCTGTCGTTTTCTCTGTTCGGCGGAAGCGTCAATCATTACCGGCGCGGCACTTGTGGCGGACGGCGGTTCAACCATTGTTGACGTACCGACATTGGCTTTCACTTCTCTTTAAGGAGCATCAAATGAGTTCAGAAGCGGTATTTATTCAGGTTGGCGCGTTGGCGGAAGGTTTTGCCCCACACAGCAATACGCTGGAGCAACAGCACGGACTGAGCGGCAGCACGCTGGTATTGCGCTTTACCGACGGGGAAATGCTGAGCTGTCATTTTGTGGACGAGCAGACGCTGAGCTGGGGCGAGTACCGGGGCATTGCTTATCGGGCTACCAGCATTCGTCCCGGCATTTTGTTTATCGATTGTCTCGATCCCGCACAGGATAACGCCAGTATCACGCTGGTGTGCGATCGCAACCAGGGCAATTTCACTGCGGTGTACGGCCAGTTGCCGAGTGAGGAGCAAACCCGTCTGGATGCCTTCAGCCGCGTTGAGCAGGGGCTGCCGTTAACGGCGGTCAACGTCGAGTTCCAATTTGGTACCTTGGATGATGCCAAGGTTACACCGCCGCATTTCACCGACGAGTTGATCGGTATGCGCAATATGTACACCTATAGCCCGACAGAACGTTACGAACATATCTACCTGAACGACAATTTCTACGCCTGGCAGTGTCTGGACGGTGTGGAGAAAGGGTTGGCGGATGTCGATCGCTGCCACTACGTGAAAGTAGCTGAAAAACTCTACTTGTTCGTCTGGCGCGAGAAAATCGTACCAACGTTAGGGGTGGTAATGATCGATCTGCAAGGGATGCGAACTGACGGCAAGATCCTCGGTTATCAGGGCAGCGATTTCAGTGCGCTAAGCAATTTTGCGGTGGGTGCCCATGCGCAAGTGCTCAATACGACCCGCCATCCACGGGGATAAGCCGATGAAGACGACGTATGCGGACGATGCCTTCAGCGGCAAGGTCGTGCTGGTAACCGGCGGTGCACAGGGCATTGGGCTGGCGATTGTCAGCGCTTTTGCCCAGTTGGGTGCGACGGTAGTGATGGCGGATCTGCAGCGACAAAAGGCACAAGCAGCGGCTGAGACGCTGCAACAGCAGGGCTGGCAGGTGCAGGCGATGGCCTGCGATTTGGCGGACCCTGGGCAGATTGCAGAATGGGTGGCGGCAGTGGGGCAACGTTATCAGCGGCTGGACGTCGTGATCCACAATGCGGCGTATTTCCCGCTGACGCCGTTTGCCGAAATCGATGCTGAGCTGTTGCAACGCACGCTGAGCGTCAATCTGATGGCTCCGTTCTTTCTGGCGCAGGCGGCGTTACCCTGGATGCAGCGCCAGGGCGGCGGTAGCATTCTGGTGACCTCATCGGTGACGGGCCCACGGGTGGCTTATCCGGGGTTGGCGCATTATGCCGCCTCCAAGGCCGGGGTTAACGGTTTTATTCGCGCGGCAGCGCTGGAGCTGGCAGAGGCAGGCGTGCGGGTGAACGGCGTGGAGCCGGGGATGATCCGCACACCGGCGATGGCCAACCTGGGTGGTGCCACGGTCAATCAGGCCATTGCCGCCGCAGTGCCACTCGGGCGGCTGGGGGAACCTGAAGACATTGCTGCGGCGATGGTGTTCCTGGCCTCACCGGCGGCGGCCTATATTACCGGGCAGACGCTGGTGGTGGATGGCGGCGCATTATTACCCGAGGCCCATCCTCTTCTTGCCTGAAGTTGCAGCGTTGTTGGCTGCCTACGCTCACCGCAGGGGCGAATATATTCGGACCGGCTAACAGGGCGCAGCACGCAGCGCCCCTACCGCCCGCCAAGCGGCAACGCCAATTCATTGAGGATGATAGCCGGGAGGATCATTTCTTTGTGGGATGGGCGGTTACGTTGGCGGGCAATTTATCCCCCAGAGTGATCAGCTCGTCCAGCAGTGCCATTAGTTGGTCCATCTTCTGCTGCGAGAATGCGGCTTCGATCTCACCGTACCCCTGTTCGACCTGATGACGTGCCACCTCATACAACTCTTGGCCTTGCTGGGTCAGTGAAACGTAGAGCTTGCGCTGATCGTTAACCGGCTTCAGGCGGAAAATCAGCTTATCGCGCTCCATACGCGACAAGATGCCGGTCAGGCTGGGACGCAAGATACAGGTTTCCGCCGCCAGTTCATGGAACTCAATGGAGCGGCTATTGGCCAGCACGCGAATGATGCGCCACTGCTGTTCCGTCAGATTATGGCTTTTCAGGATTGGGCGGAAAAACCCCATGGCGGTTTCACGTGCCTGCAGCAGGGCAATAGTTAAGGATTCATGCATAGGTTTAGCCTTTGCTATCAAGGTGTTTGTTATTCCGGCACCGATCGCAGAGAACGCAATGTACTGCCTGGATTTATTAATAACTTAATAGTAGCCAAGTTTACCTTACCGGATAAAGCGAAAACGTACCTGTGGGTGGAAAAATCGCCTAAAAATGATTAATGCGTTGAATAATCACGCTAATGTTCACTGGTTGTGAATATTTTGTTATCACGATCACAAATCAACCCTCCCGCGTTGCGTAAAAGCTGAACAGCGTATAAAAGTAATCATTAACATATTAATGAATGCCGGTTGTCATGTTCTGTCATTGAAAGGAGTTTGCATGAAAGGCACCGTATTTTCCGTCGCGCTAAACCACCGCAGCCAAATTGACGCCTGGGATCAGGCATTCCATGAGCTACCTTATAAAACCCCGCCGAAGACCCCGGTGTGGTTTATCAAGCCGCGTAATACCCACCTCGCCAACGGCGGGGCGATCCCGTTTCCTGCCGGTGAACAGGTACAGAGCGGCGCAACCTTGGCGGTAGTGATCGGCGACACCGCGCGTAAGGTGCCGGCCGAGCGTGTGGCTGATTATCTGGCCGGTTATGCCCTGGCCAATGACATCAGCCTGCCGGAAAGCAGCTTCTATCGGCCGGCAATCAAAGCGAAATGCCGCGACGGCTTTTGTCCGTTAGGCGATATCGGCCAGTTGGCGACCTCGGCAAAGCTGGAAATCATCACCGAAATCAATGGCGTGGAGCGGGATCGTTGGTCAACGGCCGATCTGGTGCGTTCGGTGCCGGAGCTGATTGCGGCCATCAGCGATTTTATTACCTTGCAGCCGGGTGACGCGGTATTGATCGGCACACCACACCAACGTGTGGAGATCATGCCGGGGGATGAAGTCAGGGTACGCGCAGCCGGCCTGCCGACCTTGACTAACCGTGTGACGCAGGCAGGAGAAGCATCATGAGACACGCCCGTATTCGCCATCACGGCAACATTGTTAACGTCAGCGTCGATGAACAATTACGCGTTACCCTGCCGGACGGCAGCGTTCTGAACGAGCTGGAGGCCGAGTGGTTGCCGCCTGCACAGGGCACGGTGTTCGCGCTGGGTCTGAACTACGCCGATCACGCCAGCGAGCTGGAGTTCAAGGCACCGGAAGAACCCTTGGTGTTCCTGAAAGCGCCAAACACCCTGACCGGGCACCGCCAGGTGTCGGTGCGCCCGGCTGACGTCGAGTATATGCACTACGAAGCCGAGCTGGTGGCGGTGATCGGCAAGACTGCGCGCAATGTCAGCCGTGAAAACGCCATGGACTATGTCGCGGGTTACACCCTGTGCAACGACTACGCCATTCGCGATTACCTGGAAAACTACTACCGCCCGAATCTGCGGGTAAAAAGCCGCGACACGTTGACGCCGATTGGGCCGTACATCGTGGATCGTGACGATATTGCCGATCCGCACCGCCTGGCGCTCAGCACCTACGTCAACGGCGAGCTGCGCCAGCGCGGCAGCACCGCCGATATGATTTTCGATATTCCGTACCTGATCAGTTACCTGAGCGAATTTATGACGCTGCAGCCGGGCGACATGATCGCCACCGGCACGCCGAAAGGGCTGGCTGACGTGTTGCCGGGTGACGAAGTGGTGGTGGAGATCGAGGGCATTGGCCGTTTGGTTAACCACATCATCAGTGAAAAAGATTACGAGGAAAGCCTGCGATGAAAACCATCAACCATTGGATTAACGGTAAGAATGTAGCCAGCAAAGCGTATTTCACCACCACCAACCCGGCCAACGGCGAGGTGCTGGCAGAAGTGGCGTCTGGCGGGCAGTTGGAGATCGATCAGGCGGTGGCCGCCGCCAAAGAGGCTTTCCCGAAATGGGCCAATACGCCAATGAAAGAGCGCGCACGCCTGATGCGTCGCTTGGGTGAATTGATCGACGAGAATGTCCCGCAGATAGCGGAGATGGAAACCGCCGATACCGGTCTGCCTATCCACCAAACCAAAAACGTGTTGATTCCACGCGCATCGCACAACTTTGAGTTTTTCGCCGAGATCTGCCAGCAGATGAATGGTCGCACCTATCCGGTGGACGACAAGATGCTCAACTACACGTTGATCCAGCCGGTGGGGGTGTGTGCGCTTGTTTCGCCGTGGAACGTGCCATTCATGACGGCCACCTGGAAAACTGCGCCCTGCCTGGCATTGGGCAACACCGCAGTGCTGAAAATGTCCGAGCTGTCGCCGCTGACCGCCGATCGTCTGGGGGAACTGGCGCTGGAAGCGGGTATCCCGGCCGGGGTGCTCAATGTGGTGCAGGGCTACGGTGCGACTGCCGGGGATGCCTTGGTACGCCATAAAGATGTGCGTGCCGTGTCCTTTACCGGCGGTACCGCCACCGGTCGACGCATTATTGAAAGCGCAGGGCTGAAGAAGTTTTCCATGGAGCTGGGCGGCAAGTCGCCGGTGCTGATTTTTGAAGATGCGGACATCGAACGTGCCCTGGATGCTGCGCTGTTTACCATTTTCTCGATCAATGGTGAACGCTGCACGGCCGGTTCGCGCATCTTCATTCAAGAGAGCATTTATCCGGAATTCGTCAAACGCTTCGCCGAGCGTGCCAACCGCCTGCGCGTGGGTGATCCGCAGGATCCCAACACCCAGGTGGGGGCGCTGATCAGCCCGCAGCACTGGGAAAAAGTCTCTGGCTATATTCGCCTTGGGCTGGAAGAGGGCGCCACCCTGCTGGCAGGCGGCCCGGACAAACCGGCTGGCTTGAGCCACGGCAACTTCCTGCGCCCGACGGTGCTGGCTGATGTCGATAACCGTATGCGCATCGCGCAGGAGGAGATTTTTGGGCCAGTGGCCTGCCTGCTGCCGTTCAAATCAGAAGAAGACGGCCTGCGTATGGCCAACGACGTGGAGTACGGCCTGGCGTCGTATATCTGGACGCAGGATGTGAGCAAGGTGCTGCGTCTGGCCCGCAATATTGAAGCGGGTATGGTTTTCGTTAACACCCAAAACGTACGTGATTTGCGCCAGCCCTTTGGCGGCGTGAAATCGTCCGGCACCGGCCGAGAAGGCGGGGAATACAGCTTCGAAGTGTTTGCCGAGATGAAGAACGTGTGTATTTCCATGGGTGATCACCCGATCCCACGTTGGGGCGTTTAAGTCCGCCCCGGCACTGTTTCACGGAATCATTTTTGTTTCATGTGAGGTTGTATGGGTAAGTTAGCGTTAGCCGCCAAGATTACACATGTTCCATCGATGTATCTGTCGGAAATTCCTGGAAAAAACTTTGGTTGCCGCCAGTCGGCGATCGACGGTCACAAAGAGATCAGCGCGCGCTGCCGTGAAATGGGTGTCGACACCATTATTGTGTTCGACACCCACTGGCTTGTGAACAGCGCATATCACATCAATTGCAGCCCGCACTTCGAGGGGCTCTACACCAGTAATGAACTGCCGCACTTCATCCGCGACATGACCTACGAATACGAAGGTAATCCTCCGTTGGGTCAGTTGATTGCCGCCGAAGCCTGCGCACTCGGAGTGCGCGCCAAAGCGCATGAGATCCCAAGCCTGAAGCTGGAATACGGCACGCTGGTGCCGATGCGCTATATGAACAGCGATAAGCATTTCAAGGTGATATCGATCTCTGCGTTCTGCACCGTGCATGACTTTGCCGACAGCCGCCGTTTGGGTGAAGCGATCAAAACCGCGATTGATAAATACGATGGCACGGTGGCGGTACTGGCCAGCGGGTCGCTTTCTCACCGTTTTATTGACGACCAGCGCGCTGAAGAAGGCATGAACAGTTACACGCGTCAGTTCGACCAGCAAATGGACGAACGGGTCGTCAAGCTGTGGGAGGAAGGGCGCTTCCGCGAGTTTTGCGAAATGCTGCCGGAGTACGCCGATTACTGCTACGGCGAAGGCAACATGCATGACACCGTGATGCTGCTCGGCTTGCTGGGGTGGGATAAATATGACGGCAAGGTGGAGTTCGTTACGCCGCTGTTCGCCAGTTCCGGCACCGGGCAGGTTAATGCCGTGTTCCCGCTGCCAGCCGAAGCCTGAGGAGTCGCCATGCCCCATTTTTACGCTGAATGTACCGACAATATCCGCCGTGAGGCGGATTTGCCCACGCTGTTCGCCAAGGTCAACCAGGCACTGGCGGACACCGGCATTTTCCCGTTGGCCGGGGTGCGCAGCCGCGCTATTTGGCTGGATACCTGGCAGATGGCTGACGGCAAGCAGGATTACGCCTTCGTGCATATGACGCTGAAGATTGGTCATGGCCGCAGCCTGGAAAGTCGTGAACAGGTAGGGGAAATGTTGTTCGCGCTGATCACCGAGCACTTTGCTGCGCTGATGGCCAGCCGCTATTTGGCGCTGTCCTTCACCATGGAAGAGCTGGATCCGGTGTTGAACTACAAACAAAACAATGTCCACGCGCTATTCCGCAAAGAGTAAGGGGCCGTCAATGTTGGATAAAGAACTGGTTAGCCGTGCCGTGCAGCGTTTGCATCAGGCGGAGCAGAGCCGTGAACAGATCCGCGCGTTATCACTGGATCATCCCGAGATCACCATTGAGGACGCTTACGCCATTCAGCGGCAGTGGGTGGCGCTAAAGGTTGCAGAAGGCCGCACATTAAAGGGCCATAAGATCGGCCTGACGTCGCGTGCTATGCAGGTCAGTTCGCAGATTACGGAACCGGATTTCGGTGCCTTGCTCGATGACATGTTTTTCAATGATGGTAGCGACATTCCCATCGATCGTTTTATCGTGCCACGGGTTGAGGTTGAGCTGGCGTTTGTGCTGGCCAAGCCTCTGCGCGGGCCAAATTGCACATTGTTTGATGTCTATAACGCCACTGATTACATCATTCCGGCGCTGGAGATCATCGATGCACGCAGCCACAACGTCGATCCCGAAACGCAGCGTCCCCGCAAGGTATTCGACACCATTTCTGACAACGCCGCCAACGCCGGTGTGGTGATGGGAGGCAGACCGATCAAACCGGATGCACTGGATCTACGTTGGATCAGTGCGTTGTTGTACCGCAATGGCGTCATCGAAGAGTCTGGCGTCGCGGCGGCGGTGCTGAACCATCCGGCCAATGGCGTCGCTTGGTTGGCCAACAAGCTGTTCCCGTATGACGTGGAGCTGGAAGCGGGACAGGTGATCCTTGGCGGTTCCTTCACCCGGCCGGTCGCCGCCCGGCGCGGTGATACCTTCCATGCGGATTATGGCCCGATGGGCTGCATTAGCTGCCGATTTGTGTAATCAGCGGGTTCGGCTGGCCGAACCTTAAGCGTGTCCGGGCGCTGCTGGCTGCGCCCGTTAATCAGGGAGAATGCGATGTTAACCAACTCTTTTAAGAAGGCGTTGCAGGAAAAGCGCCCACAGATTGGCCTCTGGCTGGGGTTATGCAGCAGTTACAGCGCAGAACTGTTGGCCGGCTCTGGCTTCGATTGGCTGTTGATCGACGGTGAGCACGCGCCTAACAACGTGCAAACGGTGCTGGGCCAGTTGCAGGCGATCGCACCTTACCCGAGCCAGCCGGTGGTCCGCCCGGCGTGGAATGACGCGGTGATGATTAAGCAACTGCTGGATATTGGCGCGCAAACGCTGCTGATCCCGATGATTCAAAACGCCGAACAGGCGCGTGATGCGGTGCGAGCCACGCGTTATCCACCGAGCGGTATACGCGGTGTTGGCAGTGCGTTGGCGCGTGCATCGCGCTGGAATCGGGTGCCGGATTATCTGCAACAGGCTGACGCGCAGATGTGCGTGTTAGTGCAGATCGAAACGCGTGAGGCGGTGAAAAATCTGGACGAGATCCTGCAGGTCGACGGGGTCGACGGGGTATTCATCGGCCCGGCGGATTTGAGTGCAGATATGGGGTTTGCCGGTAATCCGCAGCAGCCGGAGGTGCAGCGCACCATCGACGACGCCCTTGCGCGTATCAGCGCAGCCGGCAAGGCACCGGGCATTTTGACGGCGAATCCGGAACTGGCGCAGCATTATCTGGCGTCCGGCGCACTGTTTGTCGCGGTGGGAGTGGATACCACTCTGCTGGCGCGGGCAGCGGAAACGCTGGCAGGCCGCTTTAAACACGCGCAAGCCCCCGTGCAATCCCCGAGCGTTTATTAGGTTGTATACCCAATAGATTTCACGCTGCAGGCAACACCCCTGCGATGTGAAAGATAAAGGTATAGGTGCAATCTTATTGGAGACACCATGAGCAACGTCGATTCGCTGCCACCGGCTAACCCGGCGCAGCAACATAAAGCGTTAACCGCCGCCGAGCAATCGGTGATTAAAAAGTTATTTCGGCGACTGATTATTTTCCTGTTTGTGCTGTTTGTTTTCTCTTTCCTCGACCGCATCAATATCGGTTTCGCCGGGCTGACGATGGGTAAGGATCTTGGCCTCAGCTCGACCATGTTTGGTTTGGCAGCGACCTTGTTCTACGTCACCTATGTGATTTTTGGTATTCCGAGCAACATTATGCTGGGGATCGTGGGGGCACGGCGCTGGATCGCCACCATCATGGTGCTGTGGGGGATCGCCTCAACCTGCACCCTGTTTGCCACCGGGCCGACCAGCTTGTATGTGCTACGGATGATCGTCGGCATCACCGAAGCCGGTTTTCTGCCGGGTATTTTGGTTTATCTCACCTATTGGTTCCCGGCGTTTTACCGCGCCCGTGCCAACGCGCTGTTTATGATCGCCATGCCGGTCACGATGGCGATCGGTTCACTGGTATCCGGCTATATTTTGGCGCTGGACGGCTTGATGAACCTTAAGGGTTGGCAATGGCTGTTCCTGTTGGAGGGGATTCCTTCAGTGCTGCTGGGTGTGGTGGTGTGGTTCTATCTGGACGATACCCCGGCCAAAGCCAAATGGCTGACCGATGAAGAAAAAAGCAGTCTGAAAGCGATGATGGATGCCGACAAGCTGCAACTGGTGCAGCCTAACGGGCCAGGTAGCCACCGGGCGATGCAGCAGCGCAGCCTGTGGCGGGAAGTGTTCACGCCAATTGTGCTGATGTATACGCTGGCCTATTTCTGCCTGACCAATACGCTGAGCGCCATCAACATCTGGACGCCACAGATCTTGCAGAGCTTTAACCAGGGCAGCAGCAACATTGTGATCGGTATTCTGGCGGCGATCCCGCAGATCTGTACCATTGCCGGGATGATTTGGTGGAGTAAACGATCGGATCGATTGCAGGAGCGAAAACACCATACGGCACTGCCGTATCTGTTTGCCGCGGCCGGTTGGTTGCTGGCTTCGGCGACCGATCACAGCATGATCCAATTGCTGGGGATCGTGATGGCATCGGTGGGGTCCTTCACCGCCATGGCGATCTTCTGGACCACGCCGGATCAATCGATCAGTCTGGAGGCGCGGGCGATTGGGATCGCGGTGATCAACGCCACCGGCAATATTGGATCGGCGGTCAGTCCGTTGTTGATCGGCTGGTTTAAGGATCTGACCGGGAGCTTTAACTCTGGGCTGTACTTCGTTTCGGCATTGTTGATCATCGGTGCGTTACTTGTCTGGCGTATCCCAATGCAGGGCTCGCGCCCACGGGCCACGCCGTAATGGACGGGCCCAGCATGCTGGGCCCCTACCGAACACCTGTAGGGGTTGAGCACGCTCAACCCGTTTTCGGGGAGAGTGAGGACAATAATGCAGAAAAGTACCGGTTTTATCGCCAATATCGATATCTGCAAAGAATACGATGCGCGTTACGCCACGGATGAAGTGCACTACGAAACCTTCGCCGGGCTGGCGGCATTTTTTGGCCGCGATATGCAGGTGCACTGGCATGACCGTTTCTTCCAGGTACATTTCCTGGAGACCGGTAAGATTGAGTTGCAGTTGGACAGCCAGCACTATTCGGTGCAGGCCCCGCTGTTTATCCTGACGCCGCCCTCGGTACCGCACGCGTTCTTTACTGAACCGGACAGCGACGGCCACGTACTGACGGTGCGTCAAGAGCTGATATGGCCGCTGCTGGAGCGCTTGTACCCCGGCAGCAATCTGGCATTGGATATGCCAGGTATCTGTTTGTCGATGGCAGACGCACCGCAGGAATTAACGGCGCTCAGCCATTACTGGGCGCTGATTCGCCGTGAGTTCAGCCAAAGGTTGGCCGGCCGCGAGCAGACGCTGGCGCTGCTCGCGCAGGCGGTATTGACCCTGTTGCTACGCAATGCCGCACTGGAGGATTCCGCGACCAGCGGCGTGCGCGGCGAGCTCAAGTTGTTCCAGCGTTTCAACAAGATGGTCGATGAACGTTTCCGCGATCACCTGCCGGTACCGGACTACGCTCAGGCGCTGGGGGTGACTGAATCACGGTTGAACGATCTGTGCCGGCGCTTTGCCAATCAGCCCCCCAAGCGGCTGATATTTGATCGCGTATTGCGTGAAGCCAAGCGGATGCTGCTGTTCAGCGCCTGCACGGTGCATGAAACCGCTTATAGCCTCGGCTTTAAGGATCCCGCCTATTTCGCGCGTTTTTTCAACCGGCTGGAAGGGTGCTCTCCCTCAAGTTACCGCGCTGCACAACATTCCCTTTCGTAACGGCCGGATACGGCCTGGATCACAGTTTGCCGCGAAAGCGGCAAACCCACCTGAAAAGTACCCGCGATTGCCGCAAAAGTCTCTTCTCGAAATCGGCGTTGGGAGCTTCAATTAAGCAACCAAAAGAAAACATTATTTTAACAAGTGGCCGAATACACGGCCCATAAAATGCCGATTACGAGGAAGACAACGAATGAAACCAGAAGACTTTCGTGCTGACAGCAAACGCCCGTTCACCGGTGCCGAATACCTGAAAAGTTTGCAGGATGGCCGTGAAATCTACATTTATGGCGAGCGAGTGAAAGATGTTACCACTCATCCGGCGTTCCGTAACGCGGCGGCGTCAGTCGGCCAACTGTATGACGCATTGCACGATCCGATCGGTCAGGATCGCCTGTGCTGGAATACCGATACCGGCAACGGCGGTTACACGCACAAATTCTTCCGCTACGCCCGCAGCCCTGAAGAGATGCGCCAACAGCGCGATGCTATCGCCGACTGGTCGCGCCAGAGCTACGGTTGGATGGGGCGTACCCCAGATTACAAAGCGGCGTTTGGCTGCGCACTGGGCGCCAATCCCGAGTTTTATGGTCAGTTTGCCGACAACGCCCGCCATTGGTACAAACGCATCCAGGAAACCGGCCTGTACTTTAACCACGCTATCGTCAACCCGCCTATTGATCGTCACAAGCCGGTCAACGAAGTGAAAGACGTGTTCATTAAGGTGGAGAAAGAGACGGACGCCGGCATCATTGTCAGCGGTGCCAAAGTGGTGGCGACCAACTCGGCGTTGACGCACTACAACTTTATCGGCTTTGGCTCCGCGCAGGTGATGGGCGATAACCCGGACTTCGCACTGATGTTTGTCGCACCGATGGACGCTGAAGGGGTGAAGCTGATCTCTCGTGCTTCTTATGAATTGGTCGCAGGTGCCACGGGATCACCGTTTGATTACCCGCTATCGAGCCGTTTTGATGAGAACGATGCGATCCTGATTATGGATCATGTGTTGATCCCGTGGGAAAACGTCCTGATCTACCGTGATTTCGATCGTTGCCGCCGTTGGAGTACCGAAGGTGGTTTTGCCCGGCTATTCCCGTTACAGGCGTGCGTACGCTTGGCGGTGAAGATGGACTTCATTACCGCACTGCTGCAAAAAAGCCTGTCTTGTACCGGGGTGCTTGAGTTCCGCGGCGTGCAGGCCGATCTCGGCGAAGTGGTTGCCTGGCGTAATCTGTTCTGGTCGTTGAGCGATGCCATGTGCGCTGAAGCCACCAAGTGGGAAAACGGCGCTTATTTGCCAGATTCCGCCGCGATTCAGACCTATCGCGTGATGGCGCCGATGGCCTATGCCAAGGTGAAGAACATCATCGAAAAGAACGTTACCAGCGGTTTGATCTACCTGCCGTCGAGTGTCCGTGACATGAACAACCCAGAGATCGACAAGTATCTGTCACGCTATGTGCGTGGATCTGACGGCATGGATCATGTTGAACGTATCAAGATCCTCAAATTGATGTGGGACGCGATCGGCAGTGAATTCGGCGGTCGTCACGAGTTGTATGAGATCAACTATGCCGGCAGCCAAGATGAGATCCGCCTGCAATGCCTGCGCCATGCGCAAGGATCCGGCACCATGGGCAAGATGATGGAAATGGTCGACAAATGCCTGTCCGACTACGACCAGCACGGCTGGAAAGTACCGCATCTGCATAACAATGATGATATTAATCAACTGGATAAACTGCTTAAGTGATCCGGTAGGAGGTTTGTATGTCTCAGGAAAATGAACACCGTCTGCTGTTTCGCGACGCGATGGCCAGCCTGTCAGCGGCGGTAAATATCGTGACGACCAATGGTCCGGCAGGGCGCTGTGGTATCACCGCCACTGCGGTGTGCTCGGTCACGGATACACCGCCGACGCTGCTGGTGTGTATCAACCGCAATAGCGCGATGAACCCGGTTTTCCAGGCGAATCAGCGGCTGTGCGTCAACGTGTTGAACCACGAACAAGAGCTGATGGCGCGCCACTTTGCCGGTATGACGGAGGTGAGCATGGAGGAGCGCTTCCGACTGGATGCGTGGCAAAATGGTGCGTTGGGCCAACCGGTGTTGCGTAATACGTTGGCGAGCCTGGAAGGCGAGATCGAGCAGATCCAGAGTATTGGCACCCATCAGGTATATCTGGTGCAGATCCGCCAGATCGTGGTAAGTGCGGCAGGGAACGGTTTGATCTACTTCAAGCGTAACTTCCATCCGGTCATGCACGAGATGAGTTTAGCCTGAGATTAACGGGGGGCAGCGGCAAGCTGCCCCCTTAAACTTAGCTTTTGTTGGCGGCTAACTCGCCCACCAGACGGTTAACCGGGTCGCTCATGTTGGTGAATTTGCTCAGTTCTGAGCGAGTGACCACCACAAATACGCCGACATTTTTCTGCGGAATCATTGCCATATAGGTAATAAAGCCGCCGCCACCGCCCGTTTTCTGAATAATCCCCGGCAGCTCACCGTTCGGTGCCATATACACCCAACCCAGACCCAGTGCGCTGGCTTCGCCCGGTACGTCCATCCCTTTCAGCGAGACCAGATCGTTACGCTGGAAGTACATGGTTTGCTCGCTGGCGGCGGTCGATTTGCGTGAACCTGAGACGTTAGAGGTAAGGAACTGTTGCATCCAGCGCTGCATGTCGCGTGGGGTAGAGTAAACACCACCGCTGCCGCCTGCCGCCGTCGTGTCGCGGCAGGCGCTCGGCCCGGCCGAGGCCACCATCAGGCGTGAACACTGTTCGGCACTTGGGGTGAGGGTGGTGTCTACCATGCCGAGCGGCGCGGTGATTTTTTCCTTCAACAGCGCGCTATAGGGTTTGCCCGCCGCCCGTGACAGTGCATCGGCCAGCAGGTCATACGCCAGGTTGGAATAAGACGCACGTACGCCCGGTGGCACGGTGACGTTGGCATGCTCCAACCATTGCCAGCGTTGCGCTTTGGTCGGCCAGGTAAAGACGGGCGTTTTTGGCGGCTTCTTGCCCGGCTGTTCGCGCGGCAGTGCGCTGGTGTGGGTTGCCAGGTTCAGCAGCGTGATAGGTTGGCGCGTATTATACGCCGGCACGTAAGCGCCCTGCGGGGCATATTTACGCAAGGGATCATTGAGCTTAACCCGGCCTTCTGCCGCCATCTTGACCATGACTTCACTGGTCATCAGCTTGGTGATCGAGGCGATGCGGATCAGTGAATCCGGCCGTGGGCGCAGGTTATTCCCGGGTTTGGTGTCACCAAAGCTGCGGTTAACCACCTGATTCCCGTCGATCACCACCAGCGCCATACCGGTGGCACCGCTGTTGTAGAAAATATGTTCGGCATACTGGTCGACGATTTGCGAAGCCAGTTGCGGGGCGGCGGCCTGCGCAGCCAGCGGCGCGGCACACAGGCACAGCGCCAGCAATGAAGTGGAGAAAGAGTTCTTCAACGGTCGTTATCCATTTAAAAAGGCAGCAGAGAAAGGCCCAAACCGTGGCATAGCCCGGTCTTGTCTGCTGTCAGTGTAATGTGCCTCGGCCTTGGCTGCATGTGGAAAAAAGAGCGGTTTGATAAATAATTTATCACCGCCCCGATGACGCCTGATGGGTCTACTGCGCGCGGGTGAAAATGGCGATGACTTCATCCAGATGGGCTTTCATTGCCTTGCGCGCTCCGCGTACGTCACGGGCTTCAATCGCCGCCAGAATCTCCCGGTGTTCTTGCTCGGAACGGTGTGGCATATCGTCAGGCGTGTAGTGGCGTTGCAGCACGCGGAACATGCTTCCGTAACGGTGGCCGAGCAGATGGCCGATGATAAAGGCATAAGCCGGGTTACCGCTGGCCTGGGCGATACGAATATGAAATAGCCGATCGCCGGGGTGGGTGGCCGATCCCGCGCGGTTGTCGCGACAGTTTTGCTCGTAGGCCTCGCGGATGCCCGCCAGTTCTTGATCGGTGGCATGGCGTGCCGCCAACGCGGCGGTTTCTGGCTCGATCAACAGGCGGGTTTGCAACAGGGAGAATGGCGGCAGCTCGGCGTTAAAATCCAGCTCGATATTCAACTCATCATCGATTTCCGCCCACTGATCGCGCCCGGCTTGCGCCATGACCGGTTCTTGCGACGCCATCACCGGCGTTTGGGCCCGGACAATCACCCCATTGCCGACTTTGACATCCACCAGCCCAATCACTTCCAGCGCAATCAGCGCCTCACGGACGGAAGCACGGCTGACCTGTAATTGCTGGGCCAGATCCCGTTCGGAGGGCAGGCGGCTGCCGGGAGGAAATTCATTATTATCGATAAGCCGTTTCAATTGGTCGGCTATCTGCCTGTAAATCCTTGGGTTTTCCAGTCTTGTGATCGGCATATATTACCTTAGGCTGTTCGGGTAAAAGTGATTCAGCGCACAATTATTAGTCAAGCTGCTTGAGTAATGGTTAATCAAGTGTAAAAAGTTGGTTAATCAAAATGCTGTTTTAAACGAGTCTTATAACATTATCACCAAACCATAACGCGAACAGCGTCTTTTGTCATGTTAAAGGCCTGACCTTTAATCGCCTTTAGTGGCCTGACCATTAGACCTTTAAGCCAAGGGAGCGAAAATGAATTTAACCGGAAAACGCGTGCTGATCACCGCAGCTGGGCAGGGCATTGGCTTGAGCACCGCCAGGCTTTTTGCCGAGGCAGGCGCTGATGTCATTGCCACCGATATCAACACCGAGCAACTACAGGGATTGCCCGGCATTCAGCCGATGACCCTGAACGTGACCGATCCGGCGGCGATCGCCGCAGCGGCAGAAACGCTCGGGCCGATCGACGTGTTATTCAACTGTGCGGGCGTGGTGCACAGCGGTTCGATCCTGGAATGCAGTGAAGAACAGTGGGCATTCGCCGTCGATCTTAATGTGACGGCGATGTTCCGCATGATCCGCGCCTTTTTGCCCGGCATGTTGGCGCGCAAAAACGGCTCGATTATCAACATGTCTTCAGTTGCCTCCAGTGTGAAAGGGGTGCCGAACCGCTTTGCCTACAGCGCGACCAAAGCTGCCGTGATCGGCCTGACGCGCTCCGTCGCGGCGGATTACGTCACGCAGGGTATTCGTTGCAATGCCATTTGCCCCGGAACGGTAGAGTCGCCGTCGTTGCGTCAACGAATTGCCGAGCAGGCACGCGAGCAGGGGCGCAGCGAAGAAGAGGTGTATCAGGCATTTGTTGCCCGCCAACCGATTGGCCGCATCGGCACCACCGGCGAGATAGCCCAGCTGGCGCTGTATCTGGCTTCTGACGCCAGTTCCTACACCACAGGTACGGTGCAGATTATTGACGGTGGCTGGAGCAACTGAGGAATGGGCGATCGGGCCGTTGCGCCTGTCATTTCACGCTTGGGCAGTACTCGGACTCCTCATCTACGCCGTGTACGTTCACGACGCCCGCTGACCCAGACCTCCACTTTCTTGGAGAGGATTGAATGAAACTTTTACGCTATGGGGCACCGGGGCAGGAACGCCCAGGGATATTGGATGCAGACGGACAGATCCGCGACCTTTCGCAGCATATTGCCGACCTGAGCGGTGAGGCGTTGCTGCCAGCCGCGCTCGACAAGCTGCGCATGCTGGACATCAACCAATTGCCGCGAGTCGAAGGTCAGCCGCGGCTTGGCCCCTGCGTCGGCAGCATCGGCAAGTTTATCTGCATCGGCCTGAACTACGCCGATCACGCCGCGGAGACCGGCGCGGCGATCCCGTCTGAACCCGTGGTGTTCAACAAATGGACCAGCGCGGTGGTCGGGCCGAACGATGAAGTGCAAATCCCGCGCGACTCGCTAAAGACCGACTGGGAAGTGGAACTGGGCGTGATTATCGGCCAGGGCGGACGCTATATCAGCGAGCAGGACGCGATGCGCCACGTTGCTGGTTACTGTGTGATTAACGACGTTTCTGAGCGTGAATTCCAGATTGAACGCGGCGGTACCTGGGACAAGGGGAAAGGGTGCGACACTTTTGGCCCCACAGGCCCCTGGCTGGTGACGGCCGACGAAATTGCCGATCCCCACAGCCTGAATCTGTGGCTGGAAGTCGATGGCAAACGCTATCAGGACGGTAACACCAGCACCATGATTTTCCGCATTCCGCACATCATCAGCTATTTGAGCCGCTTTATGAGTCTGCAG